>DASZVY010000029.1:0-67292 GCA_035546855.1 Nitrobacter sp. | reverse complement strand
AACGAGCTCGACGAAACCACCGGCGCGGCACCGGCGATCGTGCCTGTCCCGGCCGCAGGCGCGGCTGCCGAGGTGACTTGATCTGCTGTGTTGGCCGGCCTGAATGGCGGGCGCGCCGCCGCGACCTGTCGCGCATGTTCTGGCTTCGGCGCAGGTTTCGCGGCCACCATCGGACGATGCGGTGCGGTTCGCTTCCGCTCGATCACCTTTGGCTGCGCGGCAACGACGGCAGGCGGCCGAACTGTCGTGGCCGTGGTGTCGGCGGTTCCGAGCCCGAGCTTGTGGGCAAAGCTGCGGAAGATGTTGTCCGACCGCCCGCTCGGCGCTGTGGAAGCGAACAGCGTCGACGGCTTGCTCGCGGCAGGCACCACGGGCTCCGGCTCCTGCACGGCAACGCTCGCGGCGGGATCGCGCGGCGGGTTCACGTCCGGGGGAATGGTGCCGGGCGCCGGCGAATAGGCGGCGATGCGCATCTTGGGGTCGATCGGATCCGACAATCCGGTCTGGCCGTCGGGAATTTTCGCGGCGAACACGCCGTTCATGCCGCCGTCGATGCCGGTATTGAGCCGGGCGACCGGCGTTCCCTTGGCGACCAGCTTCGCCATCTCGGCGTCGTCACGCGCCTCTTTCTCGCGCACCGGGCCGGCGATCTCCTCCGGCACCACATAGGCCGGGCATTTTGCCGAAGCGTTGAACACCAGCGGCTTGGTCGAGCCGGGCGGAGGGGCGGGATCGAAGACGTATTTGTGTTCGCAGAACTCGACCTTGGGCTCCTGGTGCGTGACCTCGAAGTGGTCGTTGCCTTCCTTGATCATTTTCCAGAAAGGCATGTTCGGATTGTTGCGATGCTTCGCCATGTTCAAGGGCGTCATCCGGAACGGATAAGCCTGAAATTGAAACTCGCGCTGGCCGCCGAAGAAGGCTTCGCGGCCGAGCGCATAGATTTCCGCGATCTGCTCATCGGTCATCGCGTAGCAGCCGCGCGAGGAGCAGTCGCCATGCACCATCAGTTCGGAGCCGGTGCGTCCGAGCGATTTGTCGAAGGCGTTGGGATAGCCGGTGTTGAAGGACAGGTAATAGGCCGAGCGCGGATTCATTTGCGCCGGCGTGATGCTGTAGAAACCCTCGGGCGCCTGCCGGTCGCCCTCGCGGACTTTCGGACCGAGATCGCCGGACCAGCGGCAGATCGGATAGGTCTTGAGCAACGCGAACTGGCCGGAGCGATTCTGTTTCCAGACTTCAAGCACGGCTTCGGTCTTGAAAAGGCGGATCAGGATCGGCGACTGCAGATCCATGTCCTTTTCGTTCATGGCCGCGACGAGCTTCGGCGGAACGGGCTGATTGGCCTTGGCGTTGCTTGCGAGCGAGACGTCATCGCTGTTGCAGCCGGCCAGCAGCCCGCCTGCCAGCAGGACGGCTGACATCGCGACCGCGCGCATGAGTCTGCGATGGATCAAGATGAAACTCCGCGGTCGGAAGGCAAGCCCGCACCCCACATCATGGCGCCATGCCCCCGAGCCATTGAATAAAATATTATCCTTAAAGGGGGGCTTGTCGCAAGCCGCTCAGGATCGGACAGGACGGTCTCGGCCGCCATGGTGAACAGAGGCTAAATCGTTGTTTCCGCCGGGTAAAATCGCCTGGCGGATGCCCGGAAAAAGCCGCAATTCATGCACCCGCAAGGAACCCCGTCGTGGGCGGACGTCAACCAAGCTTGCGTCCGATCTCGAGAAACTTCTGCCGCCTCTGCTTGCGGATGGTGTCGCGGTCGAAGTTGCGCAGGTCGTCGAGGGCTTCGGCGATGGCATCGCCGGTCGCTGCGATCACGGTTCCGGGGTCGCGATGCGCGCCGCCCGCCGGCTCCTTGAGGATGGTATCGATCACGCCGAATCGCAGCAGATCCTGCGCCGTGATCTTCATGTTGGTGGCGGCCTCCTGCGCCTTGCTGCTGTCGCGCCAAAGAATCGAGGAGGCGGCTTCCGGCGAGATCACGCTGTAGATCGCGTGTTCCAGCATCAGCACGCGGTTCGCGGTCGCGATGGCTATGGCACCGCCGGAACCGCCTTCGCCGATAACGACAGCGACATTGGGAACGCCGAGCGAGAGGCACGCGTCGGTCGAGCGCGCGATCGCTTCGGCCTGGCCGCGTTCCTCCGCGCCGATGCCCGGATACGCGCCGGCCGTATCCACAAGTGACAGCACGGGAATATCGAAGCGATCAGCCATCTCCATCAGCCGGACTGCCTTACGGTAGCCTTCAGGGCGCGCCATGCCGAAATTGTGCTTCAGCCGGCTTTCGGTGGAGGCGCCTTTCTCCTGGCCGATCACGCAGATGCTGTCGCCGCGGAAGCGGCCGAAGCCGCCGATCAGGGCTTCGTCCTCGCCGAACTTGCGGTCGCCGGCCAGCGGCGTGAATTCGGTGATGAGCGCCTTGATGTAGTCGATGCAATGCGGCCGCTGCGGGTGGCGCGCCACCTGAGTCTTTTGCCATGGCGTCAGGTTGTCATAGAGATCCTTCAGCGCCTGCGCTGCTTTATCCTCGATGCCGGCGATCTCCGCGCCGATGTCGCTGCCCGACGCGGCGAGCGTGCGCAATTCGTCGATCTTCGAATCGAGTTCGGCGACGGGCTTTTCGAAATCGAGGTAACTGCGCATGGGATCCGGCATCACACCAAATATTGGGCCGCCGACGCCAAATCGAAAGAGTGGCGGGCGGCGGCCGAAACTGGACTCGCAGGCTTTTCGAGTCAAATGAGGCCATAGTCAAGTCGCGGGACATGGATAAGTCTTTCAAATCAATGGTTTGATTTTCCAAAGCGGTGTCTGGGGCCGCGTTAACCGCAACAATCGCAGCCGGGATTGTTGCCATGGCATGGTCTTTTACGGCTGCCGTGCTCTTCCGAAACGATCTCGCGCAGCCGTGACTGTCCTCGTCAGTCTCGATTTGCTTGATAGCGCCGAAACCCGGAATCTCGCTGATCGCCATGGCAAATCATACGGTGGAGTCTGACTCCGCGACACGCTTTCGGTACGATGGTCTGCAGCGCGTGCTGCATTGGTCGATGGCAGTAATGATCCTGCTTGCGATCGGGCTCGGCATTGTCTCGGCCTATCTTCCCGCCGGGCATCAGCCGCGGCAAGGTTTGCTGGAAATCCACAAATCGCTCGGTCTCACGGTGCTTGCATTGGCCGTGCTGCGTATCGCCTACCGTCTGTTCCGGGGCGAGCCGCCCTATCGCGAGGCGCTGGGGTGGCGAACGCATCTGGCGAGCCGGTCGGCCCATGCGGCCTTGTATGCGCTGATGCTGGCGATGCCGATCACCGGCTACATGTTTTCAGCCGCCGGTGGTTACTCGCTGCCGTGGTTCGGTCTGTTTCAGTGGCCGCGCCTGCTGCCGCACGACATGGAGCTTGCGCGCTGGGGCGAGTGGCTGCACGACAAGACGGCGTGGCTGATCGTCGGTGTCGTCGCGCTGCATATTCTGGCCGTGATCTGGCATGTGGCGATCAAGCGCGACGGCGTGCTGGCGCGCATGCGTTGAATGCGCGGCTCAGCTTTTTCCGTCCGCCAGCGGGTGCAGGTCACGTACCAGGCTCTTCAGCCGCTCCTCGACGACGTGGGTATAGATTTGCGTGGTTGAAATGTCGGTATGGCCGAGCAGCGTCTGCACGATTCGGAGGTCGGCGCCGTTGTGCAGCAGATGACTGGCAAAGGCATGGCGCAGCACATGCGGCGAGACCAGCCGCGGGGCAAGGCCGGCGGCAGCCGCGAGTTCCTTCAGGTCGCGGGCGAAATGCTGGCGGGTGAGGTGGCCGCTCTCGCCGAACGACGGAAACAGCCATTTCGTAGCGGCGGCTTTCTTGCCGGCGGCTTCGCGCTGTTCGGCGATAACAGCGAGATAGTCCACCATCGCCGTGCGCGCGGCCTCGTTGAGCGGCACCAGCCGTTCCTTGTCGCCCTTGCCGCGCACCACGATCATGCGCGCGTCGCGCCGTGCGGCGGAGAGCGGCAGCGCGACAAGTTCGGAGACGCGCAGGCCGGTGGCGTAGAGCACTTCGAGCAGGCAATAGAGCCGCGCGGCGCGCAGCCGCTGCGCGGGTGAAGCGCCGGGCGCATCGATGTCCTGCTTCGCGCGTGCCAGCAGACGATCGACATCCGCAATTGAGAGCACTTTCGGCAGGCCGCGTCCGCGCTTCGGGCCCGAGAGAATCGCGGCGGGATCGTCGTCGCGGATTCGCTCGTTGAGCAGGAAGCGAAACAGGTGCCGCATCGCGGACAGCCGCCGCGCCACGCTCGACGATTTGAAGCCTCGGGTGTCGAGGTCGCCGAGATAGTCGCGCAACACGGCGGTCGTGACCGATGTAAAATTCTCACCCTTGCGCGCCAGAAATTGCGCGCAGTCCTCGAGGTCGCGGCGATAGGCGTCGCGAGTGTTGCCGCCGGCACCCTGTTCGGCCGCCAGCATGTCGAGGAACAGGCCCGTCAGCCGCGCATCGGACGTCTTGTCGGGTTTCATGCCGCCGAGGCCAGTACCCACTTTCCGAAGTTCGTGATCCATCGCCACACCTGCTTAACGACCTTCGGAAAGCAAAGGGACTAGCAAAACCATAATTCCAGTACCGCTTTCTATCTGAAGTTCCTGGACGGGACTCGCCGCTTGCGGTGCAGGAGCTTCAGATAGGTGGTACTAGCAGCTAATTCTTGAGAAATTTGTCCGGATGGATGGTGACGGTCATTTCCCGCGGCTTTGGGTGGACGAAATTGGCCAGCGCGAAAACCATGCCGTAGCCGATGCCGCCGATGATCGCGACGACCGTTAGGAAGCGGAACAGGCTGGGCATGGCGACGGCTCGGCGGTGTTAATGATTTGGGCAGCGCGCCCGGGAAAGTACGACCATGTTCGCCGCGCCGGTGCAAGAGTCTCTGGCAACGCCCGCGACGGGAGTAGTATAGCTGAAGGACGTTGCCACAATCGTCCTCCGCAGAGGTATTCACCGATGTCCCAATCCGCCTCCCCGGCATGCGCCGGAGCCTCCCCGGAGGCCGCGATCGTCGCGGCGCTCAGGGGGCGCTCACTGGTGCTTGTCGGGATGATGGGGGTGGGTAAATCGACCGTCGGGCGGCGGCTCGCGTCGCGGCTGGCGCTGCCGTTTGTCGACGCGGACATCGAGATCGAAGCCGCTGCGGGCATGTCGATTCCGGAAATCTTCGAGGCTCATGGCGAGCCGCACTTTCGCGATGGCGAAGCGCGGGTCATCGCGCGGCTTCTGAGCGGAGGGCCGGTGGTTCTCGCCACCGGTGGCGGGGCCTTCATGCGCGAGGAGACGCGGGAGCGGATCCGCGACCGCGCGGTGTCGATCTGGCTGAAGGCGGAGGCGGATGTGATCCTGCGGCGCGTGAAGCGCCGCGCCGACCGCCCGCTGCTGCAT
This sequence comes from Nitrobacter sp., assembly GCA_035546855.1. Lineage (GTDB taxonomy): Bacteria > Pseudomonadota > Alphaproteobacteria > Rhizobiales > Xanthobacteraceae > Nitrobacter. The sequence goes on along the minus strand of DASZVY010000029.1, from coordinate 61,862 downwards.
ACGCCGGACCCTGCCGCGACGATTGCGCGGCTTCTCGCCGAGCGCGAGCCAGTCTATCAACTGGCGGATCTCACGATCGCCTCGCGCGACGTGCCGCACGAGAAGATCGTCGACGAATGCGTCGAACATCTCCATGACCGATTGTGCCGCCATCCCGCCGCGGCGCCTCCACCAGGACCTCAACAAGGATTTGGCCTCGCGTGATGACTGTGCCGTTGAAGACATCCGAGCCGATCACCGTCGATGTCGCGCTGGGCGACCGCGCCTATGATATCGTTATCGGCCGCGACATCCTGTCCTCGCTCGGCCGGCGGATCGCGGCGCTGCGGCCGGGCGCGCGCGTGGCCATTGTGACCGACAAATATGTCGCGACCCACTGGCTGACGCGTACCGAAGTGGCGTTGCAGGATGCCGGCATCGCCACATCGCGAATCGTCATCGACGAAGGCGAGGTCTCGAAAAGCTACGAAGGATTCGAATTCGTCTGCGAGGGATTGATCGCCGCCAAGATCGAGCGCAACGATCTCGTGGTGGCGCTCGGCGGCGGCGTGGTCGGCGATCTCGCAGGCTTTGCGGCGGCGGTGGTGCGGCGCGGCCTCGACTTCGTGCAGGTGCCGACATCGCTATTGGCGCAAGTCGATTCCTCCGTCGGCGGCAAGACCGGCATCAATTCGCCGCAGGGCAAGAATCTCGTCGGCGCGTTTCATCAGCCGATCCTCGTGGTCGCGGACACCGCGGTCCTGGATACGCTGTCGCCGCGCCAATTCCGCGCCGGTTACGCCGAGGTCGCGAAGTACGGCGTGCTGGGCGATGAGCCGTTTTTCGCCTGGCTGGAAGCGAACCACGCCGGGATATTCAAGGGCGGCGCGGCGCGTGAACACGCCATCGCCACCAGTTGCCGCGCTAAGGTGGCGATCGTCATGCGTGACGAGCGCGAGACCGGCGAACGTGCGCTGCTCAATCTCGGTCACACTTTCGGTCACGCGCTGGAGGCGGCGACCGGTTTCTCCGACCGGCTCTATCACGGCGAGGGCGTCGCGATCGGCATGACGCTGGCCGCGGAGCTGTCGGCGCAACTCGGCCTGATCGCGGACACGGACGCGGCGCGCGTGCAGCGCCATCTCGCCGCCGTCGGGTTGCCGACGCGGTTGCAGGACATCGCCGGCGCCAGACAGGAGGGGCTTGCCGACGCGGATGCCCTCATGGCGCTGATGGCGCAGGACAAGAAGGTGAAGCGTGGGCGGCTGACCTTCATCCTGCTGAAAGCCATCGGTCAGGCCGTGGTGTCGACCGACGTCGAGCCGGCCACGGTTCGCGATTTTCTGACACGGAAGCTGGCCGCGAAGGTATCGGTGGAGACGGACTGCTGATCGTCATTGCGAGCTCGTGACAAAATTGGTTCTTGCCAATTTTTCACTGAGCGAAGCAATCCAGAAGCCGCGAGATGAAACCTGGATTGCTTCGTCGCTTCGCTCCTCGCAATGACGAACGTGAGTGAATGCAAGGGTTGTCGCTGTCATGGACTGGATTTCGTTCGCCGTCGTTGTCGGCCTGCTTCTGGTCTCCGCGTTCTTTTCCGCGAGCGAAACCGCGCTGACCGGCGCGTCGCGCGCCAGCATGATGCGCCTCGCAAATCAAGGCAGCGGCCAGGCGCGGATCGTCGCGACCCTGATGGACCGGCGCGAGCGCATGATCGGCGCGCTGCTGCTCGGCAACAACATCGCCAATATCGGCGCGTCGGCGCTGGCGACAGGGGTATTCACGGCGTGGTTCGGCGACATCGGTGTGCTCTATGCCACCGGCGTCATGACCGTTCTCGTCGTCATCTTCGCGGAAGTGTTGCCCAAGACCATTGCGATCAACGCGCCGGACCGGGTGTCGCTGATCGTGGCGCGCCCGATTCAGTTGATCGTGGTGGTGCTGGGGCCGCTGCTCGTGGTGGTCGAGGAGCTGGTGCGCGGCCTGACCAGGCTGCTCGGCATCCGGATCGGCGCCAACCAGCCGATCCTGTCGCCGACCGAACGGCTGCGCGGCGCGGTGGACCTGATTCATCACGAAGGCGGCGTCGAGAAACAGGATCGTGACATGTTGGGCGGCCTGCTCGACCTGCGCGAGCTGGAAGTGTCCGACGTGATGGTTCACCGCACCGAGATGGTGACGATCAATGCCGATCTTCCGCCCGAGGAACTGGTGAGCGAGGTGCTGGCCAGCGAATATACCCGCATTCCGCTCTGGCGCGACAAGCCGGAGAACATCATCGGCGTGCTGCACGCCAAGGATCTGTTGCGCGCGATCCGCGCCTCCGAGGGCGACATGAGCCATATCGACGCCAGCGCGATCGCGCTGCCGCCCTGGTTCGTGCCGGAAATGCGTTCGGTGTCCGAGCAGCTCAAGGCGTTCCGCCGCCGCAAGACCCACTTCGCGCTGGTTGTCGACGAGTACGGCGAAGTCGAAGGCATGGTGACGCTGGAGGACATTCTTGAGGAGATCGTCGGCGACATTTCCGACGAGCATGACGTGGTGGTCGCCGGCGTGCGCCAGCAGCCGGACGGCTCGGTGGTGGTGGACGGCTCGGTGCCGATCCGCGATCTCAACCGCGCCATGGACTGGCATCTGCCGGACGAGGAGGCGACCACGATCGCGGGCCTCGTCATCCACGAGGCGCGCTCGATTCCGGAGCGTGGCCAGAGTTTCACCTTCCACGGATTTCGTTTCCGCGTGCTGCGGCGCGAGCGTAATCGCATCACGGCGCTGCGCATCCAGCCGTTGCCGCGTGAAGCGGAGGAAAGCACCGGGTCAAAGCGGACAAGAGCCGGGACGGCGTTCTAGACAACCGCGCTCGTTAGTCCGCGGCCCTCTCCAGGCTTTGTGTGCGGCCGCAAGTGACGCATTGATAGACCAAGACCTTGACGCCCGAGGTAGGCTCGTCGGTGCAGGAATGCCGCATCGGGATATGGCAGTTGACGCAAAGCGGGGCTTCGACCTGTTGCGTCGTCGTTTTGGGAGTTTCGCGGCTCAAGGTGCAATTCCTTTCAGTCATGATTTTCCAGCGGGTCGGATAGCCGTTCGGCCCCGACTCCTTCATTGATCCAAATGAGCGCTTGGCGGGAGTTCAGCCGAATGAGCCGCTCGTCCGCGTCGGACGCCGCCGCGCGGCTCAGGCGATACAGGATGAATCCGCCATGGTCGCTGCGGAAAAGGACTTCGCGGACCTTGCAAGGCGCGGGGAATGAATCGTCCGGTTGCGATAACGTTCGCGACGCGATGAGTTGCATGCAACTTGCCTCTAGGGTGACATGGCCCGGCGCGTGCCTGCGGGTTTGCGCCGCGCTTTTTCCTCGCAGAATTTTACGCCGATCTCGTCGCCGTTGACCCGGACCAGTTCGCAGCGGCGATAGGCGAGACCGGTCGACGACAGCAGCAGGAAGAACTCGGCGAGCTTCAATCCTTCCATCGAGCCCTCGACGAGAAGCCGCGCGCCGGTGGCGGAGATGTCCAGTATGGCGCACCGGCGCCGCCACGTTCCGTCGATGCCCATCATCTGAACGGCGTAGCCGTTCGAGAACGCGACCCGGTCGGCCTTTCTTTTCCCCCACGCCATCGTCAGATGTCCGATCTCGCAACGGCGGTGTCGGGAGCGTGGGTTCTTTCAGCCGAACCTCGTGCGGACCAGAACCGGATCGTGCGTTGCGCCGCAGAGAGCGAGAGCGCGTCGAAGACGTCCTTGCCGTTCGCCATCTCCTGCCGCGACATCGGCCGGCAGCCGGGTCGGTTGCGCAGGATCATGGTGGTGGTGGACCAGTTCAGCCGCGCGGCCCTGCAGGCGACGATCAGGCCGTCGGGGCGGGGATTGCCGACGAGCGGCTCGATCGCGGCCGGCGTGACGGTCGAGAGCAGCGCGAGCGCGGCGATTACGTTGGTGTATTCGCCCTGGACGGCGAACCGGTTGATGGCCTGGTCGCCGAGTTTCCCGGCCCGGTTCAGGGCGAGGACCATCGCTTCGGCCGGGGCGTAGTCGACCGGAGCGGCGGCCGCGCCGATTTTTTCGGCGATGGCCTGAATGGCCTCCTGGATTCGCGCGCGCATGTCGGGCGGTGCCGCCTTGAGCAGCCGGTCGCGGACCGCCGCCGTCGCCTTGGCCAGGAGGTCGCGCAAAACCCTGAGCGGAATATCCAGCCGTCCCCCGAGCTTTTCCGCGAGGTCGGCGTCGTCGCCGGATTTTTCAACGAGGGTGGAATAGCCGAAGTCGGAGAAACGCGCGCCCGCGTTCCCCGCCAGGGCATGGGAGACGCTGGCGTCGCCGCGCCTCAGCAGCACGTCGGTCAACGACTCGTTGAGGGTTTCCCGCGTCGAGATCGCCAGCAGGTGCTGCTGCCCGCGCGAGTTCGCGATTTCAAGCAGATCGCTCTCGGACAGGCGGACCGACTTTGCCAGCACCGGCCCGGCCACCGCGGCTTCCTCGTGATAGGCGAGCTGGCGGACGACATCCTTTGGTGCAAAACGGGAGTCGGACAGGGTGGCGCTGAGCTGCGCCAGGGCGCGGGTTTCCATTTGTTCGATCAGGCAGCTCAGCACCTCGTCGAACACGCCGATCTGGGTTTCGTTCAGGCGGTCGGCATCGGACAGGAACAGGTCGGTCACCCGCCGCAGCATCTGGACGCGCCGCTCGGCCGAGCCGCTCCGGACGGCGCCTTCGAGCTCCGCGATCAGGGTTGGCGAGGCGGTTTGGGACATGGCGATCCTGTGACGTCGACCCGTCGGCGCCTGACGCTCCGTTGCGTAAGCGGTTGTCCTGACGGCGCCGGTATCTTCGCGCCGGCGACTTAGTCACAGGTTAAAGTTCCGTAAAAACAGTATCGAAATTTTGCAAATGCGCCGCAGAACACAGGGAAACTGAGCCGGATCAAACGGATATGCGCAGAACGCGGTACGAAGTCCCACGGAGGATACCGCGCCGGGCGATGATCCGTACGGTATCCTTTGTGGATTGACGAAAATCGATTGAGATCATGAGCCATCTATTGCCATCGTCCGCGCTGCGGATATTTCGTTTCGACGACATCGACGATTTCCGGCAAGCCGTCGAGAAGGTCCAGATCAAGTTCACGCCCCTGGCCCGGCGGATCTCCTCGACGCAGGCCATCCTCAGTCTTCCGGGCTGCAACATCAATGTCGTCAGTTCATTTCCACGGATCCTCGACGGGCAGCTTGTCCCGGGCTGCACCGCGATCGGCTTTGCGATGGATGATCGGCTGCCGCTGGTGATGAACGGGCGGAAGGTCGAGGTGACGTTCCTGGCCATCGGGCACGGGGGCGGCGGCTATACCGCGCTCGAAAAGGACGCGCTGCAGTTCGCATCGCTGATGTTCATGCCGGAGGTGCGGGATCGCGGCTGGCCCGACCCCGGCCGCGACTTCGCGATTTTCGCGATGGAGGTCGCCGCCCAGCAAAGGCTGCGCGCGCTCTTGCTCGACGTGCTGGAATTCGCCTCCGCCTCTCCGGACGACCTGAACCTGCCCGGCGTGGCGGACGGCATCCGGGAATCGCTGCTCACGGCCATCGACCAGGCCTTCGCCAGCCTGGCCCGGCCGCGTCCGGACATGTCCCTGCACACGGCTCGATCGCTCGAGATCGTCCGCAAGATCGAGGATCTGGTCGCGGCCAATCTCCGGAGTCCGGTCTACAGCGGCGAACTCGCGCGCGAGGTCGGCGTGTCGGTCCGGACGCTTCACAACGCCGTGCGCGAGCACCGCGGCACCAGCCTGCATCGCTATCTGCGATTGAAGCGGCTCTGGCTGGTGCGCCAGCGCCTGCGTGAGGGCGACATCAGCGTCAAGGCCTGCGCGCTCGCCCACGGGTTCTGGCACCTCGGCGAATTTTCCAGGAGCTACCGGGAGCAGTTTGGGGAGCCGCCGTCAGTCACGCTGGCCCGGGCGCGGTAGCCGGGGCCCTGCCGCGTCAGGCGCCGCGGCTTTCGTCCGGCGTCAGCGCGCGGATTGCGAGCGCATGCACGCCGCCGGCTAGTTCCCCGGCGAGCAGGGCATGAATCATGCGATGGCGCTCGATTCGGCTCTTCCCTTCGAACGCCTGCGATACGATATACACCCTGAAATGCGTCTCGCCGCCCGGACGGTGGCCGGCGTGGCCTTCATGAAGATGTGACTCGTCCACGACATCGAGGCTTTCCGGCGCGAAAGCTTCGCTCAACTTCTTTGTGATGATATTCTTCATGCTCATGGCGAGCGGGATAGCGTTCAACCGCCGCGCTCGTCAATGGCGCGTGAACCGGCGCAACAAAAGCGATGTCAAGACTTGAAGCGTTCGACGTTGCGGTGTCAAAGACTGTCATGCCCATCGATTCATCCAAGTTTTTCGACAGCATTCGCATCAAGCCCAACAAGGCCGCGGCGAAGCAGCCACGCGTGCGCGAGGAAGCGGTCACATGCGAATGGCCGGGCTGCGAGAACCGTGGATCGCACCGTGCGCCGAAAGGCCGCGGCAACGAGCGCGAGTATTTTCACTTCTGCCTGAACCACGTGCGGGAATACAACCAGTCCTACAATTTCTTCCAGGGCATGAATGCGGATGCGGTGGCGCGCTATCAGAAGGATGCGCTGACTGGCCATCGCCCGACCTGGAAGATGGGCGCCAACGGTGCCAAGGGCAAAGGCAAGACCGGCGAGGTCGATCTTGAGGGCGCTATCGATCCCTTCAGCGTGTTTAGCGAACTGAACGGGCGGGGCCGCTGGCGCCCTGGCCCCGGCGCGGGATCGCAGGCCAAGCCTGAAACCCGCAAAATCTTCAACGCCGAGCGCAAGGCGCTGCAGGTGATGGGGCTCGACGCCGACGCCACGCTCGAGACCGTGAAGGCGCGTTACAAGCTGCTGGTCAAGCAGCATCATCCCGACGCCAATGGCGGCGACCGTTCGACGGAAGACCGCCTGATCGAGATCATCAAGGCGTACAACTACCTCAAGACCGTGGTGCGCGGCGCCTGAGCCGCGTCACGGCGATCGCTGCGGCTTGACCGGCCGATTGATCCCGCGGCAGCGGCGAATGGCCCAGAAAGCGATGCCGGCGATCAGGCCGGCGGCGATGACCACCGGAAACCAGTAGTGGCGGATCAGCGGGCGGTAGCGCTCGAACACCGACACCGCGAGCACGCCAGGCAGGGTGTGGCTGCAGGCCCAGAGCACGATCGCCGTGATGTTGATGGTGTAGAAGCGGCGCGGCGCCATGTCGAGCGCGCCGGCGGTCAGCGGCACGAAGGCGCGGACCGGCGCCACGAATCGGGCGAAGAACACCGCAAGCGTGCCGTAGCGATGGAAAAAAGCCTCGCTCTGCGCGATCAGGCCGGGGTACCGCGACATCGGCCACGCATTCAGGATTTCACGTTGCCTGCGATGCCCGATCCAGAATGCGGCGCCGTCACCGGCGATGGCGCCGCAAATCGCGGCGCCGAGAAAAGGGATGAGATGCAGTTGGCGGGCGCCGATCAGAGCGCTCAGCGCCAGGATGATGGTCGATCCCGGAACGACCGAGCCGACGACCGGAACAGCTTCGAGCAGCGCCGCGAGAAAGACCGCCAAGTAAGCCAAGTCGGCGTGGTGGGCGACAAGGCCGGTCAGATGCTCGACAAAGGACGGCACGAATTTCCTTTCTTCGGACCGGGCCGGCAGTCAACGCCGCCAGACGTCCCGGGTTCGATGTAACCGAGCCGATCTGCCCGGCCGTATCAAATTTCGCGGAAGCCGGCCCCGATTCGCAGGGCAGCCTTCCAAAAACCGCAGCAAGCACTTATCTCAATGAAATTCCAATGGAACTTTCATGCCGGGGTGGGCTTCTGCCAACCGCCGCTCTCTGGTAGGTTTCGCCGAGCACCCCATCAGCAGCATTCGCAGTTCTGGTTTCGGGAGCGCCCCGAGCCTGGGAGGATTGATGACGACCGCCGCCACGACCAAAGCCGAAGCCCCGACGCGTATGCCGGACATGAAAGTGTCGGTGCGGCAGGTATTCGGCATCGAGAGCGACCTCGAAGTGCCCGCCTATTCCGAGACCGATCCGCACGTGCCCGACGTCGATCCGGACTATCGTTTCGACCGGGCGACCACGCTGGCGATTCTCGCCGGGTTTGCCAGGAACCGCCGCGTCATGGTCACCGGCTATCACGGCACCGGCAAATCGACCCACATCGAGCAAGTCGCCGCGCGGCTGAACTGGCCGTGCGTGCGCGTCAACCTCGACAGCCACATCAGCCGCATCGACCTCGTCGGCAAGGATGCGATCGTGGTCAAGGACGGCAAGCAGATCACCGAGTTCCGCGACGGCATCCTGCCCTGGGCCTACCAGAACAACGTGGCGTTGTGCTTCGATGAATACGACGCCGGCCGCCCCGACGTGATGTTCGTGATCCAGCGCGTGCTGGAATCCTCGGGCCGCCTGACGCTGCTCGACCAGAGCCGGGTCATCAAGCCGCATCCGGCGTTCCGCCTGTTCTCGACCGCCAACACCATCGGCCTCGGGGACACCTCGGGCCTCTATCACGGCACCCAGCAGATCAACCAGGCGCAGATGGACCGCTGGAACATTGTCACCACGCTGAACTATCTGCCGCACGACAACGAAGTCGACATCGTGCTCGCGAAGGCCAAGCATTACCGGACGGCTGAAGGCCGCGACACCGTCGGCAAGATGGTGCGGCTCGCCGACCTGACGCGCAACGCCTTCGCGAACGGCGATCTCTCCACGGTGATGAGCCCGCGCACGGTCATCACCTGGGCGGAGAATGCGGAGATTTTCGGCGACCTCGGCTTCGCCTTCCGCGTGACCTTCCTCAACAAGTGCGACGAACTCGAGCGGCCGCTGGTCGCCGAGTTCTATCAGCGCTGCTTCAACGCCGAACTGCCGGAATCGGCGGTCAACGTGGCGCTGAGCTGATCCTTTCACCTCTCCCCTTGCGGGAAATGAATTGAACGAGGATCTCAAGGTATCCCTCCCCCTGCGGGGAGGGTCGGTCGAGCGAAGCGGAGACCGGGTGGGGTCTTTGCTGCGGCGATAATGGTTCCCCACCCGACGCATTGTTCGCTTCGCTCTCAATGCGCCACCCTCCCCACAAGGGGGAGGAATAAGAAAGATGCTTCGAGGTCGAGACCGCGATGAGCACACCACCCAGCAACAAGTTCCGTTCCGGACCGAAGGAAGCGCCGACCGAGCCCTTCAAGCGGGCGGTGACATCGTGCCTGCGTGCGATTGCCAAGGCCCCTGAGCTTGAAGTGAGCTTTGCCGCCGAACGGCCGGGGTTATCGCCCGGCAAGGCGCGGTTGCCGGAACCGGCGCGGAAGATGAGCAAGCGCGACGCCGCGATCGTGCGTGGACACGCCGATTCGATCGCGCTGAAGATCGCCTGTCACGATCCGAAAGTGCATCGCAAGCTGATGCCGGGCAATCCGCAGGCGCGCGGGGTTTTCGAGGCGATGGAGCAGGCCCGCGTCGAGGCGATCGGCGCGCGCCGCATGGCGGGCGTCGCGAAAAATCTCACGGCGATGCTCGACGACCACTTCCATCGCGGCAAGTACGACGAGATCACCGATCGCGCCGATGCGCCGCTGGCCGATGCGCTGGCGATGATGGTGCGCGAGCGCCTGACCGGCCTCGCGCCGCCGGCGGCCGCGCGCAAGATGGTCGACCTGTGGCGGCCGTTCCTTGAGGACAAGATCGGGGCGCGGCTCGACCGGCTCGACAGCCTGACCGAGGATCAGGTGAGGTTCGGCGATGCCGTTCACGATCTGCTGGACGCACTCGAACTCGGCGATGATACCAACGCGGAGGCCGAGGAGGACGAGAACCAGGACGACAGCCGCGAGGGTGAGAACGATCAGTCCGGAGCCGAAGGGTCGCCCGAAGGCGATGCCGCCGAAGAGATGAGCGCCGATCAGGCGCAGCAGACCGCCGACGAGATGTCGGACAGCGCGATGGAAAGCGCGCAGGCGTCCGCCAGCGACACCTTCGACGACGGCGAGCTCGGCGACGACGAGACGCCGGGCGAAGCGACGCGGCCCAACAGCAAGGGCATCAACGAGCCGCGCGGGCCGGAATATCATGCCTTCGCGCCGAAGTTCGACGAGATCATCGCGGCGGAGGATCTGTGCGATCACGACGAGCTGGAGCGGCTGCGCGGCTATCTCGACAAGCAGCTCGCGCACCTGCAGGGGGTCGTGGCGCGGCTCGCCAATCGCCTGCAGCGCCGCCTGATGGCGCAGCAGAATCGGGCGTGGGAGTTCGACCTCGAGGAGGGCATCCTCGATCCGGCGCGGCTGTCGCGCATCGTCATCGACCCCTATCAGCCACTGTCGTTCAAGCACGAGAAGGAGGCGACCTTCCGCGACACGGTGGTGACGCTGCTGCTCGACAACTCCGGCTCGATGCGCGGGCGGCCGATCACGGTGGCCGCGACCTGCGCCGACATTCTGGCGCGCACGCTGGAGCGTTGCGGCGTCAAGGTGGAAATCCTCGGCTTCACGACGCGCGCCTGGAAGGGCGGGCAGTCGCGCGAGGCGTGGCTCGCCGCCGGCAAGCCGCTCAATCCGGGCCGCCTCAACGACCTGCGCCACATCATCTACAAGTCGGCGGATGCGCCATGGCGCCGTGCGCGAAAAAATCTCGGCCTGATGATGCGGGAGGGCCTGCTCAAGGAGAACATCGACGGCGAGGCGCTGGATTGGGCGCACAAGCGGCTGCTGGCGCGCACCGAGCAGCGCAAGATCCTGATGATGATTTCGGACGGCGCGCCGGTCGACGATTCCACGCTGTCGGTCAACCCCGGCAACTATCTCGAGCGGCACCTGCGCTGGATCATCGAGGAGATCGAAACCCGTTCGCCGGTGGAACTGATCGCGATCGGCATCGGTCACGACGTCACGCGCTATTATCGCCGCGCGGTGACGATTGTGGATGCGGAAGAACTCGGCGGCGCCATCACTGAAAAGCTCGCCGAGTTGTTCAGCGAGACCCAGAATGCCCCAGCCGCGCCGGTGCGCCGGCCGCGCAGGCTGCATTCGTAGGGATCGGTTGCGGTCGTGTCCCGGACGCGGTGCAGCGTTGCATCGCTGAGCCGGGTCCGTTACACAGACGGCCCTTTGTGGCGGTCCCGGCTCAGCAGCGCGGCATAAGAATGCCGCACTGCATCCGGGACACGTCGCCGACAGATGGTCCTTTCCGCTGATGGTTCCGTCGATCGATCGCCGCCGCCTCCTGATGTTGACCGCGGCCGGTCTTTTGTCGCTTCCCGCTACGGCCCGCGCGCAAGTCGCAACGCACCCGCCGAAGCAGCCGCCGCCCGACGACCTCGCGCCTCCCGCGCCGGTGTCGATCACCGTCAACGCGCGGCCGATCGCCTCCTTCGATCTGCGCGACCGCTCCCGCACCCGCTTCGGCGCGCTGCAATTCCGCAGCGGCCTGATCCTGACCTCGCCGTTTCGCGGCTTCGGAGGACTGTCGAGCCTGCGACTCGATCCGAAGGGCCAACGGTTCATCTCGGCGAGCGACAAGGGCACATGGTTCACCGGCCGCATCGTCTACAAGTCGCAGGAAATGACCGGGCTCGCCGACGTCGAGGCCGCGCCGATGCTCGGGCCTGACGGGCGGCCGATCACCGCGCGCGGCTGGTTCGACAGCGAGTCGATGGCGATTGATGAATCGCTGGTTTATGTCGGTCTCGAGCGCGTGAACAGAATCCTGCGGTTCGACTTCGGCAGGGGGTTTTTGCGCGCGCGCGGCGAATCCGTTCCGGTGCCGCCCGCCGTGCACAAGCTGCCGTACAACCGGGGGCTGGAATCCCTCGTGTTCGTGCCGCGCGGCCAACCGCTCGGCGGCACGCTGATCGCGATCTCGGAACGCGGCCTCGACGTCAACCGCAACATCATGGCGTTCCTGATCGGCGGACCTGCGCCGGGCCAATTCGCGATCCGGCGCACCGACGATTTCGATATCAGCGACACCTGCCTGCTGCCGTCCGGCGACCTGCTGGTGCTTGAGCGGAAGTTTTCGCTGACGCACGGTGTCGGCATTCGCATCCGGCGGATCGCGATCGCATCGGTCGCGCCGGGTGCGCTGGTCGATGGTCCCGCGATCTTTACCGCCGACCTCGGCCAGGAGATCGACAATTTTGAAGGGCTGGACGCCTTTGTGGACGCCGATGGCAACACCGTTCTGACGCTGGTGTCCGACGATAATTTTTCGCTGATCCAGCGGACACTGGTGCTGCAGTTCACGCTGGCCGGCTGAGCATTGGTCCGGCAGCCCGGCGCCGAATCATGCCAGTCACGGCCTCGAGAATGCGGTCGATGGCCACGCGCCGGTAGTCCCAGCGCGGATCGGAGTCCGGGCTGGCGATCACCATCGTGGCGTTGGCCTCGAACAGCAGCACGTCGCCGTTGCGATCGAGGCCGAAATCGACGCCGCAATAGTCCAGCCCGAGGGCATCGCGGATGCCTTCGAGCGCCGTCACGGCCCGCGCGCCGAGCGCAGCGCGCATGTTGGCGAGGAACGCCGCCTCCTCCGCGCGGTGATCCGGGCGCGCGGCCATGTCCGAGGTGAAGTAGTGCACCTTCCAGTCACGCGAGATCGCCAGATGCAGCGGATGGATTTGGCCATCGATCATCATCACGCGATATTTGCGCGCGCTGCCGTCTGCGCCACGCGCGTCGAGATATTCGATCGCGAGCAATTCATCGCCGGGAAGGTTTTGGGCTGCGGTTGCCATGTCGGCGACGGTGTCGACGCGAATGAAATTGCGGCCGGTGTGGAAGCCGGGCGACCGCAGCAGCAAGGGACAGTGCAGGCCATGGCGGACGAGGATCGCCGCGGCATCGGGCCCCATGAGGGCGGCACGCGCGATTGCCGTCGTGCGCGCAGTCACCACGCCGGGGATGCCGCTGAGACGCCGCGCATTGTCGATGCGGCCGGTCTTCATGACCGCGCGCGGGTCGTTGATGACGGGCACGGGCGTGGCTGCGGCGAGTTTGACCGCGGCCGCGAGCGCAGGCTGGCACAGATCCGCGTCGCCGATCGCGTTGAAGATCAGGTGATGCGGTGGCAGCGGCGACGCCGGATCGAGATAGTCCGCGACGATCACCGACGTCAGGAAGACGCGGTCGTCGAGGAAAGCCGAGGTCGGAATGTTGCCGCCGCCCGACGAGACCAGTTCCAGCAGCGCAATCGGCGCTTGGCTGCCGCGATAGGGTTGCGTCGAAATGGCGTGTCCGCGAAAGCCGCGGCTGAAATGTGCCCGCGCCGTCTCGCGGTCGCCGAGGTCGGCGAAGACGGCGCCGAGGCCCTGATGCGCCTGCGGGTGCTCGGGATCGAGGCGGAGCGCGGCCTCGTAGTGCTCGCGGGCCTCCGCATAGCTGTTGGCGCGCAGCAGAAGGTTGGCGAGGTTGATGCGCGCCATCGGGTTATCCGGGTGATGCGCGATCGCCTCGGCGTAGACCCGGCATGCGGCCGCGATCGCCCCGGTGTTCACGAGGAACGTGCCGAACTCGTTCAAGGCGCTGAAATTGGTCGGTTCGCGCCGCAGGAGGGCGATGAACGCCTGCTGTGCCTGCTCGCCCCGGTCGAGCGCATGGAGGAGAACCGCGCGCCGGATTTCGGCGTCGGTCGTGGACTCGCCGGGAGGCGGCGCGGTGAGCCAGGTTTCGAGTTGCGCAAGCTGGGTTTCCTGCACGCGCCGGGGCTGCCAGTCGTCAGGTCCGACGGCATTGCTGGCGGAGGGCGTGTTCCGTTTCACTCCGGTCACGTGGGCGCGAACTTGCGGCTTGAGGGCATCGAGCTCTGACTATCGGGCGATTCGTGCGCGCCGCGGCGGCTGGAATGTTGCTGAATGTTCCAAGCGCGCCGATGGATACATTCAGAAACAGTTTTCCGCCGGCTGCCGATGGCGTTCACGACTTGACGGCACCCGCCGTCAGTCCGCCGACCATATAGCGGCGGAATGCGTAATAGATCGCAGCGGGCGGCAGCGCGTAGATGAAGCCGGTGGTCATCAGAAGCTCCCACGGAGAGTCGTCCGCCGCGAGAAAGTTGCCGAGCGCCACCGGCAGCGTGAGGTCGCGGTCGTTCGATAGCAACAGGAAGGCGTAGAGATATTCGTTCCAGGCGAGCAGGATCGCATAGGTGCCGATGGCCACGAGCGACGGGATCATCAGCGGCAGATAGACCAGCCGGAACAGTTGCAGCGGCGAGGCGCCGTCCATTACGGCGGCTTCATCCAGTTCGACCGGCAGCTTGTCCGAAGCCTGCTTCAGCACCCAGATCGCATAGGGAGCCGCGATGGTGACCATGGCCAGGATCAGCGACCACTGGCTGTTGAGCAGTCCATAGACGCCCATGGCGCGATACATCGGCACAGCGAGGAAGGCTGCCGGAATGAAGTAGGTGAGCAGCGCGAGATTGAGCACCGTGCGTCCGCCCGGCACGCGCAGGCGCGAGATGGCGAATGCGGCCGCCGTGGCGATGAACAGCGTGAGCGCGCCGACCGACACGGCGATGACAATCGAATTCCAGAATTGAATCCAGAAATCGCGCAGGAAGTAGTGCCCCTGGTGGAACACGATATTGAAGTTCTGCAGCGTCGGATGGTCCGGCCACAGCTTGCCCGAGAGCGCTTCCTCCTTGGGTGAGATCGAGAAACGGAACAGGTTGTAGATCGGGATCAGGGTCCAGAGGAGCACCGGGATGCCGATCAGCAGCAGACGCGCTTCGGTTCCGATCTCGCGCAGGGTCGGCAGCTTCATCGCGACAACCGTTTCATCATGAAATACACCAGCGGCAGCACCAGCGGCATCGCGCAGACGATCGACGCCATCGCGAGATCGAGTTGATCGAGCCGGAGATAGCGGATGCCGAGCGTCGACAGCACATGCGTGAGATCGGCCGGCCCGCCTCCGGTCAGAAGATAGACGCTGTTGAAATCCCCGAGGGTCCAGATCATCGAGAGCAGCGTGCAGGTGATGTAGAGCGTTTGCACCGATGGCCATGTCACGTAGCGGAATTTCTGCCACCAGCTCGCGCCGTCCACGGAGGCGGCTTCGAATAAATCCTGCGGGATGGCGAGCCGCCCCGTCATCAGGATCAGCGTCCAGAACGGCAGCGATTTCCAGATATGGACGGCGATCGCCATGCTGAGCGCGATCGTGGGATTGTTCAGCCAGTTCGGCCCGTCATCGCCGGTGAGGTTGAAGATGATCTGGTTGACCACGCCCCATTCCGGATTGAGCATGAAGCGCAGAGACAGAATGGTCGGGATCGATGGCACGGCCCAGGGCAAGATGAACAACACCGAGAGCCAGCGGATCCAGGCCCGTGCCTGAATAAAGAAGCCCGACAGGAATAGCGCGACGATCATCTTGAGGTTGATGCCGATCACCAGGAAGATCAGCGTGTTGACCGCGGCGCGCGCGAAGACCGGATCGTGGTAGAGCGCAACGTAGCTCGACGGATGACGGGCGAGCCAGAACCCGTAGCCGATCGGGTAGACCACGAATGCCAGGAACACCAGCAGATAGGGCACGAGCAGCAACAGGCCCCACACCTGCGGCACGGTCAGCCGTGCCGCAAGCGGTCCATGGGGAATAGCGCTGCCATCGCTTGCGAAGGTCGTTGCTGTCATGCGCCCTGGCTCGATCGATATGGCGGATGCGCTCCCGCGTCGGCGGGAGCGCATATCAGTTTATCGTTCGGTTTTATCCCGCCACCTGCTTGATGCGGGCGATCAGTTCATCCACCGCCTTGTCGACAGGCACCTTCTCGTTGACGACGCGGTTCATGGCCTTAGCCCAGGCATTCTCGTTGTTCAGAATCGTGAACTTGTAGTTCTTCACGAAATCGAACGGCCGGGTGCCGCCGGTGAACTGCGCGTAGACCGCGCGGCGGTGATGGTCGGCCTGCCAGAACGGGCTGGCCTGCCCGGCCTTGGTGACGGGGAACCAGCGGCCCAGCGCGCCTTCGACGTAAGGCTGGAGGTTTTCCTCCTGCAGCAGGAATTTGACGAATTCCTTGGCCTCGGCCTTGTTCTTGGCGGCGGCGAAGATCACGCCGGTTTTGACGTCGGAGCGATACTCCAGCTTGCTGCCGTCCGGCTTGTTCGGAAAGCCCGTGGTCAGGATCGTTTCGTCGTAAGCCTTCTTGGCGGCGGCGCGCTGCTCCGGCGTCAACGAGGGGTTTGTCGAATCCTCATACCACTTCGCCGCGATCGAGATCGTGAAGTTGTGCGTCATGATCGTCGTGCGATTGTGGAAGGCAACGTTGTTATCTGGATCCTTCCAAGTGGTCGATGACGGCGGCGTGCACCCCTTCAGATAGATGTCGGTATAGTCCTTCAGGGCGCCGACAAGACCCTGCTTCACCTTGGGATCGTCGACGAGCAGCTTGCCGTTGTCGTCCACCAGATTGACGTTGTAGGCATCCATGAAGGTGTAGAACGACTGGAATGAGTCGGTGGATTCCACGCCCATCGGCTGCCCGATGCCGTAAACCCGCTTGCCGGTGGCCTTGCGGTAGGCCGGCTGCACCTTGTCGCACCAAAACGACCAGTAATCCGCCCACTTGGTCGGAATGTCGCTGACCTTGAAGCCCGCCTGCTCCAGCATGTCGCTCCAGATCTGCACATGCATGGTCTGCTGCTTCAGCGGAAAGCCGTAGTAGCCCTTCTTCTTGGTCTTGTCGTTATAGAGATAGGCCGTTTCCAGCGTGTTCGGCGCAAACTTGTCTTTCATGGGAAGCAGGATGTCGGAGAGATCCTCGAGCTTGCCCTCGTAGGCCCACTTGCCGCCGGCTTGCACATCATAAGTGTCGGAATAGGCGACATCCGGCACCGTGCCTGAATCCAGCGCGGCCACCGTCTTCGGGATCATGTCCTGGATGGCGTATTGCGATAGTTCGACCTTGATGCCGGTCTTGGTCTCGAACTTCTTGATCGCGGCGAGGAGCGCGTCGTCCTCGGATTTGTAAAAGCCCTTGCCCCACCAGACCGTGAGCGTCTTTTGCTGGGCAAGCGCAGGAGATGCCGTGTAGACGAGGCTGATGGCAGCCGCGGCGAGTGCAAACATACGTGGTGTTTTGCGCGTCACAGTTTCCGTCCCTTTGATAATTTTTTATGCCGTGCCCCGGCAGCTTATCGGATTGCAGCGCTCCGTCCAGACCGGGCGCGAGGCTATGGATCACCGCACGAATCGGCGCTGCAGCGCAAAATCAGCGTCAGGCCGTGTCTCATATCCGGGACACGGTGTCGCAACCGTGGGACGAGGCCGCCACAGTCGGCCGCAGGTTGAAGACATTCGACGCAAGGCGATGCCGCATGGTGCGCGCCTGCCGGAAAATTGCCATTGGCATGGCGCTTGCTCGGGCTCACGATAACGCGCGCAAGACGCGTTGCGATGAAACCGTCAAGGAGAGGACACGCCATGGAGATCGGTTATTTCACCATGCCTTCGCATCCGCCGGAGTGCGGCTTGAAGGAAGGCCACGACTGGGATCTGCAGGTTCTGCGCTGGTGCGACGAACTGGGCTATCAGGAAGCCTGGGTCGGCGAGCATCACACCGCGCCGTGGGAGCCGCATCCCGCGCCCGACCTGCTGCTGGTCGAAGCCATCCGCCAGACCAAAAACATTCGCCTCGGCCCTGGCGGCTTCCTGCTGCCGTATCATCATCCGGCCGAACTCGCCAACCGCGTGGCGATGCTCGATCATCTTTCGCAAGGCCGCCTCAATTTCGGCGTGGCGGCCTCCGGCCTTCCCAGCGACTGGGCGATGTTCAACGTCGACGGCATGTCCGGCCAGAACCGCGACATGACCCGCGAGGCGCTGGAGATCATCCTCAAGATGTGGACCGAGGATGCGCCGTGGACTCACAAGGGCAAGTACTGGACGGTGACCAAGCCCGAGGTGATGTTCGATTTCCTGAAACCCCACATCAAGCCGGTGCAGGCGCCGCATCCGCCGATCGGCGTCGCAGGACTCAGCAAGGGCTCGGATACGCTGAAACTCGCCGGCGAGCGCGGCTTCATTCCCATGAGCCTCAACCTCAACCCGGCCTACGTGTCGAGCCACTGGGAATCGGTGGAGGCCGGCGCCGCCAAGACCGGCCGCAAGCCGAGCCGGCAGGACTGGCGCATGGTGCGCGAGGTCTTTGTCGCCGACACCGACGAGGAAGCGTGGCGGCTGTCGGTCGGCGACATGATGGGCCGCATGATGACCGAATACTTCCTGCAACTGCTCGGCCATTTCGGCTTCAAGGACTACCTGAAGCACAAGCCGGATGTGCCCGACAGCGACGTCACCGCAGAGTATTGCGCGAAGCACAACTGGATCGTCGGTTCGCCGACCACCGTCGCCGAGAAGATCGAGAAGATCTATGACGAAGTCGGCGGTTTCGGCACGCTGCTGGTGTTCGGCTTCGACTACAAGCACAAGCCGGAGGCCTGGCACAATTCGCTGCGGCTGTTGAAGCAGGAGGTGCTGCCGCGCCTCAAGCATCTCAATGCCGGGGCGGCGAAGGCGGCGTAGCTTGTTTCCCGTGTTCTTGCGAAAGCGCGGTTCAATCGTCAGATAGGTGGGAGCCGTCATCCTGAGGTGCGAGCGCCGCAAGGCGCGAGCCTCGAGGGAGGGCGGCCACACCCTTCGAGGGCCGCAAGATGCGGTCACCTCAGGGTGACGACCGAATTGTCCGTTGAGACAAGACGGTCGGCTCCGCCATTCGCCGAAAGTGAGAACAACAGCCAATGGATCCCCAAAATTTCAAGCAGGCGATGCGTCATTGCGCGGGCGCGGTGGCGCTGGTCACGGTAGGTCGCCAGCAGGGCCGCCGCACCGGGCTGACCGTGACGGCGGTGTGCTCGCTGTCGGACGATCCGCCGTCGCTGCTGGCGTGCGTCAATCACAATGCCAGCGCCAATCCGCGTATTCTGGAAGAGCGCTGTTTCGCGGTCAATTTCCTGACCCACGACCAGATGGCGCTGGCCCTGACGTTCAGCGGCCAGAAGGGCGTCGACGGCGATGACCGTTTCGGCTTCGGTCAGTGGACGGCGGCCGTGACCGGCGCGCCGGTGCTTGAGGACGCACTGGTATCGTTCGATTGCAGCCTGCGCGAGACGTTCGAAACCAAAACCCATTCGGTGTTCATCGGCGACGTCCAGAACGTTGCCTTCCGTGCCGAAGCGCGCCCGCTGGTCTATCTGCGCAGCGCCTTTCACGATGTCCAGGCCATGCGCGAGCCGGTCACGCTCGGCGACCTCGCGTCGCGCAAGATGATCTGGAGCGGGTTTTCATGACGAGTTGTCGTCGAGTTGCATCATGAGTTATGCGTCATGGCCGGAATAAATCCGGCCATGACGCAGTGAGTGCGGCTGACGCCAACCGGAATTGCGATGTCGGTGTAGCGATTCAATGTCCCGCCGGTCCGATCTTCAGCGTCTTCATCTTCCGGTAGAGCGTGGCGCGGCTAATGCGGAGCGCCCGCGCGGCGTCCGTGACGCGGCCGTGGTGAACGCGTAGCGCTTCGGTGATGACGTTGCGTTCCGCCGTTTCGAAATCCGCGGCGGGTTTTTCGCCCAAGCCGTTGCCGAACGGCGGAAGGTCGAGGTCGGCCTCGGTAATCACGCCGTTCTCGGCCGTGCAGGCGGCGAGCCGCAGCACATGCCGCAACTGCCGCACGTTGCCCGGGAACGGATGCGCCGTCAGCGCCTGCCAGGCGTCCTGCGAGAGGCGCGTCCGCGGCGCTTCCTCGGCTGCAATGCGGGCGATCACTTCGGTCTTGTCGGCACGCTCGCGCAAGGGCGGCAGTTCGACCTGCATGCCGCGCAGCCTGTAATACAGGTCGGCGCGGAAGCCGCCACTTGCCACCATGGCGTCGAGATCGCGATGGGTGGCGCTGACGAGGCGAATGTCGACCGGAACCGGCTTCAAGGCGCCGAGCGGCCAGACCTCGCGATTTTCCAGCACGCGCAGCAGGCGGGTCTGCTGGGCGAGCGGCATGTCGCCGATTTCGTCGAGGAACAGCGTGCCGCCGTCGGCCTGCACGATCAGGCCCCTCGATCCGTCACGCCGCGCGCCGGTAAAGGCGCCGCCCTCATAGCCGAACAGTTCGGCATCGATCAGGCTTTCCGGCATGGCGGCGCAATTGAGCGCGACATAGCGTCCGCCGTTACGGCCGCTTGCGGCATGGATCGCGCGTGCGAGCATGTCCTTGCCGCTGCCGGTTTCGCCGTGCAGCAGGACCGGGATGTCCTGATCGGCAATCCGCATGAGGCGTTGGACCGCCTGCTGCAGACGAGGATCGCCGCCAGCGAAACGTGTCAGCGCGGCGGTACGACGATCGGCGGTGTGCCGGGAATCCGGAGCGGGTCGCGCTTGTCTGGCGATCCGAGCCGGCGCGCTGACCTGACCTCGCCCCATGGGCGCGCCATCGCTGCGCCTGAACGGTTGCGCCGTATCAGGCGAGCGGAGCGCATCGGCGCTTATCTGGATGAACCGCGAGAGCGCGGAGCCGCGCGCGAGCTGGGCGTCGGACAGTCCCAGGGTCTGCCGCGCGGCGCGGCTCGCGCCGAGAACGCGCTGATCGCCGTCGAAGGCCACCAGGCCGCCGTTGCCGCTGTCGCCGTTCGGCAGGGTCGCGATCCAGGCCGTATGGAAGTGCGAGCGGAACAGGGTTTCCTCGATGCGGCGGGCCGCCTGCACGGTGACGGCGAGTGCGAGCTGATGCGCGGCGCGGTCGAGGTCGGCGCGGCACGAGGTAATGTTCAGGGCGCCGGCCAGTTGCCCATCGTGGTCGAAGACCGGAGCGACCGCGCAACTGAAGCGCGACCATTGCTCGCGGAAATGCTCGTCGCGATGCACGAGGATCGGCCGCTGTTCGGCGAGCGCGGTGCCGACGCCGTTGGTACCCTCATCCGCCTCCGCGAAGACCGAGCCGGTGTAGATTTTCCATTCCCGCAGCAGCGTGGCCGCCTCACCGTCCGGAAGGCGGCTGACCAGCATCGTCGCATGCGTGTCGGCGAAGTTGACGCAATAGCCGGCGACGCGGACGATCCGGAACAGATCGTCGAGTTCGGGCATTGCCAGACGGATCGTCTCGTCGAGCGGCGCGGCGAAAGTCTTCAGCTCGGAGTGCGTCAGCGTGCGCGGCGGCCCGCGCCGGGCCGGGTCGAGCTTGTGGTGGACCAGGCAGCGCCGCCACGAGGTTGCAATGCGCGGTTCGCCATCTGTCGACGCCGCGTTATCGGCGACCGACAGCACGCGCTCCACATGGCTTCGGGCGAGGTCCATCGCGACGTCTCCATCCCGGAATTTTCGTGAAGTCTGGCATCGGTCGACCAGAAGTCAATCGGGAGTGTTCGCGGCCGCGTTCAAAGCGGGATGCGCAGTTGCGCAACCCCGGTTCCATCGATGGGCGAAGGGCTTGAACCGACACGGCGTCCGCGCCGCGGTCCGTCAGGCGACAGCGGTCAGGGGATCGGGAGCCGCATGCAGCAGCTTGGCGATCGCCTCGGCGGGCTTCGCCGCGCTGAACAGGAAGCCCTGCATTTCGGTGCAGCCCAGCGTGCGCAGGACTTGGCGCTGCGCGTCGGTTTCGACGCCCTCGGCAGTCGTCGTCATGTTGCGCGCGCTGGCGATGTTGACCACCGCATTCACGATCGGCGACGATCCGTCGGCCTCGACGATGTCGTTGATGAAGCAGCGGTCGATCTTGATCTTGTCGAACGGGAATCGCTGCAGGTAGCTCAGCGATGAATAGCCCGTGCCGAAGTCGTCCAGCGCGATCCGGACGCCGATCGCCCGTAATTGATGCAGGATCGCCAGCGCCGTCTCGTCGTCGCGGATCAGCACCGCCTCGGTGATCTCGAGTTCCAGCCGGTTGGCGGCGAGGCCGGACGAGGCCAGCACGCCGGCGACCTTCAACGCCAGCGCGCGGCTTCTGAATTGGATCGGCGAGACGTTGACGGCGAGCTTGACGTGATCCGGCCAGGTCGCGGCTTCCGCGCATGCGGTTGCGAGCGCCCACTCGCCAAGCTCGGTGATCAGCCCGGTCTCCTCGGCGACGGGAATGAACTCGGCCGGCGAGATCATGCCCCGCTCGGGATGACGCCAGCGCAACAGCGCCTCGCAGCCCGTCACGCTGCCGTCGCCCAGGCTCACCAGCGGCTGGTAGTGGACCTCGAACCCGCCCTTGCGGAATTCGCTGTCGGCGATGATCTGGCGCAGATCGAGTTCGAGCTGACGGCGCGTTTTGGCGCGCTCGTGCATGTCAGGCTGGAAGAAGCGATAGGTCCGGCGTCCATCGGCCTTGGCGCTGTACATCGCGAGGTCGGCGTTCTTGAGCAGTTGATCGATGTCGGTGCCGTCCTGTGGCGCCAGCGCAATGCCGATGCTGGCGTCGGTCGAAATCTGATGGCCGAGGCACTCATAGGGCTCGCGGATTTCGTTGTAGATCCGCGTGACAAGGCCGGCCACGTCGTCGGCGGATCTGACCTTGGTCCGGACGATGGCAAACTCGTCGCCGCCGAGACGCGCGACGAAATCGGAGTCCCCGACGCAGTTGCGCAGCCGTTCCGCGACCGCCTTCAGCAGCTCGTCGCCGATGGCATGTCCGAGAGAGTCGTTGATGCTCTTGAACTCGTCGATGTCGATGTAGAGAACGGCGAATTGCTTTCCACCCCTGATGGCGCGGATTTCGTCTTCAAGCCGCGCATGGAACAGCGCGCGGTTCGGAAGGTCGGTCAGCACGTCGTAGTGGGCGAGGTGCATGATCCGGCTGTTGGACAGCTTGCGTTCCGTCACATCCTCGACGAGGTTGACGAGGTATTGCGGTTCGTTGTCGCGGTCGCGAATAATGATGCGTCGCGCCGTGATGAAACGCGTGCCGGCGCACGTTTCCCAACTGATGTCCTCGAGGAGATGACCGTCCGGCGATTGCAGCGCGGCATCGTCCGCGGCGGTGATCCGTCGGGCGAGACCGGGTTCGAACACGTCCTCGGCCGTCTTTCCGATGATCGCGTGGCGCGGCCGCCCGAACTGGGTTTCGGCCACGCTGTTCGCCAGAACATAGCGGCGGTCGCGCACGTTCTTCACGGTGATCTGGGTCGGAATGTGGTCGATGATGCGGTTCAGGAAGGCGCGGTCGCGATCGCGCTCGTACTGAAGGTTTTGACGTTCGGTGATGTCTTCGTGGGTCGCGACCCAGCCGCCGTCCTTGACCGGACGATTGGTGATCTGGATCGATCGACCGTCCGTGGTCTTGATGACGGTGATGTTTTCCTGGGCCGTGCCTCGCAGCGTGTCGCGGCAATATTCCTCGAGATCGCCGCTAAAGGAACCGGTGGCCTGCCGGTGTGCGATGACCTCGCGGAACGTGCAGCCGGGTTTGATGACCTCGGGGGACAGCCCGTACATGTCGATGTAGCGGCGATTGCAGACGATCAGCCGTTCGGATCCATCAAACAGCAACAGGCCCTGCGACATGTTGTTGATCGCGGTATCGAGGCGCTGCTTTTCGGCGCTGAGCTGCTCGCGGGATGCCTGATGCTGGCGCGAGAGCTGACGGACGATGAGGAACAGGATCGTCGCGATGATGATGGCCGACAGACTCGCCACGCCGATCAGGAATCGGGTCTGCTCGCGCCAGTCGGCAAGCGCGGCGTCCACCGTGGTCGTCGCGATGATCGAAATGGGAAAGTCCCGCAATTTGTGGGCCGCGCCCAGCCGGTCCAGGCCATCCACGGGGCTTGTGATGCGCAGCGTCGCGTGATCGCCTTCCGAGACGACCTCGCGCAGCAGCGGCTTGTTCCCGAACTTCCTCCCGACCATCGCCTCGATGTGCGGATAGCGCGCCAGCAGGGTGCCATCATTGTTGAACATCGAGATCGCGGACTTTTCGCCGAACGTCACGGTCGCGAAAAATCGTTCGAATTGCGAGGGATCGACGCTACGCGTCACCACGCCGAGGAATTCGCCGTTGGGGCCGGTCATCCGGCGGCCGAACAGGGTTCGCCACGTGCCGGACGAGACGCTGTAGACCGATTGCAGGATTTCGCGATCGGGCGAGGGATCTATTTTCAGGTCCTGGAAATAGAGCCGGTCCGATTGATCGTCTCCCGTGACGGGCCACGACTCCGTCGAGTTGATGATCTTGCCGTCGGCATCGAGAATCGTCAGGTCTCCGGTATAGGAATCGTGGGTTTTCGCCAGCAGCATCCGATGCGCGTCTTCGCCGGACATCAGCCGGGAGAAGTCCTGTGGCGTCCGCACCGCAGCCGACTGCATGTAGGCGTCGAGGCTGCGCTGAATTCGTGCAAGGTCTTCGAACTGCTGGTCGAAATGGCGGGCGAGCAGCAGAACGGTGTTCTCAAGCTGACGCTCGCTGTTTTCCAGGGCCCGGTCGCGGAAGGTGCCGACGGTTATGGCGGTGCCGAGCGCGATCGCCACGATCAGGAGGCTGCCGCACAGGATCAGCCAGTGGATCGGACTGCGCCGGACCAGCGATATCGCAGCAGCGCTCGCCGCGTCCGACAGGGTCGAACGGCGCCGGCGCGCGTCGGAACTGTGATCTCCAGGCTGTTCTGGCATGGCCCCCGGATCCTTCCGCGGAAAGGAATACCGGGCACTTGATGGAGGCTGCGTTAGCAATTCCGGTTACCGGAGGGTTAATGCCGTGAAGGAAAACGAAAAGTTGCCGCATGCCGCCGCAACCCGTCGTAGTTGCCCCGACGTCGGCGGCGTTGATATATAGCCCTTCGCTGCGGCCTGACGGGATCGCGGCCCGGAACGGAGCCATGGGACTTGCCGGCCTCGCAGACATCGTCGGGAATATCCCCGAAAACAGCCTTTGTGTTTGCCGGTGGCGGAAGTTTCGGCGCGATTCAGGTCGGTATGCTGCTCGCGCTCGCCGCGCATGGCGTCACGGCGGATATGGTGGTGGGCTCCAGCGTGGGCGCGATCAACGGCGCCTATTATGCGGGCGCGCCGACCCTCCACGGCGTCAAACGGCTGGCCGACATCTGGCGCAGCCTGCGCCGGCAGGACGTCTTCCCGGTGACGCTTCGCACCTTTCTCGGCTTTCTGTGGCGGCGGGATTTTCTGATCACCCATGAGGGCGTGCGCCGCCTCATTGCCGACCATTTGCCCTACCGCAATATCGAGGACGCGAAGATCCCGGTGCACATCGTCGCCACCAATCTCGTGACCGGCGATGCGGTGGTTCTGTCGGATGGGTCGGCAGCCGACGCCATCGTCGCCTCGACGGCGATTCCGGGTGCGTTCGCGCCGGTGCCGTACAAGGGATTGTATCTGGCGGATGGCGCCATTGCGAGCAACACGCCGATCAGGGTGGCGCTGGAAAAGGGCGCGGAACGGCTGATCGTTCTGCCGACCGGCTTCGCCTGTGCGGAGCAGGTCCCGCCCCAAGGCGCCGTCGCCAATGTGTTGCACGCGCTCACGCTCCTGATCGCCCGGCAGATGGTCGACGACCTCGAGGCGTTGCACGCCACGGTCGACTATCGTGTCGTGCCGCCGCTGTGTCCGCTGGTCGGATCGCCCTACGATTTTTCCCGCAGCGACGAGCATATCGAGCGCGCGATGAAGAAGACCGAGCGCTGGATCGCCTCCGGCGGGCTCGAGAAGCCCAGCGTGCCCGGCGAGATCAGGCCGCACCAACACTGAGCCTCTGATCGACCCCACAAGGATCGGACGGTGCGGGCCTGCCTGCAAGTTGGCGAGATGCTTGCAAGTCCAGATCATGCAGGGTGAAATGGCTCGCCACGCCCTCCCGTATGGACTGGAGCTGCTATGAACCAATTCGTCAAATGGGTCGTCGTTCTGATGATTTGCGCCGTGTCTCCCGCGGTACGCGCGGAGTCATCTGCGCAAGGCTGGCCGTCGCATATCATCAAGGCCGTGATTCCTTTTGGGGCCGGCAGCGCTACCGACGTCGTTCCGCGCGCGGTCTTCGACAAGCTGTCGACCGAACTTGGCCAGAGCATTGTGGTCGAAAATCGGACCGGTGCCGGCGGCACGCTGGGGACGGGCGTCGTGGCCCACGCCGAGCCGGACGGCTACACCGTTCTGGCGCATTCATCCGCGGTCGCGATCGCGCCGGCGCTTTATCCGAATTTGACCTATGATGTGACCAAGGATCTGTCGTCGGTGTTGATGCTCGGCTCGAGCGTGAGCGTCATGATCACGTCGCCGTCGCGCCCATGGAAGAATATTCAGGAATTTCTGGCCGCTACGAAAGCCAAGGATGCCGCAATCACCTATGGCTCCGTTGGAATCGGCAGCGCCACGCATATCGCCGCGGAGAAATTCCGGCTTGCCGCGGGATTTGCGGCGACTCACGTTCCCTATCGCGGCGGCGCCGAGACCATCACGGATATCATGGGCGGTCGCATCGATTTCTACTTCTGCCCGCTCTCGACGGCCTTGCCGTTGATCAAGGACGGGCGCGTGCGTGCGCTCGTGGTGTCCTCCCCCAGGCGCGTGTCCGAACTTCCGGATGTGCCCTCGACCACGGACATCGGCCTCAAGGACGCGGACAGCGTGAGCTGGTTCGGCGTGTTCATGCCGTCGAAAACTCCGCGTGCCATCGTCGACAAGTTTCACGCTGCCGGCATGAAGGTGCTGGCGCAGCCGGAGATGCAAGCCAAGCTGAAACAGCTTGCGGTCGATCCCATGCCGATGCCGCCGGCTGACATGGATGCGTTCGTGAAGCATGAAGTCGAGGCTAATGCGGCGTTGCTGAAGTCGGCGGCAATCAAGCACTGAGCCCGGGATGATTGGCGCTCCCGTCGCCGGCGTACGGTTCGCGTACGGCTGGCTTGCGCGCAAGCGCCGTGCTAGCCGTGCCTGGTATCGGCAAGCACGGACGGGGCATTATGGTCGCGGCAGTCATTTGGGATTTCGGTGGGGTGCTCACCACGTCGCCGTTCGAGGCATTCATGCGTTATGAGACGGAGCGCGGGCTCCCCGCCGATATCATCCGCCGCACCAATGCGGAAAATCATCTCGAGAACGCCTGGGCGAAGTTCGAACGCGCCGAGATCGATGCTGCGACCTTCGATGAACTGTTTGCCGCGGAATCGCGCGCGCTCGGCGCCGAGGTCCGCGGCCGCGACGTGCTGCCGCTCTTGTCGGGCGATCTGCGCCCGGAGATGGTCGAGGCGCTGCGGCGGGTGAAACAGCGCTTCAAGACCGGTTGCATCACCAACAATCTTCCGGCCAACGCCATCGGCAGCAAGACCGGCCGCTCGCTCTATGTCGCCGAGGTGATGGCGCTGTTCGATCACGTCATCGAATCCGCCAGGATCGGCCTGCGCAAGCCCGACCCGCGCATCTACACGATGATGGTGGACAAACTCGGCGTTGATCCCGCGCAGTGCGTCTATCTCGACGATCTCGGCGTCAACCTGAAGCCCGCGCGCGCGATGGGCATGACCACGATCAAGGTGCTGAACGCGCCGCAGGCGATCGCCGAACTGGAAGCCGCGACGGGACTGGTGTTGCGGTAGCTCCCTCTCTCCGCTTGCGGGGAAAGGTAAGAATCTGTGGTTGGAAACGCCTGACGGCACGTGCCGCGCGTTCTGTGCGCATCCGGCCATGCCCTCCCGATACTGGACATCCGCCCTGATGGCGCGTAGCTCAGATTGGCGGCTTTGGCCGCAAGTTCCGGATACCGGCAACGTGGAGCGACCAACGTGACTGACCATCGGCCCGCCGCCTCGATCGAGGCCGTGGAAAGCGGCCTCGCCGCGCAGGGCTATATCGCAAGCCGTCAGATCGCGACCGCCGTCTATCTCGCCGGACAGATCGAGAAGCCGATCCTGGTCGAGGGGCCGGCTGGCGTCGGCAAGACAGAACTCGCCAAGGCGATCGCCGCCTGGCGCGGGCTGAAGATGATCCGCCTGCAGTGCTATGAAGGGCTCGACGAGGCCAAGGCGCTGTACGAATGGAAGTACGCCAAGCAGTTGCTCTACACGCAAATCCTCAAGGACAAGCTCGGCGAGGTGCTCGGCAATGCGGCGACGCTGCACGCCGCGCTCGATCAGTTGCATGATTTCGGCGACGTGTTCTTCTCCAAGGAGTTCGTCGAGCCGCGCCCGCTGCTGCAGGCGCTGGAGCAGCCGGCCGGCTGCGTGCTGCTGATCGACGAGATCGACAAATCAGATGCGGAGTTCGAATCGCTGCTGCTGGAAATGCTGTCGGACTTCCAGGTCACCATTCCCGAACTCGGCACGGTGTCGGCGGTGACGCCGCCGATCGTGATCCTGACCTCGAACAGCGAGCGCGATCTCGGCGATGCCTTGAAGCGGCGCTGCCTGCATCTGCATATCGGTTTTCCCGAGCAGAAGCTGGAGGAGCGGATCGTGGAAAGCCGGGTTCCCGGCATTTCCCAGATCCTGCGCAAGCAACTCGTCGGCTTCATCAACGAGATCCGCACGCTCGATCTGAAGAAGCTGCCGTCGGTCAGCGAGACCATCGACTGGGCACGCGTGCTGGTGCTGCTGCAGGCCTCCGAACTCAACCACGAGCTTGTCAAGGACACGCTCAATGTTCTCCTGAAATACGAGTCGGATATCGAGGCTGCGCTGCCTCAGGTCACGACCTTCGTGGCCAAGGCGGCACGCCAGAACGTGTTCGGGTGATGGGAATGGAGGCGCTGCCTGCACTTCCTTGTCTCTCCCGCTTGCGGGGGAGGTCGACCGACGTAGTCGGTCGGGTGGGGGCATATTTACGAATAGCGCTCCCTCCCCGACCCCGCCCCGCAAGCGGGAGAGGGAGCTCGCTTGGCCTCGCGGTGATGCTCCGTTCTGCAATGAGGGCGCGCTGACATGCGCGAAAACCTGCATCGGTTCTTTCGCGCGGCGCGTGGCGCCGGGGTCCGGGTGTCGCCGGCCGAAAGCATCGATGCCATGCGCGCCGTCGCGGCGGTCGGGTTCGAGGATCGCGGCATCCTGCGCGATACGTTGCTGCTGACGCTCGCCAAGACCCAGGACGAAAAGAAGGCGCTCGGCGCCTGCTTCGATCTGTTCTTCGCGCGTCCGCAGCCCTCACAGGCCAACGAAAATGAGGCGTCAAGCGAGGGTGCCGAATCCGCAGCAGATGACGACAGCAGCGGTCCGTCGTCCGCGGCGCAAGCCGGGCCGGGTGCCGACGCGCCGGTGACGTCCGCCGCCATGTCGGACCTCGGTCCGCTGGCGCGGATGCTGCTCGCGCAGGATCGCAACCAGATCGCCGCGGCGATCGCCAATGCGGCGAGCGCGGCGTCGCTGAGCGACATCAGGTTCTTTACCCAGCGCGGGCTGTTCTCGGCGCGCATGATGGATGAACTGGGCATTCAGCGCCTGCGCGACGACCTCGACGATCTGCTCGCATCAAATCCCGCGCTCGCCGAGCGGCTGGCGGTGGCGACCGAGCGGCTGCGCGACGATGTGCGCGACACCGTCTCGCAGGCGCTCTTGCTTTATGGCCGCGAGGAGGCGGAAAACCTCCGCAACGAAATCCTGCGCAACGCACCGATGGCGCGGCTCGAGTTGCGGCAGGTCGAGCAGATGCGCGCATTGATCCGCAAGATCGCGCGGCGCCTGCGCGAGCGTTACAGCAAGCCGCGCAAGCGGCCGCGCCGTGGTCATCTCGACGTCCGCCGCACCATCCGCCGCAATGCCGCCTGGGGCGGCGTGCCGTTCCTCACCTCGTGGAAGCGCAAACATCGTGATCGGCCGAAAATCGTGGCGCTGTGCGATGTCTCGGGCTCGGTGGCGCAGGTGTCGGATTTCTTCCTGCTGCTGATCCACAGCCTGCATGAGGTCGTCGACGACGTACGCTCGTTCGCGTTCTCGGGTCACCTGATCGAGGTCAGCGATCTTCTCGAGACCAACACGCCGGAAAAGGCGATGGGCGAGATCATGTCCAAGGTCGGGTTCGGCTCGTCCGATTACGGGTCGTCACTCGCCGATTTCGAGAAGGCGGCCATGAGTGCGGTGACGCCGCAGACCACGGTGATCGTGCTCGGCGATGCCCGCAGCAACAACCTCGACCCGCGCGCCGATATCCTGAAGCGGATCGGCGAACGCGCGAAGCGGCTGGTCTGGCTCAATCCCGAAGGGCGCTCCGCCTGGGGCTTCGGCGATTCGGAGATGCCGCGCTACGCGACGTTCTGTTCGGTGGTGCGCCAGTGCGCCACCGCGCGGCAGCTCGAGCGCGCGGTGTCCGATATCGTCGCGTCATATCAGTGAGGAGAGATGGAAACAAAAAGAGGGCCGGACCGTTCGATCCCGCCCTCACGAAAATCGCATTGGACATGAAGTGCGATCAGCCCGCCGCAATCAGCCCGCCTTGATTCAGTCCGCCTTGGCGACCTGCTTCTTTTCGATCTGGCGCTTGATCTCGACCGCCTTCGGCGACAGTTCGGTATCCTTGGCCTTGAGCAGGAAGGCATCGAGGCCGCCACGATGGTCGACGCTTTTCAGCGCATTGGTCGACACCCGCAGCCGCACCGAACGCGCCAGCGCGTCCGACTGGAAGGTGACGTTGACCAGGTTGGGCAGGAAGCGCCGCTTGGTCTTGATATTGGAGTGGCTGACCTTGTGGCCCACCTGGGGAGCCTTGGCCGTCAGTTCGCAGCGCCGGGACATGGCGAAATCCTCTGTCATCCCCGGTCAACCGGCCTCGAAGGCAGGCGCGGGGGTCAAATTCACGTCCATTTCAGGAACCGCGGACGTATAGGGGGAGAGCAGCGGGGCGTCAAGGCTGGGGAGAGGTCCGATTCCAACATTCACGCCGGATGCGGCGGGCAACGGCTCCCGATCGCACGCAAACTGATGATTCCCAAGCGCTTTCACCGGCGTTCGTCGGCGGCGGGATCACAGAAACGGCGCAATCCCTGCCGACATCAGGAGGATGGGATCCGGCCGGGATGGCCACTGGCCGCGCGGCCGGTTCTGTGCTCTTTCGCCGTCGGCAGATCCGCGTTGCCTCGATATTTTTTCTGCTTAAATGCACACCGTCTGCCGAGAGCGGTCCGCGGACAGGGCCTCGAGGCCCGATCCGGGCGCCGGACAGGCCAACAAGGGAAGGCTTCCCCGCCGTGAGCATGTTTCCGACAATCCAGCCCCGATCACGCGTACGGTCGGCGCCCCTCTTGGCGAGCGGATTTGCCGGGGCGCTGTTCGCGGCTGTGCTCCCGGCGTCACCGGCCGCGGCCCAGGGCAAGCTCGACGCGCGCTATGAGGTCACGCTGGCCGGCATTCCCATCGGCGTCGGCTCATGGGTGGTGGAGATTTCCGACGATCAGTATTCGGCGTCGGCGTCCGGCGGCACCACGGGTTTGCTGAAGGCGTTCGCTGGCGGCACCGGGAGCGGAACGTCTCAGGGACGCATCGTTGCCGGCGCATTGGTGCCGGCCGCCTACACGGCGACGATGACGTCGTCGCGGAAATCCGAAACGGTCCGCATCACGCTTGCGGACGGCAATGTGAAGGATTCGGTGATCGTGCCCACGCCTCCGGTCGAGGCCAACCGAATCCCCGTCACCGACGCCCAGAAGCAGGGCGTGCTGGATCCCATGACGGCATCGCTGCTGCGCGTCCCCGGCAACGCCGATCTTCTCAGCCCGGAGTCCTGCCACACGGCTACTCCGGTGTTCGACGGCCGCATGCGCTACGATCTTCACCTTGAGTACAAACGCAAAGAGACGGTGAAAGCCGAGAAGGGATACCGAGGACCGGCGCTCGTCTGCGCGATCTATTTCGTGCCGATCTCGGGTTATATTCCCGATCGTATCGCCATCAAATATCTCACCGCCCAGCGCAACATGGAAATCTGGCTGGTGCCGATCGCGGGAACGCGGGTGCTGGTGCCATTCCGGATGACGATTCCGACGCCGCTTGGCCTCGGCAAGCTTGAAGCGACGCAGTTTTTGGCGACCGCCCTGCCGCCGCGACCGCCCGTCAAGACACAGTAGCGAGCGAAATGGAAATGATGGCGTCAGGACATCACGGCCTCAGGTTTGCCACAACGCCGTCGCGGCGCTGAATCCTGTTGACTCTCGATCCGACCGACCCCGCACAGGAATTAATGATATCGATCCGGAACTTCCTCACGAGACGGCCTGTCGAACTTGATCTAGTGCCGCGCTGCCTTGCCGACGCGAGATGTTGCGGTGACCAACGCGGGAGATCCGTGGAGTCAGCGATTCGGGCGCGATTCGTTCCGGACTCGTTCCAGAGTTTAAGCCGCGGCCTTCCAAACGTCGCATTGTGAAACACCTCGCAGCGTCAGCGACGCAAAACCCTTCGGAAAACATGGCCTTTTCGTCTTCGACCTCTTCGCTTGCCAATGGCCGGGCTCCCGGCGCGGGCGTTACCGCGGTGCTCGGTCCGACCAATACCGGCAAGACCCATCTCGCGATCGAGCGGATGCTGGCGCATTCGTCCGGCATCATCGGGTTGCCGCTGCGGCTGCTCGCGCGTGAGGTCTACAACAAGATCGCCGATCGCATAGGCGCGGATTCCGTCGCGCTCGTCACCGGCGAGGAGAAGATCAAGCCGCCGCACCCGCGCTTCTGGGTCTCGACCGTGGAGGCGATGCCGCGCGATCTCGACGTCTCGTTCCTCGCCGTCGATGAAATCCAGATCGCAGCGGATCTCGAACGTGGCCATGTCTTTACCGATCGCATTCTCAATCGGCGCGGTCGCGACGAGACGCTGCTGCTCGGCGCTGCCACCATGCGCCCGATCATCGAGCGGCTGTTGCCGGGCGCCAGCATCATCACGCGGCCGCGGCTGTCGCAACTCGAGTTCGCCGGCGATCGCAAGATCACCCGGCAGTCGCGGCGCACCGCGATCGTCGCGTTTTCCGCGGATGAAGTTTATGCCATCGCCGAATTGATCCGCCGCCAGCACGGCGGCGCCGCGGTGGTCTTGGGATCGCTCAGCCCACGCACCCGCAACGCCCAGGTGGCGATGTTCCAATCCGGCGACGTCGATTATCTCGTCGCCACCGACGCCATCGGCATGGGCCTCAATCTCGACGTCGATCACGTCGCATTCGCGTCGGACCGCAAATATGACGGCTATCAATTCCGTCGGCTGACGCCGCCGGAATTCGCGCAGATCGCCGGCCGCGCCGGCCGCGCCACGCGCAACGGCACGTTCGGCACCACCGGACGCTGCGCGCCGTTCGAGCCCGAACTGGTCAATGCGCTGCAGAATCACACCTTCGACAGCGTCAAGACGCTGCAATGGCGCAACTCCAGTCTCGACGTCTCCTCGGTCGGTGCGTTGCAGGTGTCGCTGGCACAGGCGCCCTCGCATGAAGCCCTGACACGAGCGCCGGTCGCGGAAGACCAGCGCGTGCTGGATCACGCCGCGCGCGATGCCGACGTGCGCGAGATGGCGCAGGGTCGGGCCGCGGTGGAGCGGTTGTGGGACGCCTGCCAGATTCCGGACTATCGCAAGATCGCTCCGGCGGCACATGCCGAACTGGTGACGACCCTGTTTGATTTCCTGATGCGCAAGGGTCGGCTGCCGGACGACTGGTTCGCGGCCCAGGTTGCGCAAGCCGACCGGACCGACGGCGATATCGACACCCTGTCGGGTCGAATCGCGCAAATCCGGACATGGACCTTTGTCGCCAACCGCCCTGACTGGCTGGCCGATCCCGAGCATTGGCAGGGAATCTCGCGCGAGGTCGAAAATAAATTGTCCGATGCGCTGCACGAAAGGCTCACGGAGCGTTTCGTTGATCGCCGGACCAGTGTATTGATGCGCCGCCTGCGGGAAAACACCATGTTGAATACAGAAATTGGCAAGACCGGTGAAGTGATCGTAGAGGGCCACGTGATCGGCCGCCTCGATGGATTCACCTTTGCACCTGACGCCGCGGAGGCGGGTTCGGACGCGAAGGCGCTGCAGGCGACCGCACAGAAGGCGCTCGCCGGGGAAATTGAGGCACGCGCCGAAAAGCTGTCCAATGCGCCGGACGATCAATTCGTGCTGACGTCCGACGGCACCGTCCGCTGGACCGGCGATGCCGTGGCGCGGCTGGTTGCGGCCGACGACGCGCTGCACCCGCGGCTGCGGATCATTGCCGACGAGCGGCTGACCGGCGCGGCGCGCGATTCGGTGCAGGCGCGGCTCGATCTGTGGCTGAAGACGCATATCGAAAAGCTGCTGGGGCCGCTGTTCGAATTGTCCAAGGCGGAAGACGTCACCGGCATCGCGCGCGGGATCGCCTTCCAGTTGACCGAAGCGCTCGGTGTGTTGGAGCGATCGAAAATCGCGGCCGAGATGAAGGATCTCGATCAGCCGTCGCGCGCAACGTTGCGCAAATACGGCGTACGCTTCGGGGCCTATCACATCTACTTCCCGGCATTGCTGAAGCCGGCCGCGCGCTCGTTGGCCTCGCTGCTCTGGGCCTCGAAGCAGGACAATGTCGACCTCGCGGCGCTGTCGAGCGCGCAGCATCTGGCCAGCAGCGGCCGCACCTCGTTTCCGGTCGACAAGCAACTCGATCGCGATGCCTATCGCACGCTCGGCTATCGTCAGTGCGGCGAGCGCGCGGTGCGTGTCGATATCCTTGAACGGCTTGCCGACCTGATCCGTCCGGCGCTGGCGTGGCGCGAAGGAATGTCCGGCGAAAAGCCTGCCGGTGCATTCGACGGCCGCGGATTTGTCGTCACGCAGGCGATGACGTCGCTGGCCGGATCGGCCGGCGAGGATTTCGCCTCGATCCTGCGCGCGCTCGGCTATCGCATGGAGCGGCGCCCCGCGCCGACGCCGGCGCCCGCTGCACCCGAGACTGCCGGAGTTGAAGCGCCGCAAGCTCATGCGGCAACACGTGCTGACGCGTCTCCGGCATCCGATCCGATGAGTACGGAGAGTGCGCCCGCTGCATCGGATACAGTTGACGCCGATGCCGCCGCGCCGGCCCCCTCATCTGAAGATGCATCTGCTGCCGACGCAGCGCAGGCCGACGTCGCCAGCGCGGCTCCCTCGGTATCGCTGCTTCCCGACGTTACGTTCACGCCTCCGCCGGAGCCGGAAGCTGCGCCGGTCGGGGAGAATGCGCCGCCTGCTGTCAGTCAGGATGACGAAAGGGAAGCTCCGACCGAAATTGCAGTCGCGGTCACGTCCGAGACGGTCACGTCCGAGACTGCGGAAGCCTCCGCTGAAGCGGAGCCAACGCCTGCGATGATCGAGGTCTGGCGGCCCGGCGGCCGTTCCGAGGAGCGCCGTCCGCGCCACGATCGCAACCGTCATCGCCGGCCGGACCAGCGCCAGGGCCAGCCACAGGGCGAGGGACAGCCGGCCGCCGAAGGCGAGACTGGCGATGGCGCGAAGCGCGAGCGGCATGGTCGCAATCGCCGCGACCGCTTCAAGGATTTCCGCAAGCCCGCGGGTGCGCCGGCAGAAGGCGCTGCCGAAGCGGCGGGCGGCCGCGAAGGACGCGAAGGCAAGGGGCGCCCGCCGCGCGATCATGCCAAGGGACGGGACAGGGACCAGGATCATCTCCGTTTCAAGGGGCCGCGCAAGGGCGGTCGCGACGGACGCCATGAAGTTGGCGCGTCGCTTCGGCCCTATGCCAGCAGCGCGCCGCGGGAACGCGAACACGCGATCGATCCCAATTCGCCGTTTGCGAAGCTCGCCGCGCTCAAAGAGCAACTCGCCAACCGCAAGGATTAGGACTCGCGGGCGAGCGCGCTCCATGTTTGAATCCGGTCCCGCCTGCACGGGCCTGCTTTGTGGCATCGGTGGATCTTGGAGCGTCAACGTATCGATAAATGGCTCTGGCACGCGCGGGTGGTAAAGGCCCGCACCAGTGCGGCCGCGCTGGTCGCGGCGGGACATGTCCGCATCAACGGCATTCGGGAAAAATCGCCGGGCCATGCGGTCAAGGTCGACGATGTCTTGACGATCGGGCTCGACCGCAGCGTTCGTATCCTGAAGGTCATGGGGTTTTCGGAACGGCGTGGAGACGCTGCCGCAGCTCGCATGCTCTACCGCGAGATGCAGGATGATGCCGGTGCCAGCGCCGGAGCTTGAACAGCCATGCATGCCGGGGGCTTGCGTATTTCGCACTGATCCACGGCTTGCGGCTGCGCTGTTCCTGCGCTACGCACACCTGCAAAATCCATCCGTTTCGGAGCCTTGGATGACTTACGTCGTCACAGAAAACTGCATCAAGTGCAAATACACCGACTGCGTCGAAGTCTGTCCGGTCGATTGCTTCTACGAAGGCGAAAACATGCTCGTCATTCATCCGGACGAGTGCATCGATTGCGGGGTTTGCGAGCCGGAATGCCCGGCGGATGCGATCAAGCCGGACACCGAGCCGGGTCTGGAGAAATGGCTCGGGGTGAACGCCGAGTACGCCAAGAGCTGGCCGAACATCACCCAGAAGAAAGAGTCGCCGCCCGACGCCAAGGAATTCGACGGGCAGGAGGGAAAATTCGAGAAATATTTTTCCTCCAACCCCGGATCCGGCGACTGAGCCGCACGAGAGAGGCCGGCGTCCAAACCGGCGAAGCGCTTCCGCTTAACCCTGTTCAACACAATGACGTGCCTATTCGGCTTCAGGAGGCCGAAATAGGGCATAAATCATTGATTTTTGCGGGAAATGTGCTATATTGGGCACATTCTTAGAGGCCGGACCCTGTTTTTGCCCTTATGGCCCTGGGTTCCCGCGATAACATCGAACAGGGGCGTGGCAGTTCCACGCGCAGGCTGTGTCACAGAAAACGCGTAAAAAGAGTGCTTCCAAAGCGTCTGCGGTTTCCCGCAGCGCAACAAAATCCCGTTCCCGCCCTGCCGCCCGGACGTCCCGGACGGTGGCCAAGGTTTCGGCCGCCAAGTCCTCGAAAAACAAAAGAAGTGCAATGCCAACCAAGACTGCCAAGACCGCCAAAACTGCCGCCAGGCCGGCCGCTTCGAAGACTGCCGCGACTGCTTCGAAACCGGCTTCCGCTTCCAAACCGGCCGCCAAAACCGTCGCAAAGCCTGTTGCCAAGCCCCACGCGGCCAAGCCTGCGGCTGCCGTCAAGCCGGTGGCGGCGCCGCGCGTGGAGGAGCCGAAGAAGGTTCTGACGCAGCGCCAGGGTTTCAAGACCAACGAGTTCGTCGTCTATCCGGCGCACGGCGTCGGTCAGATTCTGGCGATTGAGGAGCAGGAGATCGCCGGCGCGAAGCTTGAGCTGTTCGTCATCAACTTCATGAAGGACAAGATGACGCTGCGGGTGCCGACGGCCAAGGTCGCCAATGTCGGCATGCGCAAGCTGTCGGAGCCGGCGCTGGTCAAGCGAGCCCTTGAGACGTTGAAGGGGCGTGCGCGAATCAAGCGCACCATGTGGTCCCGCCGCGCGCAGGAGTACGAAGCGAAGATCAACTCCGGCGACATCGTCGCAATCGCGGAAGTGGTGCGCGACCTCTATCGGTCGGAGTCGCAGCCGGAGCAGTCCTACAGCGAACGGCAGTTGTATGAAGCGGCGCTGGACCGGCTGTCGCGCGAAATCGCCGTCGTTCAGCACGTCACCGAGACCGAGGCGGTCAAGGAGATCGAAGGTCAGCTCGCCAAGAGCCCACGCCGCGGCGCCAAGGCCGAAGCGGAAGCCGAGGCGGATATCGATGCCGATGCGGATGTCGATGGCGACGACACGGCTGTCGCCGACGAGGCCGCCTGAGTTCTCTACAAGATCTTTCTCTACAAGATCGATGAAAGCCCGCCCTTTCCGGCGGGCTTTTTCATGCCGGATGGTCGTCGCTCAATCCACCACGATCTTGACGCGTTCCCGCACCTTCACTTCGGCGTGGGGATCGAGGCCGTTGAGGACGCGGAAACGCTGGGCGGGATGATCCACCCCGGCCATCCGATGCGACAGCGTTTCCACGGTGTCTCCCGGTTGAACCGTGATGACCTTGATCCGCAGCGGTCGTGCGGCCTGGATTTCATCAAGCGTCAGACGGCGAAACGAGCCGATCGTCTCGCGTGCATTGCGGTCGCTCTCGGTCGTCTTCTGCCGGGTTGCGAAAATAAAGCGATAGACGTCGCTGCCGAAACGCAGCGCATAGACCTTGAATTGCCACTGATCGCCGCGTGCGGTCACCGAGGCGGCCGGAAAGCCGTTGATGGTTAGCTCCTGCGTCGAGCCCTTGTCGACGTTCTCCATCCAGCCAGAGTTGAGATAGTCGCCCAGCGACTGCTCCGCCGGCACCCGCACCACATCGAAGCGCATCGCCTGACCGCCGCCGTCGCGCACCGCGATGACCGCTTGCGCCGTGTTGTCGATCGTGAAGGTGTCTGGAACCTGAAAGGTGAAGCCGAGCTTCGGATGCAGGAAACGGTGGCCGCGCACGAAGCCTTCGCTCGGATCCTCGCCATAGACGATGTTGTCGATCGCGTTGAGATATTCGTCGCGGTCGCGTTCGGGGTTCGGAGGTGCCGGGTATTGCCGGGCATTGGCCTCGACATTCTGGATACGCTCCGGGGTCGCCGGGTGCGATGACAGGAAATCCTGCGATCGCGGATCGATCGAATTGCGTCCGGCCTTGAGGGCCGCATTGCGCTCCATGTCCGTCAGGAAGCGCGCGGCGCCATAGGGATCGAAATGAGCGCGCGCGGAAATCCCGACGCCGATGCCGTCGGCCTCGAGTTCCTGCGCGCGCGAAAAGCTCGCCATAGTCAGCTTGGATTTCGCCAGCGCCAGCGCGGTCAGATCGGGATCGTTTCCCATGTCGGTCACGACACGGGTGACAAGCGCGGCCTGCCGTGCCTGATCCTCGCGGATCGCTGCATGTTTTGCCAGCACATGCGCCATTTCGTGCGACAGAACCGACGACAGTTCCGAGGTGTCGTTGGCGAGCGCGATCAGGCCGCGCGTGACATAAAGCTGGCCGGTCGGCAGCGCAAAGGCGTTCACTGCGCCGGAATTCAGAATCGTGACCTTGTAGGTCAGGTCGGGCCGTTCCGATGCGGCCACCAGCCGTTGCACGGTCTTGTTGATCAGGGCTTCGAGCTTCGGGTCGTCATAGGCGCCGCCGTAGGAGGCCAGGATGCGTTCGTGCTCGCGTTCGGCGGCTGGGGTCTGCGCGGCTGCGGTTCGCACCGGCTTCGCGGCGGGGTGTGACGGATGAGAGGCCGTCTCGAAACGGCTCATGTCCCCGCATGCGGACAAGACAAGGGACGCGCACACCACCGCAGACGCAGCCAGCAGGCGACGGCTCAAACCTGTTCCGCGCAGTTCAACATGCCCCGTCACGGTCGCTGTTCGCCTCCGCCCGGCTCGCTGCCGCCAATCACTTCAATTTGCCCTGTGCCGAGGAGCTCGATCTGCGGCCCCCCGTGACGTTCGACCCAGCCACGGACTCGAACGCGCTGGTTTTCGAGGGATTTGGCGGTCATTCCCGCCGCCTCAAACAATGGCATCCTGCGCCTTGAAATAGTCGCAGCAAAGTCTCGTGTCCAGCGGCGTCCAAAGTTGACATAGACCGTGCCGCCGGCCTGCCGGACCGACAAGACCCTGCCTTCAACCACGGCAAACTGCCCGATCCTTGCCAAAATATCGTCCGGATTTTCCGCGCTTTTTATGACGACCGAGGTGGCCCAGGTTCCCGCCTTGGCATGCCGCGCCTCCGTTTCGGCGGCCCTGAGTTCCGCCGCGCAGGATGCATCGAGACGTTGTCCGGAGAACAGCGCCGCGCCGCGGGCGAGCAGGTGATGCTGGACCGAGAAAGGGGAGCGGCCGGGGAACACGAAGGCGGACTGCCGGCCATAGCGATCCGGGGCATCGGTCTCCCCTCGCAGGATCACGTGGCGGCCTTCGATAAGCGATGCCAGCACGGCGACCCCATCCGCGGACGTTGCGGGAACGGCTTCGATCGCGGCAAGACGGATCTCGCGACCGTCGTCGAGCCGGAAGGTGCGGGCATCGATGATGGTGGCGACGTGGCCTTCGTCATCGGCCGCGGGCGCGCAGCCTGATGCCTGCGACGGCGAGACGATCACGATTGCGGCGAGCGCGGCAATCGCCGCGATTCCGCGCACGGACGCGAGACTGTCTGTCGCCGCCGGCATCGTCGTGTGCTCCGAGGACTCGTGCCGCACCGTATCATCCATTCCGCTTTGCGGAAAATATCCCCGGCGAGAGCTTTCGTGGCCGCAGCTTGCCGCTGCGCGGCCGTTACGGCATGATCGGAGCAACGATAGATAAACGCCACGTCGCATCGCGCCGGGGAGGTCATCTTGAAGACGGTTGTTTCGAGGTGACAACAAGAAGAAGGTTGCCTCCATGAACGACATGGTTCTCCAGAAGCTCGAGCACGGACTGCTGACGATCACCATGAACCGGCCGGATCGCCGCAATGCGCTCAATCCGGACATGACACGCGGCCTCGTGGATGCGGCACGGCGCGCCGCGGAGGATCATGAGGTGCGCGCGGTGCTGCTCAAGGGGGCGGGCGGCACGTTTTGCGTCGGCGGCGACGTCAAGTCGATGGCGGAGGGGCGGGCGCCACTGCCGTTCGAGGCCAAGCGTGTCAACCTGCGGCGCGGCATGGAAGTCTCGCGCATCCTGCATCAAATGCCGAAACCCGTCGTGGCGCAGGTCGATGGCGCTGCCGCGGGCGCGGGCCTGTCGATCGCGCTCGCCTGCGATCTGCGGGTCGCCAGCGCCTCGGTCAAGATCACCACGGCCTTCGCCAAGGTCGGATTGTCCGGCGACTACGGCGGCACCTATTTCCTGACGCAGATGCTCGGCAGCGCCAAGGCGCGCGAGCTCTATCTGCTGTCGCCGGTGCTGACCGCGCAGGAGGCTTTGTCACTCGGCATCGTGAGCAAGGTCGTGCCCGATACGGAAGTCGATCACGCCGCGCATGAGCTCGCGATGTCGCTGGCACAGGGGCCGAGCGTGACGCTCGGCTACATCAAGACCAACATCAATAACGCCGAGTCGATGTCGCTGGAGGCTTGCTTCGACGCCGAGGCGATCCATCACACCCGCTGCGGCGATACCGCCGATCACAAGGAAGCGGCCAAGGCGTTTGTCGAAAAGCGCAAGCCGGCGTTCCAGGGGCATTGAAAGATGGCCGATGCCATCGACGATCTGCGGTTGCGGCAGGTCTGCCTCGTTGCGCCGGCGCTCACGCCCACGATCGCCGACATCGCGGCGATCATGGGTCTCGACGTCTGCTATCGCGACGGTAACGTCGCCAAATACGGTCTCGAAAATGCGTTGCTGCCGGTGGATACCGTCCTGCTGGAGGTCGTCGCGCCGACGCGACCGGACACGGCGGCCGGCCGATTCCTCGACAAGACCGGCGGGCGCGGCGGCTACATGGCGATCTTCTCCTGCGCCGATCCCGATGCGCGCGGCCGTCATGCCGCGGCGATGGGTGTTCGCACGGCCAACGTCATCGACCATCCGCCGTATCACGGCGTGCAGTTGCATCCGCGTGACTGCCGCGCCGCGTTCATCGAGTTCAATCATACTGAAGGCAGCGACAACATCCTCGGACCCTATCCGCCGGCTGGGCCCGACTGGCAAAAGGCGATCCGCAAGGACGTCACCAAGGCGCTGATCGGGATTGAGATGGAAAGTCCCGCGCCGGATGCACTCGCAGCGCACTGGGGCGCGATCCTGGGGATTCCTGTGAGCAAGGACGTGAACGGCAATCCGGAATTGAAACTCGTCAACGCAGTCCTCCGCTTCGGCAAGGGTGCCAGCGATCTCATGAGCGGGCTGACCTTCAGGGTCGGCAGCGTTGCTCAGGTGTGCGAAACTGCCAGAGCTAAAGGGCTTGCCGTGTCGGACGATTCGTTCATTCTTGGCGGCGTCAGCTTCCGCCTCGTCGCGTAAGCGGTCCTCATCCTATCGCCAGAAATTCCCTTGAAGAGACAGACCAAGGATTCGTGAATGTCCGCGACGACCGATCGGAAGCATCCGCTTGATTCGTTCTTTGCGCCGTCGAGCATTGCCATCATCGGGGCGTCGCGCGATCTCGAGAAGATTCCCGGGCGGCTGCTGTCGATGCTGCGGAAGAACGGCTATCCGGGCCATATCTACCCGATCAATCCCAACTACGGCGATATCGACGGGTTGGCCTGCTATCCGTCGATCGCGTCCATCGGGCAGCCGATCGACCTTGCCATCGTTGTCATTCCCGCGAAAGCCGTTCTCGGTGCGTTGGAGGAGTGCGCTACGGCCGGCGTCAAGAACGTCATCATCATCTCGTCCGGATTCGCGGAGGAGGGCGGCGACAGCTCCGCGATGCAGGACGCGATCGTTGCGCTGGCGAAACGAACCGGCATGCGGATTTCCGGCCCCAATGCCGAAGGGTTTTACAGCGAGGTCCAGCATGTCGCCGCGACCTTCAGTCCGACCGTGGATGTGAAGCCCGGCGCACACGATCTGGTCGCAACCAGGCGGCGCATCGCCATCGTCGCGCAGAGCGGCGGCATCGGCTTTGCCATCAAGCACCGCGCCAAGGCGCTGGGGATCGCGATCAGCTATTGCGTCAGTGCCGGCAATGAGGCTGATCTCGGTGCCGGGGAGTTTCTCGACTACATGGTGCAGGATGCCTCGACCGACGCGATCCTGCTGTTCATCGAAGGTATTCGCGACGTCGACAAGTTTCTCGTGGCCGCGAAACGGGCGGCCGAGGTCGGCAAACCCGTGATCGTCACCAAGGTCGGCCGCTCCGGCGCGGGCGAACGCGCGGCGGCGTCGCACACCGCGAGCATGGCCGGCTGGTCGGCTGCCTATGATGCGGTCTTCGCCAAATACGGCTTCATCGTCTCCAACGACCTGGATGAAGCGGTCGCCATTGCCGCCGTGTTGACCACAGGCCCTCTACCCAAGGGTGATCGGGTGGCGGTGGTCACTGTCTCCGGCGGCGCCGGCATCTGGGGGGCCGATGCCGTTTCGGCGCAGGGCATGCAGGTGCCGGAACTATCCGAATCGATCCAGCAGCGGATCCGCAAGCTGCTGCCGTCCTACGGCGCGGCGCGCAATCCCATCGACGTCACCGCCCAAGGCGTGTTCAGCGGCGGTCTGCAGACCAGTATCGATCTCTTGAGCGACTCCGACGAGGTCGACGCCGTCCTGGTGGTGCTGTCGCTGTCGAGCGAGACGCGGATGCCGTTCAAGCAGGCCGAGCTGAAGCCCGTGATCGATGCGCAGAGGAAGCCGCTGGTGTTCTATTCGTATACGCTGCCCTCCGCCTTCGCGCGCGCGGAGCTTGCGAAGTCAGGTGCCGTGGTGTTGTCGGGATTGACGCATGCGAGCGTCGCGCTCAGGCAAGCTGCGGCCTACGCGAAGTTCCGGCCTGCGGTCGCGGTAGCCGACGAAGTCCCCGCCGCGTTCGATATTGCGAAGCATCTGACATCATCGCCGCTCTCGGAATACGACAGCAAGGCGTTGTTGCGCGCTGCAGGCGTCGTAATGCCGGACGAAACGCTCGTGACCGATAAGGCCGCGCTCGAGGCGGCCATCGCTCGCGCCGGCTTCCCGCTGGTGATGAAGATCCAGTCGCGGGATATCCCGCACAAGAGCGAGGTCGGTGGCGTCCGCGTTAATATCGCGACGACGGCGGAGGCGGTCGCGGCCTATGGGGCCTTGCTGGAGAATGCGCGCCGTCACCGGCCGAACGCGGCCATCCAGGGTGTCCTCGTCGGACCAATGGCGAAGAAGGGTGTCGAGATC
This sequence comes from Nitrobacter sp., assembly GCA_035546855.1. Classification (GTDB taxonomy): domain Bacteria; phylum Pseudomonadota; class Alphaproteobacteria; order Rhizobiales; family Xanthobacteraceae; genus Nitrobacter. The sequence goes on along the minus strand of DASZVY010000029.1, from coordinate 18,134 downwards.
ATCGTCGGCACCATGCGCGATGCGACGTTCGGGCCGATGATCATGGTCGGCCTCGGCGGCATCACCACCGAATTGTTCAAGGACGTGATCTATCGGCCGGCGCCGGTAAGCCCGCAGGAAGCGCGGGCGATGCTCGGCGAGCTCAAGGCCGCGCCGCTGCTGAACGGCTTCCGAGGGACGGCAAAGCCCGACGTGGCGGCCTTGTCGAAATTGATCGCGCAGGTGTCGCGACTGGCGGCGCAAAACAGCGCGGATATTTCGGAGATCGAGATCAATCCCGTGCTCGTTCATCCCGAAGGGGAAGGGGTCACGGTCGTCGATGCGCTGGTGGTGCCCGGGCGGCGGTAGCGCTGGAGCGACAACGCTGCGCAGCGTCATGTCCAGCTTTATATGCCGGACATCCGGTCTTTCCAGCTTCACTGCAAAAAGTGGATGGCCGGAACAATCCGGCCATGACGGGGCGAGGTAACAGGGCGCTTACCGCCCTTTGAAGTTGGCGACGCGACGCTCCTCGGTCGCTTTCACGCCTTCCTTGAAGTCCTCGGTGGCACGCAGCCTCGTCTGCTCGGCGAGTTCGTGGTTGGTCGCGGCCATCACGCGGTCGGCGAGGCCGGCGCGCATGGTGGCGCGGGTCGAGACCAGGCCGAGCGGCGAGCATTCCGCGATTTCGCCGGCGAGCTTCAGCGCGGCCTCGCGAACCTGGGCCTGCGGCACCAGCACGTTGGCGAGGCCCATCCGGTACGCGTCTTCGCCGGTGACGCGGCGGCTGGTGTAAAACATCAGCTCGGCGTTGTTCTTGCCGATCAATTCGGGAAGGGTCACCGTCAACCCGAAGCCGGGATGGAAGCCGAGCTTGGTGAAATTGGCGGCGAAGCGGGCTTCCGGGCAGGTCACGCGGAAATCCGCCGAGACGGCGAGGCCCAGGCCGCCGCCGATCGCGGCGCCCTGAACAGCGGCAACGATCGGCTTCTTGTTGCGGAAGATGCGGACGGCCTGGATGTAGAGATGGTTGATCGGGCCGAGGCTGTCGGCCGGATCGCCTGTCTTCGCTTTGTCGGTTTCGCGCGCTTCCTGCGCCTGCCGGGCCGGATCGTTGAAGTTGGCGCCGGCACAGAAGGCCTTGCCCTGCGCCGCCAGAACCGAGGCGCGGATTTCGATGTCGCGATCAAAGTCGTCGAGGGCGTCGGCGATCTGGTTGATCAGCGAGATGTCGAAGAAGTTCAGCGGCGGGCGGCGAATCTCGATCAGGCCGACGTTGTCCTTTTTCTCGACGCCGATGTCCGTGAATGTGCTCATAAGCTTGTCTCCGATGAATGAGGTATGCGTTGCTTCACAGCGAGGGCGAACTCCCACGGGGAGAGGGTTGGGACGAGGGATACGGTCTAGCGATCGACTGCAACCCCTCGCCCGATATTCCCGCTTCGCTCGAATACCGACCTCTCCCGCGGGAGAGATCAGAGAGAACGTGGTCGCGTTTAGCGGAGGCCCAGCCCGCGCGCGATGATGCCGCGCAGGACTTCGGTGGTGCCGCCCTGAATGGTCAGCTTCGGCGCGGTCTTGGTGGCGAAGTCGAGCTGCTGGTCGAGCGTCTCGTGGTTCGACACATCGGCATCGACAAACGCGGCGAGATCGCGGACACGATGCGGCAGCGCCTGTTCCCAGATGGTGCCGATGTCCTTGACGATGGCGGCTTCCACCACCGGCTCCTTGCCAGCCTGGAGCATGCCCGCGACCGACACCGACATCCGGCGCATGGTGTGCAGTTGCGCCACCAGCCGGCCGATACCCTCCGCGGCGCGCGTGTCGGGGGTGTTGCCGATGGCGCGGACCAGCTCGGTGAGCACGTAATAGGTCTCGAGAAAGCGCTCCGGGCCGCTGCGCTCGTAGGCGAGTTCGGAGGTCGCTTGCTTCCAGGCGCCGTCGATCTCGCCGAGCACGTGATCGTCGGGAATGAAATGATCGGTGAACACGACTTCGTTGAATTCGAACTGGCCGGTGATCTGGCCGATCGGGTTCACTTGGATGCCGGGCTGCTTCATCTTGACCAGGAACTGGGTCAGGCCATGCCTGCGGTTTTCCTTGGTCGGCGGCGAAGTGCGGAAGATCGCGATCATGTAATCGGCGATGTGCGCCGACGAGGTCCAGATCTTGGTGCCGTTGATGAGCCAGCCGCCGTCGGTCTTGGTGGCGCGGGTTTTGGCGGCGAACAGGTCGGAGCCGGAGTTCGGTTCGCTCATCCCGATGGCGAAGCAGATCTCGCCGCGGCAGATGCGCGGGAGAATATCCATCTTGATGTGCTCGGGTGCGTATTTCAAAAGCACTGGCCCGCTCTGGCGATCGGCCACGAAGAAGCGGCGGGTCGGCGCGTTGGCGACGCGCATTTCCTCGGTCACTACATAGCGTTCGAGGAAGGTGCGTTCCTGGCCGCCATATTTCTTCGGCCAGGTCATGCCGAGCCAGCCCTTGGCGCCGACACGACGGCTGAATTCCCGCGCGTCGGCATCTTCGCGCTTGGGCCGGTGCGGATCGAAAGTGCCGGCCGCGATCTCCTCGGCGAGAAACGCGCGCACTTCCTCGCGCAGCTTGACGCATTCGGGCGGCAGACGGATCGGGTCGAAACGAAGGGCTGCGGTCATGGCTCGCTTCCTCTTGAACGTCTTGCTTCTAGCGGGATGCGACCAGCGGCCACAATTCATCGGCCCCGCGCGCGGCGACCATCTTGCCGAGCTCGACCGCCCAATGGCTTTCGTTGCCGAAATCGTCGCGCCAGGCGAGCGCCCGCAAGGTGTAGCGATGCAGGATGTGCTCGATGGTGAAGCCGATTGCGCCATGTACCTGGTGCGCGATGGCTGCGCCTTTCTCGGCGGCCTCCGCGCAGCGGATTTTGGCGGATGCCGCTTCGAGGAACACCGCATCGTCGAACGCAGCGGCGTTGACGATGGTATCCGCCGCCGACGTCGCAGCCGCCATCGCCGCCGCGGTTTCGCCCGCGAGCTTCGCGAGGTTGTGCTGGACGGCCTGGAATTTCGAAATCTTCTTCTCGAAAGCGACGCGCTCGTTGGAATAGCGGACGGAAATATCGAGCATCGATTCCAGCGCGCCGGCGATCTGCAGGCTTCGTGCCACGCAACCCATCAGCAGCAGCGCGGTTTGGTCGATCCCCTGCGGCGCCGGCTTGAGCGCGACGGGCTTCACATTCTCGAACGTCACCGTGTTGCTGCTATCACTGCCGAGATTGAGGCCGGTCTCGATCCGGCAGGACGTCGCGTCGACCAATGCGATGGAGACGGCCCCGTTGCCGCCGGTGGCCAGCACCGCGAGGTGAGCGGCCTCCCTGGCGAAGGGAATGCCGCGCGCGCGACCCGTCAGCGTGCCGTCGGCGGTGAGCTTGATGCTGTCGCGCGGTCCGGCCGGAGCCACGGTCATCGGGCCTTCGGGTGAAGGGATCTTGGCTTGCGCCAGCAGCCATCCCGCCAGCATGGTTTCGGCGAGCGGCACCGCGACGGCGAAGCGCCCCGCCGAACTCAGAACGCTGAAGCCGTCGGCGAGACTCGCGCCGGAGCCGTTGCAATCCTCCGGCACCCACGACAGCGGCAGACCGGCTTCGGTGAGCGCAGTCCACAGCGGCGCTTTCCAGTTGCCCTGCTTGTCGCGGTTGATGGTTTGGGCGTCGGCAAGATCGGCGAAGATTTTCTCCGCGGTTTCGGCAACGATGTTATCACTCTCCGCCACGGCGCTCCTCACTTCAGGACCATGCGCCGCATCCGGGGCAATCGCCGGATACGGCATCGCTATTTGTTGCCGCCATGATGGGGAAAAGCCGTGGCCATGACAAGCGGCGATGTCCGCAGGGCCGCCTGCGGACGGCTCATGCGGCTCCGATTGCCGCAACGGACGGGATAATTTATTCCGCTTAGCGGACTTTCGCCAACCTGATGCCTGACAGCCCTTCGATATGCTAAGCGGTTCTCCGGCGAGGCCAAACGGTCAAGAACAAAGGAAAGACAGATGTCCAGGGACGGTATGTGCGTGATTGTGACGGGATCGGCATCGGGCCTCGGAGCTGCAACGGCCGCGATCCTCGCGAAGGACGGGGCGCGCATTGTCATCAACTACGCGTCCAGCAAGAAAGAGGCGGAGGAAACCGCCGATCTCTGCCGCAAAGCCGGCGGCGACATCGTCGTGGTTCAGGGTGACGTTGCGCGCGACGAGGATTGCAGGGCGATCGTCGCCGCCGCCGCGCCGTGGGGCCGGCTCGATGCGCTGATCAACAATGCCGGCACCACCAAGCATGTGCCGCACGGCGATCTCGACGGCCTGTCGGCGGAGGATTTTCAGCGAATCTATGCGGTCAACACCATCGGTCCCTATCAGATGGTGCGGGCGGCGCGCTCGCTGCTTGAGGCCGGCGCGAAGGCGTCCGGACGTGCATCCGCGGTGGTCAATACGTCATCCATCGCGGGGATCAGCGGCGGCGGCTCGTCAATCGCCTACGCTGCGAGCAAGGGCGCGCTGAACACCATGACGCTGTCGCTGGCGCGCGCGCTGGCGCCGCTGATCCGCGTCAATACGGTGTGTCCGGGCTATATCGATACGCCCTGGTTCACCAAGGGGCGAGGCGCGGAAGCCGCGGCGAAGGTCCGTGACAGCGTGATCGCGAAGGTCGCGCTCAGGCGGGCCTCAACGGCGGATGACATTGCGCAGCTCGTGTGCTTCCTCGCCTCGCCGCCGTCGGGCCACATGACCGGCGAAGTCGTCCGCATGGATGCAGGAATGCACCTCGGCTGAAGGATTTCCGGAGAGGCATCACCTGCCCCTCCGGGCGTTCCGGTCATTTGGATCCGATGTCCGGAATCACGCGAGCCGCGACCAGCCGATTCCAGATGAACAGCACGACCAATGCGCCGATCGTCGCCGTGATGAAGCCCGCGCCCTGATTGGGACCGTAGTGACCAATCGCTTGACCGACCCAGGTCGCGAGAAATGCGCCGGCGATGCCGAGGATCGTGGTGAGGATGAAGCCGCTCGGATTGTTCGGTCCCGGCGACAGGATTCGCGCGATGATTCCCGCAACGAAGCCGACGATGATGATCCAGAGAATGCCGCTCATGACGAATACCCTCTTCAAAATAGCTGCGATGTTGAATGAAGCATCCCGCGCGCGACCGGAGAAGGGTCGGTCGCGCGAGCGGATCGTGGCGTGTTAGAGCAGACGCGATAGCTCGCTTTCGGTCGGCAGGCGTCCCTCCGGCGTCAGATGGTTGATCACCTCGGGCAAGTGTTGACTGAGTCCTGCCAGCAGTTCGTCGCGCGACAGCCCGGTCTGCGACGTCAGCGAGTTGATCTGATCGGCGCCAAGCGCGTTGGCGAGATCGCCCGGCGCAATCTGCTTGTTCGGACCATTGCCGACCCAGGAGTTCGCGGTTTCGCTGTGGCCACCCTGCTGAAGCTGATTGAGCAGATCACCGAGGCCGCCGCTGAGAATGCTGCCCGCGGCACCGCCCGCGAGCAGGCCGCCAAGTCCGCCCTTGAGCAGGTCGCCGAGACCGCCGGCGCCGCCGGGCGCATCCGCGGTCACGGAGCCGCCGGGCGCGGGAGCGGACGGCGCCGAAGAGCTCGCGCCCGATTGAGAACCGGTGAAGTGTTTCAACGCCTTGTAGCCCAGCACCGCGAGGATCGCCATGGTTATCGGCGACATGCCGCCGCCGCTGCTTGTCGCATTGGGATCGCTGGGACCGCGAGGGCCATTCTGCATGCCGTTGAGGACGTCGAGCAAACCCATGATCATCTCCTGTTGTGCACCCGCCCGATGCGAAAGATAGCGTTGCCGGATGACGGTCACAAGGCACCGCGGGCGGCGGTGGGCATTGAAGGCTCCCTCTGCTATCGAAGCGAAAATGACTGCGGGATGAATGACGGCGGCTCGGCCACCGATCTGCATCGCTGGCGCCGGTCGCATCGGATGCTTTGTTCGAGGCGTTCCTCGGCCGAATGACGCGGATCGATCCTCAGGCGGTTTGCGGCACGTCGCAGGGGTAGCGAGAACCTAGCTGCTCTGGTATGAGCTTGCCATTGCATACGCCGCATGTGGCATCCGGTCCCGTAGCTCAGCCGGATAGAGCGACGGTTTCCTAAACCGTAGGTCGGAAGTTCGAGTCTTCCCGGGATCGCCAGCTTTTCGCCGGCCCGTGCGCGGCGTCAGCGCCAGTGCAGCAGGCGCCTTTCCAGCAGGCTCAGCAGCCAGCCGATCAACAGACCGAACACCGAGAGGATCACGACGCCGGCGAGCAACTGGTCGGTCTGCATCAGGTTGCCGGCTTGCAGCACGAAGGCGCCGATGCCGTATTGCGCGCCGATCATCTCGGCGCTGACCACCAGCAGCAACGCGATCGACGCGGTGATGCGGAAGCCGGCGAGGATCGAGGGCAGCGCGCCGGGCCAGATCACGCGGCGGATGATGGTGGCAAACGGCACGTTGAAGCTTTGCGCCATCCGGATCAGGTTGCGCGGCACCGCGTCCACGCCGCTATAGACGGAAATCCCCGTCGAGAAGAACACGCCGAGCGCAATCGTTGCGATCTTCGGTTCTTCGCCGATGCCGAGCCAGAGGATCAAGAGCGGCAGCAGCGCAATCTTCGGAATCGGAAACAGCGCCGAGATGAATGTCATGCCGACACCACGCGCGACACTCGACAAGCCGATGGCGAAACCGACGATGACGCCGGCGATCGTGCCGATCAGCCAGCCGCTGCCGATCCGCATCGTGGACCACGCGAGATGACGCCAGAGATCACCCGACATCATGAGCTTCCAGGTGGCGCGCGCGATCGCCAACGGACTCGGCAGGAACAGCGGATTGATCAGATTGGCGCTTCCGGCGATCTGCCAGAGCACGAGAACGACGAGCATCGCAACCCAGCCCGAATGCCGTCCGGAGCGGGGGGCGAATCCGCCGCCGCGGAAGCGCACGGGCCGGATTCCAGGGTCGGTTCCGCGTTGTGGCGAACCTGTGGCAGCCACGCGCGCCGGCTGGGAGGGGGCGGATCCGGCGGTCGGCTGGTCAAGCATGCTGGACCTCGCGCTCGGCGTCGATGGCCTCGCCGCGGATCAGCGACCATAACTCGCCCTGCATCGCGAGTAACTGCTCGCGCGCATGGCTATCCCCGCGCGCGGCGCGGCCGAGCGGCGGGGTGACGACCTCGCGGATGCGTCCGGGCCGCCGCGACAGCACCACGATGCGGTCGGCGAGGCGGACGGCTTCCTCGAGATTGTGCGTGACATAGGCCGCGCCCATGGCGCCGTCGGCGAGCAGGCCGATGAAGTCCTCCATCAGCAGTTCGCGCGTCTGCGAGTCCAGCGCCGACAGCGGCTCGTCCATCAGCAGGATCGCGGGGCGTACCGCGATGGCGCGGGCGATACCGACGCGCTGACGCATGCCGCCGGACAGTTGCTTCGGATAGGCGGCGCGGAAGTCGATCAGGCCGGTGCGGCGCAGGGCATCGGCAACGATCGCGTCACGCTCGCTTACGGACAGCGACGTATGCAGCAGCGGAAAGGCGACGTTCTCGCCGACCGTGTTCCAGGGCAGCAGCGCAAAGTCCTGAAACACGAAGGTCAGCGGATTGAGGCTTCCCGCAGGCGCTTCGCCGCGCAGTTCGGCGCGGCCCTCGCTTGGCTGCAGCAGTCCGCCGAGAATGGAGAGCAGGGTGCTCTTGCCGCAGCCGGAAGGGCCGACGATGGCGACCACCTCGCCCGCGCCGATGGTAAAACTCACGTCGCTGAGGACGTCGAGCTCGCCGAACCGGTGACTGATGTTGCGGGCGATCAGGTCCATCAATCGGCCTTCACATAGTCGTTGGCGATGATGTCGCCGGCGCCAAAACCCTTGTCGACAAAACCCTGCGCCTGCAGCCATTCGATCTGGTTGGCGACGTTCTTCACGTCGAGCTTGCCGTCGGGATCGATATAGGCGCAGTTGCCGGCGACCTGCTCGACCGTGCCATTGGTGTATTTGGCGATGATCGCGAGCAGCGGTTTTGTCGCATCGGTGACCGGCGCTCTGCCGTCCTTGAAGTGCGCGAGGATCACGTCGTGATATTCCTTGTCGGCGCGGGTGAGCGCGGCCAGCACCTTCGTCACCAGCGCTTTGTTCGCAACGGTCTTGGTGGACGCGAACACCGCGCCGAGCTGCCACGGCGTTTCGTCGCCGACCCAGCCGAGCAGCTTCGCGCCGTTTGAATCCATCAGCTTGCGCGCGGTGGACACCGGCAGCAGCGCCGCATCCACCGTTTCCCCTTTCAGCGCGGCGGCAGCGTTCGACAGCGACTGCATCGGCAGCACCTTGATGCTGCTGAGCTTGAAGTGATACTTGTCGGCAAGAAGGCCCAGCGAATAGTGGAAGCTCGAGCCGACCTGCGTCACCGCCACGCGCTTGCCGGCAAGATCCTTCGGCGTCTTGAGGCCGGCGGCATAGGCGTTGTTGCTGGCGAAGTAGCCGATCAGCGGAAACCCTGCTTTCTCGCGGCTCATGCCGCCGATCACCTTCAACGTGCCTTTGCCGGCGAGGTTGTAGAGGCCCGCCGTAAAGGCGGTCACGCCGAAATCGACGTCGCCCGATGTGGTGGCCACCGCGATCGGCTGCGCCGCGTCGAAGAACTTCAAGTCGACGTCGACGCCGGCATCCCTGAAGTAACCCTTGTCGAGCGCGATGAACACCGGCGCCGACGACGACAATCGGAGCACGCCGATCCTGGCCTTGAGCAGGTCCTCGCCGTGACCTCGCGTCGGCAGCGCCAGAAGCGCGAACGCGACGCATGCGCCGCCAATCTGCTTGATGAAAATCCGCCGCGCAGTCGCGGGCTGGTGCCGCTGCTTCATCAGGTCCTCCGTCCCTAAAGTCCTTCCGGCACGGGTTGATCCCGTCCGATGAATGCGCCCTGTTGCCTGAGCATCGCTTGTAGCTTGTCCGTCGCGATGTCGCGAGGGGATGTGTTGCCGCCGAGCGCCAGCGCCGCGGCGGCTCCCGCGGCCTCGCCCATGGCGAAGCAGGCGCCGGACACCCGCGCCGCCGACTGGCCCTCGTGAGTCATGGAAGCGCAACGCCCGGCTACCAGGAGGTTGTCGGTGCGCTCGGGCACCAGCATCCGGTACGGCAGTTCGTTGAAGCCGCGCGAGTCCGGGATCGGCGGGAAGGTGAAGGTCACGTCGCCGGCCACATGCTGTTCGAGCGGCCAGCCGTTGACGCCGATGGAATCCTCAAATGACGCGCAGCCGAGCACGTCTTCACGGGAGAGCCGGTAGCCGCCGGCGACGCGCCGGGTCTCGCGGATGCCGAGTTGCGGCGGCAGGTCGACGATGTAGGACTTTTCGAAGCCCGGCACCGTGCGCAGGAACGTGAAGGCGTCCACCGCCTGGCGGCGTCCCTCGATCTCGCCGCGGGTGAGGTCGTCTGGCTCGAGCCCGTTGATCGCGGCGCCGTCGTCGCGTTTCAACTGGGTGAAGTTCACCCGCCACTCGATGCCGGATTTTTGCGGCCGCACGATCGCGCCCTTGCGCGGAAACGTGTGCGTGCCGCTCTTCTCGGCCTGCTCCATCAGCGCCGGGATGGTGCGCCAGGCGTCGCCGGCCTTGTCGGGATCGATGCCGTTGAGGCGGAACATCATGGAGGGGTAGAGCATGCTCCCGGCGTTGTCGCCGACCTCGCAGGGCGCGCCGGCCCAGGCGGCGAGGTCGCCGTCGCCGGAGCAGTCGATGAAGATGCCGGCGACGACGGCCTGCCGCCCGGCCTTGGTCTCCACCAGCAGCGCGTCGATATGGCCGGGCCGCGCCATGACGACGCCGGCGCCGAGGGCATGAAAAAGAATGTCGGCCTTATGCGCGGCGAGCAGGTCGTCGGCGGCGATCTTGTAGGCGGCGGTGTCGTAGGCCTGCGCAAAGATCTTGCCGAGGATCAGGTGCGGGGCATTGAGGCCGCCGAGGCGATCGATGCGGCCGAGCAGGTCGGAGGCGATGCCCTGCACCACGCGGCGATGTTCGCCAAAGACATTCGCATGGAGCCCGCAGAAATTGGTGACCCCGGCTGCCGTGCCCATGCCGCCGAGAAAACCGTAGCGCTCGATCAGCAATGTCCTGCGGCCCGCGCGCGCCGCCGCCGCGGCGGCGGCGATGCCGGCCGGTCCGCCGCCCAGCACGGCGACGTCGTATTCGCCATAGAGCGGAATCTGGCGGGCGGGTTCGGTGATGGTGCGGACAGGCAAGCCGGCGTTTCCCTTGCGGTTTTCGTGTCGTTGCCCGCACTATGAATTGACGCTAGATGAACTACAATCCTGCAAAATAGACGATCAGCTTTCACGAATCGAGAAAGGTCAATGGATACGCTCGCCAACCTCCAGGCCTTTCTGGCGACTGCCGAAGCGAGTGGTTTCTCGGCCGCCGCCCGCAAGCTCAACGTCTCGACGTCAGTCGTCGCCAAGCGCGTGACGCAACTCGAAGGGCGGATCGGCGCGGCGCTGTTCCATCGCTCCACCCGTCAGTTGCGGTTGACCGAAGCCGGCCAGCAATATCTGCCGCGCGCCCGCAGTATCGTGGCCGATATCGGCGATCTCCTGTCGCGCATGGGCGAGACCGGGCACGACCTTGCCGACCATCTGCGCGTCAAGGCGCCGACCTCGCTCACCATCACACGGCTTGCGGATGCGTTCAGCGCATTCCAGATGCGGAACCCGCAAGTCAAGCTCGAACTCGTGCTGATCGATCGGCCGGTCGATCCGGTGACGGAAGGCTTTGACGTTGCGATCGGTGCGTTCCCGCATTCCTTCGGCGGTGTCGTCGACGAGCCTTTGTGTCCGCTGCACCGCCTGCTCTGCGCGTCGCCGTCGTATCTCGAGGCGCATGGTGCGCCCCGCCATCCGCGCGATCTCGTCGACCATCGCTGCCTGAGTTTCCTGCCGACCGGGCCGGAATGGATGTTCGACGGCCCACGCGGCCGCGTCACCATTCAGGTGCGGCCCTATCTCGCTTCAAACGAAGGGCATGTATTGGTGAAAAGCGCGATCGCCGGCAACGGCATCGCCTTCATCTCGCACTATCTCGTGGCTGACGCGCTGCGCAGCGGCGCGCTGCGGCTCGTGCTGCCGGACTTTCCGATTCCCGAACTGTGGGTCAAGGCGACGATTCCCGAGCGCCGCGTCAACGCCGCCGCCGTGCAGGCCTTGCTGGCGCATTTGAAGGCGTCGCTGGCGGTGGAGTTGTGAGGGTCGCTTGCGCGCAACCAAAGACGTGGATGCCAGCGACAAGCGCGGGCATGACGGATCAAATCTGAATGATCCTCCCGACCCACGCCGCCAGCGCATCGCAGATCTCCGTCATCACCTCCGAATCCTTGCGGCCGGAGCGGGCGGGCACGTGGAAGGAATGATCGCCGCCGTCCACGATGTGCAAGGTCGCTTTCCTGCCAAGGCTTTTGACCACCGGCTCCAGCAGCTTCAATTCAGCGAGCGTGTCGCGCGTGCCCTGCACGAACAGCAAGGGGATCTTGACGCCGGCGAGATGCGCGGCCCGTTCGGTCGACGGCTTTCCGGCGGGATACAAGGGAAAGCCGAGAAACGCGAGCCCGCGCACCCCGGGCAAGGGCGCGCTCGCCTGCGCCTGCGACGTCATGCGCGCGCCGAACGATTTGCCGCCAGCGATCAGCGGCCGTCCGGGACAGCAGCGCGCCGCTTCGTCCACCGCCGCGCGCACGGCGGCATGGGCGACGGCCGGCGCGTCCGGCCGCTTGCTGCCTTTCTCCATGTAGGGAAACTGGTAGCGCAGCGTCGCGATATGGCGTTCGGCAAGCCCGGCCGCGACCGCTTCCATGAACGGATGCGTCATGCCGGCTCCGGCGCCGTGAGCCAAGACGTAGCAGGCGCGGGCGCCCGGCGGCTGGATCAACAGCGCGGAGACGAATGCTGAATCTCCGATGGGAATCGTGCGTTTCTGTCCGGTCACGGCTTTCGTCGCCTTGCGTGGCACCATCCATCGCCATGCGGCATAAGGGTCTGCTTAAACGCCGGTTGAGCGATGGGCATGGTTATGTCAAAGCCTGCGTCAATCCGCCGATCATGGCAACGGCAAGCTCGGATTTGCAGGAACGGGAGTGAGATACATGAGCGAGGCGAGGCGCATTCGGCCGGAAAAGACCGCAGAACTCGGCAGCACCAATGAGGAGTTCCAGAACCTTCATGAACTGATCCGCCGCGCGCGGGCCAACCTGAACCAGAACGCCTGGGATTATATCGCCGGCGCGTCGGAATCCGAGACCACCATGCGCCGCAACCGCATGGCGCTCGACGAGATCGCGTTCCGGCCGCGCGTGCTGCGCGACGTCCGCGAGGTCGATCCCTCGGTCGAGGTGTTCGGCCGCAAGTTGCGGCTGCCGGTGATGATGGCGCCGGTCGGCGCGCTCGAGATGTTCGATCCCGGCAGCGGCGGCGTGGTCGGCAGCGGGGCCGGCCTGTTCGGCGCGGCGCATATGCTGAGCTCGGTGTCGCAGCCGGGCCTCGAGGGATTGGCGAAAGCCGCGCCGGATACGCTGCGCATCTACCAGCTTTACGTGCGCGGCGACGATGCCTTCGTCGAGGATCAGGTCAAACGCGCCATCGACAACGGCTACACCGCGTTCTGCCTCACGGTCGACACCGCGCACTACAGCCGGCGCGAGCGCGATCTCGCCAAGCGCTACGTGCGTGAAAGCCGTGTCCGCGCCAGCGGCGGCGAATTCCAGATGGGCCTGAGCTGGCGCACGGTGGAGCTCATCAAGGACAAGTTCGACATTCCCCTCGTTCTCAAGGGGATCGCGACCGCCGAGGATGCGGCGATGGCCTGCGATCACGGCGTCGAATGGGTCTACGTATCGAACCACGGCGGCCGCCAGCTCGATCACGGTCGCGGCTCGATGCACGTGTTGCCCGAAATCGTCCAGGCGGTTGCGGGCCGCGCCAAGATCATGGTGGACGGCAGCATCTGCCGCGGCACCGACATCGTGAAGGCGATCGCGTCGGGCGCCGACCTTGTCGGCATCGGGCGCATGCAGTGCTGCGCGCTGGCGGCCAAGGGCGAGGAGGGCATCGTGCGCCTGCTCGAACTCCTGGAGGACGAAGTGATCCGCTGCCTCGGGCTTTTGGGCGTCACCTCGTTCGCGCAGCTCGACAAGTCGCACCTGCATCCGGCGGCGGCGACCAACCTGCCGCATGTGTTCAGCTCGTTCCCGCTGCTGGAGATCGAGCCGTATCGGTATTGAGGGGAGCGCGCGCCACCGCTCTCTCTGTCTCGTCATTCCGGGGCGATGCGAAGCATCGAACCCGGAATCCATACTCCCAGTGGTGAGGTCGAGCACGTGGAGCAGATGTAACGCGTTAATAACGCCGACAGGGGTTATGGATTCCGGGCCCGCGCGTGAAGATCGCGCGTCCCGGAATGACGGTGAAGAGGAATTATTGTCCCTGATACGAGGTTCATCCCGCCGCCGTCAGTCCCGTGCCGCCGTAGAGCCAGGCGAGGTGGCCGTAGTAATCCTCCGACGACTTCGCGCCCATGATGGCGTTGCGCAGTTCGGCGTGCAGGCCCGCCGGGTGATAGATATGCTCGCCGATCAGGCGCGACTGCAACTGCACCCGCGCGGTGCGGGGAAAACGCTGCGCGCGGTAGCGCTCCAGCGCCGTGGCGAGATCGTCGGGGTGATCCGCCAGCATCTGCGAGAGACAAACGGCGTCCTCCATCGCCATGCAGGCGCCCTGCGCGAAATACTGCATCATCGGATGCGCGGCGTCGCCGAGCAGCGCCACGCGGCCGTCGATCCAGTTCTCGTTGGGGTCGCGGTCGCACAGCACCCAGAGCTTCCAGTCCTTGCCGTGGCGGATGATGGTCTGCGCGCGGGGATGGACGTGCGTAAAGCCCTTCATCACCTCGTCCTCCGAGACCGGCTTGCCGGCGACGGGCTCCGGCGCGTCGTTGTGATAGGTGACGACGAGGTTGAACACCTTCCAGCCCGACAGCGGATAATGCACGATGTGGCACTTCGGCCCGGCCCACAGCGTGGCGGCGTTCCAGCGCAGGTCTTCCGGCATCTGTTCGGTGGGAATGACCGAGCGGTAGGTGGTGTGGCCGGAGACGCGCGGCGCGCCGTCGCCGATCGCCTGCCGGCGGATGTTCGACCACAGCCCGTCCGCGCCGATCAGCAGCGCGCCGGTGACGCGCGCGCCGTCGGCGAGCCGCGCGGTGACGGACGAGCCATCCTGGTCGTAGCCGGTGACTTCGCTGCTGGTGCGCAGTTCGATCAAGGGATGCTCGCGGCAGGCTTTCAGGAACACGCCGTGCAGGTCGCCGCGATGCACCACGGCGTAAGGATTGCGGAAGCGGGCGCGGAAGGCGTCGCCGAGGTCGATGTGGGTGATCTCCTCGGCGGTCAGCGCGTCCATCAGCCGCAGCTTGTCGATATAGACAGCCATGGCGCGGGCGGCTTCGCCGACGCCGAGCGTATCGAAGGCGTGAAACGCATTGGGGCCGAGCTGGATGCCGGCGCCGATCTCGCCGAGCGCGGCCGCCTTCTCCAGCACGGTGACGCGAAAGCCCCTCTGGGCGAGCCCCATCGCGCAGGCGAGCCCGCCGATGCCGCCGCCGGCGATCAGGATCGGATGCGGCTCAGGCATGGGTCTGTTCGCTCGCGGTGCCGTTGAGGGCGCGCCGGCGTGGCGCGGCGGCCGTGCGGCGCGCCTTGCCATGCTCGATCCGCAGCGGCGCGCGCGACACGCCGTTGTTGAGATGCACGAGTTTGGCGAGCAGCGCCATCATGGTCTTGCGCTCGGACGGAGCGAGCGGCGCCATCATCCGCTCCTGCGCGCGATCGACCGCCGGCATGGCCTTCGCCAGCAGGCGCTGGCCCTTCGCCGTCATGTGCAGCACCTTGATGCGCTTGTCGTCCGGCGTCGGGCGGCGCACGATCAGGTCCTTGGCTTCGAGCCGCTCCAGCACGTTGCCGAGCGTGGATCGGTCGAACGCCACCAGCGCCGACAGCCGGGTCGCGTCGATGCCGGGGTCGTCGCGGATCGCCACCAGCGCCGCATACTGCACCGGCGTCAGGTCGAGCGCGGCGCATTCCTCCATGAAGATCGCGACTGCGATCTGCTGCATGCGCCGGAACAGGTGTCCCGGCTTGGTGTAGACGTCCTGCATCGAGGGCGCGGATTTATTCGGCATCGTGCTGCTGGTCCGGCGCGGCGTCGGCGAACGCCTTGATGGATTTGGCCGCGGCCTCGGTCTCGAGCAGCCGCGGATAGGCCGAGACATCGACGCCGAAGCGGCGCGCATTGAAGAGTTGCGGGATCAGGCAGAGGTCGGCGAGGGTCGGCGCGGCGCCGAAGCAGAACGGGCCGTGCTCGCGCGCGATCAGCTTCTCGCAGGCGCCGAGACCTTCGGTGTTGGCCCAGGCCGCCCAGGCCGTCACCGTGTCCTCGGGCAGGCCGAGCTGCCGCAGCCGCGCAAGCACCTTGAGATTCTGCACCGGATGGGTGTCGCAGGCGATCACCTGGGCGAAAGACCGGACCTTTGCCCGCGCCAGCGGATCGGATGGCAAAAGCGGCGGCGTCGGATGGGTCTCGTCGAGCCACTCGATGATGGCGAGCGACTGGGTCAGCATGGTGCCGTCGTCCAGCTCCAGCGTCGGCACCAGTCCTTGCGGGTTGCACGCGAGGTAGGCTGGGGCGTGCTGCTCGCCCTTGCGCAGGTGATGGGCGAGGTGGTGCGTCTTCAGGCCCTTGAGATTGAGGGCGATCCGCACCCGCCATGACGCGGTGCTGCGGTAATAGCCATGCAGCTTCATGGAATGGTTCCTCCCGGCTGTTGCGCGGTGCCGCCCGCCGACATTGACAGTATGCAGTCTATCAGTATGCTGTCAATAACGACGCTTGAACCGGTATCCGGAGGACGCATCATGGAGCAGGCCCCGCAGCGAACGCCCGAGCGCGAGGCGTTCTATCGCAAGATCGACGGCGAGAGCATGACGGCGCTGTGGACCGTGATGAGCGATCTCATCACGCCGCAGCCGAAAAGCGCGTGCCGGCCGCACCTCTGGCACTTCGACGCGATCCGCGCCTACATGCTGGAAGCCGGGGCGCTGATTACCGCCAAGGAGGCGGAGCGGCGCGTGCTGATCCTTGAAAATCCCGGCCTGCGCGGCCAGTCGAAGATCACGACGTCGCTCTATGGCGGCGTGCAACTGGTGATGCCGGGCGAGGTCGCGCCGGCGCACCGGCATTCGCAGTCGGCGCTGCGCTTCATCCTCGAAGGCAAGGGCGCGCATACCACTGTCGACGGCGAGCGAACCATGATGGAGCCGGGCGATTTCGTCATCACGCCGGCGATGGCCTGGCACGATCACGGCAACGCCTCGCCCGATCCGATGTTCTGGCTCGACGGTCTCGACATTCCGCTGGTGCAGTTCCTCGACGCGTCCTTTGCGGAAGGTCTCGGCAAGGACGAGCAGCCGGTCGGCCGCCCGGAAGGCGACAGTTTTGCGCGCTACGGCAGCAACCTGCTGCCGGTCGACCTGACATACACCGCGAAATCCTCGCCGGTGTTCAACTATCCCTATGCGCACGCGCGCGAGGCGCTGGAGAAGCTGAAGGCGCGCGGCGACTGGGACGTCTGCCATGGCGTCAAGATGCGCTACGCCAATCCGATCAACGGCGATTACGCGATGTCGACCATGGGGACGTTCATCCAGCTCCTGCCGAAAGGCTTTTCCTCGAGCCGCTATCGCGCGACCGACGCCACCGTGGTCGTGCCGGTGGAGGGCCGCGGCCGCTCGCGCGTCGGCGACACCGTGTTCGAGTGGGGACCGAAGGACATCTTCGTGGTGCCGAGCTGGCATCCGGTCAGCCACGAGGCGAGCGAGGAGGCGGTGCTGTTCAGCTATTCGGACCGCCCGGTGCAGGAGAAGCTGGGCCTGTTCCGGGAAGATCGCGGGAATGCGTAAAGGCGCTTATCCCTCCCCGCTTGCGGCGGGGGGAGGGTGGCGTGTCGCGAGCAAAGCGAGGGGACGTCGGGTGGGGACGACGCGTTCGCGCGCATATCCCCCGCCCCGGCCTCCGCGCTCTCAGGCGCTGCGCGCCCTTCGCGCTCGGCCGCCCCTCCCACTGAAGGGGGAAGGATATCACAGTCGCTGTGCCAAACCGCGAAAGCCCCTACACCTTCACCATGCGCTTGCCGCGGTTCTCGCCGGCCAAAAGCCCGATCAGCGCCTGCGGCGTGTTCTCGAGTCCGGCGATCACGTCTTCCTGCACCTTGAGCTTGCCGGACGCGACCCATGACTGCAGCTCAGTGAGCGCGGCATCGCGCTGGTCCATGTAGTCCATCACGATGAAGCCCTGCATGGTGAGACGCTTCACCACGATGAGGCCGGGCACGCCGCGCGGGCCATGCGCCGACGGCACGCCGTCATATTGCGAGATTGCGCCGCAGCAGGCGATGCGGCCGCGCAAATTCATTTGCGCGATGCAGGCTTCGAGAATGTCGCCGCCGACATTGTCTAAATAGACGTCGATGCCTTGCGGCGCCGCGGCGCGCAGCGCCTTGAAGGCGGCGCCGTCCTTGTAATCGACGGCGGCGTCGAAGCCGAGCTCCGACGTCAGCCAATGGCACTTGTCCGTGCCGCCGGCGATGCCGACCACGCGGCAGCCCTTGATCTTCGCGATCTGCCCGACGATCGATCCGACCGATCCGGCCGCGGCCGACACCACGACGGTCTCGCCGGTCTTGGGCTTGCCGACGTGGAGCAGGCCGAAATAGGCGGTGAGGCCCGCGATCCCGTAGACGCTGAGCAGGTGCGTCATCGGCTCCAGACGCGGCAACTTGCTGAGATGCTTCGCGGGCACCGCGGCGTAGTCCTGCCAGCCGGTGTCGCCGAACACGAGGTCGCCCGGTTTCAGTCCCGGCGCTGTCGAGGACACCACCTCGGCGATGCCGCCGCCGGCCATCACGGTGTTGGCTTCGACCGCCGAGCGATAGGTCGCGCCGTGCATCCAGGCGCGGTTGGCGGCGTCGAGCGAGATGTAGCGCACGCGCAGCAGCGCCTCGCCGTCCTTCGGTTCGGGAATCCG
>DASZVY010000028.1:0-9362 GCA_035546855.1 Nitrobacter sp. | reverse complement strand
ACGAGCGCCAGCGTCAGCGGTGCCAAGGGAATGCCGATCTTCTTGAAGACATAGCCGACCACGCCGAACAGCAGCATCAGCCAGATGTCGAACATCGCGTTCTGGATCGCATAGGCCCCGATCGCGCAGGACACCACGATCATCGGCGCCACGGCTGCGAACGGCACCCGCAGGATCGAGGCGAACACCGGCACCGTCGTCAGCACCAGCACGAGGCCGACCACATTGCCGAGATACATCGAGGCGATCAGGCCCCAGACGAAATCCTTGTGCTCGACGAACAGCAGCGGCCCCGGATTGAGTCCCCAGACCATCAGGCCGCCAAGCAGAATCGCGGCGGTGCCGGAACCTGGAATGCCGAGCGCCAGCATCGGCAGCAGCGCCGAAGTGCCCGAGGCATGGGCCGCGGTTTCCGGCGCAAACACGCCCTCGATGCGGCCCTTGCCGAAACTTTCGGGGTCTTTGGCAAAGCGCTTGGCAAGGTTGTAGCCCATGAAGGACGCCGCGATCGCCCCGCCCGGCGTGATGCCGAGCCAGCAGCCAATGAACGACGAGCGCACCAGCGTCACCCAGTATTTCGGAAGGTCCTTCCAGACGTTCAGCACCACGCGCAGGCTGATGGCGGCCGCATGGCCGCGCAACGCCAGCCGCTCTTCCATGGTCAGCAGGATTTCGCTGATGCCGAACAGGCCGATCACCGCGACGAGGAAATTGATGCCGCGAAGGAGGTCCGCCGAACCGAACGTCATGCGGAGCTGGCCCGAGACCGTATCCATGCCGACGCCGGTGAGCAGCAACCCGAGCGCCATGGAGATGACCGTCTTGTGCTTGGCTTCGCGTCCGAGACCGACGAACGAACAGAAGGTGAGCAGGTAGACGGCGAAGAATTCGGGCGGACCGAACCGCAGCGCAAATGACGAAATCATCGGCGCGAGGAAGGTGATGAGCAGCACGGCGCACAGCGACCCGATGAACGACGACGTGAAGGCCGCCGTCAGCGCTTCGGCGGCGCGGCCCTGCTGCGCCATCGGATAGCCGTCGAAGGTCGTCGCGACCGACCACGCTTCGCCGGGAATATTGAACAGGATCGAGGTGATCGCACCGCCGAACAGCGCCCCCCAATAGATGCACGACAGCATCACGATGGCGGAGGTCGGGTCCATCGTGAAGGTCAGCGGCAGCAGGATCGCCACGCCGTTCGGGCCACCGAGGCCCGGCAATACGCCGACGAAGACACCGAGCACGAGGCCGACCATCATCAGCGCAAGCGTTTTCCACGTCAGCAGGACGCCGAAACCGTGAAGCAGGAGACCGAAGGCTTCCATACTACAGTCCTTTGCTCTCCGTCATTGCGAGGAGCGTAAGCTCCGAAGCAATCCAGTCTGACTACGACGATCTGGATTGCTTCGCTTCGCTCGCAATGACGTAAGTGGCATTTCTTCAGTACCCGAACGCTGCTTCCAGCGGACCCTTCGGCATGATGACGTCGAAGGCGATGTCGAAGGTCACGAACATCGCCATGGTGAAGATGAATGCGGTCAGCAGCGACTTCCACAGCGCGATCTTGCCGATCAGGCGCATGAAGCCCGCAATCAGCAGGAAGCTCGCGACGTAGAGCCCGAGATATTGCGTGGCCAGGCAGAACAGGAAGGTCGGAACGAAAACCTGCATCACCCGGCGCAACTGGGCGCGGGTCACGAACGTCTCGGTGGCTTCGTCACCGCGCGCAAGCAGCGCCGAAACCAGTCCCCACAGGCTGGCGCCACCGAGAATGACGCAAAGATAGAACGGGAAATAGCCGGCCTGCGGTCCACTGGAATCCCAGGAAATGCCGGTGCGCCAGTTGTCGTACCCCAGCAGCACCGCCAGTCCCAACAACAGGATCGACACAACGATCTCGACGTTGCGATTGGTCGTAACCGCGGGCGAGTCCGCTTCCGGCGCGGTCGGGTCATCGACGGAGATTTCAGTGTCCGTAAGCGACATGGAGAGGAACCTTGTTGGGAACCGCGACGAGGAAACCGCCCTCTCTCAGAGGAGAGGACGATTCCTGCCGTTAAACAGCGATCGACGCGACAAGCCTCACTTCGCGACGAAGCCCGCCTCGGTCATCAGCGACTTGTTGATAGCATCGTCCTGCTCGAGGAAATCCACCATGTCCCGGCCCTCGAACCAGACCGGCTTCAGCGCCTGCTTTTCCATGTAGTCCTTGTATTCCGGCGTCTGCGACACCTTCTTGAACAGGTTGACGTAGAAAGCGGTCTGCTCCGGCGTCACCTTGCCCGGCAGGAACATGGCGCGCAGCATCTGGTACTGCACGTCGAGGCCCTCTTCCTTGCAGGTCGGAATGTCGTGCCACGACTGGGTCGCGGTCACCTTGGTCTTGTATTCGATGCGCTGGCTGTCGAACACGCACAGCGCGTTGACCTGCCCGGCCCGCCAGACCTCGAGGTTTTCGGAAGGATTGTTGACGTTGGACTCCGTGTGCTTGCCGACAAGCTGCGTCGCGGCCTCGCCGCCGGACTTGTAGGGCAGATAGGCAAACTTCGCGCCGGTCTTCTTTTCGATGAAGACCGTCAACACGTTGTCCTCGCGCTTGGAGCCGGTGCCACCCATCTTGAACGGCGTGCTCGACGCTTTCGCCGCGGCGATGAAATCCTTCACCGTCTTCGGCCCGCTGGCGCTGTCCCACAGCACGAACTGGTCCATCGCCATCACCGACACCGGCGTCAAATCGCGCCAGTTGAACGGAATCTTCGCCGACAGCGGCAGCATGTAGATCAGCGAATAGGCGATCAGCACCTTGTTCGGATCGCCCTCGCTTGATTTCATGTAGATCAGCGCTTCGGCGCCGGACGCCCCGCCCTTCAGCGACACCACCATCGGCTGCTTCATCAGGTTGTGCTTCTGAATCGCCGCCTGGATCATCCGCGCCATCTGGTCGGACGCGCCACCGGCCCCGGCCGCGACCACGATCTCAACGGGCTTGGTCGGCTCCCAAGCCTGTGCCGGAACGGCCGCCAGCAGCAAGGCGGCCGCGCTCGCGGCCGTGATGAAATTCCGCATGATTATCCTCCCCAATCAGTTTTTGTTTGTGGGTGTTGTTATGACGGGCTTTGGCGCGGCTGAAAACCCAAGATTTCACGCCTAAGACTTTGAACCGGCGACCCTGAACACAGAACTTCGGCCTGGACTTCGAACCGCGTCTTCAAACCGATGCCTTCGTCGCAACCCCTTGGTCGAGCCGTTATTTGCCCTTCCAGTTCGGCTTGCGCTTGTTGAGGAAGGCGTCCATGCCCTCGCGGAAATCCTCGCTCATGTAGGCCTTCAGGATCAAATCCTGGCCTTCCTCGCGCGACAGCGTGCGGCGCAGCCGCAGCACGGCCTCCTTCGCGGTCTCCATCGTCAGCGGGGCGTGGCTCGCGACCAGTTGCGCCATCTCCAGCGCGCGGCGCTGCAGCGTCTCGACGTCGGGCACGATCTCGTTCAGCAGTCCGAGCGCCAGCGCCTCCGGCGCCTCGATCAGGCGGGCGGTGAAGATCAGGTCCTTGGTCCGCGCCGGCCCGATCAGCGCGATCAGGCGGCTGAAATTCGACATCGACAGGCAGTTGCCGAGGGTGCGGGCGATGGGAAATCCCATTCGCGTGCTCGCGGTCCCGATCCGGAGGTCGCAGCAGGCGGCAATGCCGGCGCCGCCGCCGGTGCAGGCCCCGGCGATGGCCGCGATGGTCGGCACGCGGCAGCGCTCGAGCGAGCCGAGCACGCGGTCGATCCGCGCCTCGTAATCCAGCGCGTCCTGCGGTGTCTTGAAGGCGCGGAACTGGGAAATGTCGGTTCCCGACGCGAAGGCCTTGTCCCCGGCCCCGGTCAGGATCAGCGCCTTGATGGAGCGGTCGCCGTTGATGGTGTCGCAAATTTCCGCCATCCGCTCATACATCGCGAACGTCATGGCGTTGCGCGCCTGCGGCCGGTTAAAGGTCAGGTGCGCGATGCCGTCGTTGACGGCGTAGATCAGGTCCTCGTTCGCGGTGGCCGGGGCGTTCATCGCATTCCTTCTTTCTTGTTGCGCAGATTTGAACCGCGCCATTCCCAAATGGAAACGCCGGCGCGCGGCCCATGCACCGTCGCCCCGGCGCCGTGTCGTTGTCCGCTCAGGCGACGGCGGCCTTGGGTCTGGAAACCGCCTCCCGGCCTTTCAGGACCTCCATGGCGGCTGCGACGCCCCCGGAACGGTGCGGCACCTTGGCGAGGTCGAGACCCATCTCCACGCCGGCCAGCGTGCCCATCAGCATGAGGTCGTTGAAGTGGCCGAGATGACCGATGCGGAAAGCCTTGCCCTTGATCTTGCCGAGCCCGGTGCCGAGCGACATGTCGAAGTTGTCGAGCACGACCTTGCGGAAGGCGTCGGCATCGTGGCCGTCGGGAACCATCACCGCCGTCAGCGCAGGCGAATAAGCCTGCGGGTCCTGACAGACGAGATCGAGGCCCCAGGCCTTCACGGCCGCCCGGGTCGCGGCGCCGTGGCGCTTGTGGCGGGCCCAGACGTTCTCAAGTCCCTCTTCCTCCAGCATCGCGATCGCGACCTTGAGGCCGTAGAGCAGATTGGTCGCGGGCGTGTAGGGGAAGGTGCCCTGCTTGTTGATCGCGATCATGTCGTGCCAGTCCCAGTAGGACCGCGTCGAGGTGTTGGCCTTCGAGGCCGCCAGCGCCTTGTCCGAGACGGCGTTGAAGCCGAGACCGGGCGGCAACATCATTCCCTTCTGCGAGCCCGCGATCGACACGTCGATGCCCCAGGCGTCGTGCTCGTATTCGAGCGAGGCGAGGCCCGAGATCGAGTCGACCATCAGCAGCGCCGGATGCCTGGTGCGGTCCAGGATCTTGCGAACCTCCTGCGGATGAGTGATGCAGCTTGTCGAGGTCTCGTTGTGCACCACCATGACCGCCTTGATCTTGTGCTCGCGGTCGGCCTTGAGGCGTTCCTCGATCAGATCCAGCGGCGCGCCGTGGCGCCAGTCGGTCGGCAGCATGTCGACGTCGAGCCGGAACTTGTTGGCGATCCCGAGCCACAATGCCGCGAACTGGCCCGTCTCCGACATCAGCACCTTGTCGCCCGGCGACAGCGTGTTGACGATGGCCGCCTCCCAGGCGCCGGTTCCGGACGACGGATAGATGATGACCGGTTGTTTGGTGCGGAACACACGCTGCACCGCGGCCAGTACCTCATGGCCGAGCACGGCGAATTCCGGGCCGCGATGGTCGAGGGTCGGCATGTCGATGGCCCGCAACACCCGATCCGGCACGTTGGTAGGGCCTGGAATCTGGAGAAAATGCCGTCCTGTATGCAGCGTCATCTGGCGTCCTTCCCGGAAGTCTCGCGCGAGCCGATCAAATATCACTCTTCGACGGGCTTGTCCCGCGCTCGCAAACCGCCGTCAATCCCCGGAATGGCGGTCATGCCTTGCAAAGCCGGATAGCGGATGCAAGACAGGACGCCATCACGCGAGATTGAGCCAATGGCGCCGACGCGGGCCGCAAAAGCCCAAAATTCCCTTGGAAACAGCGCCCTCGCCGCGCGTCTTGCCCGCGAGATATCAGGCGACGTGCTGTTCGATCCGTTCAGCCGCGGCCGCTACGCCACCGACGCCTCGTTCTATCAGATCATGCCGGCCGGGGTCGTTGTGCCGCGCAGCATGGACGAGGCGCTGTGCGCGATGGCGATCGCCCGCGATGACGGCCGGGTGGTCACGCCACGCGGCGGCGGCACCTCGCAGTGCGGCCAGACCATCAACGACGGCCTCGTCATCGACGTCTCGAAATATCTGAACCGGCTGCTGTCGCTCGACGTCGAAAACCGGACCTGCGTGGTCGAGCCCGGCATCGTGCTCGACCACCTCAACCGCCAGCTCAGGACGCATGGCCTGTGGTTTCCGGTCGATGTCTCCACCGCCTCGCGCGCCACCATCGGCGGTATGGCCGGCAACAACTCCTGCGGCGGCCGCTCGCTGCGCTACGGCACCATGCGCGACAACACGCTCTCTATGGATGCTGCGTTGGCGGACGGCACCCGCCTGCACTTCGGTCCGGTCGATACCGGCGATGCGCTGTGCAACAACGGCGATGCCGGCGCGGCGCTGGTCCGCGACATGCTGGCGCTGGGCCGCCGCGAGGCCGCGGAGATCGCCGAGCGATTTCCGAAGGTGCAGCGCCGGGTCGGCGGCTACAACCTCGACGCGCTGGTGCCCGGCAACCGGCCAAACAACATGGCGCATCTGCTTGTCGGCTCGGAAGGCACGCTCGCCTTCACCACGCAGGTCGAGCTGAAGCTGTGGCCGCTGATCCGCAACAAGGTGCTCGGCGTCTGCCATTTCGGCAGCTTCTACGAGGCGATGGATTCGGCGCAGCATCTCGTCAAGCTGAAGCCGATCGCCGTGGAACTGGTCGACCGCACCATGATCGCGCTCGGCCGCGACATCGCCATGTTCCGCCCGGTGATCGAGGCTACCGTGCGCGGCGATCCCGACGCGCTGCTGATCGTCGAATTCGCGGAAGAGGACCAGGCCGACAACCTGCGCAAGCTGAAAGATCTGTCCGAGCTGATGGCCGACCTCGGCTTCGGCTGGAACAATTCCCAGCGCAAATGGGGCGGCGTGGTCGACGTGGTCGAGCCGGCGGTTCAGGCGGCCATCTCGGATTTCCGCACCTCCGGCCTCAATGTCATGATGTCGATGAAGCAGGAGGGCAAGCCGGTTTCGTTCGTCGAGGACTGCGCGGTGCCGTTGCCGCACCTCGCCGACTATACGCAACGGCTCAACGAGGTGTTCGCGAAGCACGACACCCACGGCACCATGTACGCGCACGCCTCGGAAGGCTGCCTGCACGTTCGGCCCGTGCTCAATCTCAGGCTGGAGAAAGACGTGAACGCCATGCGCGCCATCGCCGAGGAAGCGTTTGCGCTAGTGCGCGACTACAAGGGTTCGCATTCCGGTGAACATGGCGACGGCCTTGTCCGCTCGGAATTCCACGAAACCATGTTCGGCAGCCGCATCGTCGCGGACTTCCGCGAGGTGAAGCACCGCTTCGACCCCGAAAATATTCTGAACCCTGGCAAGATCGTCGATCCTCCGAAAATGGACGATCGCACGCTGTTCCGCTATGCGCCGGACTATCGCGTCACAGAATTGAAGACCGTGCTGGACTGGTCGGCGTATCCAGGCGCCGGCGGCGGTTTTCAGGGCGCGATCGAGATGTGCAACAACAATGGCGCCTGCCGCAAGCTCGAGGGCGGCGTGATGTGCCCGTCCTATCGTGCCACCCGCAACGAGAAGGATGTGACGCGCGGACGGGCCAACACCCTGCGGCTTGCGATTTCGGGGCAACTCGGTCCCGACGCGCTGACATCCGATGCGATGGCGGAGACGCTGAAGCTCTGCGTCTCCTGCAAGGCCTGCCGCCACGAATGCCCGACCGGCGTCGACATGGCGAAAATGAAGATCGAGGTGCTGGCCGCGCGCGCGGCAAAGCACGGCCTGTCGTTGCGCGACCGCCTCGTCGCCTACCTGCCACGCTATGCGGGACTTGCGGCTCGTTTCGCGCTATTGGCGAACTTGCGCAACAGGAGCCCGCTCCTGCGCGACCTGTTCGAGCGGTTCGCCGGCATCAGCGCGAAACGCGCCCTGCCCGCATGGCGCCGCGACACGTTCAAACCGGATGGCGAGGTGGTCGGCCCTGCCGACGGGCGCGAAGTCGTGCTGTTCGCGGACACCTTCAACCGCGCCTATGAACGCGAAAATCTGGACGACGCGTTGCGCGTCCTGGTCGCGGGCGGCTATCGCGTGCATCTGCCGAAACCGGACGACAACGGCCGCCCGCTCTGCTGCGGTCGCACGTTTCTCTCGGCGGGACTCGTCAACGAGGCAAAGGCCGAATTGAATCGCCTGGTGGCGACCTATGCGCCGTTCGCCGTGCGCGGCGTCCCGATCGTCGGGCTCGAGCCGAGCTGCCTGCTGACCCTGCGCGACGAACTGCTGTCGTTGCGTCGCGACGAGGCCGCGCAGGCCGTCAGCGCGCACGCGCTGTTGTTCGAGGAATTTCTCGCGCGCGAGGCCGCGGCTGGACGATTGCAATTGCCGCTCGGCAGGATCGCGGACACGGCCGTGGTGCACGGCCACTGTCACCAGAAATCGTTCGGCGCGTTCAAGCCCGTGGAACAGGTGCTGCGGCTGATCCCCGGCCTCAAGGTCGAAGCCATCCAGTCGAGCTGCTGCGGCATGGCCGGCGCCTTCGGCTATGGCGCGGAGACCTATGAGGCGTCTATCGCGATGGGCGAACTGTCATTGCTCCCTGCGGTGCGCAAGGCCGATGCAGCGACGCTCGTGGTCGCCGACGGCACCTCCTGCCGCCACCAGATCGCGGACGGCGCGAACCGCACCGCGCTGCATGTTTCGCGTGTGCTGGCGATGAGCCTCGAGAGCGCCAAGACAAACTCAATTCCTCACGTCACCTCAAAGGACCCCGTTCATGGCTGATCTTACCCTCGACGTTGCCCGCAAGATTCTTGATGTCGCCCTCGCCAAGGGCGTCGAAAAGAAGCTGAAGCCGCTGGTCGTGACCGTGCTCGACGCGCGAGGCTGCGTGAAGGTCACGGCAGCGCAGGACGGCACCAGCCTGCTGCGCGCCGAGATCGCCCACGGCAAGGCTTTTGGCGCGCTGGCGATGGGCATGGGGTCGCGCGCGATCTTTCAGCGCGCGCAGGAGCAGGCCTATTTCGTCGATGCCGTGAACGGGCTGGCGCAGGGCCGGCTGATCCCGGTGCCGGGCGGCGTGTTGATCCAGGATGCGAACGGCCAGCTTCTTGGTGCCGTCGGCGTCAGCGGCGACACCTCGGACAATGACGAAATCTGTGCGATCGCCGGCATCGAGGCCGCCGGTCTCAAGGCCAATCCGGGCTGATCGGGGCCGGTGCCGGCAACCGCCGCCTAATAGACCCGGCGCGGAATCCCCTGCCGGTCGCTGGCGAGGTTTTCGGCTTCCACCGCCCGGCGATAGCCGTCGCGCTTTTGCAACCGCTGCCAGTAATCCGCGACGTTCGGCGTGAAATCCTTGGCGAGGCCGATCCGTGAGGCCAGCAGCAGTGCGTAGCCGACCGAGACATCGGCGACAGTGAATCGGCTACCGCACAGCACCTCGCGGTCGGCCAATGCCGCCTCGAGCGCCCGCAGGCGGCCGTGGAACCATTTGGCGTAGTCGGTCGCGACCTGCGGGTTGCGGCGCTCCTCAGGCTCGAGCTGCGCATAGCGCAGCACCAGCGTCTGCGGGAACGTCAGCGTCGCCTCGCCAAAATGCAGCCAGTTGAGAAACGCGCC
>DASZVY010000027.1:0-12940 GCA_035546855.1 Nitrobacter sp. | reverse complement strand
TTGTGAATGGTGATCGCGACGTGATCCGGATTGTCGAGGGCCTTCGCGCTGCGATCAAAGGTGGCATCGTTGAATTTCCATTGCGGCGAGGCCAGTTGCCAGATCAGCTTGGCAAAATCGTGCCGGTACTTGTCGTAACCTGCCCGGCCCCGCTCGGTCGCGAAGTAGAACTGATACCACCACTGCAGCTCGGCCTTCGGCGGTAGCGGCATCTTGCCGGCTTCCGGGTTGCCGATCAGATAACCGGACACCGAGACCATCGCCTTGCAGCGCTCAGGCCACAGCGCCGCGACGATATTCGCGGTGCGCGCACCCCAGTCGTAGCCGGCGAGCGTAGCCTTCTCGATCTTGAGCGCGTCCATCAGCGCGACGATATCCTGCGCCATCGCCGACGGCTGGCCGTTGCGCACCGCATCGGCCGCGAGAAACCGCGTCGTGCCATAGCCGCGTAGATGCGGAACGATCACGCGATAGCCCTTCGCGGCCAGCGCGGGCATCACATCGGCATAGCTGTGGATGTCGTAGGGCCAGCCGTGCAGCAGGATGACAACCGGACCATCGGCCGGACCCGCCTCGGCATAGCCGACGTTCAACAGGCCGGCGTCGATCTGCTTCAGCGGACCGAGCGAGGTGTGGGCGCCCGGCTTGATCGCGGCGCCACCGGCCTTCGCACTGCTGCGCGCCGCGGCGGCGGGACTTGCGGCGCCGAAAGAGGCTGCGAACGTCGCGGCAGCGGCGGCTCCGAGGAAATTGCGACGGGACTGACTGAGAGGATCGGACATTTGATGCATCCATTTTGCAGGAAGGAGAATGATCGGTGCACGGCCTGCCTGGTGGGGCCGGCACCGGACGAGGCGGCGCGGTTCAGATCACGTTGATGACAGCATCGATGTTGCCGCGCGTTGCTTTCGAGTACGGGCAAATCCGGTGCGCGGCATCCGCGACGCTCTGCGCCGCCTCGCGCGGCAGACCCGGCAGGCTGATGTCAAGACGCGCCTGCAGGAGGAAGGCCTCGCCAACCGTTCCGAGATCGACTTCGGCATCAACCGCGAGATCGGCCGGAAGCGCGACCTTCAACTGACCGGCGGCGCGGCGCATGGCACCGATGAAGCACGCCGACCATCCCGCCGCGAACAGTTGCTCGGGAATGGTGCCCGCCCCGTTGCCGCCGGGCGGCGACAGCTTGACGTCGAAACGACGGTCGTCGCTTTGCGACGCGCCGTCGCGACCGCCCGTGGTGCGGGTTCTGGCGGTATAGATCACTTTCTCAATCCGGCTCATAGTCGCCTCCTTAAAATCGTACACGATTATATCGTGCACGATCTAATAAGGCGGCCGACGTCCACTGTCAACCCTTCCGATTTAATCGGATGCGATATATATTGGGGCCAGCGCATCACAGTTCCGTGCAACCCTGGAAACGCAGATGACCGACAAAGCCGCCGCAAAAACTCCGAAGTTGGCCGACTTCCTCTGCTTCGCGATCTATTCGGCGAATCTCGCCTATGGCCGGGCCTATAAGCCGATCCTGGACGAACTCGGTCTCACCTACACCCAGTATGTCACGATCGTCGCGCTGTGGGAGCACGATAACCAGACCGTCAGCGGTCTCGGCGAGAAACTGTTCCTCGAATCCAACACGCTGACGCCCATCCTGAAAAAACTCGAAGGAATGGGCTATTTGCGCCGGCAGCGCGACGCAGCCGACGAGCGTCAGGTCGTCGTCAGCCTGACGCCCGCGGGACGGCGGTTGCGCGAAAAGGCGCTGCCGATGAATCTGGTCAAGGAGTCCGGTCTCGCGCCGGCGGATTTCGCCAAAATCCAGAAGGCAGTGAGCGCGCTTCGCGACAACCTCATCAAGGCGGCCAAGGACACCGCGTGATATGCTGAACTATCTGTTGGCGGGCCTGGCGCCCGATGCAGGTATTCGGCCTTGAGAATCCCGGCCGCAACGCGGCCAATGAGACCGCCGCTTTTGTTTGCCTCGTTGAGCCGGTCAGCCAGCCAGGAAAAACATGGATGGCCGGGCTCTCGCCGCGCCGAAGGGGCCCCCGCCCCGCAAACGGGCCCGGCCATAACCGGCGTTTCATTTCAGGTGTCAGGAAGCAAGGCTCTGAACTGAACTCTCTTCACCTGCGTTCCGCGATCAGCCTTAGCCACGGCGGCAGGTGAAACGCGCTCATCAGCAGATACATCAGCCTCATGCCGCCGAGCGGCGACGCGGCGCCGCAGAGCATGTCGCCGCCGGAGAAACCCGTCAGCAGCGCCATCAATGCAAAGGCCGGCGCCGCTGCGAGATGCAGCCAGTCCGCCACGCCGAGGGCGGCGCCGCAGCCCCCGGCAAGGATATTGGAGCAGGTCCGTCTCATGACGACCTGGCCTCGTTACTGGCCGCGTTCTTTGCTTCGTTCCTCGCCTCTTCGCGGAACGCCTCTTCTCCGGCCGTCGATATCTCGACCCACGTCTTGTCCGGCGCGGCGTTATCGACGTAGCTGTCGTGCCAATTCCACCACTTGTAGGTCGGGGTCTGCGGATAGCCTGCGGGCGAATCCTCCCAAAGCTCCTGTCGGCCGAGCGGCGTGATGTCGAGATAGTTCCAGGTGCCGCCCATCTGCTCGTCACCGCGGCTCTTGAGAAAATAGGTCCGGAAGACCTTGTCGCCGTCGCGGAAGAACACGTTGGTGCCGTGCCACTCGTCCACGCCGAAGTCGGCATCGAAGCTGTCGGTGATGGTGAACCACGGAATATTCCAGCCCATGCGCGCCTTGAGCCGCGCGATGTCCGCCTGCGGCGCCCGCGAGACGAACACCAGCGTGGTATCGCGCGCATTGAGATGCGCGACGTGGGCGACCTGATCGGCCACCATCGAACACCCGCGGCAGGCGTGATCGGGCCAGCCGAACACGCCCGGCTCGAAGAAGGCGCGATAGACGATGAGCTGGCGTCGTCCCTCGAACAACTCGGGCAGGCTGACCTTGCCCGCAGGCCCCTCGAATGCATAGTCCTTTCCGACCGCCATCCATGGCATCCGCCGCCGCTCGGCTGCGAGCGCGTCGCGTGCACGGGTGTTGGCTTTTTCCTTGATCAGCATTTGCTGGCGCGCCGCTTCCCACGCTTCCGCGGATACGACCGGTGGTGTCTGCATGGCATTCTCTCCGCCGTTCGGTTTGCTGTAGGCTGCTGTGGTCATCGCTTCGGAAACCTCCTAGTTTGGGTGCGGTTCCATGCCTCATTGCTGAAGCGCGGTTCCATCCGCCGCTCGTCGATGTGAGCAGGATAGGAGCGGAAAGCGGATGGCGAGAGTGACAAGTGTGTCGGGATTTGAATGGACTCGCTGATCACGGCAGCGGCGCTGGCCCTTGCGGCGGGCGATCCCCTGGGCGCGCTGAACCGGGTCGCGTTGCGGGACGATGCACCGGCGCTGGCGTTGCGCGGCATCGCCATGGCGCAGCTCGGCGATCTCGCCCGCGCCAGGATGCTGCTGCGCAAGGCGGCGCACGCATTCAGTCCGCGCGAAGCGGTTGCGCGCGCACGCTGCATTGTTGCCGAGGCCGAGGTCGCGCTGGTTGCGCGCGACCTGAACTGGCCGATCAAGGCGCTGAACGCCGCGCAGGCAACGCTCAAAACCCATGGCGATCGCATCAACGCTGCCCATGCAGGGCACCTGGAGAGCCGGCGTCTGCTTCTGATCGGGCGACTCGACGAAGCCGAGCGTTTGCTGCGAGAGCTCGATCCCGCGCGCCTCCCGCCGGCCATGCAGGCCGTGCACCATCTCGTCGCCGCAGGAATCGCGATGCGGCGGCTGCAGGCCAAACCGGCACGCGCGGCGCTCGCCCGCGCCGAACGCGCGGCGCGGCAGGCCGATATTCCGGCGCTGGCGGCGGAAGTCGAGACCGCCATGCGCCTGTTGAAGGCCCCGGCGGCGCGCCTGATCGCGCGCGGCAAGGAGCACCCTCTCCTGCTCGCCGATGTCGAGGCGTTGCAGACCTCGACGGCGCTGATCGTCGATGCCTGCCGCTATACGGTGCGCGACGGGCGCAACCAGGTTTCGCTGGCAAGCCGTCCGGTGCTGTTCGCGCTCGCCCGCGCACTCGGCGAAGCCTGGCCGAACGACGCGCCGCGCGACGCGTTGATCGCGACCGCCTTTCGCGGCAGGCACGCCGACGACTCCCATCGCGCGCGGCTGCGGGTCGAGATCGGGCGGCTGCGCGCGCTCCTGAAGCCGATGGCGAGCCTGCATGCCACCGCCGGCGGCTTTGCGCTGACGCCGCTCGGCAAGACCGAGGTGCTGGTGCTGGCGCAGCCGGTCGAGGATCCCGACGCCGCGGTGCTGGCGCTGCTCGCCGACGGCGAGTCGTGGTCGAGCTCGGCGCTGGCGCTCGCCTTGCGCGCCAGCCAGCGCACCGTGCAGCGCGCACTCGACCGGCTCGCCGCCGCCAACAAGGTACAGGCCTTCGGGCATGGCCGCGCGCGGCGCTGGACCATGCCGCCGCTGCCGGGACTCGCGACCGCCTTGTTACTCCCGGCTCCGCCCGCCGGCGGCTAGGATCGGGGCGTGGCACTGACAAACACAGTGCAGATGACTTTATTATACGACCTTCAGATGCGGAGTTGATTCATGAAGCGCGCGGCGGCCGAGATCGTCAGGGAATATGGCCCGTTTTCGGAGAACGAACACGTTCATGGCGTCACCTATGACGGAACGTCGGTCTGGTTCGCGAGCGGCGACCGGATCACCGTGCTCGATCCGGACAGCGGCAAGACCAAGCGCGCGATCAAGGTATCCGCCCACGCCGGCACCGCGTTCGACGGCCGGCATCTGTTTCAGATCGCGGAGGGCAGCATTCAGAAGATCGATCCGGACAGCGGCCGCGTGCTGTCCACGATCCCGGCGCCCGGCGGCGGCGTGTCGGGCCTCGCCTGGGCCGAGGGGTCGCTCTGGGTCGGCGAATATCGGGCGCGGAAGATTCACCAGGTCGATCCCGCGACGGGCGAGGTGCTGCGGAGCATCGACTCCAACCGTTTCGTCACCGGCGTGACCTGGGTCGACGGCGATCTCTGGCACGCCACTTGGGAAGGTGATGAAAGCTCGCTGCGGCAGATCGATCCCACAACCGGCGATGTGCTGACGCAACTCGACATGCCCGAGGGCGCCGGCATCTCCGGCCTCGAATCCGATGGCGGCGATCGCCTGTTCTGCGGCGGCGGCAACAGCGGCAAGATCCGCGTGGTGCGGCGGCCGAAGCGCGCCGCGCAATAACGCGTCAGCGCTCAGCCGCGCGCTTTATTTCCTGTCATCGAGGCTGACGACGACGCCGGCGTTGGCGATGATGATGGAGTCCCCGCCGCTCTCGGCCGGGATCTCAAGCCCGCCCTTCACCGCCGTCACGGTGACGGTGCCGTAGGGTAGTTCCTTCGCCACCGCATCTGTATCCACCGCCCCGGGATTCGGCACGCCGATGGTGACGTCGACGAACATGTCCTTCGCGGTCTTGCCGACCATGCGGAAGAAGCCGACGCTGGAATGCCGAATGGCGTCGGACACCGCGCGTCGCGCGGCCTTGGTGGCGTCCTTGCCGTGGACGTCGACGCCCATTCCCATCTCGGTGAGGCAGCGGATCCGGGCCATGGGTCATCTCCTGTTTCTCGCCGGGCGATACGCCGGCGTTCCGCCGTAACGTCAGATTGTCACGCCGATATGGTCGTTCCGTCATGTTAGCTCGCGGACCTATCGACGCAACTCTTCTCCGATTGCGGGCCGATCGTCTGGGAAAGTGCTAATTTTGCAGTCTCACGTCGATTCGAAGACCGTGGGTTTTCGGATCACCTTGGTCCTGGGCAGTCTTTTGGCAGCAAATTGGAAAAGCACATCCGGACGGAAGCCGAATCTGTCGCGCCTGAAACGGCAGGCTTACGGTTCTCTCCAACAGGGCGATCTCGCCAAGGCTCAACGGCTTTGCACCGGAATCCTCGAATACCAGCCGGAAGATTTTGACGCGCTTCACGTGCTCGGAATGCTCCATTTCCAGCGCCGGCGCATGGTGGAAGCGCTTCGTTTTCTCGGAGCTGCCCTCAAGGCCAATCCTGAGTCCTTGGATGCGATGTCGAATTTGGGCCTCGCCTATCACACCACCGGACACTACGACGAGGCGATCTCGCATTATCGCTGCGCGCTGCAACTGGCGCCCGACCATCCGGAGATTCTCTACAATCTCGGCAACTCCTGCCGTGAACTCGGCCGGTTCGCCGAAGCGGTTGCGAGCTATGACGCTGCGCTTGAAAGCAGTCCGGATCATGTCGGCGCGCTGGTCAATCGAGGCAACGCGCTGCTGCGGCTGAACGAGCCGCTCAAGGCGCTTTCAAGCTATGACGCTGCGCTGGCAGCGATGCCTGGCCATCCTCAGATCCTGACGAATCGCGGCCATGTCCTTCGCCGGCTTGACCGGCCTGCCGAAGCTCTCGCGGAGTTCAAGGCGGCTCTCGCTGCCGCGCCCGAGTTTGCGGAAGCTCATTTCGAGACCGCCATGGCGCATTTGACGCTCGGTGATTTCGAAGCCGGCTGGCAGGCGTATGAATGGCGCTGGAAAACAGGCGCATTTGCCCCGCACCGCAGGTCGTTTCAGGCTCCGCTGTGGCTCGGGAGCGAGCCAGTCGGCGGCAGGACCATTCTGCTCCACGCCGAACAGGGATTTGGCGACACCATCCAGTTCATCCGCTATGCGCCGCTGCTCGCGGTGCGCGGCGCCAACGTCATCTGCGAAGTTCAGCCAGAATTGCTGCCGCTGTTATCTCAAATCGAAAACGTAAGCGTAGTTGCCGCCGGCGAAACGTTGCCCTTGTTCGATTTGCACTGTCCGCTGCTCAGCCTGCCGCTCGCGTTCAAAACGGAAATGACGACCGTTCCAGCGGCCGTTCCGTATCTTGCCGTGCCCGAGGACCGTCGAGACCGTTGGCAAACCCGCCTGCCGCCGGACCGGCCGCGGGCCGGATTCGTCTGGTCCGGCTCATCGACCCACAAAAACGACGCCAACCGCTCGATTCCGCTCGCACGCCTGGCTCCCCTGTTTGCCGATCCAGCCCTCCGATACATCAGCCTTCAGACCGAATTGCGCAGCGCGGACCGCGACATTCTGCGCAACTTCCCGAACCTGGTTCACCTCGGCGATACGATCGGCGACTTCGCCGATACGGCGGCCATCATCGCGTCGCTTGATGTCGTCGTTTCCGTCGATACGGCCGTTGCGCACCTAGCCGGGGCGATGGGCAAGCCGGTGCTGATCCTGCTACCCCATGCTGCGGATTTCCGCTGGATGCGGGAGCGCTCGAATACGCCCTGGTATCCGACAGCGAAACTGCTCCGGCAACCGGCCCCCGGTGAATGGAATAGCGTGGTCGCGCGCCTGCGGGACGAGCTGCGGTCGTTTCGTGGCTGAACCAAGCTCGAAGACTCAGCTTGAAGATCACTCCCACTCGAATATTTTTCCCGCCCTAAGCATCTGATATATATGCGAAAAATAAATTAAACGGCTGAGTATGCCGTGCAAGGTACCGTCAAAAACCTAGCCTTTTGATTTTGCTGAGTTTTCAGGAGCCAATCTTGCTGAAAAAATTCTGTGAACTTTCGGCATCTATCGGCTGCTTCGCAGTGAGGCAGCGACCACAAACGTCGAAGCTGATGCGTCAATAAAGTACCGTCAAAACTGGCAAAATCAATGCTGCCCCGTGGTCATGGATCGGCGGGCTGAGATTGAACACATTGCATGGACGACAGAGGTTGAGAGGTGAAGACAGTTTCTCGGGAAGAGCTTTACGAGCAAGTTTGGTCCAAACCCATGACCAAAGTTGCCGCAGATTATGGCGTTACGGGTACGGCGTTGAAGAAGACCTGTGATCGCCACCACGTTCCAACGCCAGAACGTGGGTACTGGGCGAAACTAGAATTCGGCAAGCGGGTCAACAAGGAAGCGCTACCGCCACTGACCACACCAAACTTGGCTATGGTCAGGATATCAGGAAGTTCCGAGCAGCATCTGTCCCCGTCGGTCCGCGAAGCCAAGGAAAAAGCTAGAGACAGGCTCCACAAGCACCCCGCGGCTAAACCCCTTCTGGTCCCTGTATCGGAACCGACGCTGAGCATCGTTGAACCGCAGTGTCTCGCTGCCACAAGGCGCGCAATTCTGAAAGCGCGTCCTGACGACCAAGGTTTCGCCGCGGCCAAGTCGAAAGGTGTTGTCCCGCTCAAAATTGCTCCGGCTTCCGTTGAACGGGGAATTTGGGTTCTAAGCCAGTTATTCGCTCTTGCAGAAACCCAAGGCCATTTGCCCAAGGCGACCGAAGACGGTTTGGTGCTCGTTGTCGAGAGTGAAACAATTGCCTTCGGCCTGGAGGAACAGCCCGAGAAAACCTTGCATCAACCAACACCCGCAGAATTGAAGCGGCGGGATGAAAGGGCTCGCTGGGGCTACACCACCGATCCATGGCCCAAGTACGACCAAGTTCCATCCGGCCGGCTTGCCATCGTTATTCACGCCAACCCGTATTCGGGTCTTCGCCGCACTTACTCAGACGGAAAGACGCAAGCCCTGGAACGCATGCTGCCGGACATATTGGCAGGTTTCGTCGGGCACGCCGCGTACATTAGCGAGCGCAGGAGGGAAACCGACGAGCGGGAGCGCCGCCAGCGAGAGGCCGAAGCTCGACGCCAGCGTGAAGAGGCATTCAATAGCCGCGAGAAGCGCCGCATGGAGTTTGTAGACGCGGTCCATGAGCAACTGACCCAGCGGGACAAGTTGACCGCAGTGCTGAGTCACCTCGAAAATGCGACGTCCGAGGATGCTACGAGAGTGAGCGCAATGACGACTTGGGTCCGGCAGCGTCTGAAACAGATTGACGCCCTGATCAGTCCCCATTTTCTCGACATTTCGGCGAGATCGTCGAAAGTCGATTTCGCCGAGCCAGGTCCTGAACAGGAAGCTGAAAGCGGCAGCTATTACTATTCTCCCCCCATCACCCTCCAACTCTGGTCTATCGACGACGCAAAGGGGATGGCCACCTCGTACTCGCCGCTGGAGTGGACAGACGCCTTGGCCTTGCCGCTTGAGGGAGCCGAAGGGGGATAGGCCGCTCCGACTGGCTGATACGAAACCGCGGTTTTCAGCCATAAGATTCCGAGGATTTGTATCAAGGTAAACGCTGCGGGTTTGCCAGACGCCAGATTTACTAACCTTTACGACGCTAAACGGGATATTTTCAAACTGGCCGACGGTTTGAAAATGAGCTAGAAAGTTCACCATGAGTGAGCAAAGCGAAGGAAAGCTAAAACAGCTTGAGCGCCTCCTCCCAGAGGGCTTGCTCGTCGATTCCGCGTGGCTCTCCGCGCGCGACTATTACACTTCCTTGCGCACCAAATATGTCGCCTCAGGCTGGCTCGAACAGCCAGCGCGCCGGGTCTATAGACGCCCCCGCGGACAGTTGAGCTGGCAGCAGGTCGTTATCTCGCTCCAGACGATCCTCGACCATCGCCTCGCCGTTGGTGGCCGAACAGCTCTCGAACTGCAGGGCTACGCCCATTACCTCTCGCAAGGCGGTTCTGAGGTCCATCTTCACGGCCCAACTAAGCCTCCCAACTGGCTCACCGCGCTGCCGCTCAAGGAGCAATTCGTCTACCGAAATAGCGTGCCACTCTTCGGGAGGGACCTTGAGGACGCTGCCTTCCCTTCCCTCGATCGGAAACACGCCAGCATACGCGACGACCGATCTCTCCAAGATGCCGGATTGCGCTCGCTTGCCTGGGGACAATGGGATTGGCCGCTGACGGTTTCGGCATCTGAACGTGCGATTCTTGAGCTTCTCAACGAACTGCCCGATCATGAAAGCTTCCATCAGGTCGATGTGCTGATGGAGGGACTAAGCGACCTTGCTCCGCGGCGGCTGCAGAAGCTGCTTGTCCGCTGCCGAAGCGTAAAGGTGAAGCGCCTCTTCTTCTTCTTTGCCGATCGGCATCGCCACGCATGGCTCAAACACATCGAGCGAGCTGCAATCGATCTTGGCTCGGGCAAGCGCATGCTGGTCAAGGAGGGGCGCTACGATCCCACCTATCAGATCACCGTGCCGAAAGAACTGGACGAGGCACCCTAATGGCTTTTGCTGATGCCTACCGCAACCAGGTGGCGCTCTTGATCCGCGCTCTGCCTTCCGTCGCAGCGGAAGAATGTTTTGCGATGAAGGGCGGCACGGCCATCAATCTCTTCATCCGCGACCTGCCACGGCTTTCGGTCGATATCGACCTCACCTATCTGCCGGTTCAGGATCGCGCGGCCTCGCTAGCCGCGATCGATGCAGCGCTGCTGCGCATCGCAGAGCGCATCACTGAAGCGGTTCGCGGAGCCCGCGTCACGCCATCGCGCTCGCGCGAAAATGTCATCACCAAGCTGGTGGTTCGCAGCGATAGTGCGCAGATCAAAATCGAGGTCACGCCAGTCCTGCGAGGCTGCGTGTTCGAACCCGACGTTCGTCCGGTCTCCTCTGGCGTCGAAGACGAGTTTGGTTTCGCGGAAATGCGGATCGTCTCGTTTCCGGATCTCTACGCCGGGAAGATCGTCGCCGCGTTCGACCGGCAGCATCCACGTGACCTCTTCGATGCGCGCGACCTCCTGGCAAACGAAGGAATCGACGACGCGCTCCGGCGGACCTTTCTGATCTACCTCATCAGCCACGACCGCCCCATGGCCGAGGTGCTGGCGGCTCGCCGCAAAGACATCAAGGCTGAGTTCGAGCGTGGCTTTGTCGGCATGACGCGGCAGCCGGTCGCACTCAACGACCTTCTGGCGGCCCGTGAAGCGCTCATCAGCGAAGTCGTCGGCTCAATGCCTGATCCTCATCGCCAATTCTTGTTGGCGTTCGAACGAGGCGAACCCGATTGGTCAACAATCGGCTTGGAAGCGGCCGCCGATCTGCCGGCCGTGCGATGGCGGCAGCAGAATCTCGATAGCCTGAGTGCCGAGAAGCGGGGAACGCTGGTGAAGCAGCTTGAAGAGGTCTTGGCGAGATAGGCGAAGCGATGGCGGAGATGGGGGGTGTCTGGACCGGGGAGCAGAACGACGCGATCGTTGCGGACTACTTCGCAATGCTCGCCGACGACATCGCCGGACGCGCATACAGCAAGGCCCAGCACAACCGGCTGCTGCAGGCGGTAATTGGGCGGCCTCGCGGTTCCATAGAATATAAGCACCAGAATATCAGCGCGGTGCTAAAGGGCCTCGGGGAAGATTGGATCCCTGGCTATAAGCCGGCCTTCAATTTCCAAGCATCGCTTGTCGACGCGGTGGTTCGCTGGCTGGATCGTCATCCGGATTGGCTCGTATCCACCGCACCGATGGCCATGGATCCGTCGCCGACAGCGCTGAGGGAAGAGGCGATCCTATGGATCGGCCCGCCTCCGACGCACAGCAATGCGCTGCCGCCCAACGAACTCGAGCAGATGGCAGCTATCGCCCGGAAGTACGATGTGGCCGAGCGTGATGCCCGCAATCGCGCGCTGGGCCGCGCCGGCGAGGAGCGGATCCTCGCCCATGAACGTGCTAGCCTGCTTGCCGCCGGCCGAACTGATCTCGCAGGCCGCATCCGCTGGGTGTCGCAGACCGATGGCGACGATGCCGGCTACGACATCCTTAGCTTCGATGCCGACGGCAGCGATCGGCTGATCGAGGTGAAAACGACCAACGGCTGGGAACGCACGCCGTTTCACATCACGCGTAACGAAATGGCCGTTGCTGAGGAGCGCCGCGGTGATTGGCGGCTGGTGCGGTTGTGGAATTTCGCGCGGGAGCCGCGGGCGTTTGAGTTGCGGCCTCCGTTGGAAGCGCATGTGTCGCTGATGGCAACCAGTTATCAGGCCAATTTCTTGTAAAGGCCGGCACCCGACGGGTACCTTTCGACGTTCGACTTAGCAAAGCTGAAATTCAGATCGCAGATGTCGCCCTCACGAAGATCTTGTGCCCAGCCATCAAATTATCGTTCGAAGAGCTTGAAGCCGAAGCAATATCGTTTTCTGATCAGCGCGGACAATCATCGGTAAGTTTAAATCAGGTAGGGTTCGGAAATAACGTTCATTTCCATTGTCTCTACATTTATTCGTGGAAGAGTAAGCAGCTGCGAGCGGATGGGGGTGGGCAAACAATGAGCGATTCCAAACGAAGCTATTTCAATGACAGCCCTATCGAAGCAGCCGACGATGACCGCTATGGAGTGACCGGTTTTGCGGAATCGATCGCGAAGAGCATCACGCGAATGCAAAAGCCAGTTGGAACGACCATTGCACTCAATGGGCCGTGGGGGTCGGGCAAAAGCAGCGTCGTCAACCTCATCCGCGCTGCGCTAGCACAATCCGGCAGCGACAAGCTGGTGGTTTCGGATTTCAAATGCTGGTGGTACCGAGGTGAAGAAGCGCTGGCGCTCGCCTTTCTGCAAAGCCTGAACGGAACGTTGCGAACCAGCCTGGGCGACAAGGTAAGAGACCTGATCCCCAGCATCACTCAACGCCTGCTTCAAGCCGGACCGACTATCGGCGCAGCAGTGACTCTGGCAAGCGGCGCGCCATTGACAGCGCTGTTCACCGGCGGCTCGAAGTTTGTGAGCACTTTCTTTCCCCAGGGCGATACTCTCGAGAAGACATTTCAGAAGCTGGCAAAAATCCTTGCCGATGAGGATCGTCGATTCCTCGTCGTGATCGACGACATCGATCGTCTCTCGCCCGACGAAGCGATAGCGATATTCCGGCTGGTGAAGTCCGTCGGCCGCTTGCCCAATATCATGTACCTGCTG
Source organism: Nitrobacter sp. (assembly GCA_035546855.1). Taxonomy (GTDB): domain Bacteria; phylum Pseudomonadota; class Alphaproteobacteria; order Rhizobiales; family Xanthobacteraceae; genus Nitrobacter. The sequence continues at coordinate 118 of DASZVY010000027.1, read as the reverse complement.
GTGTTCGACCGCGATCTGGCCGAAAAGGCGGTGCAGGAGCGGTTTCCTTCGGAAGGCCCCCACTTTTTGGAGAAGATCGTCCAAGCGGGATTTGAAGTGCCTGCCCCTCTCCAAACAG
>DASZVY010000026.1:0-27902 GCA_035546855.1 Nitrobacter sp. | reverse complement strand
GATTGCGTCTGGACGAGGAGTCACTGCATGGGGACTCGAAATCAGCCCAAACAAAGCGTGTGAGCACGCCCACCAGATATTGGCAGACAGCGCGGTGAACAATGAGATTGCGCTATATGGGAAGCTGGCGGCAGCCTTTCTTAAAAATAGCGATGATATCCTAGACAAAAAGATTGAAGGACAAGGGAGCGAGGTAACTCCGCGAAACAAGGAGTTATTTGCTCGGATGGCTGAGGCGCAGGAAGCGATGGGCAGGATGGCCGATGCGCGCGTGGCGATGTTTCAGGCAATCAATGACGGGTGTTTGAAACGCATGTCTGACAGCGAGGCAGCGATCTCGTGGCAGACGGCTTTTCTCGCGTTCGGCTATGCGCTTCTGCTCTTCTTTTTCGCAAACACCATTGTGAAAGCATTATTTAAGATCGGCCGGGAGTGATGTCGTGCGTTTTGGTGCAACGTAGGTCTTCCCAGTAATGTTTGAGCAGAGATCACTGAGGCCGAATTCATGAATCTTACTTGAAATGACTTTAGCGAGATCGACGTGACCGTTCGGTGGCGGAAGTGGAGGCCGGATCATGCGATGGATATTTCATTTGTTGATGGCGATTTTTATTGCCTCGGTCCTTAGTGGTTGCGGCACGACATTGCCTGTTATGGATTTGGCGCACCCAACCAAGGTAAAGTTCGAGCAATTTGTCCAGCGAATTGCATCTCACGTCCGCTGCGAGTTGAGCAAGGCAGTCAAGCGAGAGTGGCCCAAGCGGGGCGGTACCAAGCGCGATCTGCTCAAGACATGGGTAGCAAAAGTCGGATTGACGGTCACTGCAGATGACAAAGGGCAGGCGAACCCCGGCGTGACCTTCATCAGTGCCGCTCAAATATTTAGTGCGGGCGCTGGCGCACAGTTTATGGCTGACGGCACTCGCGTCATGAGCGTAACATACTTTATACCCTTCCAAGATCTTGTTGCAGATCCGGCGCCCGTCGACGAGCGCGGTTACGAAGTGCCGTGTGAAGTACGCGAAAGTGAGCCGATTGCTGGCGATCTCGATATCGGTCAGACGCTCTCGGCTGCTCTTCAACCATGGGATGGGGCGGGAACGCTGGGAGAGACTGTCACGGGCGGCCCCTATGATACGATTACGCATCACGTAACCTTCCAGGTTCAGGCTGGAGCAAGCGCAACGCCGAGCTGGAAATTCGTGAACGTAACGGCAAATCCGAGCGGTACATTTTTGAGCGGTACACGCACAAGAACAGATGATCTCTTGATCACATTTGGGCCAGGAGTTTTGACATCTGGGCACAAGTTGGTGCCATCTTCAGAGATTAATTCCTCGTTTGGAGCGGAAAGGTTGAGAGGCGTTCTCACCGATAGAGGAGGAACATAATATGGTATGCAAAGCAGGCGTGGATGTTCCCGCCACAGAAGGTGAAGCGAAGGGCAGGCCAGGTTGGTCACCGATGGATGGAGCCATGATTGCGGATGCTCCGGACTGGTCTCTCGATCGCCGCTGTGAAGGCGATGAGGTGTGTGCCGTCTATAAACGCGGGAGAACGGTCATAGCACGGTACTGTAGTCAAAATCAGTGTAGCAATTATTGGGCCGGCCCGTTGAAACCATGTGGTACGAATGTGGAGGAGAAAAGCTGATAAGTTGCCGGCGCAGTCATCTCGAGGAGCGCAAATTGGCTCACTAGGATTGTCTATTCCTGTAACTGGACCATCCAACTCGCTCAGAATCGCTACATGCGCGAAATGCTTAACCGCGTCAGGATAGGTTGCTGTGGCTGCCCCCAACGCGGTGGAGTAAGCTGACATGAGATAGGTGACTCTCCTAGCTTTTTGCGATTTTTCCGCCAGTGGGAGTGTATTACGTTCTTATGAGATGCCACTGCAGCCGTCTCATTTCTCCGGGTTTGATGAATTGTGAATGGCTTGGACGAGTCGCGGCAGATCGATTGGCCTCTTAAGCCTTTCAATAGCGCCTTTAAGCACCTCCAACGTCCGGCCTCTGTCATAGTTGGCGAACGCAGTTTTCCGAGACTCGCTTTTGTGCCCGCTGACTTCCTCGGCGTGGGCCTGCGGCACGCCCACGTCTATAAGGGATGAGCAGATATTGTGGCGGAAGGAATGCAAGTCCATCAAGCGAACATAGAGGAGGGTAGAACTGTCGTTGCCCTTAGCGTGGCGAGCTTGGTCATAATTCTTCCTGTAGCGCGCAAAATCCTTGCCAACCTTTGTTCCAAACTTCTTGTCCGTGCCGTAGGGGCGAAGTTCTCGAAACAGTTGCTGGCCGGCAGCGCGACCGGAATGCAAGCACTCGATGATACCGAGTTCGATAAGCGCATTGGGGACCGGTACCCAGCGTTTCGCGGCAATTGCGTCCTCGTCTTCTTCGTTGGAGGTATCTTTCAGATCCAGGCCTTCTGCTTTCAGATTGAAGAACCAGATTCCGGTGTCTTCATCGCGGCAAAGATGCTCGACGCGAAGCTGGCAAACTTCCTCTCGCCGCATCCCGGTGTACGCAATAATCAAAACAACCCAATAGAGCGCATCGCGGACGACGACTGAGCCCGGAACATGGCGGCGATGGAGCGATTTGCACCCTGTGAACAGAGGTGAAGCAAAGAGTTTTTCCATCGCCTTTTCGGACCAATGGATGCGCTTTTCGCTCCCGCCGTTCCAGGGTTTGCGCCGACTGCTGGACTTCAAGAACAATCCTGTGAAGGGATTGGCGTCACGAGTTGTCAGATCGTTCTTCTTTGCCCAGTCCCAGAACGCAGTCAGCGCGGCGTTGTGTCGGTTCCAGGTCGAGTGTTTTGTCCCGGCAGCTTTTAAACGCTGCTTCGCCGCATCGTCGGGAGCATTCTCGATTTCTTGCTGAAATGCGGCGGCAATGTCTTTCAGGCTGCCATGGGTCTTCCACTTCTTTTCCTGCGCGTATTTTGAAGGCAGGGTGAAGTAAAATCTGCGCAGGTCGTGCGCCATTTCTCCGGTCCACGCTGCTACCGGGATGTCGCCGTGATAGCTGGTCCACAGGTTCAGCGACGCCGTCAATTTTTCGGGACGTTCCTTCATATTGGCGAGATCTCGGTCTTCGAGGAATTTTGGCCAGACTTGCGAAGCTGTTTTTCCGGACTCGACCTTGTGATCGACGGGCTGGTGCGCGGATTGTAAGAGCTCGCTCAATTTGGCGCGAAGTGCCTCTGCACTCAGTGCTTGCAAGTCGGTAGGTGGCGGGAGGTCGCGTTCCTTGCACTCGCGATGAGCACACTCGTCGTAGTAGTCGGCAGAGGCGCGGAGCAATTCGCGTCCGACGATCTTTTCATTGATGCTGCCACGCCGGATCGGGATTTTCACTTCCGTGGAGAGTTCCTGAATTTCGTCAGCGACGTCCGAAATGTCGTTTTCGACGATCTTCGCGCGAAAGCGCTTTGCGCCGTAGATCAACCCGGCAATTTGCCGGTCCACAGGATTCAGGCGCCTGATCTCCTCACTGTCGTACACGACGGCCGTATATTCATCATTGAACCGGAAGTTCGCCAGCATCGTGTCGATGAACTGCTTGACCTGGGCAGGGGTCAGCAGATCGGCGTCTTCATGGTCGGCGGCCAGGTATTCCGTTAACATTTGAAACAACTGCTCCGTAATGGTCCACAGTCGGGTCGCCTGGTAGCGCGCGCGTCGAGGGGCGCAGCGACCCAGTGAGAGCAGTATTTCAGAGCGCTGTATTAAAGGTTTCAGGTGGCGGGGCACCTTGCGGCGGAAGACGAAAATCCCGGCTTTTTGCCGAACAAACGGTAAACAAGGCAATTTCCCCCACTTTCCGCATCCCTCCGGTGGACCTCAATGGTGGTTCCGGCTAGGCTTGAGGGTGAAGATCGCTCTGTTTCTGGGGTTTTCTCAAAAGGTGGCTGGGGAACCTGGATTCGAACCAAGACAAACAGAGTCAGAGTCTGTTGTGCTACCGTTACACCATTCCCCAAGAATTTCCCTGCATCCACAATGCCTTACGGCATCGAGCCGGCGGCGATGCCCGCAGGGGCCGGCTGGTCGCGTTCTTCTACCCGCTCGCTCCCCATTTTGGCAAGCGTGGCTCCGATCCGCGTTGCGATTTCGTTGCGGCAAACCGAAGGCAGCCGGGATACGCCACCCGATGACTGCCATCGCCTCTTGCGACGTCGCGGAGCCGCACGTCGCGGAGGCGCGTGTGCCGCTGGTGCGTTGAAAAGGAGCACTGAGTTGCATCTTGCCGCGGCAATATGCGCACGGTGTCGGCACGGCGCTTTAGTCAACACCGGCCGCGCGCCGCAAACTTGCCGCCGATGGATCGACATGCGATGCTGAGAAGAGAAAGCAACAACGCGAATGCGTTGGTTCAAAGTTGTGTCACGGTTGGGGAGGGTTATCAGAATGAACGTCAGTCGTTTCGTCGGCCTGCTTTGTGCGGCCTCGATCAGCGTCGCTGCGGCGGGAACCGCCGTCGCACAGGACAAGGTCGTCAAGATCGGCGCGGTTTTCCCGATGAGCGGCAATGCGGCGAGCGCCGGCATTCATGCCAAGGCGGCGATCGAAACCGCGATGGACATCATCAACAATCCGCATCCGGAATTGGGTAACTTCCCGCTCGCGAAGGGCGCCGGCCTGCCGGGCCTCGGCGGCGCCAAGGTCGATGTCGTGTTCGCCGACAATCAGGGCAGCCCCGCCGCCGGCCAGAACCAGGCGCTTCGCCTCATCACCGAGGAAAAGGTCGTCGCGCTGACCGGCTGCTATCAGTCCGGCATCACCCTGACGGCGAGCGCGATCGCGGAAAAATACGGCATTCCGTTCGTCAACGGCGAGTCGGTCGCCGCCAATCTGACCGAGCGCGGCTTCAAGTGGTTCTTCCGGGTGACGCCGGTGGCCTCCGACTTCGCCAAGCTCTATCACGACTTCCTTCAGGACATGAAAGCCTCGGGCGTCAAGGTCGACAATGTCGCCGTCGTTCACGAGAACACCGAATACGGTACCTCGGTCGCGAGCGTCATCGCCTCTCAGTTCAAGGCGAGCGGTCATCCCATTGCGCTCGACATTCCTTATTCCGCCAACACGACCGACGTGCAGAGCCAGGTTCTCCAGCTCAAGGAGAAGAAGCCCGACGTCGTGATCATGGTCAGCTATGCCTCCGACGCGATTCTGTTCGCCAAGACCATGCAGTCGCTCGACTACAAGCCGCCGATGATCATCGCCGACGATTCCGGTTTCTCGGACCCGTCCTTCATCAAGACGGTCGGCAAGATTTCGCAGGGCGTCCTGAACCGCTCCTCGTGGGATGTCGGCAAGCCGGGATCGGTGACCTACATCATCAACGAGATGTACAAGAAGAAGAGCGGCGACGAAATGGACGATACCGCCGCGCGCCAGATGCAGGGCTTCTTCGTGCTGGCCGATGCCATCAATCGCGCGGGCTCGACCGAGCCGGCCAAGATCCAGGCGGCCCTCAAGGCGACCGATCTTAAGCCCGATCAGTTGATGATCGGATACAAGGGCGTCAAGTTCGACGACAAGGGCCAGAACATCCTGGCGTCCGGTCTGATGATCCAGTTGCAGGATGGCGAGCACTACGTCGCGGTGTGGCCGAAGGCCAATGCCGTGAAAGCTCCGGTGCTGCCTTATAAGGGCTGGTGACGCAGGGGCGGGCTGGCCATCGACCCGCCCTCATTATCCGAGTGTGGAGGTTCGGAAGCTCGCTTCATTGTCTCGGCAGACTCTTGAAGCGAACTTCCGAACCCGAACCGCACCGGGATCGTAAGGACGCTCGGTTTCATTCACAGAACGTGCGGTTGGCATGTCCACTATCCTTGTTCAGGTGATCGTCGGAGGTTTGCTGCTCGGCGCCGTGTACGCGCTGTTTTCCTCCGGCCTGACGCTGATCTGGGGGATGATGAACATCATCAACTTCGCGCATGGCGATTTCGTCATGCTCGGCATGTATGCCGCGTTCGTGGTTTACACGCTGCTCGGCGCGGGACCGCTGCTCGGCGTTCCGATCGCTGCGCTCGTGCTCGCGACCCTTGGCGTCATCGTTTATTTCGGACTCATCCGCAGCGTGATGAAGGGCCCGATGCTGGCGCAAATTCTCGGCACCTTCGGGCTGGCGCTGCTGTTGCGCTATTCGGTGTTCTGGGTATTCGGCGCCAACTTCATGACGCTGCCGGAAAGTATCGTCGGCGGCACGTTCGACGTGTTCGGCATCCGAATCGAGGCGTCGCGTCTGCTGGCGGGCGTGGTGGCGCTGGCGGTGACGTGGGGGCTTCATCTGCTGCTGACGCGCACCTCGCTCGGCTCCAAGATGCTGGCGGTCGCCGAGGACTCGACGGCGGCGCAACTGATGGGCATCCGTCCGGACACCATGCAGGCGATCGCCTGGGCGATCGCCGCGGCGGCAACGGGTATCGCGGGCGCGCTGATCGCGACTTTCTTCTATATCGCGCCGACGGTCGGCGAGACGCTGGCGATCGTCGCCTTCGTGACGGTATCGCTCGGCGGATTCGGCAGCATTCCCGGCGCGCTTGTCGCCGGGCTGCTGATCGGAGTGATTGAATCGCTGTCGGCATATTTGATCGGCGCTGTTTACAAGGACATCGTCGTCTATTCGCTGTTTCTCTGCGTTCTCTGGTTCCGGCCGCAGGGCCTGATGGGCAAGATGTGATGCGGCGCTATCTGTGGCTTCTGGTGGTGCTGGCGCTGGTGGTCGCGTATCCGCTGGTGTTCACGACGCCGTTTCAGCAGCGCCTCGGAGCATTGGTCTTGCTCTACGCGATTTCCGCGTCGGCCTGGAATATCGTGGGCGGCTACGCCGGGCAGGTCTCGGTCGGGCATGTCGTGTTCTTCGGGTGCGGCGCTTATGCCTCGATGGCGATGTATTCCCATTTCGCGCTGTCGCCGCTGATGGGCATTCCCGTCGGCATCGTCGCGAGCGTGCTGATCGCCGCCGTCATCGGCGTGCCGACCTTGCGGCTGTCCGGCCACTATTTCAGCATGGCGACGATTGCCGTCGCCGAACTGATCCGGCTGGTCGTGACCAATACCGATTACCTCGGCGCCGCGGTCGGGCTGAGCGGTCCGACGGTGCCGCGCAACGTCTTCGATATGTCGTTCACCTCGGCGTTGCCGTACTACTATCTGTTTCTGGCGGTCCTTCTCATCACTCTCGGCATCACCTGGTGGATGACCGCCAGCCGGATGGGCTTTTATCTGCGCGCCATCAGGGATTCGGAGCGCGCCGCGCGCTCGCTGGGCGCGCAGGCGAGCCGCATCAAGCTCTATGCCTTCATGCTGAGCGCCGGGCTGACCAGCATCGGCGGCGCGCTCTATGCCATGATGTTCGGCTTCGTCGATCCGGAGTCCGGGCTCGGCATCCTGATCTCGGTCAAAATCCTGATCATGGCGGCGCTCGGGGGCGCGGGTCTCCTGTTCGGGCCGCTGGTCGGTGCGGCGATCCTTGTGCCGCTCGAGGAAATCTCCAACAGCCTGCTGGGCGGCAAGGGCGCGGGCCTGACCTTCGTGGTTTACGGTGCGATCATCCTGCTGATCGCGCGCTTCCAGCCCGGCGGCCTGCTGCCGCTTGCGAAGCGGCTGTGGACCAGACTGGACGGCAAGCCGGCCGCACCCAACGCTGACAAGGAGATCGCGCATGCTCCTTGAGGCGCGCAACGTCACCAGGGCATTCGGCAGCTTCAAGGCCGTCGATACCGCGTCCGTCACGCTGGAGCAGGGCGATATCCTTGGCCTGATCGGTCCCAACGGTGCCGGAAAATCCACCTTCTTCAACTGCCTTGCCGGCGATCTGACCCTGACGTCGGGCAACGTCCTGTTCGAAGGGCAGGACATCACGCTGATGGCGCCGGAAGAACGGGTCCGGCTCGGGCTCGCGCGAACGTTTCAGGTGCCGCAGACTTTTGAGAGCATGTCGGTCCTCGAGAATGTCATGATCGGCGCCTTCCTTCGCACGCCGCATCGGGCCGGGGCGGAGGCAAAGGCCCGCGAGGTGCTGGCGCGGGTCGGAATGAACGCGCTGGCGGATTCGCCGGCGAAATCCCTGGGCACGCCGGGCCGCAAGCGGCTCGAAATCGCGCGGGCGCTCGCGACCGAGCCGAAGGTGCTGCTGCTCGACGAGGTCATGGCGGGTCTCAATCAGCGTGAGGTCAGGCTTGCCATCGATCTCGTCCGCAGCATCCACACATCGGGCATCACGCTCGTCATCGTCGAGCACATCATGGAAGTTATCATGTCGCTCGCGACCCGCGTGGTGGTCTTTCATCAGGGCAAGGAGATCGCGCGCGGCACCCCGCGCGAGGTGACCGGCAATCCTCAGGTGATCGAGGCGTATCTCGGCAAGCGCGCCGCCAGGGCGGCTGCGGGTCATACGCCGGTCGAACTGGCCGGCATGCCTGACAGCGGATCGCGCGCATGACGGGACCCTTGCTGAAAATCGAACATCTCGAAGTTCGCTACGGCGATCTGATCGGGGTTGCCGATGTGTCGCTGGATGTGCCGGAAGGCAGCGTGGTCGCGTTGCTCGGCTCCAACGGCGGCGGCAAGACGACGACGCTGAATGCGATCGCCGGACTCATTCCCGCGCATTCCGGCTCCATCAGCTTTGCCGGCGAGCGCATCGACGGGCAGCCGGCCTTTGCGATCGTGCGCAAGGGCCTGGCGCTGTCGCCCGAGGGCTGGCGTTTGTTCGTGCAGCAGAGCGTCGAGAACAACCTGTTGCTCGGTGCGACGCCGCTTTCGGACAAATCCGCGACGTCTTCGCTGCTCGAACGCGTCTATGAGGTGTTTCCGAAGCTCGCCGAGCGGCGCAACCAGCGCGCGGGCACCATGTCCGGCGGCGAGCGGCAGATGCTCGCGGTCGGCCGTGCGCTGATGAGCAATCCCAGGCTTTTGATGCTGGACGAGCCGTCGCTCGGTCTCGCACCGGCGGTCGTCGAGACGATGTACGACACGTTCGGACGCTTGCATAAGGAAGGACTGACCATTCTGCTCGCCGAGCAGTCGATCGAGCTTGCCCTCGAGGTGTCGGATTTCGCCACGGTGCTGCAGGTCGGCAAGAGCGTGCTGTCGGGAACGGCCGCCGATCTCGCCAACGACCCGCAGGTGCAAAAGGTCTATCTCGGCACCGGATAGTCGAGGCGCCGTGTCCCCGGCGCGGTGCGGCTTTTCGTGTAGTCATTCCCGAAGCCACGTCAGCGGCTGTCGGGAATCCAGTATTCCGAGGAGATTTTGTGAATACTGGATGCCCGCATTCGCGGGCATGACGGCGGTGGGGCCATCCGTGTCCCGGGCGCGGTGCGGCGTGGACGCCGCGCCGCAGAACCGGGACCGCCGGAGGTTCGCAGCCGCGTTGGCGTCACCGCCGCGATTTTGAACGGTCCCGGCTCTGCGATGCACCGCTTCGCGCTGCATCGCGTCCGGGACGCGGCTCGCATCGGGATAATGGCTTTTGGCCAGAACGATTCCCGGGTGATAGGTTGCGACCCGGTATGGGACGCAGAGGGGATCATGCAGGATTTTACCGGAAAAGCCGCCTTCGTGACGGGAGGCGCCAGCGGGATCGGATTGGCGCTGGGCCGTGTATTCGCCGCGCAGGGCATGAAAGTCATGCTCGCCGACATCGAGGCCGGTGCGCTGACGGCGGCTGTCGAGGATTTGCGGCGTACCGGCGCGGATATCCGCGGCGTCGTCTGTGACGTCGCCGATCCGGCCGGCGTCGACCGCGCGGCGCAGGCCGCGTTCGCGGCGTTCGATCGCGTCCACATCGTCTGCAACAATGCCGGCGTGGCGGCTGCAGGCGGCATCGACAATATATCCGTCGACAACTGGCGCTGGGTGCTCGACGTCAACCTGATGGGCGTCGTGCACGGGGTGCGGTCATTTCTTCCGCATATCCGGGCGCACGGCGAGGGTGGCCACATCGTCAATACCGCATCGATGGCGGGATTTTTGCCCGGTCTCGGGTTCAGCCCCTATGTCGCAAGCAAATTCGCCGTTGTCGGAATATCGGAAGCGCTGGCGGTCCAGCTCAAGCCATTGGGCATTGGCGTGAGCGTGCTGTGTCCCGGCTTCGTGCAGACCCATATTGATGACAGCGGCCGCAATCGTCCCGCGCGTTACGGGGCGTCGCCTGCGATCGATCCCGCGAGTCCGGCCGGGCTGCTGGTCGCGCAGATCGCGGAGTGGGTGCGTACCGGACTTGACCCGGCTGAGGTCGCCGCCCGGGTTCTTGCGGCGATCCGCAACGACGAGCTTTACGTGTTCACGCACCCGGCGTTCCGCAGCGAGGTCGAGACGCGGTTTTCAAACGTGCTTGCAGCGCTTGACAAGGCGGCCGCAAACCCGGCGTAAGGTCAGCCATCTACAGATCGTCACATCGGGAGGAAAACATGGCCGGACAGAACAACGCGGCACCGTCGGTTGCATCGGCCAACGCCGCCGTCCTCGATGAACTGCCCTTCGCCAACCGGCAGGATTTTGTCGACGCCGAGCGTGGGTTCGTCGGCACCATTCCCGATGCGGAAATCCGAAACGAGGCAGGCCGCGCGGTCTGGTCGATGTCAGATTATGACTTCCTCAAATCGGACGCCGTCCCGGCGACCGTCAATCCGAGCCTGTGGCGGCAGTCGCAACTGAATTGCCGGCATGGCCTGTTCGAAGTGGTGCCGGGCATCTACCAGATCCGCGGTTTCGATATCTCGAACATGACCCTGATCGAGGGCAAGACCGGCGTGATCGTGATCGACCCGCTGGTGTCGGTCGAGCCGGCACGGGCGGGGCTCGAACTTTATTTCAAGCATCGCGGCAAAAAGCCGGTGGCGGCAGTCATCTACACCCATTCGCATACCGATCACTGGGGCGGCGTGAAGGGCGTGGTCTCTGCCGAGGATGTCGCGAGCGGCAAGGTGCCGGTGATCGCGCCGGAAGGTTTTGTCGAGGCGATCGCGCAGGAGAACGTGCTCGCGGGCACCGCGATGGTGCGGCGCGCGCAATATCAATTCGGGCCGCTGCTGCCGAAGGGCGCGAGCGGCCAGGTCGACGCGGGGCTCGGCAAGACGCTGTCGAGCGGCGCCGTGACGCTGATCGCGCCGACCGATCTCATCAGCCGCGACTTCGAGACGCGCACCGTCGACGGCGTCGAGATCGTGTTCCTGATGGCGCCGGACAGCGAGGCGCCGGCGGAAATGCATATGTATTATCCGGCGCTCAACTGCCTCAACATGGCGGAGAACTCGGTCCATAACTTTCACAACCTGCTGCCGTTCCGCGGCGCGGAGGTGCGCGATTCCCGCGCGTGGTCGCGCTACATCGACGTGGCGCTGGCGAACTTCGGCGACAAGGCCGCCGTGCTGATCGGTCAGCATCACTGGCCGGTGTGGGAGCGCGATAACATCAAGACGTATCTGAGCAAGCAGCGCGATCTCTACAAATACGTTCACGACCAGACGCTGCGGCTCGCCAATCACGGCCATACCCCGAACGAGATCGCGGAATTGATCGAATTGCCGAAGAGCCTGGCGCACGAGTGGGCGTTGCGCGGCTATTACGGCACGGTGCGCCACAACGCCAAGGCGATCTACCAGAAATACCTCGGCTGGTACGACGGCAATCCGGCGCATCTCGATCCGCTGCCGCCGGCGGACGCTGCGAAGAAATTCGTCGAGTATGCCGGCGGGTTCGACGCTGCGCTCGCGAAAGCGAAGGCCGATTTCGCCAGGGGCGAATTCCGCTGGGTCGCGGAGGCCGCAAACCATCTGGTGTTCGCCGATCCGTCCAATGTCGAGGCGCGCGCACTGGCCGCGGCCACCTACGAGCAGCTCGGCTACCTCGCAGAGGCCGCAACCTGGCGCAACTCCTATCTGTTCGCGGCGCACGAACTGCGTCACGGCGCAGCCAAGGCGGGACGCAGCGGCGTCGCGCCCGACGCGCTGGCGGCGCTGCCGCTCGACGTGTTCTTCGATCTCTGGGCCGTGCGCCTCAACGGTCCGAAGGCGGATGGCAAGCGCGCGGTGCTGAACTGGGTGTTCACCGACACCGATCAGGTCTTCGTGCTTAACTTGGAGAACTCGGCGCTGACGCAGCGCTCCGGCGCGCGCGCCGCCCATGCCGACGCCACGCTGACGCTGACCCGTAAGACGCTGAACGAGATCATGATGCAGCAGACCACATTCCCGGAAGCGGTCGGCGCCGGCAAGATCAAGGTCGAGGGCAACGGCGCCAAGCTCCTCGAACTGCTGTCGCTGTTCGACGCGTTCACGCCGGCGTTCGCGATCGTCGAGCCGTAAGCGAAAGGCGCAGGCGAGGGCGGCCGGCCTCCCTCCGGATTGGAGGATGGTTATTCGGCGGCTTCCTTGACGGAGCCCGACGCATACGCCTCGTCACCGGCATTGCCCGAACGTCCCCAGCCGGACAGCCAGTTCGAGAACCTGTCGAGGTAGAGATAGACGACCGGCGTCGTGAACAGCGTCAACGCCTGGCTGACCAGCAGGCCGCCGACCATGGCATAGCCGAGCGGCTGGCGGATTTCCGAGCCGGTGCCGGTGCCGAGCATCAGCGGCACGCCGCCGAGCATCGCCGCCATGGTGGTCATCATGATCGGGCGGAAGCGCAGCAGCGCCGCCTTGCGGATCGACTCTTCCGGCGACAGGTGCTCCTCGCGCTCCGCCGCGATGGCGAAGTCGACCATCATGATGCCGTTCTTCTTCACGATGCCGATCAGGAGGATGATGCCGATCAGCGCGATCAGGCTGAAGTCGTACCCGAACAGCATCAGGGTCGCGAGCGCGCCGACGCCGGCCGAGGGCAGGGTCGAGAGAATCGTGATCGGGTGGATGTAGCTCTCGTAGAGAATGCCGAGGATCAGGTAGACCACGACCAGCGCAGCGAGAATGAGCAAGGGAACGGTGCCGAGCGACTGCTGGAAGGCCTGCGCCGTGCCCTGGAAGCTGCCGCTGAGCGTCGCCGGCGTCCCGAGTTCGCGCATCGCCTGCTGCACGGCGTCGGTGGCCTGTCCCAATGCGACGCCCTGCGCGAGATTGAAACTGATGGTGATCGCGGGGAATTGGCCTTGATGACTAATGGACAGCGGGCGCACGGGCTCAGTCGTCCATTTGGCAAATACGGAGATCGGGATTTGCTCGCCGGTGGTCGGGGACTTCACATAGATCTTGTTCAGCGTATCGACCTTGCCTTGCAGCTCCGGCAGGATCTCGAGAATGACGTGATAGCTGTTGAGCTGGGTGAAATACTGCGTCACCTGGCGCTGGCCGAACGCATCGTAGAGCGTGTCGTCGATCAATTGCGGCGAGATGCCGTAACGGGACGCGGTATCGCGGTCGATCGTCAGCGTCAGCGTGGTGCCGTTGGTCTGCTGATCGGTGGCGACGTCGCGCAATTGCGGCAGGGTTTGCAGCTTGTGCAGGACCTTGGGAGCCCAGGTGTTGAGCTCGTCGAGGTTCGCATCCTGAAGCGTGTATTCGAACTGCGTGCGCGTCGCGCGGCCGCCGAGCCGGACGTCCTGCGCCGCCTGCAGGAACTGCCGCGCGCCCTGCACCTTGTCGAGCTTGGGCCTGAGCCGGGCAATGATCTCTTGAGCCGAGGCGTCGCGCTGGTCGCGCGGCTTCAGCGTGACATACATGCGTCCGTTGTTGAGCGCGCTGCCGCCGCCGCCGATAAACATCGCGATGCTGTGGACCGCCGGATCGGCCATCACGATTGCCGCCAGCTCCTCCTGCTTCTTCTTCATCTCGTCGAAGGAGATGTCCTGAGCAGCCTCGGAGGTGCCGAGGATCATGCCGTTGTCCTGCTGCGGGAAGAACCCTTTCGGGATGATCACGAACAGGTAGACCGAGAGGGCGAGCGTCAGGAAAAACACGCAAAGCGTCGCCCGCTGCCAGCGCAGAACGAAATCCAGTCCGCGGCGATAGGCGCCGAGCAGGGCGTCGAAGCCGCGTTCGCTCAGTTGATACAGCCGGCCATGGCGAATCTCGCCATGGCCGCGCAGGAAGCGCGAGGCCATCATCGGCGTCAGAGTCAGCGACACAATGAGCGACACGAAAATCGTCATCGCCAGCGTTACCGCGAACTCGCGGAACAGACGCCCGATGATTCCGCCCATCAGCAGCAGCGGAATCAGCACGGCAACCAGCGAAATGCTGATCGACATGATGGTAAACCCGATTTCGCCGGCGCCTTTCAGCGCCGCCGCCATCGGCTTCTCGCCCTGTTCGATGTAGCGGCTGATATTTTCGAGCATGACAATGGCGTCGTCGACCACGAAGCCGACCGAGATCGTCAGCGCCATCAGCGAGAGGTTGTCGAGCGAATAACCGAACGGCCACATCAGGGCGCATGCGCCGAGCAGCGCCAGAGGAACCGTGATGCTCGGAATGATGGTGGCCCAGAAGCTCCGCAGGAATATAAAAATCACCATCACGACGAGGGCGATGGTGACGAGCAGGGTGAATTGCACGTCATCGACGGCGGCGCGGATGGTTTCGGTGCGATCGCTGATGGTCTTGATCTTGATCGCGGGAGGAATGCCGGCGATCAGCTTAGGCAGTTCGGCCTTGATGCGGTCGACCGTCTCGATGACGTTGGCGCCGGGCTGCTTGAAAATGACGAGGAACACGCCGCGTTTGCCGTCGGCCCAGGCCGCGCGCTTGTTGTCCTCGGGGCCGGATACGGCGCGGCCAATGTCGCGGATGCGCAGGGGACCGCCGTTGCGATAGGCGATGATGACATCGTTCCAGTCTTTAGAGGCGGTCAACTGGTCGTTGGCATAGATCGTATAGCTGCGTGTGCCGCCGTCGACGCTGCCCTTCGGGCTGTTCACCGTCGTCAGCGTGATCTGGTTGCGGATATCCTCCAGCGACAATCCCTTCGCGACGAGTTTGGCAGGGTCGATCTGGATGCGGATCGCCGGCTTCTGCTGGCCGCCGACGAAAACCTGCGCGACACCGGCAATCTGGCTGAGCTGCTGAGCAAGCTGGGCATCGGTATCGTCGCTGACCGTCGTCAGGGGCAGGGTGTCGGATGTTGCCGACAGCAACATGATGGGCGAGTCCGCCGGGTTGACCTTGCGATAGGTCGGCGGACTGGGCAGGTTTTTGGGTAATTGGCCGCTCGCCGCGTTGATCGCGCCTTGAACGTCGTTCGCTGCGCCGTCGATGTTGCGATTGAGATCGAACTGAATGGTGATCGACGTCGATCCGATCGAACTCGTCGACGTCATCTGGGCGATGCCGGGAATCTGCGCCATTTGCCGTTCGAGCGGCTGCGCAACCGACGACGCCATGGTTTCGGGGCTGGCGCCGGGCAGGGTGGCCTGGACTTGAATCGTCGGAAAATCGACCTGCGGCAGCGGTGCGACCGGCAGCAGCGGAAACGCGACGAGGCCGACAAAAAGAATGCCCGCCATCAGCAACGAGGTTGCAATGGGATAGCGAATAAACGGGGCCGAGATGCTCTCGTTCATTCTGAGGCCTTGCTCATTCCGAGGCCTTGGCCGGTTCGGACTCGGCGACGGTCGTGGTGACAACCGT
The DNA here is from genome assembly GCA_035546855.1 of Nitrobacter sp. Classification (GTDB taxonomy): domain Bacteria; phylum Pseudomonadota; class Alphaproteobacteria; order Rhizobiales; family Xanthobacteraceae; genus Nitrobacter. The sequence goes on along the minus strand of DASZVY010000026.1, from coordinate 12,318 downwards.
CCCGGGCTGCACCCTGTACTGTCCGGCCACTATAACATGCTCCCCGGGGGAAAGTCCGTCCTCGATCACGGTTTTCCCATCGATCGACTGTCCGACCTTGATCTTGCGCAGCACGGCCTTGTTGTTCTGATCGACCGAATACGCGTACAGCCCGTTGGTTCCGTGCTTGACCGCATCGTCGGGGACCACCGTGGCGTTATCGAGAGTCGCAACCAGGAGGCGGGTCGAGACCGATTGTCCGGGCCAGAGCGCGTGATCCTTGTTCTCGAAAATGGCCTTGAGCCGGATCGTGCCGCTGGTGGTGTCGACCTGATTGTTCATCAGCGCGAGCCAGCCTTCAGACAGCACCTTCTTGCCGTCGGTCGACATCGCGATGGTTTTCGGCTTGCCCTCCGCCAGCGCCTTCTTGATCGCCGGAAGCTGTTCCTCGGGCGCGGTAAATATGACGGAGATCGGCTCTATCTGCGCGATCGTTACGATGCCCGTCTGCGTCGCTGCGTTGACGATGTTGCCCTGATCGACCTGCCGGATCCCGGTCACGCCATCGATCGGAGAGCGGATGCTGGTATAATCGAGTTGGGTTTGCGCGTTTGAAATGGCGGCATCGTCCGCCGCAATCTGCGCCGTGACCTGTTCGACGGTCGCGCGCTGGGTGTCGAGCTGCTGACGAGTCGCGAATTCACCGAGTTTGGTGTAACGCTGCAGATCCCGCTGGGCATTGGCCAGATTGGCCTCATCCTGCTCCTTCTTGGCCTTGGCCTGATCAAGCGCGGCCTGGAACGGCCGGGGATCGATATGGGCGAGCAGATCGCCTTTCTTGACGGTTTGGCCTTCCTTGAAAGCGATCTGGTCGATCTGGCCGTCGACCCGCGTCCGGACCACGACGGTGTTGAAGCCCTGAACCGTGCCAAGACCCTGCAAATACAAGGGGAAGTTGCTTTTTTCGACGGTCGCCAATTTGACCGGAACGGGCCGGTGACTTTCGGCCGCATGTTTCCGGCCCCCGCCTGCGCCGGGGAGCTCCGCCCGGTAGTGCCATGCGGCAAACCCGGCCCCGGCGACCAGCACGAGCGGTAAAATCCAACGGAACGTGCGCGATCCTGTCATGGAGGCTCATAAGCTCAAATGGGCTCAAAACGCGATTGGAGACAAAAAAACGCCTCTTAGGGTTGCGGATATAATATGTGTGCACTTTATATGTAAACACACCATCGCTTGAGAATTCTAAACAATTGGAAAGCTTTGAGGTCTTCTCGCCGATGTCCCTCGATCTGAAACGGCAGTTGATCGCTCAGTTGGTCGAAACGTCGCGCCTGCTCCGCAACTACATCGACCATCGCGCCAAGGGGCGGGGGACGACCCGCGCTCAATGGATCGTTCTGTTCCGGCTGAGGCAGCAGGAAGGATTATCACAGGTTGACCTCGCTGAGGTACTGGAATTGCAACCGATTTCACTGGTCCGGTTGCTGGACAGGCTGGTCGATCACGGCCTTCTCGAGCGCCGGCCGGATCCCCGGGATCGACGCGCCAACCGGTTGTTTCTGACGCGGCAGGGCCGGCAACTCGTCGACGACCTCGACGGTTTGCGGGACTCCATTGCCACCGATGTCCTGCAGGGAATGTCCGATCGCAAGATCGAAACCAGTCTTGAGACGCTTCGGGACGTGAAGGATCGCATCAAGACCCTCGGCGAGAAAGGCCTTGATGAAGACCCGCGCAATCTCGCCGTCAAATAGCCGAGCCGAACGGCGGCGAGGCTGTCGCGGCGATCCGAATTGAACCCTGTGCCGAACCTGTTGTAACGGAAATGCCGGCGCTCGCGCTGCGCGGTCGGCGTCGCATTCCGTCATGGAGTCGATCATGGATGAACTCAACGGTCGAATGCTGGCCTGTCAGATCATGATCACGGGACTGGTCGCCCGCTTGGCCAACGCGTCGCCGGATCCGCTGCGTTTTCTCACGGATTTCAGAGACGAGATCAAAGCCGTCGTGCGGCAGGTCAATATCGCGGGAATCGAAGATTCCGCCGGGGTGCGCAACGTCGCCCAGAAAACCGTCGACGAGATGTTTTCGCTGATGAAGCCGCCGAGCGCCTGATGTGGCTTTCAGTTTAGAATCGTTCAAGAAGGCGTCTGCGTGCGCGAGGCAGTCGCAATCAGTTTAGAACGATTATGATCTGGACATATTCAAACATCTGGACGCCGTAATTTGAACAAATCGCGTTGACCCCCAAAAACGTGGTGGCTACTCCCCTTGAGACAATAAGACGCGGATGACCGCGACTGCAAAGGGGCTGGCGAATTATGGGCTGCGCGAAGACACCGAAATCACTGAGAGATATGTCCGGAGCCGGTCTGGCCAGCGAGGCCGCCGATGGCTACGGCGCAGGCAAGGTGTCCGCGGTTGCCGGTTTGATCGCCGTGGCCTCATTTTCCGGTGCCGAAGCGCAGCAGCAACCGAACCTCCCGCCGGTGACGGTCGATGCCCCGATCGCTCACCCGCATCATGCCACCCGGCCGACTGCGGACCATGCGCGCGCGCGCACGGCTCTGCGTCGCGCCGCGCGGCGCAATCAGCAGGCGGAGGCCAAGCCGGTGCCTTATCCGAACGCCAGCGATCTTGCCGCGGACCGCGATCCCTATGCGGATGCCGCGGCGCCTTACAAGGTCGACCACCTTCAGGCGTCCGGCAAGTTTCCCGAGCCGCTGCTGGACACGCCGAAGACGGTGACCGTGCTGAGCAAGGAAGTGCTGGCGGACAAGAACGCGACCTTGCTGAAGGATGTCGCGCGAACCACGGCGGGCGTGACGCTCGGAACGGGTGAGGGCGGCAATGCGTTCGGCGACCGCTTCTTCATTCGCGGCTTCGACGCCCGCAACGACGTGTTCATCGACGGCGTGCGAGACCCCGGCGTCAGCGTTCGCGAAAACTTCTTCACGGAGCAGGTGGAAATTCTGCGCGGACCGGGTTCGTCGTTCGCTGGACGAGGCACCACCGGCGGCGCCATCAACATCGTGACCAAGCAGGCGTCGACTGAAAAAAGCTTCTACAACATGGATACGACGTTTGGCACCGACCAGACCAAACGCGTGACGCTCGACGTCAACCAGGTCATCAGTCCGAGCCTGGCCCTCCGCGCCGGCGGCCTGTTCCAGGATGCCGACGTGGCGGGCCGCAACTACATCTCCGATGATCGCGGCGGCGGTTTCGCCGCGCTGACCTGGAAGCCGGTCGACGCGGTCAAGGTGCAGGCGAACTACATCCACACCGATCTGCACGGCATTCCCGATTTCGGCGTGCCCTATTATCGGCCGAGCAGCGGACTTGTGGGCGGATTCTATACCTCCACCGCCGGCGGTCCGTTCCCCGAGTACGGCGTCAACCGCAATAATTTCTACGGGTTCGTGAACCGCGACTTCCAGTCCTACAAGCAGGACATCGGCACGCTGAATCTGGAAGCGCATGTCACGCCCGATCTCGTTCTCACCAACAAGACGCGGGTGGAGCGGTCGATCCTGAACTATATCGGCACGCTGCCGGAAAGTCCCGCCGTCACCAATCCGAACCCGCTGCTGTGGACGCTCAGCGCCAATCCGCAAAGCCGCTATCAGGTGACCGATGTCGTCGCGAACCAGAGCGAAGCGACCTACAAGTTCGGCACCGGACCATGGCGTCATACTGCGCTCGCCGGCTTCGAGTATTCGAACGAGCGTTCGAGCATCGAGAAGTATGCGGGACTGAGTTCGGAAGCGCTCCCGGGCGGCTTCAGTGGTTCGGGGTCGTTGACCGGTGTCAACATTTACAACCCGCAATATACCGATCTGCCGTTCAACACGACGCCGGCGCTGAACGGCCTGCCGACCAAGATCAACATCGACACCAAGAGCGTCTATCTGCTCGATACCGCCAACTACAACGATTTCGTCATCCTCAACGGCGGCATTCGCTACGACGACTACAGCATCAACACCAGCGGCTATGGCACGGTCAACGGCGTGTCGAACGTATTCGGGACGCAGTCGCTCGACTCCGGCCTGACCAACTACAATCTCGGTGTCGTCGTGAAGCCGCTGCCCAACGCCAGCGTTTACGCGGCCTATGCGACATCATCGAATCCGGTCGGCGCGGAGTTCGACGGCACCAGCACGGCCTATGGCGGCTTGTCGCCGATCCTGAACGGCAACTCCAACCAGATCTTCGGGCCGGAAAAGAACCGCGCCGCCGAAGTCGGCACCAAGTGGGAACTGTTCGATCGCCATCTGCTTCTGTCGGGCGCGCTGTTCGAGACCTGGAAGGACAATGCCCGCGAGGCGCAGAACATCACGAGCCCAGCCACGGCGACGGCGAGTTGCCCTTATCCCGCGGGCACGACCGGGACGGTCTCGTGTATCTCCGCCGGCGCGTCCTACCTGATCCGCGGCATCGACCTCGAGGTGGCCGGCAAGATCACCGACAAATGGAGCGTGTTCGGCGGCCTTGTGCTCATGCACTCGGAGGTGACGAAGTCGTTGATCCCCTCGGCTCAGCCGCTGCTCTATGCGAGCAATGTGGGCCTGCCGCTCGCCAACGTCGCGCATCAGTCGTTCAACATCCTGACCAAGTATCAGTTGACGGATGTCTGGGAGCTCGGCGCGCAGGCGACCTATCGCTCGAAGATTTACGGCGGCACCTATCTCGCGGCGAACCAGGGAACGTCGCTGCCGAGCTACTGGCGTTTCGATGCCTTTGCGGAAGCGAAGATCAACAAGAACTGGAAGGTGAAGCTGGCCGTCAACAACATCACCAACCAGCTCTACTACGATGCGCTGTATCAGAGCGCGACGCCGTTCGTGCTGGAAGGGCCGGGCCGCGCCGCCTATCTGACGATATCCGCGCGTTACTGATCGGTCCGTGGTTGGGGATGCGAGGACATGCTGATTTGCGTTCCCAACGTCTTGAGCAAGGCTGATGTGGCGGACTTCCGCCGCATCATGGACGCGACGGAATGGGAGGATGGCCGCTCCACCGCCGGCGCGCAGTCCGCGCTGGTGAAGCGAAACGAGCAGTTGCCGCCCGACGGCGAAGTGGCGCGCGCGCTCGGCAACCGCATCATCTCGGCGCTGACGTCGAACCCGCGCTTCATTTCGGCGGCGATCCCGCTGCAGATTTTTCCGCCGCTGTTCAATCGCTACGTTGCGGCGGATGGACACCATTTCGGAGTCCATGTCGACAACGCGGTGCGCGGCGATCGCCTGACCGGGTTGCGCATCCGCACCGATCTGTCGGTGACGCTGTTCCTGTCGGAGCCGGAGGAGTACGACGGCGGCGAACTCGTGGTCGAAGACAACTACGGTTCGCACGAAGTCAAACTGCCCGCGGGCGATCTCGTGCTTTATCCTGCGTCTAGTTTGCATCTGGTGACGCCGGTGACGCGGGGACGGCGCGTTGCGTCTTTTTTCTGGCTTCAGAGCATGGTACGGGATGCCCACGCGCGGAGCCTGATCTTCGATCTCGACGCTGCGATCCAAAGCCTTGTCGATCGTCTCGGACGAGACGACCCTGAAACGGTCAAATTGACCGGCATCTATCACAACCTCATTCGCTATTGGGCCGAGATATGAACGCGTCAATCTTTAGAACGACTCTAAGCTGTGTCGTGGTGACAGCAGTCTTGGCCCTGCTGCCGCCGACCGCGCCGGCGATGGCGCAACAGTCGACGACGCCGTCGGCATCGGCGCCCGCAGCATCGAGCGTTCGCGCGCCGGTCGCTGCCACGCCTTCGGCCGTGCCGGGGACTCCAATTGCAGCAACGCCATCGCGGCCTGCGCCTGTTTCGCCGCAACCGGCCGCAGCGCCGAGTTCGGCAACGCCGGCCGCAGCAACGACCTCGCCGTCATCTGTCGCCGCGTCGCCCGCGGCGGCACAGCCCGCGACCGCTCAGAGCGCGCAAGACAGACCCGCGGCGATGTTGAAGCCGGAAGCCGCGACGCCGCACGAATTGTCTCCGTGGTCGATGTTCCTGTCGGCCGATATCCTGGTCAAGATCGTGATGACGGGCCTCGCGTTCGCGTCGCTCGTCACCTGGACGATCTTCATCGCGAAGATGATCGAGGTCTCGCTGGCGCAAGCCAAGCTGCGCCGCGCATTGAACCGGATCAGCGACGCGCGCTCGCTCGCGGAAGCGCGGATGGCGCTCGGCGAGAAGCGCGGCGTGCTCGCATCGTTGCTGGCCGCCGCCGTCCACGAGGCGCGCCTGTCGGCGGGGATTTCCAGCGACGCCGGCATCAAGGAACGCGCGGCCTCGAGCTTTGCGGAGATCGTCCGCGCCGAAGGCCGCCGCATTCGTCTTGGCATGGGCCTGCTCGCCACTATCGGCGCCACGTCGCCGTTTGTCGGTCTGTTCGGCACCGTCTGGGGCATCATGAACAGTTTCATCGGCATCTCGAAGGCGCAGACCACCAATCTGGCGGTGGTTGCGCCCGGCATCGCCGAGGCGCTGCTGGCCACCGCGATCGGCCTCGTGGCGGCGATTCCGGCAGTCATCATCTACAACCACTTCGCGCGCATCACGCGGGTCTATCTCGAATTCGTGAGCCGGGCATCCGGTGCCGCGGCGCGGCTGCTGTCGCGCGACCTCGACCGGACCCATGGCGATTCAATGGGCGGCTCGATCTCGCGCGCTGCGGCGGAGTAGGGCGCAGGAGTTTGCTATGGGCGCATCGATCGCAGAAGGCGGCTTCGACGACGACGAGGAATTCGCCGAAGCACATGACATCAATGTCACGCCGTTCATCGACGTGATGCTCGTGCTGCTGATCATCTTCATGGTCGCCGCGCCGCTGTCCACCGTCGATCTTCCGGTCAATCTGCCGTCCTCGACGGCGACGCCGCAGAAGAAGCCGGACAAGCCGACCTACGTCAGCATCAAGCCCGATCTCAGCGTCGCGATCGGTGAAAATTTCGTCAAACGCGTCGATCTCGTGCGAACGCTCGATGCGACGCCGAACATGACCAAGGACAGTTTCATCTTCCTGCGCGCCGACCGCGCGGTGCCTTATGGCGACTTGATGGACGTGCTGGAGATCCTGCGGACCGGCGGCTACACGAAAATCAAGCTCGTTGCGCTCGAAGGCGTCCCGGACGCTTCCGCGCAGGGAAGCGCGCCGCCGTCGGCCGCGAAGCCTTGAACCATGCCTGAGATGATCCCCGAGCAGCCGCCATCGAGGCGGCTTTGGATTTTTGCCGCAGTTGCCGCCGTTGCGATCCATCTCGGTTGCGTGGCGCTGGCGGTCGCTCACATGCAGACCGACGATTCCGACGAGGATCTCGGCGCGCCGGCGATCGAGATCGGCCTCGATCTGTCGTCGCCGCATCGGGAGGCGACTGATCTGCCGCCGGGGCCGGACACCGATGCGTCCATGGCGTCGCCCGCGCTTGCCGAGCAGAAGGCCGAGGTCAAGGAAACCGACCTGCCCAAGGATACGCCGACCGAAACGGAAGATCCGGATCGCGTCGTCACCGAAAACGATTCAAAGAAGCCGATCGAGGACGACCCGGAGAAGCAGGCCGTGCAGACTGCCGCGTCGCAAGAGTCGGTCGCGGCGGAAGCGACGGCGATGCCGAGCGTCGAACATGCGCCGGAGTCCGAGAAATCGGTCGCCCCGCAGCAAGGGACAGGCGAAAGCGCACGCCGCATTCGAGCGACCTGGCAGAAGGAATTGATCGCGCATCTCGACAAGCACAAGCGCTATCCCGCCGAACGGACCCAGAAGAACGTCGAGATCATCGTGAACTTTACGCTGGACCGGCTTGGCCATGTGGTCTCGGCGACCGTCGCGAAGGGATCGGGTGATCCGGTCTTCGACGAGGCCGCGCTCGCCATGTTGCACCGGTCCGATCCGGTGCCGCCGCCGCCGCCGCTGGTCGCGGACGAGGGCCTGAGTTTCACCTTGCCGGTGATCTTTCGTGTGAAAGGCAAGAGCTGATCGCGCGGACTGGGTCGTGCGTTGCAGCGGAGTCGTCACGACCCGATGGCGCTTCCAGATGATCCATCGTTGTCGGGCGCGGCCGTCCGACGAAAGGCGTCGCTGCGCTCGCCGATGACCCGGCAACCGCCGATCTCTGAAAGATCATGGAGACGCGCGCGGAGCCTCGCGATCAGCTTCAGATTATGAAGTTGATCGCGCGGGGACCACGTGCATCCTGATGTCTGAGCCTATGAAGGAGGTTCCGATGTCACCGCCGATCGATCTCAGCAGCCGTCTTTCCGAAAGGCGACTCCCGATGCGTGGCTCGCGAGCGCCGTTCTCGCGCGGAAGACGCTTGCCGCCAAAGCGATGATTGCAACCGCTGAGACAGCGTGATCGCGGGGAGATTGCCGGGCGATGTGCGCGGCGTCCAGTGCCACGCGTCCAAAGGTGCCGGGATTTTTTACCGGACGGCTGGCTCTGGATCCGACGCCGGTTGCGGATTGAAGAACAAACCCCAGGAGACGGTCATGTCGATGTTCCGATTCCATTCCTCTCTCTTTGTCGCGATCACGGCCGGCGCGTTGTTGCTTGCGCCCATTCCCGGCGCGTCTGCGCATCATCACGGCGGCGACGGTGGCAGCAGCGGACCTTTCGGCACCGGCCCGGTGCACGGCCCGGGATCGACGCACACCCCGATCATCTACCATCCGGTTCACGGACCGGGCTCCAGCCACAATCCGGTCAGCGCATCGATCATTCGCGATCGCCACCCGCGGCCACTAAGGTCCAATCTCATAGCCAACCGTTGCCAACGTGATTGGAACGCGCCGGGTTGCATCGTTCGCGATCACCGCCGGCCGCAACCGAGGCCCAACCCCGGCAGGCTCAGTTATTGTCAGCTTCACTGGGGAGCGCCGGGTTGCGACACCGGCGTGCATGGCCGAGGCGGCCCCGACCAGGGTCGGCATCACCTCAACTGAGCAAGTCAGGAGCTCAGGTCATTTTCGCAGGGCGACTTATCAAGGACTACGACATGCGATCACCGCACGCCGCCGCCGCCGCAATGCTATGGCGACCTCTGCTGAGAGGCCACGGCCGGCCTTCGACGGAGGACTTTCCAACAGAACCCGGAAACCGGGGGTTATGCGTCCCGGGTGTTTGCCGCGGGTCCAGCGTCTGGACCGCGTGCCTAATGAAGGATGTTCACCAATGAAAGATGTTCAAGCGCAAACGAAATCCATCGCAATCATCGGTACCGCCCTATTGGCCGCTGCGATCCTCGCCCCCGGCAATGCCTTTGCCACCAAGGTCATCAACATCGGCGGCACTTATAGCCATGCGCAAATCAAGAAAGACTGCGATGCCGCCGGAGGCGTATACGATGACAACGGCTCCCGCGGCTGTCTCTGCATCGGCGACAAGGCGACGATCAGTTGCAACGGGCGCGGAAAGTGCACCGGAACTATAGACTCCAGCCGCCGCAAACCACCGCATACGATTGGCGGCATTCTCCGCTTGCCCGCCGGCAAGTCGGGAATCGGGAAGGTCGGCGGAATCAAACTGACTCCGGCTCCGCGCGGATATCACCTCCCGGCCCATGTTGGCGGACAATTTGCGCCGGGAGGCGGCAAATCGAAAGCCGAAGCGATGTATGGCCGCAGCACGGGTCCGACCAATCCCAACGGGCCGGATATTCCGGGAAAGGGCCAGGGATCGTTCGCGTCTTTCCATCAGCATCACCGATAGGCCGCTGCTCGGCATCCGGGAGGTCATCCAGAAGCCATCCGACAATTTCCAACCTGACGCCGGCTGACCGAATAAGACTAAAGCAAGATGAATTGAGATCGAATCGTCGTTGCGAGCGAAGCGAAGCAATCCAGAAGTTTCGCTCAGGATTGGATTGCTTCGTCGCTGACGCTCCTCGCAATGACGCGAAAAAGGCTGATCGAACCTGATCTCATCCCGCTTTAGCTAGCGGAAGAGGTACCGCAAGCCGGTATAGACGATGGCAAGACAGATGAAGATGAGGGCGACGGGAAGAGGACGTTTCGAGGGCGCCTGTCCGTTCGCCGGCCGGGCCTGTTTCGCAACCGGGCGCCGGAAGGCGGTCACGTTGTCGACGACAGGCTCGATGACCGGCATCGCGTGAACGTCCGGCGGCGTGCCGCGACCGCCCATCTCCGCATAGTAGCTTTTGTACATGAGATCGATGGTCGCGTTGTCCGCGTCGGCCTCGCTCATTTTTTCGCGCAACGCCTTGTAGCTGACGAGAAAGGCCTGCGCCTGCTCGGGCAGCGATGACGTGCCGTTCAGTTTCGCCATCATCTTCCAGGTTGCAAAATCCGCACGCGCCTTGGTGTCGGCGCGTCTGGCAATCATCTTGTCGGGGGCCGTGACCAAGGCGATCCTGTACCTTCTTGCAGCAGCATAGCGCGACTCTGTCTTATACGTTTCCGGTCACCAGAAGGATGAGCCGGATCACGAATCCGGTCGCGGCGCGTACGATTGACGAAATAATATCAAGATTGAGACCGAACTGCGAACCGAACATCGGAATCAGGATCAGAATTCCGATCAGGATCAGCATGCCATACGGTTCCAGGCGGGCGAGGGGCATGGCCAATGCTCGCGGCAGCAGACCGACCGCGACCCGCCCGCCATCGAGCGGCGGGATCGGCAGCATGTTGAAGACCGCGAGAATGACGTTGATGACCAGCGCGTTCTTGAGGTTGTCGGCCACCCACTGCGCGCCATTGGCAGGCACGAACGGCAGCAGGTGAAACGCGGCGGCAGCCGCAGTCGCCAGGATGACATTGGTGAGCGGGCCCGCAAGTGCGACCCAGACCATGTCGATCCGTGGGTGATTGAGGTTGCGGAAATTGACCGGGACCGGTTTCGCGTATCCGAACAGGAACGGCGCGCGGGTCAGCAGCAAGACCGCCGGCAATATCAGCGTCCCGAACGGATCGATGTGCCGGAACGGATTGAAGCTGACACGCCCCAACTGCCAGGCGGTGTTGTCGCCGAGACGATGCGCGACGAAACCGTGAGCGGCTTCGTGGAAGGTGATGGCAACGACGAGCGGAATCACCCAGACGGACAGCGTATAGAGTGATATGCTCGACAAGCGGCGGCCTCATTGGACTTAGCGGAGACAGACGGGACCTTTAGCACAGGCCGGGGAGGCGATAACAGCGCGCCCGCGGGAGACCCTTCGTCCGTCAGGTCGGCCCTTGTGGATGCTGCGGCAGCCCGTCCTTGATCTCGACCCAGGCCATTTTTTCGGACACCCAGATGTGTTCGGTCGGCGCGAACGCGTTGCGGTCGTCGAATACGGCCAGCGCGATGCCGATAGCCGTGCCGTTGGTCCGGCGCGAGAACAGCCGCGTGCCGCATGCGGGGCAAAACACCCGCTCGATGGTCGCGGAGGAGGGGTAGCTCGCGACATCGCCGCGAATGGTGACGGCGTTCGGATCGAACATCGCCCGCGCGTAGAACGGCGAGCCCATCGCTTTCTGGCATCGGCGGCAATGGCAGATGCGGACGTTGGCCGGCTCGCCCTTGGCCGTGAAGCGAACCGCGCCGCAGAGACATCCGCCTTCCCGGATCATGGCGGCTTCGCTAGTAGGTCGCGCGGCCGCCGGAGATATCGAACACCGCGCCGGTGGAGAACGAGCAGTCCTCGGAAGCGAGCCATGCCACCATCGCCGCCAGTTCTTCCACGAGCACGAAGCGATTCTTCGGAATCTTCGAGAGCATGAAGTCGATGTGCTGCTGGGTCATCTGGTCGAAGATCGCGGTCTTCGCGGCGGCCGGGGTGACCGCGTTCACCGTGATGTCGTGTGCGGCGAGCTCCTTGCCGAGCGATTTCGTCAGCGCGATCAGACCGGCCTTGGAGGCCGAGTAGTGCGCCGCGTTCGGGTTGCCTTCCTTGCCGGCGATCGAGGCGATATTGACGATCCGGCCGTACTTTTGTTTGACCATCGCCGGCACGATGGCCTTGCTGCAGATGAAGGGACCGTCGAGATTGATGCGCAGCACCTTGCGCCATTCGTCGAGATCGGTCTCCCAGACGGTCTTGTTGACGCCGGCGATGCCGGCGTTGTTGACGAGAATGTCGATCTTGCCGAACGCGGCGAGGGTGGCGTCGCGCGCCGTCTCGACGGCGGCGAGATCGGTGACATCGACCTTCACCGCGGTGACGGCGCTGCCGATGGCCTGCGCGGTCTTTTCCGCCAGCGGCTGGTCATGATCCCAGATCGCGACCTTGGCGCCCGAGGCGACGAAGCGTTCGGTGATGGCGCGGCCAAAGCCTTGCGCGCCGCCGGTCACGACCGCGCAACGGCCGTTGAGATCGATCTTGTTCATG
>DASZVY010000025.1:0-6977 GCA_035546855.1 Nitrobacter sp. | reverse complement strand
TCAAAAAAGAACCTCGACACGTATTTCAGCATGACCGGCCTCTCCCCGCGCTACCTGATGGGGGAACTTTTGGGCCGATTAAGGGATCAATCGCGACGGATCGATGGCAAGGACCGGTCCGCCGTGACCTTTCGTGTCTAGAGCGGGATGAGGAAAAGTGTGGAGCGGTTTTCCGCCCGCATCCCGCTCTAAGATATCAGAATCGATCACGTTCATGATTTTGGGTCGATTCGATCCAAAATCATCGTGATCTAGCGCTTCAGTTCGACCTCGAGGAACACGATCTCATCCGCAGTTTCGTTCAGCACGTCATGCTGGACCCCGGCCTTGCGGAAATAGGACTTGCCGGTCGCGATCCGCGATTTGGAGCGGGTGCCGTCCGGCGCGACGATAGTCATCTCGCTGGTGGTGATCGGTACGATCACATAATCCATCCCATGGGTATGCGGTCCGGTCGCGCTTCCCGGCGGCAGCCGCCACTCGGTAACGCGGACTTCGGGCGTGTCCTGCTGGACGTCGGATTTCGCTGCGAGCATGGGAGCCTCCGTTAGGGCACGAACACGAGGAAAATATAGACCGCAAACACGACGATGTGGATCATGCCGAACAGAATGTTGGTGCGGCCGGTCCCGAACGTCAGCATGCTCAACAGGAACGTCATGGCGAGCAGCACCATCTTCTGGGAACTGAGGCCGAGCTCGAGCGGTTTGTCGAGTGCATAGGCTGCGATCGCCACCGCCGGAATCGTGAGTCCGATGGTCGCAAGCGACGAGCCCAGCGCGAGATTGGCGCTCTTCTGCAGATCGTTGTCGCGCGCCGCCGCAATGGCGGCGACGCTCTCCGGCAGCAGGATCAAGGCCGCGACCAGGACGCCGGCGAGCGCCCCCGGTGCGCCGACCAGCGCAATTCCAGCATCGACGACCAGCGAGAATTTCTTCGCAAGCATGACCACCGCCAGCAACGAGACCAGCAGCAATGCGACGCTGAGCGCGAGCGAGGGCCCGCCATGCGCTCCCGCCTCGCTGTTCGAGTCGCCATTCCCCGCGACAAAATAGCCGCGGTGACGGACGGTCTGGGTATAGAGAAACACGGCGTACAGGAGAATCGTCGCGATGCTGACGAAGATGAGCTGCGCCTTCGAATAGAACGGACCCGGCGTCGTCAGCGTGTAGTTCGGCAGCACCAGCGTGATCGTCGCGAACACGATGAGGACGCTGAGATAGATGTTGGTGCCGGTCACCTGGACATCCTGCTCACGGTAACGCAACCCGCCGATCAGGATGCAGACTCCGACCAGACCGTTGCAGACGATCATGACCACCGCGAACACGGTGTCGCGCGCCAGCGCCGGCGCAGCCTTGTCGCCGAGCATGATGGTGGCAATCAGCGCGACCTCGATGATCGTGACCGCGAGCGTCAGCACGAGCGTGCCGTAGGGCTCGCCGATCCGCTCCGCCAGAACCTCGGCGTGATGCACGGCTGCGAATACCGTACCGAACAAGATGAACAGCAGGACGACCGCAAACAGCCAGCCGCCGGCCGAGGGCGCAAAATTGTAACCGCCGGCGCTGACGCCGGCGAAAAGCGCGACGGCGAGCGCGGGAAATATCCACGACGACTTCGGAATCGGGCCGTGGGCGCTCATCTTGATCGGCATCCTCTCTTCGTCATCGCTCACGATAGCGATTGCCGGCGGCGCCGTCATGTCCTCTGTCGAGACCCGATTGCAGAATCCGCAAAGGCCGACCCGGCGCCGCATCCTTCGGACAACGGTTGCCAACCACCTCAAGCCCGATCCAATAAAAAACCGGCCAACGGGCGTCCCGCATTGGCCGGCCCGGATACATGGCTATCGTCGCGGCTACATCGCCTTGACAATGTTCTCCGTCATCTTCCTGGCGTCGCCGAGCAGCATCATGGTGTTGTCGCGATAGAACAGCGGGTTGTCGATGCCGGCGTAACCCGACGCCAGCGAGCGCTTGATGAACATCACGGTGCCGGCTTTCCACACCTGCAGCACCGGCATGCCGTAGATCGGCGAGGTCTTGTCCTCTTCCGCCGCCGGGTTGGTGACGTCGTTGGCGCCGATCACGAAGGCGACGTCGGCCTGCGCGAACTCCGAATTGATGTCCTCGAGTTCGAACACCTCGTCGTAGGGCACGTTCGCCTCGGCGAGCAGCACGTTCATGTGGCCGGGCATGCGGCCCGCGACCGGATGGATGGCGTACTTCACTTCCACGCCTTCGGCCTTGAGCTTGTCGGCCATCTCGCGCAGCGCGTGCTGCGCCTGCGCCACCGCCATGCCGTAGCCCGGCACGATGATGACCTTCTGCGCGTTCTTCATGATGAAGGCCGCATCGTCCGCCGAGCCGAGCTTGACCGGCTTGACCTCGCCACCCCCGCCCGCCGCCGCCGCGGTCTCGCCGCCGAAGCCGCCGAGGATCACCGAAATGAACGAGCGGTTCATGGCATGGCACATGATGTAGGACAGGATCGCGCCGGAGGAGCCGACCAGCGCGCCGGTGATGATCAGCGCCGAGTTGCCGAGCGTGAAGCCGATACCCGCGGCGGCCCAGCCGGAATACGAGTTCAGCATCGAGATCACGACCGGCATGTCCGCGCCGCCGATCGGGATGATGAGCAGCGCGCCAAGCGCCAGCGCCAGGATCACGATCAGCCAGAAATCCATCGCGCTGCCGGACATCACGAGGCCGACGATGAAGAACACCAGCGCAAGGCCGAGCACGATGTTGATGATGTGACGCGCCGGCAGGATGATCGGCGCGCCGCTCATGCGGCCCGACAGTTTCGCGAACGCGATCACCGAGCCGGTGAAGGTCAGCGCGCCGATGGCGACGCCGAGCGACATCTCGACCAGGCTCTGCGAATGAATATGGCCGGGCGTGCCGATGCCGAAGGCTTCCGGGGCGTAGAAGGCACCCGCGGCGACCAGCACCGCGGCCATGCCGACCAGCGAGTGAAATGCCGCGACCAGTTCCGGCATCGAGGTCATCGGCACGCGGCGCGCGACGACGGCGCCGATGCCGCCGCCGATGGCGACGCCGAGGATGACCAGCAGCCAGGCCATGCCGTCGGCCGGCGGATGCGACGCCAGCGTGGTCGCAATCGCGATCGCCATGCCGATCATGCCGAGCAGGTTGCCTCGGCGACTCGAGGCCGGGCTCGACAGCCCGCGCAGCGACAGGATGAACAGGACACCTGCCACCAGGTACAGAAGTGCAGACAGATTGGCGTTCATGAATGAGCCCCGATGTCTTGTCCCGGGCGCGTCGCAACGCAGAGCGGTGCGACGCAGAACCGGGACCGTCCCAAATTGCGGCGGTCCCGGCTCGGCAACGCGGCGCTACGCGCCGCATTGCATCCGGGACACTGGCAAAATGCCGTCCGCATCCCCATCACTTCACCTTCTTCTTGTACATCGCCAGCATGCGCTGGGTGACAAGGAAGCCGCCGAAGATATTGATGCAGGCGAAGATCAGCGCCACGAAGCCGAAGCCGCGCGCCCATCCGCTGCCGCTCGAGATCATGCCGACGCCGACCGCGAGCAGCGCGCCGACCACGATCACCGACGAGATCGCGTTGGTGACCGACATCAGCGGCGTGTGCAGCGCCGGCGTCACCGACCACACCACGAAGTAGCCGACGAACACGGCGAGGACAAAAATCGACAGCCGGAACACGAAGGGATCGACGGCCTGCGCAATCTGCTCCATCAGAATCTCCTATTCGTCATTCCGGGGCACGCCGCAGGCGTGAACCCGGAATCCAGAGGTTAAGGGTTCAGTCGAGATTCCGGGCTCGCGCTTCGCGCGCCCCGGAATGACACGTTGAGGGACGACACTCATCGCCATCACGCGCCCTTCGGCTGGAAATTGGGGTGGATCACCGCACCGTCTTTCGTCAGCGCGGTCGCCTTGACGAGTTCGTCATCCCAGTTGACGGCGAGCGCCTTGGTCGACTTGTCGATCAGCGTCTCGATGAACGACAGCAGGTTGCGGGCATAGAGGCCCGATGCGGAGGCTGCGACGCGGCCCGCGACATTGGTGAAGCCGACGATCTTCACGCCGTCGATATCAGTGATCTCGCCGGCCTTGACGCCTTCCACGTTGCCGCCGCGCTCGACCGCGAGGTCGACCAGCACCGAGCCCGGCTTCATCGACTTCACCATCTCGGCGCTGACGAGCTTCGGCGCGGGGCGCCCGGGGATCAAAGCCGTGGTGATGACGACGTCCTGCTTCTTGACGTGCTCGGCGGTGAGCGCAGCCTGCTTCGCCTGATACTCTTTCGACATTTCCTTGGCGTAGCCGCCGGCGGTCTGCGCGTTCTTGAACTCCTCGTCCTCGACCGCGAGGAATTTCGCGCCGAGACTTTCCACCTGCTCCTTGGTGGCCGGGCGCACGTCGGTCGCCGTCACCACCGCGCCAAGACGGCGCGCGGTGGCGATCGCCTGCAAGCCGGCGACGCCGACACCCATCACGAACACCTTCGCGGCCGGAACGGTGCCCGCCGCGGTCATCATCATCGGGAAAGCGCGGCCGAAGGCCTCGGCGGCCTCGATCACCGCGCGATAGCCCGCGAGGTTCGCCTGTGACGACAGCACGTCCATCACCTGTGCGCGGGTGATGCGCGGCATCAGCTCCATCGCGAACGCGGAGACGCCGGCATCGGCCATGGCCTTGAGCGCGGCGTCGTTGCCGTAAGGGTCCATGATCGCGATGACGAGCGCACCGCGCTTGTATGTGCCAAGCTCGGACGCTTCCGGCCGCTTCACCTTGATGACGATATCGGCGTCCTTCACCGCGTCGGCGCTCACCGTCGCCCCGGCCGCGGCGAAATCCTGATCCAGCAATCCCGACTTGATCCCGGCGCCGGGCTCGATCGCGACCTCCGCCCCGATCGCCCTGTATTTCTTCACCGTGTCCGGCGTCGCCGCCACCCGCGGTTCGGACGGATCAATCTCCTTGGCGATAGCAATTTTCATGACGCCTCCCCCGCAGCCCGGCGTTCCGGATCCGACTTCGCGCCGCGAACTCGCAGTCAATGGGCCGCGAATGTCAAATCCACTCCACCGGGTCACATATGACTAAAGCACCGGCGAGAACGCCGGTGCAAAGAAAATCCGAACAGGTGGGAATATCAGAGAAGGAAAATCGCCATCATGACAACGATGAAGACGACCGTTGCGGTGCCGTACTTCACGAGCTTGAGGAAGCCCTCGTAGGTCGCCTCATGGGCGGCATAGTCGTTTCCGTCCGCCGTCGCGTAAGCCACTTCGCTATGATCTGCCACGTCCTGTCTCCAGCCAGTGTTCCTGTTCAGCGTGGAATTACCGCAATCGGCACATCAGGGCAACGGCGATGGCATCGTACAACACGATGTCATCATTCATTTTTTTCACATTTCGCCGTCATTGTGGGCAAATTTCCCGGTTCGCCGGCCGCCGGAAGAAGCAGGGGATTCAGCCGCCCATGCCAATTTGGCCCGAAAAGCCAATGAGACCCGCGACATGCATGCGCGTCGTCTTTGCCGGACCGCCCATACCATGACACCAGCGCCATGGGCGGGGATTTTTTCGCCAAGCGCGATGTTTGCTGACTCAGCTTTCTGCTGATTCAACGCTTCGGCCAGTTGTCCCTGATCCAGCGCGTCAGCCCGTCTTCACCCACCTCGCCTGCGGCGAGCGCCAGGATGATGGCGGTGGCGTGGGCAGGCTCTGGAGCAAAGGCAACGCTATTGCTTCGGAGAAAGACCATCATCGCCTGGAAAGCGATCCGCTTGTTTCCGTCCACAAACGGGTGATTTTTCGCGAGACCGAATGCATAGGCAGCAGCTAAAGCGGCCAAGTCGCTCGCGCCGTAGTGCCAGCGATTCAACGGGCGGGCAATCGCGGATTCAAGCATCCCCTGGTCGCGGATGCCTTCCGGGCCCCCGAACATTTCGAGTTGCTCGGCATGCATATCGATGACCTCGCGGACATCGAGCCAGATCGGTTCACTCATTTTGCCAGCGCGGCAAACGTATCGCGATATTCATGCATGATCTGGCGGGCGATTTCCATTGTCCGCGCATGCTTGGGATCGAATGGCGACAGTCGCAGGCTGCCATCCGGCTGCCGCACCGGATAAAGCTTGTCGCCTTCATGGAAGCCAAGCTGTGCAAGCAATTCCTTCGGAAGGATCAGTCCGAGAGAATTACCGATCTTGCGCACCTGGATAGCCGCGCTTTCAGCTTCGGACTGCTTTGGGTGCTCGTTCATGGCTCTATTCCGTGTTATACGTCTGTATAACGCGCCACAAGCACACGTTCAACAATTGTTTTACAGAACAATTTGCTCAATTGGATCAATGGTCTACTGGCTCATAGCCTCCAGCTCATCGATCATGCCCGATATGACCGACAACCCGCCGTCCCAGAATTCGGGATCCCTGGCGTCCAGCCCGAACGGTTTCAGCAGTTCCGAATAGTGCTTGGTGCCGCCGGCGGCGAGCATCGCCAGATAGCGTTCCGCGAACCCTTCCGTCGCGTGCTCGTAGACCGCGTAAAGCGAGTTCACGAGGCAATCGCCGAACGCATAGGCGTAGACGTAGAACGGCGTGTGGATGAAGTGCGGGATATACGACCACAGCTGGCCGTAGCCTTCGTCCAGCGCGAACGCGGGGCCGAGCGCGTCTTTCTGCGTTTTGTAGAAAATGTCGTTGATCTCCTTCGTCTCGAGCGGCTGGCCCTTCTCGCGCCGCGCCTGATGAAGTTCCTTCTCAAAGTTGAAGAAGGCGATCTGCCGCACGACGGAATTGATCATGTCGTCGATCTTGCCCGCCAGCATCATCTTGCGCTTCGACGGGTCGGCTTCGGCTGCCAGCTGCGCTTCGAACACCAATTTCTCGCCGAAGATGCTGGCGGTCTCCGCCAGCGTCAGCGGCGTGTCGGCGAGGATGTCCGAACCCGTTGCGTGCGCC
>DASZVY010000024.1:0-23084 GCA_035546855.1 Nitrobacter sp. | reverse complement strand
CGGCGGAAGCGTTCTCGCGCTCGGCCGATATTTTCGACACCACCATCGGCTGGCGCTTCATCAATCCGGTGATGAAGGCGCAATATGGCGTCGACTCGATGCCGGAGACCGGCGAGAACGTGGCCGAGGAATTCCAGGTATCGCGCGCCGACCAGGACGCCTTTGCGATCCGTTCGCAGCAGCGCGCCGGCCAGGCGATCGCATCGGGCTATTTCGCCGAGGAAATTACCCCGGTCATGGTATCAGGCGGCAAGGCCGGCCCGATCACCGTCGACAAGGACGAGCATCCGCGGCCGGAGACCACGCTCGAAGGGCTCGCCAAGCTGAGGCCGATCGTGCGCAATCCCGGCACCGTGACTGCCGGCAATGCTTCCGGCGTCAATGACGGCGCCGCAGCGATGATCCTCGCCTCCGAAGCCGCGGTAAAGAAGCACGGGCTGACGCCGCGGGCGCGGATTCTCGGCCTTGCCTCGGCCGCGGTGCCGCCACGCATCATGGGTATCGGCCCGGTGCCAGCGACGCGCAAGCTGATGGAACGGCTCGGCCTGAAGATTTCTGATTTCGATTTGATCGAGCTCAATGAAGCCTTCGCGTCGCAGGGTATCGCTTGTCTGCGTCAGCTCGGGGTCAAGGACGATGCCGATTTCGTCAATCCGCACGGTGGCGCGATCGCGCTCGGACATCCGCTCGGCATGAGCGGCGCGCGCCTTGCGCTGACGGCGGTGCACGGCATGGAGAAGCGTGGGGGCAAGCTCGCGCTCGCGACCATGTGCGTCGGCGTCGGTCAGGGCGTGGCGGTCGCGATCGAGAAGCTGAACTGATCGTTTGTCATTCCGGGATGCGCCGAAGGCACAGGCCCGGAATCCAGCAACCTGATCTGGATTCCGGGTTCGCTCGTCAGAACTCGCGCCCTCAGATGCGCGATTGCGCATCGGGAATGACGCTTTTAATGAGGACTATTCCATGACCCTCCTCTATCCCCTCGACAGCCTCAAGGCCAATCCGGCCCGGCTGTCGCCGGCGTACAGAAGCACGGTGAAGCGCTCGCCCTCGAAGCCGCTCATCGTCATGCCGCACACACTGTCGGAGCTGACCGGGCCGGTCTATGGCCACGAGACGGTGCGCGAGAACGATCACGATCTGACCATCCAGCACAGCGGCGAGCCGATCGGCGAGCGGATCATCGTCCACGGCCATGTGCTCGACGAGGACGGCCGCGGCGTGCCGAATACGCTGCTGGAAATCTGGCAGGCCAATGCCTGCGGACGCTACGTTCACGTCGTCGACCAGCACCCGGCGCCGCTCGATCCCAATTTCACCGGCGCCGGCCGCGCCCAGACCGACAGCTCCGGCTATTACAAATTCATCACCGTGAAGCCGGGCGCCTATCCCTGGGGCAACCACCACAATGCATGGCGTCCGGCGCACATCCACTTCTCGGTGTTCGGCCATGCCTTCATCTCGCGTCTCGTCACGCAGATGTATTTCCCGGGCGACCCGCTGTTCCCGTTCGACCCGATCTTCAATTCGGTGACCGACGAGCGCGCGCGGGGACGCATGATTTCAAGCTTCGATCTCGACAACACCAAGCCCGACTGGGCGCTGTGTTATCGCTTCAACATCGTGCTGCGCGGGCGCAATGCCACGCCGATGGAGACCAGGTAAGTGTCGAATTCGCGTCCTGACGGGATCACGCCGTCGCAAACCGTCGGTCCCTATTTCAAATACGGCCTGACGCCGAACGGCGCCTATGCCTGGAACGACGCCTTCGAGAACAATCTGGTGACGCCGGATGTCTCCGGCGAGCGCATCCGCATCGAAGGCCGCGTGCTGGACGGAGACGGCGTGCCGGTGCCAGATTCCATGCTGGAAATCTGGCAAGCCGATGCGCAGGGCCGCTTCAGCGATCCGCAGGACAGGCGCGCGCTGCCGAACTCCTCGTTCAGGGGGTTTGGCCGCTGCGGCACCGATCCCAATGGCGCGTATGTCTTCGAGACCATCAAGCCGGGCGCCGTGCCCGGCCCGGACGGAAAGCCGCAGGCTCCGCACATCCTGATGGCGATCTTCGCGCGCGGCATGCTGGTGCAGAACTACACCCGGATCTACTTCGACGACGAAGCGGCGACTGCCAGCGATGCAGTGCTGGCGCTGGTGCCGGCGGATCGTCGTGCAACCCTGATCGCCAAGCGCGCGACCGGTGCCGGTCACGTCTATCGTTTCGACATCCATCTGCAGGGCGACAACGAGACGGTGTTCTTCGCCGTCTGAACGCCGCCAGGGGCGTGCGGATCCGAAATGGCGCTGGTGGCTCCCCGTGGGGCGAGGCCGCTATTCCATCACCGCGGCATGATCCGAGGGCGCCCGCATTGCATCGCGGGTCGATTTCAGGATCAGGACCAGCGGAATTGCGCAGATCGTCACCAGCGCCACCAGTTCGAAATCCTGCGAGAAGGCGATGATCTGCGCCTGCGCCAGGACGAGCAGATCCATCATCGCGCGGCCCATGTCGGTATTCAGATTGATGGTGCCGGTGACATTCGGCATCTGCAGCGCGTTGTTGAATGGATTGATGTGTTCGGTCAGGATGGCGTGAGCCTTGGTGGTGCCGCTGGTGAGCTTTGCGATCACAACGGAAATGCCGATCGAGCTTGCGACGTTGCGCACCAGCGTCAGCATCGAGGTGCCGTCGGTGCGCAGATGGTTCGGGAGCGTCATGAATGCGGCCGTGCTTAGCGGCACGAAGACGAGACCGAGTCCGAACCCCTGAATGACGCTGTTGATGACGATCGTGCTGACCTGAACGTCCGCGGTCCATTTCGTCATCTCGTACAGCGTGATGGCGATCAGCGAGAGACCCGTCGCGATCAGGGTGCGGGCCTCGAGCCAGTTCATCAGCCGACTCACCAGCATCATGGCCGCGAATGTGCCGCCGCCGCGCGTTGCAAGGAGCAGGCCGGCGGTCAGGATCGGGTAACCGTAGGCGTTCTGGAACAGCGGCGATGCCAGCGCCATGGTGGAGAACAGCACGACGCCGATTACCGCCATGAAGGCCAATGCGGCGGAGAAGTTGCGGTCCTTGAAGATCGCGAACTGAATGAAGGGACGTTTCGTCGTCAGCGAGTGGGCAAAGAAATAGTAGAAGCCGACGGCGCTGACGATGAATTCGATCTTGATCTCCCACGACTCGAGCCAGTCGAGCTGTTCGCCGCGATCGAGCGCGAGTTGCAGCGCGCCGATGCCGACCGCGAGCGCCGTGAAGCCGAACCAGTCGAACTCCAGTTCGGTGTTCAGCTTGGTTTCGTCCATGAAGATGACGAGGCCGATCACCGTGATAAAGCCGAACGGCAGGTTGACGAAAAACACCCAGTGCCAGCTATAGGTCTCGGTCAGCCACGCGCCGAGCGACGGGCCCATGATCGGCCCCATCATCACGCCCATGCCCCAGATCGACATTGCCTTGGCCCGTTCGTGCAGCGCGTAGCTGTCGAGCATCACCGCCTGCGAGAGCGGCACCAGCGCCGCGCCGAACACGCCCTGCAGGAGGCGGAACAGCACCATCTGGGTGATGTCCTGCGACAAGCCGCATGCCACCGACGCCACGGTGAAGCCGGCCGAGCAGAGAATGAAGACGCGCTTGCGCCCGAAACGGTTGGCGATCCACCCCACCGGCGCGGTCATGATCGCCGCCGCGACGATATAGGACGTCAGCACCCAATTGATCTGGTCCTGCGACGCCGAGAGGCTGCCCTGCATATAGGGCAGCGCGACGTTGGCGATCGTGGTGTCGAGCGCCTGCATGATCGTCGCGGTCATGGCGCAGATCGTCACCATGTTCCGGCGCAGGCCGGGAACCGCGACGGGATGCGCAGCCGTCGTCATCGGATCAGTCCTGCTTCGCCGTCGCGCGCGACAGGCCGAGCAACCCCGCGAGCGTGCGCTGGTGATGTGTGTCGATCGACACATAGACGCTCATGCCGGATTTCAGCTTGGCGACCATCGGATCGTTCTTGTCGAAATAAATACGCACGGGAATGCGCTGGACGATCTTCACGAAGTTGCCGGTCGCATTCTGCGGCGGCAGGATCGCGAACGTCGCGCCGGTGCCGGGACTGAGGGATCCGACCGTACCCTTGAAAACATGGTCGGGGAACGAGTCGATGTAGAGATCGACGGTCTGTCCGACGCCGACATACGTAAAGTCGGATTCCTTCGGATTGGCATCGACCCAGGGATTGTCGAGGTCGACGACGCTGAACACCGGCGTGCCGGCTGCAACGAAGCGGCCGAGCTGGATGTTGTCGACCTGGGTCGCCACGCCGTCGATCGGCGCACGCAATTCGGTGTTCCTGAGGTTGCGCTGCGCATCGCCCAGCGCCGCCTTGGCCTGTGCGTAGGCCGGAAATTTCTCCAGCGGCAAATCCGGGTCACCGAGCAGCTTGTTGCGGGCATTGGCGATCTGCTGCTGCAGAATTTGGTTCAGGCCCTGCGCCTGCACCAGCGCGCTGATGGAGTTGTCGAGGTCGAGCCGCGAGCCTGCGTTGCTTTTCACCAGCGACGTCTTGCGATCCACGTCGCGCTGCTTGACGTTGATGCTCTCCTGCGAGAGCGCCGAGGATTTGGCGTAAATGGCGAGATTCGCCTTCAGCGTGTTGTATTCGATCGTCGCGTCGTTCAGCTTGGCCTCGGCCTGCTGGACCGCGAAGCGGTACGGCGCCGGGTCGATCTCGAACAGCAGGTCGCCTTTCTTGACGTGCTGGCCCTCCTTCACGGAGACCTTGTCGATCTTGCCGGAGACTTCCGGGGTGATCAGCACCTTCTGCGCGCCGACATAGGCGTCGTCTGTGGTGACGTAGCGCCCGCCCGACAGATAGAAGGCGATGCCAGCGATCAGCGCGATCAGCGGCAGCACGACCAGCAGGAGAGTCCGGCGATGCCGGCGCAGCCTGTCTCCGAGTCCGCGGCGCGGCGCGGCTCCGGCCTGCGACTCCGGCGGCTCGGCCGGATTAGCCTTCTGCTCGGGCGGAAACTTCAGGACGGGTTCAGCCATAGTGCTGCTCTTTCATTTTATTGATCTGCCCGCTGGCGCATTGAAGCGCGTTACGGACGTTGTCCTTGACGGTTTCAAGCTGCTCCACCAGCCGATGCGCGTCGGGGACGCTGATATCGGCGAGGGCAGCCTGGGTGATCTCGCTGCGCAGCGCGGCGAGCTTCGCCATCATCGGCCGCGCGGTTTTGGTCAGGTACAGGCGGTTGACCCGGCGATCAGCCTCGTCGCTGCGTCGTTCGATCAGGCCGGCCTGGCAGAGCTTGTCGATCAGGCGCGTCAGCGTGATCGGTTGCATCTCCATCAGTTCGGCGACTTCGGTCTGCTTCAGCCCTTCGGTCCGTTCGAGTTTGGCCAGCACCGCCCATTGCGCGCGTGTTAGTCCGTAGCGCGACGCCTGCTTGTCGGCATAGAGCCTCATCAGGCGTTGCACTTCGAACAGGGCAAACAGGAAGTCGTTATCGATTGATCGGGCCCGGGGCATCGGCACTCCTAACAGTCGATATAATAAGCAAGCTTATGAATACGACATCCGGAGTTAAGGGAAAGCTGCGTTGCGGGACCCTCATGGCTGAATTTTGGTCATTATGAGAAAATTAACTGTCAGTTCAGGTCCTTAGGCCCATTCCACGCCGGATTCGGCGGCGAGGTCGAGGGTACTCTCCTGGCCGATCGCGTCGAAATGCTGATCGAGGAACTTGCGGGCAGCGCGTTGTCCGGCACGGTGCAGCAGCTCGAAGAAATCGAAATCGGTCTTCATCTTGCTGGATGCCGCGAGGCGGGTGCCGAGGCCGCCGAGATCGATGCGGTGGATATTGAGGCGGCGATATTGGTTCTTGCCGCTGCCGCGGGACAACCGGCCGTCGTCGATCAACTGGTTGATGAAATCCATCGTCCGCAATTCGGAGATCAGCGCCGAATTGAAGGTGATTTCGTTCAGGCGGTTGATGATCTCCGCCGATGTGCGCGGCGTCGTGGCGCGGGTCACCGGATTGATCTGCACCACCAGCACGTCGTCGGCATCTGGCGCCTGCAGGAATGGAAAGATTGCGGGGTTGCCCATGTAACCGCCGTCCCAGTATGGCACGCCGTCGATCTCGACCGCCTGGAACAGGAATGGCAGCGCCGCCGAAGCCATCACGGCGTCGGCCGAAACATGGGCGCGGTCGAAGATCCGCAGCCGCCCCGTATGGACATTGGTTGCGGACACGAACAGAGCCAGATCGCCACCGCGCACCGCGTCGAAATCGACGAATCGCGCAATGAGTTCGTTGAGCGGATTGATGTTGAGGGGGTTGAGTTCGTACGGCGAGAAATAGCGCGACATCGCCTCGAACCAGTTCTGGATCGGCGCCGTTCCGAAGGGAATCAGTGAAAACAACCGGTCGGTCACGGCGCGCTGCATGGGCGGCAGGTCGCCGCCGGCGCTGGCGGCGCGCCAGAAATCGGCGAGGCGTTTGCGCGCCTCGTCCGGGCCGCCACGCGCGAGACCGTCGGCGAGCATCACCGCGTTGACCGCACCGGCCGACGCACCCGACACGCCGCTGAATTCCAGCCGCCCATCCGCCAGCAGGTGATCGAGCACGCCCCAGGTGAAGGCGCCATGCGCGCCGCCGCCCTGCAACGCCAGGTTGATTTTCTTTGCGGTTCCCTGCCGGGGCCTGGCGATGCCGGTGGTCCAGTTCGCCAGATTCTCGAGATAGGATTTGAGGTGAGATGCCAAGACGCTGCCTTTTCGATAGGACATCCGGATGGATCCGGAGGCGGCAAGCCCATGCTTTACCGCGAATGGGGCTTTTATGTTGCAATGCAATATAGGCCGGCCGCTTGAAATTGTTATGGCAGGGGTTGCTGAAATGACGGGCAAAACCGGCTCGAACCGGTTAAATCATGGTGAAATGACAGCAAGCAGACCCGCATTTCCTGCGCCAGGACACGACCATGACCGTTGCACCGCAGATGCGATCGGCCATGCGGAGCGCATTTGTGCGCAGCGCGCGCAGAAATTCACGCCCATCCGCCGTCACGTGCTCGAGGCGCTGCTCTCGAGTCATCGCCCGCTCGGGGCCTATGAAGTGATCGATGAACTGGCGAAGTCGATGCCGCGCCCGGCGCCGATCACGGTGTATCGCGCGCTGGATTTCCTGATGGAGAACGGCCTCGTTCACCGGATCGAAAGCCGCAACGCGTTTCTGGCCTGCGCGCACGATCACGACGAGAATGCGATGGTCGCGTTCCTGATCTGCGAGCGCTGCGGTTCGGTCGGGGAGATTCCGGCGGCGCGCGTCGCGCAGAGTCTGAGCGATGCCGCGCGAACCACGGGCTTCGCGCCGAAACTCTCGGTTGTCGAAATCACCGGCACCTGCGCCCACTGTCAAAAGGCCGCGTAGCAACGCCGACCGTTCACCGCGCTCCATCGCACATAACAACACGGCGGCAAGCCGGCTCCCCGGGGAATCATGTCAACCAACAGTCCAGTTACAAGGGCCACCGAAAGGCCGCTCACGGCCGGCGCCGTCGCGCTGATGCTGATGCTTTGTCTGAGCTGGGGTTTCAACCAGATTGCGGTGAAACTGGCACTGCCCGACATTCCGCCGTTCCTGCAGGCTTTCATCCGCTCCTGCGGCGCGATCGTCGTGCTTTTGATGATCGCGCGGGTCCGCGGAGTCAAACTGTTCGCGCGCGACGGGACGCTGGGCGCCGGCCTGTTCGCGGGCGTGTTGTTCGGGTTCGAGTTCGTGCTGATCTATCACGGGCTGCTGCTGACCACGGCCTCCCGCGCCGTGGTGTTTCTCTACACGGCGCCGTTCTTCGTCGCGCTCGGCTCGTACCGCTTTCTCGGCGAGCGGCTGCGCGCGTCGCAATGGGGCGGGCTGGCGTTGTGTTTCGCCGGCGTCGCCTGCGCGATCGGCGTGCCGCAACCCAACGTCGACGCCAGGGTGCTGCTGGGCGATCTCATGATCGTCGGCGGAGGCGCTCTGTGGGCGGCGACGACGCTGCTGGTGAAAGCGACCTCGCTGATCAAGGCGCCGCCGGAAAAGGCGCTAAGCTACCAGGTCGCCATGTCAATCCCGATCCTCGGGATTGCGGCGTGGTTGTCCGGCGAGACCCTGACCCGGGTTCCAGGGCCGTTGGCGCTGTTCCTGATGGCCTATCAGGCGATCTGGGTGGTCGGCCTGACATTTTTAATATGGTTTTCAATGGTTAAGACCTATTCCGCCAGTAAATTGTCGGCTTTTACCTTCATCACCCCTTTGTTTGGCGTCGCGGCGGGTTATTTCATCATGCATGACCAACTGACGCTGGCCTTCGGGATCGCGGCGTTGCTGGTGATTGCCGGCCTTTACCTCGTGAACCGGCCTTCCCCGCCGGTCATTGATCCGTTGCTGAATGTCACAAAAACCTGATATTTGAGACCTCATGACCAAGCTCGAAAATCCGTCGCAACTCGACGTCGCAGGCCCCGCGCCGCGGCACAAGACCACGCAGGTGATGGTCGGCAATGTCGCCGTCGGCGGCGGCGCGCCCATTGTCGTGCAGTCGATGACCAACACCGACACCGCCGATGTGGACGGCACCATCGCCCAGGTCGCGGCATTGGCCCGCGCCGGCTCGGAAATGGTCCGCATCACGGTGGATCGCGACGAGGCCGCCGCCGCCGTGCCGCATATCCGCGACGGCCTGCGCAAGCGCGGCATCACGACGCCCTTGATCGGCGATTTCCATTACATCGGCCACAAGTTGCTTGCCGATCATCCGGCCTGCGCCGAGGCGCTCGACAAGTACCGCATCAACCCCGGCAACGTCGGTTTCAAGGACAAGCGCGACAAGCAGTTCTCCGACATCGTCGAAATGGCGATCAAGTACGGCAAGGCGGTGCGGATCGGCGCCAACTGGGGCTCGCTCGATCAGGAATTGCTCACGCACCTGATGGAGGAGAATGCGAAGTCCGCCACGCCGCTCGATGCCCGCGCCGTGACCCGCGAGGCGATGGTGCAGTCGGCGTTGCTGTCGGCCAGGCGCGCCGAGGAGATCGGCCTGCCGAAGACCAAGATGATCCTGTCGGCGAAAGTCTCGGCGGTGCAGGATCTGATCGCGGTCTACCAGACGCTGGCCGAACGCTCCGACTATGCCATCCATCTCGGCCTCACCGAGGCCGGCATGGGCTCGAAGGGGATCGTGGCGTCGTCAGCCGCGCTCGGCATCCTGCTGCAGCAGGGCATCGGCGACACCATCCGTATCTCGCTGACGCCGGAGCCGGGCGGCGACCGCACCCTGGAAGTTCAGGTCGCGCAGGAGTTGCTGCAGACCATGGGCTTCCGCACCTTCGTGCCGCTGGTCGCGGCATGTCCCGGCTGCGGCCGCACCACCTCGACCACGTTCCAGGAGCTGGCGCGTTCGATTCAGGATTTCATCCGCGACGAGATGCCGGCCTGGAAAACGCAGTATCCCGGCGTCGAGCAGCTCAACGTCGCTGTCATGGGCTGCATCGTCAACGGCCCTGGCGAATCCAAGCACGCCAACATCGGCATCTCGCTGCCGGGCACCGGCGAAGCGCCGGCCGCGCCGGTCTTCGTCGACGGCAAGAAATTCCGCACCCTGCGCGGGCCGACCATCGCCGATGAATTCAAGGCGCTGGTCATCGATTATATCGACCAACGTTATGGCAACGGGGGCGCGAAGGCTCCGGCGGCAACTGCCGCGGCCGAGTAATTCATAGCGACAGATTTGAGAGGCGGCGGCTTGCCCGCCCCTCCGTCGTCATGGCCGGGCTTGTCCCGGCCATCCAGGTCTTCCCCGCCGACATCATCCGCGAAGGCGGATGATCAGTAACCACAATGGTTGCTGGGGTTACTGGATGTCCGCCTGCGCGGGCATGACGGAGCAGGGCCTCCTACGTTTTGATAGGATTTGGTTTCGTTATGACCGGGCTTGTCCCGGCTACCCGCGTCTTAAATGGCCGGACCTTGCGGCCGGTCATTTTTTCGAACGAGGAAGATCGCAACGACGCAGATCGTCTTCAGGATAGTCCGTAGCCGAGTGCCTGGGCGATCATCCCAAGACTGGCTCTGTTTTTGCCGGTGAAGTCGCGGTCGAATTTATGAAGCCACGTCGTAACGGGAATGCGTCCGTCAAGCCTGTTGAGCGAAATCGTCAGGCGCTCTCCCTTCAGTTTAACGAAGGGCGCAAGACTCCGGGAACTGGTTTGTTCGCGCAGCAAGAAGCGAACCTTATTGTTGTAGAGAAAGTAGGCAACAACATCGGAAGATCGGACGGTGATCGCTTCGTTGCGGTCCGTGATCGTCATCATACCCTGTTCAATATCGATCTTGAAGTAAGGGGCCTGCATGTAAGTCTGCACGAAAAGGCGAATGCAATAGGTCATCCATCCCACAACGACAATCAGAGCGCCGCCGGTCAGGCTTGTCGCGAGAATTGACGACAAATCCGTCATACTGCTGCGCGTGAGCAAGGCAACGAGCAACGATACGCATCCGCAAGCAACAACGGTGCATACCAGAATAACGAACACGGAAAATCCGCGCGTCGCAGGCTTGATCTGCATCTGTCCTCCGGGGATGACAAAGACACATATCATCGCCGAGAGCAGGTGATGCTTACTTTAATGTAAGTCGGTAAACGGTGCTTCTGATTTTAATCTCGCATTAAGCTTCCGTCTGCCGCTGAGCCTACAGCGGCGTGTGTTTTTCCCTGTTGTCGACGACGGCCTCCTCCAGGTCGAGGTCGCGTTCGATCCGCCGCCGGGTTTCGTCGGTGATCTTTCCGTCGCGCAACAGCTTGTGCAGCAGCCTGCGCTCGACGGTGATGATTTCGCGCACCATGGCGGCGCCCTTGGTGGCGGGTGCATGTTCGCTGCCGTCCTTGGGTGGATCGGGGAGCGCGCGCATCCGGGTTTCATGACGCGCCTCGAGGAAACGCGCGAGGCTCTCCGGAAGCTTGCGTTCGGCGATGATGGTCTTCAACGTGTCCCGCGCCGAAACAAGGATCTCGCGCCGCGCCGCGATTTCCGCGTCGCGCTCGTGGAGAGCCTCACGGGTGCCGTGCTGGGAAAGACCCAATCCGTCGACGACAAACGGCAATGTCAGGCCAATGCCGACCAGCGTCACGAAGATCACGCCGAAACTCGTGAGCTGGATCAGATCGCGGTAGGGGAAATCCTGTCCGTTCGGCAGCGTCAGCGGCAGCGCGAGCGCGACGGCGAGCGATACCACGCCGCGAATCCCGGTGAAGCCGATAACGACGACATAGCGCCACGGCGGCGGCGGATCGCGCCGGCGGAGCCGCGGGTTGAGAACGCGCGTCAGGTAGGTTCCCGGAAACACCCAGATGAAGCGTGCGGCGATCACGATGGCCGACGTCAGCGCGATGGCGATCAGCACCTCGTTGAGCGGAATGGCCTTGGCCTTTTCCAGCAGGACGCGGACCTCGAAGCCCATCAGCAGGAACAGGACGCCTTCGATCAGCCAGATCACGAGGTCCCAGAAGAAGATGCCCTGAAGCCGGGTGGCCGCCGAGATCAGCAGCGGTCCGTTCCAGCTCACATAGAGGCCGGCCGCGACGGTGGCGATCACGCCCGAGCCGCCGAGATGTTCGGGAACCCAGTACGACAGGTAAGGAGTCAGCAGCGACAGCAGGATTTCGACGCGCTCGTCGCGCGCCCATTGCCGCAGGCGCAGGCTGAGCCAGCCGACCGCGATGCCGAACAGGACTTCGCCGAGCAGGATGATGCTGAACGAACTCGCCGCCGAGAGCAGCGAAAACATTCCGGTCGAGACCGAAAGCACGGCGAAGCGGTAGAGGATCAGCGCGGTCGCGTCGTTGGCGAGACCCTCGCCTTCGAGGATGACGAGGATACGGTGCGGCAGGTGCAGCCGCTTGGCGATGGCGAGCGGCGCAACGACGTCCGGCGGCGACACGATGGCGCCGAGGACGAAGCCCACGCTCCAGGGCAGGCCGAGCAGCCAATGTGTCGCCGCGGCCACCGCCCAGGTGGTGAAGATCACGCAGCCGATCGCAAGCAGCGCGATCGGACGCAGGTTGGACTTGAATTCGCGCCAGCTCATCGAGACGCCGGCGGAATAGATCAGCGGCGGCAACACCATCAGCAGCACGCTCTCCGGCTTCATCTCGATCAGCGGAAAGCCCGGCACGAAGGCGAGCACGACTCCCACCGCCAGAAAAACGATGGCGGGGGCCAGCACCAGCCGCCGCGCCAGCGCCGCGGATGCGGCAAGCACGGTGAGAACGAGCAGGGAGGTCAGGAAGGTCTCGGTCATGTCGAATGAAGGCCCCTTGGGCCTGTGATGGCGCGGACCCGCCGTAGCGTCAACGTCCGTTCGGACGTCCGGGCTCAGTGCCCGGTTTTCGACGTTCGTGATGCAGTGCGGCACCCGTTGACACGAACGTCGAAAACCAAAGGGCACTGGCAAATTTAGAATTCCAGTACCGTTTTCTATTTGATGGGCTTGAAGGAATTAGCAGCAAGTGGTGCAGGCCCGTCAAATAGGCGGTACTAGTCCCGCAAATCGTAGCGGTACGACTTCGAAACGATGCTCCAGCCATCCGCGAGCTTCATCGCCACGAGGTAATCGGTGAAATAGCGTGGCGGCAGTTGGCAGCGGACCTTGATGAAGGCGGTCGATGCATCGGAATGGTCGGTGGTGACGATGAAATCCTCCCGCGGCTTGCCTTCTGCCTTGGCCGAGGGGCGCTTCCGCACGCGGTCGAGCCAGTCCGGAATCGTGAGCACCTGCAATTCGCCTTTCTCGACCCAGCGCAGGTCCGCTGTCGGATGGAAAATCGCGCCGAGGGTGTCGGCATTTCCCTCGGAGAGGCCGTCGAAATAGTGCTGGATCACGGCGTCGACGGTTGAGCGATCGAGGGCCATGGCGTTCTCCGGGTTGGAATGGCGACTGGGCCGTTAAAGCAGGAACGGAAGCCGGCCGTCCACCGGCCGATTGAACATTTTGCCGCGTTGGCGCGTCCCATTCTGGTGGTGAAGTTGGCGCTGCGGACTGCTTTGTGATGCGGCTCACTTAACGGGGCGCCGGCTTCGGGTAAGTCAGGTAAATATGCTAGTGTGGTGGTTCAGCAGTTCGCTTCATGCTCTCAGCGAGTCCGACAAGCGAACTTCTGAACCTAAACCACACGAGAATCATAGTCTTGCGAGTGTCCTTTCGAATCCGAAGTTCGCTACGGAGGACGCCTCTGGACAAGGCGAACTTCGGATTCGGGACACTAGGATTGATGGATCAGGACGTGGTGCCATGACCGTGCGCTGGATTTCAGGTCTTGTCGGATTGTTGCTGACCGCGGTCACCATGCTGGCCAGCGGGCCCGCTGACGCCATGACGCGTGTGGCGCTGGTGATCGGCAATTCCGCCTATCGCAATGTTCCGCCGCTCGCCAATCCCGATAACGACGCCGCTGCATTCGCTGCGACCATGAAGCAGGCCGGCTTCGATGTGGTCGATGCGCGCGACGATCTGACCGCGGATGGCATGCGCCGGGCGCTGCGTGATTTCGGCGACAAGGCGCGCAATGCCGACATGGCGGTGATCTACTATGCCGGTCACGGCATCGAGGTCGAGGGCACCAACTATCTGATTCCGGTGGACGCGAAGCTTGAGCGGGACACCGACGTCTATGACGAAGCGATATCGTTGGATCGCGTGCTGGTCGCGGTGGAGTCCGCCAAGCAGTTGCGGCTGGTGATTCTCGACGCTTGCCGAGACAATCCGTTCAACAAGACCATGAAGCACGTCAGCATGCGCTCGATCGGCCGCGGCCTCGCCAAGGTGGAGCCGACGTCGCCGAACACACTGATCGCCTATGCGGCCAAGGCCGGCTCCACAGCCGCCGATGGCGATCTCCAGCACAGTCCGTTCACGGCGGCGCTGGTGCGGCATATCGCGACGCCCGGTCTCGATGTGCGCAAGGCATTCGGCTTCGTGCGGGACGACGTGCTCAAGGTGACCAACAACCGTCAGGAGCCTTACGTATATGGCTCCCTCGGCGGCGAGGATGTGCCGCTGGTGCCGGCCAAGGTCGCGCCACCGGCATCCGCGCCCGCACCTGTGGCCGATGCGCGGGCCGACATCCGCCGCGACTATGAACTGGCGCTGCAACTCGGCACGCGGGCGGCCTGGAACACCTTTCTCAACAGCTATCCGACCGGTTTTTATGCCGACCTCGCCAAGGGGCAGCTCGACAAGATCAGCGCGGAAGAGGCAAGACAGGCGGCCACCGAAAAGGCGCGTATCGCAGCCGAGGAGAAGGCGCGCCTTGTCGCGGAAGGCGCCAAGCAGACTGATCTGGCGAAGGCGGCGGCCAAGGCCAAGGCTGCGGATGATGCGCTGATCGCGGCAGAAAAGATCAAGCAGATCGAGCAGGCCAAGGTCGACGCCGCGGAGCGTGTCCGTGCTGCCGCCGAGCGTGCCGCGGATACCGCTCCCGTGGCAACGGCAGCGGCGTCGAACGCGCAGGACCGCAGTCCGGCGCAAGGCAGCGGGGCCGCGTCGCCCGCCGCTCCGTCGCCGGCCCAACAACAGACCGCGTCGCTGTCGCCGGCCGCGCCGGCACCCGAGGCGAAGCCTGCGCCGTCGGCGACCGAGATTGCGAAGTCGGTTCAGATCGAATTGCGCCGGGTTGGCTGCTACAGCGGATCGGCCGACGGTGACTGGGGCGAGGAATCGCGCGCCTCGCTGGAGAAGTTCAACCGCTACGCGCACCAGAAGCTGGACATCAAGCTTGCCGGCCTGGACGCGCTCGGCGTCATCAAGGGCAAGACCGCGCGTGTCTGCCCGCTGATCTGCCGCCATGGCTACCGCGCAGAGGGCGATACTTGCGCCAAAATCACGTGCGGCGCGGGCAAGGTTCTGAACGACGACGACGAGTGCGTGTCTCGCAAGGAGCGCAAGTTGCCGACCGCATCGCGCGAGCGGGAGCGCGAGGAGCATCGGCCCCGACACATGATGCGACCGGCGGAGCTCGATGACGAGCTGGATACGCCCCCGGTGATCCGTCGACGGCTTCCAAATCGTGCCAGCGTGCCGGAGTCGCGGATCGTTTGCGGCGACCATAGTTGTCGCGCGGTGCGGCCCGGTTGCCACCTCGAGTATCGGACCACGGCGCAAGGCGGCAGCGTCATGGGCGGCGGGAGCAATGTCGAGATTTGCAATTGACGACGTGAGTCGCGCCGCAGCGCGCGGGCTGCGCTGTCAGATCGCGCTGGCCGCGATATTGACCATCAGTGCCACCAAGGCGGTGTTGTAGACGAATGAGACCACGCCGTGCGCAGCCGCGGTGCGGCGGATGATCTTGTCGGTGATGCCCACATCCGAGACCTGGGCCGTCATTCCGATGACGAACGAGAAGTAAACGAAATCCCAGTAGTCGGGCTTTTCTTCCGCCCGGTCGTCGCTTGCCGGAAAGGCGAGGCCGCCCGGCTTCAATCCGCGATAGTATTCGTGCGCGTAGTGCAGGGCGAAGGTGGTGTGCACCATGGCCCACGACAGTGCAATGGTCAGCGTCGCCAGACCCAATTCCGGCGCGCTGTGAGTCTGGCCTCCCAGTTCGAAGACGATGGCCGCGATGCTGGCGAACGACCCCAGCGCCGTTACCAGCAGGATGACAAAGCGGCCTTCGTCCTGGAGGATGGCGTTGCGGCGGACATGGGCTATGCCGCTACCGAACACGACGGTGAACACCAGAACGAGATAAAGCGCGGTGAAGACGTTCCAGCCGATCAGGAATCGCGTCACCGGCCTTAGCGAATGCGGCGTCAGCAGCCATGCGATGACACCGACGGCGAGGGCGACAAACGTGCGGGGCCGCGCATAGACGATGCGCAGAGGCCGGGGCATCTTCTTGACGCGCAGCAGATATGGATCGTCAGCCCCGTCGTCAGCCATCGCCGCGGTCAGTTCTTGCGGTCGGCGACGAAATGCGCGGCGGCGCGCAGCACGTCGCCCCGTGCACCGAACGCCGAGAGTGCATCGTCTGCCTTCGCCAGGAGATCGCGCACGCGTTTCTTGGCGCCGTCGATGCCGAGCTGGGTGACGAAAGTGGTCTTGCCGAGCGCAGCATCGGCGCCGGCCGGCTTGCCGAGCGCCGCCGCATCGCCCTCGACGTCGAGCAGGTCATCGGCGATCTGGAATGCCTCGCCGAGCGCGCGGCCGTAAGTGTCGAGCGCCCGATAATCCTTTTGCGAGGCCTGCCCGAGCAGCGCGCCGGCGATGCAGCCGTAACGCAGGAGCGCGCCGGTCTTCATCTGCTGCAGGCGCGCGACATCGACCGGCTCGCGGTCGCCGAAGCGGCCTTCGCCGGCGAGGTCGAGGATCTGGCCGCCGACCATGCCGCCGATCCCGGCGGCACGCGCCAGTGCGCGGGTCAGCAGCAGGCGCACCATCGGATCCTTGTGCACCTCGTCGCGGGTGACGATGTCGAAGGCAAGAGTCAGAAGCCCATCGCCGGCGAGGATCGCGGTGGCGTCGTCGGTGGTCTTGTGCAGGGTCGGACGGCCGCGCCGCAGGTCGCTGTTATCCATCGCCGGCAGGTCGTCATGGATCAGGGAATAGCAATGGATGCACTCGAGCGCGGCGCCGACCAGCAGCGCTGCGTCGCGGGGAACGCCGAATACGGCCGCGCTTTCCACGACAAGGAACGGTCGCAACCGTTTGCCGCCGCCAAGCGATGAGTAACGCATCGCATCCATCAGCCGCTTCGGGCGCGCGATCTCGTCCGGCAGGACGGTGTCGGACAGCAGGTGGCCGAGCAGGGCTTCCGTGTCATCCGCGGTCCTGTCGAGGCGCTTGGCAAAATCGGCAGGTGAAAGTCCTGAGGTCATCAAGAAGGGCTCCAAGAACGGCTCCAAGTCGGATTTGGCCGGACAATCGTTCATGGCATCGGCTTCGTCAATTCCATGCAACTGGCATCCTTAAGAGAGGGCCTGTGATATGGTCCAGTCAGGAGAGCCGATGTCCGTTGATGCCGCTGCAGGGTTTGAGGTGGGCCATGCCGTCCGGCAGGGTGCGGCATCATGCCCGGTGGAAGGACCGTTGCTGATAGGTCTCGCTGGCTGATGCGGCGGGCCGTTCGCGTCGTTGTGCTGGTGGCGCTCGGGCTTGTCCTGCTGCCGTACGCGCTGACCCCATTTTACAGCGCCGGCCATCCGGTCTCGACGCTGATGCTGTGGCGCCAATTCACGGGCGCGCCAATGACCCGGCAATGGGTCGATTTTTCCAGGATCTCACCGGCGCTGCCGCGCACGGTTGTCGCATCGGAAGACGCCAAATTCTGCAGCCACCACGGCATTGATTGGGATTCCGTGCAGGACGTGATCGAGGATGCGGAGGACGGCGGGGTGACGCGGGGCGGCTCGACCATTACCCAGCAGGTGGCGAAAAACCTGTTCCTGTGGCAGGGGCGAAGTTATGTCCGCAAGGCGCTGGAGTTCCCGCTGGCGATGTGGGTCGACGCCGTGCTCTCCAAACAGAGGATCCTGGAAATCTACCTGAATATCGCCGAATGGGGCCCCAGCGGGCAGTTCGGGGCGGAAGCCGGCTCCCGTTATGCGTTCGGGCGGGCGGCCGCGGACCTGACGGCGCGCGAGGCGGCGCTTCTGGCATCGATCCTGCCCAATCCCGTCAAGCGCAGCGCCCGAAAGCCGGGCCCGGGAGTCCGGCGGCTGGCCGGGACCTACATGGTGCGGGCGCGGGCGGCCGAACTGAAGCGCTGCTGGTCGGAGAAGTGATCGCAGTCGGCATTTCGCGTGATTTTGAGGGCCTGCGGCCCTAGCCTTGGGACATCCGTTCCGTTATAAGCCCGCCCTTGTCGGCATTGCGCCCTCGCTTCGCGACGGGCCGCCCTTCGGGGATGTGCCTCAACCATTGACATGCGCTAACACTCTGCAAGGACTACCAAAATGGCCGTTCCTCGACGAAAAACATCGCCCTCGCGGCGTGGCATGCGCCGCTCGGCGGATGCGCTCAGCAAGCCGACCTATGCCGAGGACAAGGATTCCGGCGAACTGCGCCGTCCGCATCACCTCGATCTGAAGACCGGCATGTACAGGGGCCGTCAGGTTCTGAAGCCAAAGACCGAGGCCTGATTTCGGTCGTTGCGCGCGGCCCTGACTGGGCCGTCCGATTGGGGCGGGGGTGGAATCCGGCGGAACACGCATCCGCGGATTCGCGTGAGCCGGTCAGGCCGTTGCGGTGGATGCCGCGACACATTGGCCTGACCCGCGCACGACACTGACGAAATGCCGTTTTCGGGAACGTTCGGACCCGGGTTGGCCCGAAGCGGCTTTAGTTCAATAACGAAGGCCCGCTACCCATGGTCGGTTTCCCGCTGCTGCTGATCCCGCTCGCGGTTTTCAACATCATCGTCTTCCTGATGCCCGGCGTCGCGCTGTCGACGACGCTGGTGACGATCACGTTGATGTCGGGCACTGCCTGGCCGGTGACGCTTGCCGACGTGCTCGTGGCGCTTGGCATTCTGTTGCTGTTGCTCGAAGTCATGAAGGGCGCGCGCCCCGGCGCCAAATTCTTCACCGATCATCTGCTGTCTCTGATCGTCTTCGGCGCCGCGGCCGCCGAATTCGTCATGCTGCCGCAGTTTGGCAACTCGACCTATTTGCTGCTGACGCTTCTGGCATTCGTCGATTTCGTCTCGGGTCTAGCGCTGCGGACGCGGCGGCGTCGCGCCGTCGTTGCAGCCCCGCCGCCGGAGCCGGTGCCGCCGGCCCCCGAGCCAAGGCCCGCCGTGCAGGAACCGCGATTCGAGCCTGCGGCCGCGTCCCCGGTTCCCACGGCCGCGCCGGTGGCGGAATCGATTCTGAGCAGCACGCCGGAGCCTGTCATCGTCGTGCCGCCGAACGCGCCGGCCCCTCCTGACGGGGGATCATCGAATCCCTCGTCCGCGGCCAGCACGCCGGCCGCCTCCGATCCGTCAAAAGCCAACTGATCGGTTCAGGCTGTTCGCAGCGTGCGTCGCGGCTGCGGCGGGTTGGTGCCGTCGGGGGCGTAGGCCGCGCGCGCGATCTCCGGCTCGATTCGTCGCAAGACGCGGGTCTGCGGGCTTTGCTGCGCCATGGCGATCAGATGAGCGATGAAAGGCGCGGCGTGATGAACCGCTTGTCGCGGCGCGGCGGTTTCCGATGGACCGGGACTGACCGGGACCAGAGCGGGATGAGGAAAAGTGTGGGACGGTTTTCCGCCCGCATCCCGCTCTAAGATATCAGAATCGATCACGTTCATGATTTTGGATCGATTCGATCCAAAATCATCGTGATCTAAGGCCGCGCGGCCGGTCGCCGCCCTGGCGGAGGTGCGAGCCGCCTCGGGTGATCTCTGGCCGCCGACGGCCGCTGCTGACACGCCGCCTATTCCGGAGAGTCTCATCGTCAATTCCGCTGACCTGTTTCGGGACACGGGAGGCAACTGCCATCCGGAGTCGCAAGGTCTGTGCCGTTTGCGGTCGCAGCAAAAGCCACCTGATTCGGCGGCGAATCCCGATTTTCCGGCGCGGTGACGAACTTCGCCTAGCGCCGGTCACGAAGAACGACCTATTCTTCGACAGGGAATCACCTGGCGACGTCCTAGAATGAAACGAGGAGATCTTTTGGCTCACCCATCGGCACCTGATCGTCTCGCCGCCCCTGCGGGCCATGGCGCCGCCGTGCCGGGAAAGCCCGAACCCGCCAAAATTCTTGCAGATATCGGTCACGCGGCGTTTGTCTGGGATATCGCCAGCGACACGATCGTCTGGACCGATCAGGCCGCGTCTGTTTTTCCGGACATTCCGTCGGACCGGCTTGCGACCGGCGCCGCCTTCGCGAGCCTGATCGAACCGTCTGGCGCGGTTCGCGCCAATGCGCTGCTGAGCGCGCCGCTGTGGCGCGCCCGCGGGGAGGGCGTGCCCTACCGCATCGAATACGGAGTTCGCGTCAGCGCCTCTGCGCCGATGATCTGGATCGAGGAGTGCGGCTGCTGGTTCGCCGGACCTGACGGCAAGGCAGAGCGGGCCGAGGGCATCGTGCGCCCTGACAACGAGCGCCGCGCGCGCGACGAGCAACTGCTTCGATTGTCGCAAAACGACGTGCTGACGGGCGAGCTCAATCGCGCCCACCTCATCGCGGCGCTCGCGGAAACCTTTGAAGAGGCCGCGCGCTATCGTTCATCCTTTGCGTTTCTGCTGGTCGGCATCGATCATCTCGCGCGTATCAACGACGCCTTCGGTTTCGACGTGGCCGACGAGGTGATCGCCGAGATCGCGCGCCGCGTTCGGGCGCGGCTGCGCGGCGGCGACGTGCTCGGGCGCTTCTCCGGCAACAAGTTCGGCGTGATTCTGAAGAACTGCGCCGGCGACGACATGGCGATCGCATCCGAGCGGCTGCTTGCCGGCGTCCGCGAGGAGATCGTGCCGACGAAATTGGGACCGGTGTCGGTGACCGCATCGATCGGTGCCGTCAATGCGCCGCGTTATGCGCGGGCGACGAACGAGGCCATCAACCGCGCGCAGGAAGCGCTCGAGCTGGCCAAGAGCCGCCGCAGCGGATCGTTTGCCACGTGGCGGCCGAACGTCGAGCGCGAGGCCCAGCGGCGCGTCAACATCCGCGTCACCGACGAGATCGTCACGGCATTGAACGAACGGCGCATCCTGACGGCTTTCGAGCCGGTCGTCGATGCGCGCACGCGCGAACCGGCGTTCTACGAGTGCCTGGTGCGGATGCGGCAGCAGGACGGCCAGTTCCTGCTCGCGCCCGACGTGGTGCCCGTGGCGGAGAAGCTCGGCCTGATCCGTCTCGTCGACCATCGCGTGCTGGAACTCGCGGTGGCCGAACTCGTCGCGGCGCCCGATGTGCGGCTCAGCCTCAATATCTCGCCGGAAACCACCATGGATCCGGATTGGTGGACGGGGATCGAATCACTGTTGCTGGCGCACCCCGGCGTCGCCGAGCGGCTGATCGTGGAAATTACCGAGACCGTTGCGCTTCACGACCTCGATGAAGTACGCGGCTTCGTCACGCGACTGAAGAACTTCGGCAGCCGGATCGCCATCGATGATTTCGGCGCCGGCTACACGTCGTTCCGCAGCCTGCGCAAGCTCGGCGTCGATCTGGTGAAGATCGACGGCGCCTTTGTGCAGAACATCGCGCATTCGGCCGACGATCGCGCTTTCGTGCAGACCCTGATCGATCTGGCGCGGCGTCTGGATATCCGGACCGTGGCGGAATGGGTTCAGGACGAGCCGTCCGCCATCATGCTGCGCGACTGGGGCTGCGACTACATCCAGGGCCGTCTGACGGGCCTGGCCTCGCCGGTCCGGCCGTGGAGCGGCGAGTCCGCGGCGCAGCCCGCCGTGGGCTAGACCGGATTCCGGACTTACTCGTCCTTCTTGGTGGGCTCCTTGGACATCCGCTCCAGGCGCTCCTGCATCTCTTTCATCTGGCGGCGCAGATCGTCGATATTGCCGGCGTTATCCGACGGGGACGATGTCTTCTCCGGTTCCGGAGGCGGCGTGGTGCCGGTGGTGCGCGGCGGCACGAACGGCTTGAACATCGAGAACGTCCGCTCGAACAGCTCCATATTGCGGCGGACATGCTCTTCAAGCGGCGCGAACGGCGTGCCGCTGAAGGTGTTGGCCATCTGCTTGCGGAATTTTTCCTGCTCGCGCGTCAGCGTGTCGATCGATTGCTCGAGATATTTCGGCACCACC
This sequence comes from Nitrobacter sp., assembly GCA_035546855.1. Lineage (GTDB taxonomy): Bacteria > Pseudomonadota > Alphaproteobacteria > Rhizobiales > Xanthobacteraceae > Nitrobacter. The sequence continues at coordinate 1,297 of DASZVY010000024.1, read as the reverse complement.
ATCTGCATGCTGTCGCCATAGAAACGGATCAACTGACGTAGGAAAGTTGTCGGCAACAGGTTCTGGCCGGCCTTGTTCTCCTGCTCGAAAATGATCTGGGCCAGCACCGAGCGAGTGATGTCGTCGCCCGTCTTGGCGTCATAGACGAGGAAATCCTCGCCCTCCTTCACCATCGCCGCGAGATCTTCGAGCGTCACATAGGTGCTGGTGCCGGTATTATAGAGCCGCCGGTTCGCATATTTCTTGATCGTTGTCGGTGTTTCTGATTTCGCCATGGGCCCCACACATACTGACCGAGGACAAGGAACCCCCCGAGCATCCACGGTGGGGTTAAGCAACGCATCGCAACAAAGTAAGCATTTTCAGTGGGGTTCGGCTACCGTTTTGTGCGGCACGGTTAACCCGGCCCAGGGCCATGCTGCGGCGGAGGTGCAGCATGGGGTGCAGCAAAATCACGGCGGTGGCCGGGTCACACGCCATTTTGCCCTCTGGCCGATTGACACGCCAGCACGAGGTTAACAGGATAGCGGCGACAGAAGTCGCGCACCGCGGCGATCGCTTTTCAAAAAACCTCGAGCCCAGGAGATGTCCATGTCAGACGATGTCGTCATCGTCAGCGCCGCCCGCACCCCGGTCGGAAGTTTCAATGGCGCGTTCGCCACCACGTCGGCCCACGATCTCGGCGCTGTCGCGATCAAGGCCGCGCTGGAGCGGGCCGGCGTCGAGCCGGGCCGGGTGTCCGAAGTCATCATGGGCCAGATCCTGACCGCGGCCCAGGGCCAGAACCCGGCCCGTCAGGCCTCCATCTCGGCCGGCATTCCCGTCGAAAGCCCGGCCTGGGGCGTCAACCAGCTCTGCGGTTCGGGCCTGCGCAGCGTTGCGCTCGGCTATCAGGCGCTTTTGAACGGCGATTCCGACATCGTCGTCGCCGGCGGCCAGGAGTCGATGAGCATGGCGCCGCATGCGCAGTATCTGCGCGGCGGCGTGAAGATGGGCAGCCTCGAACTGGTCGATACCATGATCAAGGACGGCCTGTGGGACGCCTTCAACGGCTACCACATGGGCGTGACCGCGGAGAACGTCGCCACCCAGGCCCAGATCACGCGCGAGGACCAGGACCGCTTCGCCGTCGCCTCGCAGAACAAGGCCGAGAAGGCCCGCGCCGAGGGCCGCTTCAAGGACGAGATCGCGCCGGTCACCGTGAAGGGCCGCAAGGGCGGCACCATCGTCGAGGAGGACGAGTACATCCGCGTCGGCGCGACCTACGACCAGGTGGCCGCGCTGCGCCCGGCCTTCT
>DASZVY010000023.1:0-2032 GCA_035546855.1 Nitrobacter sp. | reverse complement strand
GAGCCGAAACGCCTGTCGCTTGCGGAATCCGCCCTGCTGGTCGCCCTCCCGCAAGCGCCTGAGGCGCGCCGCCTCGACCGGCATCCGGCTGCGGCGCGCGCCGCACGCGACCGCGTGCTGGAGCGCATGGTCGAGGAGGGGCGGGTCTCCGCCGATGACGCGAAGCAGGCGGAAAGCGTTCCGGTTCTGCGCATGCGCAAGTCGATTCCGATGCTGGCTCCGCATGCGGCCGATCACGCGACGACGTCCGTGACCGATTCCGATGTCATCAAACTGACGCTCGATGCCGGCTTTCAACGCGCGCTGGAAGCGCTTGCGCGGGATCGCGCGGAGGCGCTCGGTCCGGATATTTCCGTCGGGATCATCGCGGTCGACAACGCCACCGGCGACGTGCTCGCCCATGTCGGCTCCGCCGGATACTTCGACGAACGGCGCGCCGGACAGGTGGACATGACGCGGGCGATCCGCTCGCCCGGCTCGACGCTCAAGCCGTTCATCTACGGGCTTGCCTTCGAGGATGGCTTCGTGCATCCGGACAGTCTCATCGACGATCGACCGGTCCGCTTCGGCAGCTATGCGCCGGAGAATTTCGACCTGAATTTCCAGGGCACGGTGCCGGTGCGTCGCGCCTTGCAACTCTCGCTGAATATACCGGCCATCGAGCTTCTCGACCGGGTGGGTGCGAGCCGGCTGTCGGCCCGCCTGAGACAGGTCGGCACCAATCTGGTGCTGCCGCAGGACGAGGTGCCGGGATTGGCGATGGGTCTTGGAGGCGTCGGGGTCACGTTGCACGATCTCGTGCAAGCCTATGCGGGCATCGCGCGCCTCGGCAATGTCCTGCCGCTGCGGGAGGTCGAACAAGGCGTCGATACCCGGGAACCGGCACGGCTATTGGATCACATCGCGGCCTGGCAGGTCGGCAATGTCCTGATGGGAACGCCTCCGCCGGAAAACGCCGTCCGTAACCGGATCGCCTTCAAGACCGGCACGAGCTACGGCTATCGCGACGCCTGGTCCGTCGGGTTCGACGGCCACATGACCATCGGAGTCTGGGTCGGGCGCCCCGATGGCGCGCCGGTGCCGGGTCTTCTTGGCCGGGTCGCCGCAGCGCCGATCCTGTTCGACGCCTTTGCGCGAAGCGGAAAAATGCCGGTTCCGCTGCCGCGCGCGCCCCGAGGCACACTGATCGCCGGCAATGCCAAGCTGCCGTTGCCGTTGCGCCGGTTCCGTCCCTCGGGCGAACTGATCCAGCCTGGCAGCGAACATGCCCTTCATATCCAGTTCCCTTTGAACGGCTCGCGGATCGATGCCAGCAGCGGTGGCGGCACATTATCGGCCGTGCCAGTGAAAGTGGCAGGGGGAGTCGTACCCATGACCATGATGGTCAACGGGATCGCAGTCGGCGAGATCGACAGCCGGCGTCAGCGGATGGTCGACCCGCCGGGGCCGGGTTTCGTCAGGCTGACGGTTCAGGATGCTGCGGGCGCCGCGGACACAGTCGTGGTCAGAATACAGTAGTTGCAAGCTAAGCGGTTGTCGCTGCGTTGGTTTCAGCGTATGCGGAACCGATGGCTGAGAGCTTTGCACGTCCCAGATTTGGCGCCCCGCGCGAACCGCAGAACCGGGTCGATCCGGGCCGCGGCCTCGCGAGCGTGCTCGATGCCGTGACCGGCAGCCACGTCCGGTCCGCGGCCTTCCTGATCGTCGTCGGCCTGCTGTTTTTCCTGCCGGGCTTTTTCAACATTCCGCCGATCGATCGTGACGAGGCGCGATTTGCGCAAGCGACCAAACAGATGGTCGAAACGCACGATTTCATCGACATCCGCTTTCAGAACGAGGTCCGTTACAAGAAGCCGGTGGGCATCTACTGGATGCAGGCAGCAGCCGTGGAGACGGCCTCGGCGCTCGGATTGCCGCGCGCCGAACTTCGCATCTGGCTTTATCGCGTCCCCTCGCTGATCGGAGCGATCGGCGCCGTGCTGCTGACCTACTGGGCGGCGCTGGCCTTTGTGAGCCGGCGCGCGGCGGTGCT
>DASZVY010000022.1:0-47692 GCA_035546855.1 Nitrobacter sp. | reverse complement strand
GCCCTCGACGGCATTCTCAAGGACGGCATGATGATCATGTCCGGCGGTTTCGGCCTGTGCGGCATCGCCGAAACGCTCTCGGATGCGATCCGCGACTCCGGGGTGAAGAACCTGACGGTCGTGTCGAACAATGCCGGCGTCGACGGCATCGGCCTCAGCCGCCTGCTCGAGACGCGGCAGATCAAGAAGATGATCTCGTCCTATGTGGGCGAGAACAAGCTGTTCGCCCAGCAGTACCTCGCTGGCGAGCTCGAGCTCGAGTTCAACCCGCAGGGCACGCTCGCGGAGCGCATTCGCGCCGGCGGCGCGGGCATTCCGGCGTTCTACACCAAGACCGGCGTCGGCACCCTCATTGCCGAAGGCAAGGAGGTGAAGGAGTTCGACGGCCAGAAATATCTGATGGAGCGCGGGCTGTTCGCCGACCTCGCTATCGTCCATGCCTGGAAGGGCGACACCGCCGGCAATCTGGTCTATCGCAAGACCGCGCGGAATTTCAATCCGATGATGGCGACCGCGGCGAAGGTGACTGTCGCGGAAGTCGAGCATCTCGTGCCCGCCGGCGAGATCGATCCGGACCATATCCATACGCCCGGCATCTTCGTGAAGCGTCTCGTCGAGGTCGGCACGGCCAAGAAGCGCATCGAATTCCGCAACACTCGTCCGCGTCCCGCGGCATGATCCCGAAAAGCGGTCTTCCGGTTTTCGGAATGGATCATGCTGAAACAATACTGACCGGCGAACCGAGCTAAGAGGAGCCCCACATGGCCTGGACCCGTGAGCAAATGGCAGCGCGCGCCGCCAAGGAATTGCGCGACGGCTACTACGTCAATCTCGGCATCGGCATCCCGACGCTGGTGTCCAACTTCATCCCTGATGGCATCGACGTCAGCCTGCAGAGCGAGAACGGCATGCTGGGCATGGGACCGTTCCCCTATGAGGGCGAGGAAGACCCCGATCTCATCAACGCCGGCAAGCAAACAGTCAGCGAGCTGCCATCCACCAGCTATTTCTCCTCGGCCGACTCGTTCGGCATGGTGCGTGGCGGGCACATCGACCTGTCGATTCTTGGCGCGATGCAGGTCGCGCAGAATGGCGACCTCGCCAACTGGATGATCCCCGGCAAGATGGTCAAGGGCATGGGTGGCGCGATGGACCTCGTCGCCGGCGTCAAGCGCGTCGTCGTGGTGATGGAGCATTCCGCCAAGGACGGCCCGAAGCTCCTGAAGCGATGCACCCTGCCGCTGACCGGCGAGCGGGTGGTCGACATGGTCGTCACCGACCTCGCGGTGTTCACCATCGACAAGCACGGCAAGGACGGCATGGCGCTGATCGAGCTTGCCGACGGCGTCACGCTCGACGAGGTCAAGGCCAAGACCGAAGCGGACTTCCGCGTCGCGCTGAAGAACGCCTGACGCGCGATCACGGACGACGCCTTCGATGCGTCGTCTCTGAATCCTGGTCATTGCGAAGAGCGTTCTCGCGCATGATGAGATTAGGTTGAACCAACCCGCGCTGTCATTGCGAGCCAACGGGTCGGCGCCGCAAGCGCGGTCACGCGCGTCTTCGCGTCATGACGCCGCCCGATGACAGGCTCCGCGAAGCGATCCAGAGCCGCAAGGAAAGACCGGGATTGCTTCGTCGCTCCGGGACAACGCTGCGCGTTGCCGTTGGGCTCCTCGCAATGACGGCGAGTCAACCTCATGTCATCCCGCTTTAGCCGACGAGGCAATCCAGATTTTGTGCAGCGTCCGGATTGCTTTGCTCGGCGCAAATTGGCAAGGACCGGTTTTGTCGCGAGCCCGCAATGACGGCGAGTTGATGCGACCCGAATTCATTACGGCCTATCGTTGTCCGCCGAGTTGTCGGGGCAGCAGGGACGAACTGATATCAGTGTTTGCGAAGCTCGGCTGTTGCTGCGTGAAGCCCGCCGAAAATGACAGGCTGACATTCGACGACGGCCGGATCTCGACGCCCCCATGGACGCCGTAGGCCGGGGCCGTGTCGGTGTTGGGGCTGAAGGACGTGATCGCGCTGAATACGTCCGGATTGTATTTCAGAGTATCGACGCCGCCGAAAACCGTCATGGGCAAGTTGCCGACCCCCTTGAAATTGTATCCGAACTGCGTGCTTTCGTAGGACAATGAATCAAGGCTGCTGAAGGCAGCCGGCCCGAAGCCGCCCGTCAGCGCGTCGACCGGCGCGCTGTAGCTTCTGAACACGAACCCGTTCTTCTCGGGATCCGCGGCGCTGAAGGCCGGAAAGCTGCTGTAGCTCGGCGTGCTCGTTGTTTCGGCCGCGCCGCCGAAACCGAACGGTCCGAACGGAATCCAGTATCGCACCGGTTCGGACTGCGCGTGAGCGGCCGGGCAACTCAGGCCCAACGCCGTCATGATGATCGCGAAACCGCATTTGCTTGAGAACGTCGACATTCCGGCTTCCTGGCGTCGGCCTCCTGGCGCCCGCTGCCATTATACGCCGCGGATCCGCCGTACGCCAAGGCGCCGCATGTCGCGGCGTCGCAACTTGCAAGGATGAGTGCGGTTCCCTGATTTCAGGATTGCCAGTCGGCCCAGCCGAGAACGCCGGCGAAGGTCACGAACATCAGCGTGACCGCGAGAACGACAAGCATGCTGTCGAGAGGCATCTGACATCTCCATCGTTGGTGAAGATATCGTATTCGTGCACCGGCGGCCGCGCCTTGCGGTGAATCAAAGCGGCTGCGGTCAGGCCGCCGCCAATTGATCGAGGCGCTCCGCATCGAGCAGGCGAACGCCGTCAGGGACGATGACAATGACTTTCTCGCGGGCCATTTTCGTGAGCGTACGGCTCACGGTTTCGATCGTCAGGCCAATATGGTCGGCGATATCCTGGCGGCTCATCGGCAGCGGCACCGTGACTGATGACGTGCCGATGCGGGCATAACGCGTCTGCTGATTGAGCAGGAAGGCCGCGACTTTCTCTTCCGAACTGCGTCGTCCCAGCAGCAGCATCTGGTCCTGGGCGAGGCTCAACTCGTGTCCGGCGAATTCATGAATCCGCCGCATAAGGTGCGGCTTGTCGTCGACATAGGTCAGGAACGTCAGGCGCGGAAAACGGCACACGCGCACCCGGTTCACGGCTTCCGCGGTCACGCCGTAGCGATCCATCAGGGCAAGGCCGAGAAAGTCACCAGGCAGAGCGAAGCCGACGATCTGACGCCGACCGTCCGGCAAGGACTTGTACAGGCGCACGACGCCTTCGGTGATATTGAAGACGCTTCCCGCGAGCGCGCCTTGTTCGAACAAAGTGGCTTTGGGTTCGAAAAGCCGGGTTCGGCTGATCCGCTCAAGCTCTTCCAGCTCGGCCGGATCGAGCGCGGCGCACACGCTGAACAGCCGCACGCTGCACTCCTGGCAACCGTTCGTGCAGGTGTCGCGCTTGCAATCCTGGCTGACCGAGACAGGGCGGGAAGCTGCGAGAGGCGCGGCGCCGGTCATGGCAAAAAGCCTTTGGTTCGGGAGGCCTGTGAACATTATACCATTTTGACCTGGATCAATCACCGGCGTCGTTGATCCAGATCAATGCCGCGAGATGCCGCCACGGCCAATCTTGTAGTCCGTTCGGAACCGCTGTCAATGAATGAACAGTTTCAGGCACTTCCGGTCGATCGCGCCTGTGCCAGGGTGGCTTATCCGCTGGTCTATCTGCACGATTCAAGCGTGACGCTGGATAAATGGTTGCGGTTTGCGGGTTGGTGCCGCTCGAGCGCGGCCAACCGCAGGGGGTTGATCGCAATTCGCGATCGGCGTGGCATCGTCCATGCGCTGTTCAGCTACCGCGCGGATGTCGACATGCGGCTTCGCAAGCGATTGTCCGTCGCCAATCTGATCGTTGCGCACCTGCCTGGCTCGCGCATCGACAGCGCGGTCGCGGCCTGCATCAACGGGGTCGCCGCCGATCTCGGTTGTCAGACCGTCAATATCGAACAGCCGTTCCATCAGCCTGTCAGTTCGGTGGGGGCCTGCCCCACGGCGCGGCTGCTGCGCGATTGGCCGGGCGCGCGCGGCAGCGTGCGGCACTGAATATCGCGGAATGATGCCGCCCGCCGCGACGGGATTGATCCAGATCAGGGCGCACATCGATCCGGCAGCTAGAACGGCGCCATGACTCACCGCACGCTGAGGCGCGACATTGTCGTCGTGATTGCGATCAAACTCGTGATCGTACTGTCGGCTGCGTTCTTCGTGTTCGGGCCGCATCAACGGCCGCAGGTGAATGACCGCGCCGTGGAGAGCGTCATTCTCGGCAGCGCCGGATAGCAAGGAGAGACTGAGCAATGACCTCGATGGATATCGTCTCGCTGTCGCGGCTGCAGTTCGGATTGACGGCCCTCTATCACTTCCTGTTCGTGCCGCTGACGCTCGGCCTCTCCATCATGCTGGGCATCATGGAGAGCGTCTATGTTATGACGGGTCGGCCGATCTGGCGGGAGATGACCAAGTTCTGGGGTGTCCTGTTCGGCATCAACTTCGCCATGGGCGTCGCCACCGGCATCACCATGGAATTCCAGTTCGGCATGAACTGGGCTTACTATAGTCACTACGTCGGCGACATCTTCGGCGCGCCGCTGGCGATCGAAGGCCTGATGGCGTTTTTTCTGGAAGCCACCTTCATCGGCCTGTTCTTTTTCGGCTGGGACAAGCTTACGCGCGTCCAGCACCTCGCGGTCACCTGGCTGGTGGCGCTCGGCTCCAATCTCTCGGCGCTCTGGATCCTGATCGCCAACGGCTGGATGCAATATCCCGTCGGCGCCAGGTTCAATCCCGATACCATGCGGATGGAAGTCACCAGCTTCATGGATGTTCTGTTCAATCCGGTGGCGCAGGCGAAGTTCGTCCACACGGTCAGCGCGGGCTACGTGACCGGCGCGATGTTCGTGCTGTCGGTCAGCGCGTTCTATCTGCTGCGGGGCCGGCACGTCGAATTCGCCAAGCGATCCATGACGGTCGCCGCGAGCTTCGGCCTCGCCGCGGCGCTGTCGGTTGTCGTGCTGGGCGACGAGAGCGGTTACACCGCCGGCGAGAACCAGAAGATGAAGATCGCGGCGATCGAGGCGATGTGGGACACCGAGCCCGCGCCGGCGTCGTTCACGGTCTTCGGGCTGCCCGATCTCAAGAACCACCGCACCGATTATGAACTCAAGGTGCCATGGATGCTGGGACTGATCGCGACCCGCTCGATCGACAAGACCATTCCCGGCATCAAGGATCTCGTCGCCCATGCCGAGACGCGGATTCGGTCCGGTCTTGTCGCCTACGATGCGCTGGCGAAGCTGCGGGCGCAGCCAACCGATACAGCCGCGCGCGCCCAGCTTGACGCGACGGCGCCCGATCTCGGCTACGCGCTGCTGCTGAAGAAGATCCGGCCCGACATCGGCGCGGCGACGCCCGAGCAGATTTCGCAGGCGGCATGGAGCACGGTGCCGGCGGTGTCGCCCCTGTTCTGGAGCTTCCGGATCATGGTCGGCCTCGGCTTCTATTTCATTGCGCTGTTCGCGGTCGCGTTCCTGCTCGCGAGCAAGCGATGGCTGACGCGCTACCGTAGCTTCCTCTGGTTTGCGTTCCTCAGTCTGCCGTTGCCGTGGATCGCCGCCGAGCTCGGCTGGATCGTCGCCGAGGTCGGCCGCCAGCCCTGGGTGATCGAGGGCGTGCTGCCGACCTTCCTCGCCGTCTCCAGCATTTCCGCCGCCAATGTCTGGATCACGCTGACGGGATTCGTCGTGTTCTATTCCACGCTGGCGGTCGTCGACGTCTATCTGATGGTGAAAACCGTCAGGGGCGGACCGCCCGAGAACATCCCGACGGGATATTTCGAAAACCGGGTCATCGCCCTCGAAGCCGCTGAATAAGGGAGAGCATGATGTTCGATTATGAAACCATGCGCCTGATCTGGTGGGCGTTGCTCGGCATCCTCCTGATCGGCATCGCCGTGATGGATGGTTTCGATCTCGGCGCCGCCATCCTGCTGCCGGTCGTCGCCAAAACCGAAACCGAACGGCGCATCGTCATCAATACGGTCGGACCGGTGTGGGAAGGCAATCAGGTCTGGCTGATCCTGGGCGGCGGCGCGATCTTCGCGGCGTGGCCGATGCTCTACGCCACCGCCTTCTCGGGTTTCTATCTCGCGATGTTCCTGGTGCTGGCGGCGCTGATCCTGCGCCCGGTCTCGTTCAAGTTCCGCAGCAAGGTCGAGAACGCCCGCTGGCGCGGGGCCTGGGATATCGGGCTTTTCATCAGTGGCCTCGTACCGGCGCTGATTTTCGGCGTCGCCTTCGGCAACGTCATCCAGGGCGTGCCGTTCCGCTTCGACGATACGCTGCGCATGACGTATGAGGGCACGTTGTTCGGGTTGCTCAATCCGTTCGCGCTGTTGTGCGGCCTCGTCAGCGTGGCCATGCTGGTCCTGCACGGCGCAAGCTATCTGGCACTCAAGGGCAGCGGCGCCGTCGTGAAGCGTGCGGTAGGAGTGGCGCGGATCGCGGCGCTCGTCACCATCGTCCTCTTCGCTCTCGCAGGCGTCTGGGTCGCGTTCGGGATCGACGGCTATGTGATCGCTCAGCCGCTGGCGCATGACGGTCCGTCGAATCCGCTGGCCAAAGACGTGATACGGCAAGCCGGCGCGTGGCTGGCCAATTATCACAGCATGCCCTGGACCATCGCGGCGCCCGTCATTGCGGTTCTCGCGCTGGCCGTGACGCCGCCATTGCTACGCGCGAAGCGGCCGGGGTTCGGCTTCATCACCAGTGGCGTGGGCGTCGCCGGCATCATCGCCACCACGGGTCTCAGTTTGTTCCCGTTCATGCTGCCGTCGTCGCTTGAGCCGAAGGCGAGTCTCATCGTCTGGGATTCGTCGTCGAGTCTGCTCACGCTGAAGATCATGCTGTTCGCCACGGCCGTCTTTCTGCCAATCATCCTGATCTACACGTCGTGGGTCTATCGCGTCCTGCGCGGACCGGTGACGGCCGCCTTCATCGAAGGCAACAGCCATTCCGTCTATTGAGAGGGGATCGAAACGATGTGGTATTTTTCATGGGTTCTCGGCGTCGGCTTCGCCGCGGCGTTTGCGATCCTCAATGCGATGTGGTTCGAGGCCCACGCCCAGCGCGACCTTGAGACCGCGCAAGTCCCGTCCCGCAAGCCGCTCCGCTAGCCGGTGCCAGCGAGTCGCCCCATCGCGTTCGTCACGGCGCTGGCCGCGAGCGCCTTGCTGATGCTGTTTCCGTTTCTGTTGCGCGGCATTCCCCGACGCGCTTGCACATGGCGTTGCCGATCATGCTGCTGGGCGTCGCCGCGGCCTTTGTCCATGGCATCGGCTTCGTGCCCGACAACACAGCATTGCGTAGGCTGTTCGGGCCGGTCAGCGCCTGTGTGCTGCTCGCCGGCGGCGCGCTGGTTCTTTTTCTCTGAGGATCAGGTCCGCGCCGGAACCCGTGCGAACACCACTTCGATCAGGGTTCCGGCGTGGGCGCCGGTCTTGATGTTGAATTGCGCCCGGTTTGCCTCCACCAGCGCCTTGGTCAATGACAGGCTGACGCCGGCACTTTCCGGCGCCTGATCGCCCGGCGCCGGCGTGCGGAACGGCTCCAGCGCCGCCGCCACCTCGTTGTCATTGAGACCGTGCCCGGTGTCACGCACGCGCAGCGCCACGTCGCCGAAATCCGTCACCGCGGTCGAGACGATGACCTGGCCGCCGGCCTTGGCGAGATGGATCGAATTGCCGATCAGGTTGAGCGTGATCTGGCGCAGCGCGCGGGCGTCGGCGACCACCGGCGGCAGCGTATGCGCGAGCGAGGTGCGGATGATGATGCGTTCGCGATTGGCCTGCGGCTGCATCACGCCGACGCACTGCTCGACCATCTCGTTGAGGTTCTGGCTTGTGAAGGCGAGGTCGAGCTTGCCGGCTTCGATCCGCGACAGATCGAGCAGGTCGTCGATGATCGCGATGACGCGCTCGCCGGAGGCGCGGATGTCCTTCATGTATTCGATGTAGCGCTCGTTGCCGAGCGCGCCGAATTTCTCGCCGATCATCACTTCGGCGAAGCCGATGATGGCGTTGAGCGGCGTCCGCACCTCGTGGCTGATCCGCGCCAGCACGTTGGCCTTGGCGCTGACGGCGCGATCGGCCTGGCGGCGCGCCTGCGCAAGGTCCGTCTCGGTCTTCTTGACCTGCGACAGATCGCGAAACACCGCGAAGAAATTCGGACCCTGCTGCCGGGTGCGGCCCATCGTCATCGACAGCGGAATAAACCCGCCTTCGCGCACACGGCCCAGCACCTCGCGGCCATGGTCGAGCAGGCTCGCGGCGCCGGCGTTGCGCACGCCGTCGAGATAGTCGAGCACCGCGCGCTGACTCTCGGGCGCGAACAGGTCGGCGAGAGCGAGTTGCGTCAGCTCCGCGCCGTCGCGGCCGAACAGGGCCTCGGCGCTGCGGTTGCAGGCATTGATGCGGCCGCTTTCGTCGAACATCACGATGCCTTCGGCGGCGGTGTCGAGGATCGCGGCGAGTTCTTCGGCCGTGACGTGGCCCGCTTCGGCGGGCTTTGCCGCAGGGGAAGTCTCGGCAGCCGGCGGCGCCGTTGAGAGCAGGGACGCAGGCTGTGCGTGCTCCGGCGGATGCGCGCAGATCAGGGCGTGCGCCGGAGCGCCGTCCCAGGAGATCGTGTGCAGGTTCGCAGACAGCGGCGCGCGTGCGGTCTCGCTGTCGGGCTGCGCGGTTGAAATGCTGACGGGCGTTCCATTGTCGCCATTGCGCGGCGCATGGGTTTCGACGAACAGCGCATCGAGGCCGCCGGCCTCTTCCAGCGCGGGCAGGCTGTTGTATCCAACTCGTTCGAGGAATGCGCGGTTGGCATAGAGCAGCCGGTCGAGACGATAGATCAATACGCCCGTCGGCAGCAGGTCGAACACCTGCCGGTCGCGCGCGCTGTCACCCTTCGCCGGGGCCGCGACGGGAGCGCTCAGCCAATCGGCCTGGAGCGCCGACAGCGTATCGTTGTCGGTCTCCGCCGGTGCCGGCTGGTCAGCATCGTCATGGACCGTCCCGGGCACCGCAGCGGGTCCTTCATTTTCCAGACGGGCCGACAACTGCCGCGCCAGCTCATTGAACGCGTTGTTTTCAACGGGTGTGAGCGCCGGCGACTTCTGATCGTTCGCGGGCCGGAACGGCAGGACATTCTGGGGCGTTTCCACGGGGGCCGGCTCCGTTGGTTGAGAAGGTGGGGCCGCAGGATGGGCAATAGCCGCCGCATCCGCCGAAAGCGGCTGCGGCTGCGGTTCGTTGAAGAGGAATTCGCGGCGGCGCTGGGCGGCGAGGCGCGCCAGGCCTTCGAGATCGCGGCAGACGCCGAATCCGCGATAGCCCGCGAAATTGCGCATGCGGTCATAGATCGGCAACCCCGACATCTCCACCGGCAACCGGGCGGCGGCACCATCGGCCGGCCAGGGGACGGTGATGCCGCTCCAGGTATCGCGGCCGGCGATGGCCTTGGCGACGCGGCCTTCGGGGTCGAGTCCGAAGACGTCGGCGATCTCGCTCCACGGCCGGCCGAAGCCGGCCGCGGTGCGGCTGCCGATCAGGCGCGTGAATTCGTCGGAGCCGAACGAGAAGCGGCCCGCTTCATCCATCTGCCAGGTGAAGCGCAACGGATGCCGCCGTTCGTGCGGCGGAGGCTGCTCGAACCATGCCGGCGCGGGCGTCGACGGCGGCGCAGACGCAGGTGAGGCGGCCGCACCCGTTTCGGGCGCGGCCGTTGCGTCCGTGGCAGCCGGCGCCGCATTCGCCGTCCCGTCGGCGTCTGACGCAGGTTCGTCGGCGAGGGCTTCGACATAAGGCGAAGGTTCGTGAACGAGGGACTCCGGCGCGGGCGTTTCCGGTTGCCGTGCTTCGGTTTCCAGAACCTCCGTTCCGGACTCATTATCCTGAACCGGGGGCGTCTCGCGCTCTCCCGCCTGCGTGGATTCAGGCGCAGCCAGTTCGATTGTGGAAGCCTCGTCTCCGGCGTCGTCGAGCGCATCGAACACCGTGAACTCCGCCGGGGCTTCTCCCGTCGCCGCCGGTTGTTCATAGTCCGGTGCGGAGATGGCGTCCGTCCGAGGATGCGCGGCCGCGTCAGCGGTCAACGCAGGCGTCACCGTGACGGGTTCATCCGGGGGCACGATCGTTTCGGCGTGCGTCGTCGTCTCTGCGGCGCCTTTCGGCGGCGTGTCATCAACCGGCGCCGGTGCATCGAGGTGCGGCGTTGCCGCCATCGGCCCCGGGGCGACAGCTTCAGTCGCATCCGCGGCGGCCACACGATGCATCGTGCCGGGTTCGAGCAGCGCGACGAGCCCGATATCGGCGCCGCGGCCCACCCGCTGCAACACCATGTGTCCAAGCCCGATTGGCGTCTCGAAACGGCCCGTGCGCAGGGCTTCGCTGCGGGCCGCGTCGAGGCCGGCCTCGCCGAGATTGCGGAAGCCGAGCAGGGCGCGCGCGGCCTCGCTTGCGCCCGCGAACATGCCGTCGGATGCGAATGCGGCGATGGGTGTGTCGATGCCGTCCACCAGTCGTTGCAGCCGTTCGATCAGCGGCATGGGGCGCCCCGTCGGCGTGAGCGTGGTGACGAGAACACCGGCGCCCCCATCGGGGAATTCAAGCCGCGCGCAGGCGCAGGTGACGAGCGTGCCGAGCGGCGCTCCAAATCCGCGCAGGCGTTCGAGGCGCACCGCGCCCGTCGGCGACAACTGCGTTGCGAGTCGCGCGATCTGTCGCCGGTGCGGATCGGCCGGCCCGAATGCGCGCGCCGCAAGCGCGGTCGCGTTGCCGGCTCCGAACACGTCGGCGCCCACCGGGTTGGCCCAGAGCACCCGCGCGCCGTCGGTCGACCATAGCCATGCCGGCAGATGACTCGTCGCATGGACGGCCAGCCGGGGATCACCCACCCCTCGCATGTTGAATTCGGTCCTGGTCATGATGTCCGAGTGCGTGACGTCCGGCATTGCGCCTTGTCGAGTCTGACAGGCTTAACAGAAGGTTAGTATCGCGCCCGGGCATGCCAAGGTCCACGCTCGCGGCGCGGCATCCCCGGGAAAGCCCCAATAACCTTAATTTGGCGGGCTTGAGACGAACCTTCGCAACGCGCGGCACGTTGAAGTGTTGCAAAAGGAGACGAAAGGTCCACGATAGGGGACTGGTGGAGTGGATTTGACATTCGCTGGGGACCAACAGGTGCTGCCAAGAGGAGTGCTGACCATGAGCGAAGACGGGCGTGATCGTTTCGAGATGCCGAAGGATGTGCGGTCGATGGCCGAGGCCGGCTTCGAGCAGGCCCGCAAGGCGTTCGAGACCTTTCTCGGCAACGCACAGCAAACCGCGAGTTCGCTGGAAGGGCATGGCGAGGCGGTCCGCAGCAGCGTCAAGGACATCAGCAGCAAGGCCATTTCGTATGCTCAGCAGAACATGACGGCGTCGCTGGATTACGCCGAGAAGCTGGTTCGCGCCAAGGACCTGTCGGAAGTGATGCGGCTTCACACCGAGTATGTGCAGAGCCAGATGAAAGCTCTCACCGAACAGGCCACCGATATCGGTCAGAGCATGGGGCGTGCCGCCATGGAGGCGGCCAAGCCGAAATCGTAGCGTAGTTTCAATACGATATAGAGAAATCCCCGCGATTTTCGGCCGCGCCGGGCGACACCATTTTGTGCGCATCTGCAAACCCTGCGCCGCAATATTTTTATTGCGTTGCACAAAATTGACATGATAAGAGCATAGCGTGTTGCTGCCCACACAAGGATGTGGGCATTCCGTGATCCGCTTCGACGATCCAGCCCGCATCCCGGCCAGGCCGTTTGCAGGGTCACGCTGGTTTATCCCAATGCTGAAGGATCCCTGCCATGACCCAATCGACTGATCCGTTCTCGTCCTCCGTCATTCCCTTTGAAGTTCCTGAGCAGGTGCGTGCGTTCGCCGAAAAGGGCGTGTCGCAGGCCCGCGACAACTACGCCAAGTTCAAGGAAGCCGCGCTGCACGGCAACGGCACCATTGAGGCCGTATTCAATGCCGCCAACAAGGGCGCGCATGCCTATTCGTCGAAGGTGCTGGACTTCGTCCAGGCCAACACCCATGCCGGTTTTGATTTCCTGCAGGACCTGGTCGGCGTGAAGTCGCTGTCGCAGGCCACGGAAGTGTGGAGCACGCACACCCGCAAGCAGATCGAGACCTTCGCGGTCCAGGCCAAGGAACTGGCCGAACTGACGCAGCAGATCGCGAGCGAAGCCGCCGAACCGATCAAGGCCGGCGCGAAGCTGTTCCAGCAGCCGGCGGCCTGATCCGCCCGCGCCGCACGTGACGAAACCCGGGCCGCCCGCCCGGGTTTTTTTGTTGCCGCAAGCCGGCGAAGATCGTCGATTTCCGTGCCTCGGCGGCTTGCCAAAGCGGACCGTTGCTCCTAGTTTCCGGCCCGTTCGCGCCCGCTGCGGGCCGGCCCGGATGCAGTTGTAGCTCAGTTGGTTAGAGCGCCTGTCTGTGGAACAGGAGGTCGGTGGTTCGAGCCCACCCAACTGTACCAGCGAGATCAACGTCATATCGATTTTCAGGGCAGAACAGCCGGCAACATGCGGCTTTTTAAAAAGTCTCCCGCGAGACTTTTGCCCCTGCGACGTGGTTGTGCGCGGCATGGAGAACGCCACCGCCAACGCGAGCGCGGACCGGTCTCGTGACCTGACCGCTTTTCATCCTTCGAGGGACTGCGCGACGGCGGCTTCTTCGTAACGAAGGCCATGAGCGCCGAGGTTAAACTGGCCCGCTTTGTGCGCCGCTGCAATGGCAAACACAGCCAGCCCTGCGCCGGCGAACACGTCCACGAAATAGTGCCCGCCGACCATCGGGGTGACCAGCAGCATTCCGATGTTGGCAATCAGCGCCCAGGGCCGCAGCCACCAAATGCACCATAGCGCCCACAAGCAAAGGATGGCGGCTGCGGCATGAAAGCTCGGGAAGGTAATGATCCCCGCAAGCTGTGTAACGTTGAGCACCCGCAAGGAACCGGCCCGCACCAAGGGCAAATCATGGAGTTGCATGAGATAGGCGCCCGCTTTGAATATCGCCGGGTCGGGCGCGATTCCATATTCGGAGTATGTACCGAGTGCGGGGACCGCCACGAAAATCAGGGTTGTCGCGATCAGTGTCAGCGCACACGCCAGTGTAAATTGCTGCAACCGACGATATTCGCGAGCTATTCCGAGGATGACCGGGATGACGAATATCGGCCACAGGATCATCGCATAGCCGAGATAGGCGTAAGGGATGAGCGCGGGCCTGTCGTAGATGAAGTTGAAATAGGCGACCCAGTCGAGCCCGAGCATGCGGTCGAGGGAAGCCAGCTTTCCATCCTGCATGGGGAGGTCGGTTGCCGCTGCGATATATGTCAGCGGCTCGATGAGAAGCGACAGCAGTTCGAGTTGAGCGAGCGTGCCGAGGATGAACGGGATGCGAGAATCAAAGCGCCCGAACGTGGAATAGGTCGCGGCTGTGAACAGGATCGCCAGCGCGATCAGTGCGATGAGATGGTTGTTGATTCTGACCGAAAAATCGGTCAGCCAAAGACACAGCGCCAGCGTCGACGCCAACACGCCGAGCAGGAGCCAGTTGCGGTTGAACAGTCGCCACGCGTCCTTGGCATTTTGCTCTGCAGCCATCGCGCTTTTCCGATCGTATTGCATGAAATGCCAGGCGCGCCCGGAGAGCATCTCCGGCTGAATCCAGATTGATTCCGACGGCATGAAACGGCGTCTGCTTGTCAGTCCTACGCGAAGAAGGTTGTAAAATTCTTGAATCCGACGGTCATTTCGCTCGTCCCAAAGGACGGCGTCACGGGACGGAGGCGGCGATACCTGGCGAATTTTAACGACCTTTGAAACGGTCTCGAAACGTCGGCGATGGAACTTTTCCCAACCGCTGCCGTTGCAACGATAACGTTTCATCCGCTGGGAGGCGGCAATGACGGATTTGCACCTTTGGCGTCCGGCCCACGACGCGCCGATCGACGACATGCGTGGAAACGTGCATGAGGAAACCAACTATGCCATTGGCTGGATGCTCAGCGCCCTGCTGACGCTGGCGGTGGTGGGCATCGTGTGGGAGTTCGGCTTCTGAGCCGGACGAGCGCTTGGGGCTCGCGCCGACGCGAGTTGCCGGCGTCGGGCGTTGTCACCGCATTTGCGCCGCTTGTCCGGAGAACAAGGTCCGCATCGGCGGCCTTGCCGCACCTTCCCTTGCATCGAAGCTTCACGCCGTCTGACGTTGCGCTGGCTTGCCAAATCCGCGGCCCGCGCTCAGAGTTGGAAAAGAACCGCTTGTCGGGATTGCTCGAGGATTCAGATGGGGCGATCGGGAATATTTCAAGCCGCTGTCGGCAAGGTTGCCGCCGTGACCTTGCTGGCGTCGGCCACGACTGTATACGCTTATACCGGCGATCAGGAACAGGCCTGCGCCGGCGATGCGTTTCGTCTCTGTGCGTCGGACATTCCGAATGTCGATCGCATCACCGCCTGCATGATCCGGCGGCAAGCCGAGCTCAGTCCGGGCTGCCGCGTTTTCTTCCAGACACCTGAGCCTGTCGCAACGCGGGAGACGCTGCGACCCTCCAGAGAGCGGCGGCATCCGCATGTCAGGAAGCCGCACAAGGCGCACCACAAGCCGCACCACAGATCATGATTCGCGGGATGCGATCGCGGCCTGCGCCCGATCGCATCTCCGCGCGATCCGATCGTCGTGTTGAATGTCGCGCCGCCGGATTGTGACTGAATTGTGTTGGGTGCGGCGCAGCGCCACGTTGTCGCAGACTTCGCGCGTCTTATCTCGGGGGCACCGGAGGAGAAACGTGAGCGTCGATTATCGCGCCGAACTGGATCGGCACTTCGCCTGGTTCGAAGACAAAATGCCGCGGCGGGTCGCGGCATTCAGCGGCTGGCTGCGGCGGCCATCGTCGCGCTATGTCCGGATTCCGCTGGCGCTGCTGTTGATCCTCGGCGGGATCTTCAGCTTTCTCCCCGTGCTTGGCCTCTGGATGCTGCCGCTCGGCTTGATTCTGATCGCGCAGGATCTGCCGTTTCTCGAGAAGCCGATCGCACAGTTTCTGGGCTGGATCGAACGCAAATGGAAGGCAAGGGAAGCTGCAAAACGCGGACGATGAAGAGGGATCACGCTGTTTGCCGCTGGTTTTTCCGCGTTTTGCAGCGCGTTGTGTGACTCAAAAGCCGATTTCTCCGGAAAAATCGACGCATGGCGGCAATCGGCGGTAATTTTGTCTTTAACGAATCAGTGTGCTGATTCATTTTCGCCTCCTGGGTCAATTGGGAGGCCAAGGTATGAACGTCATTGTTTTCGCATCGCGTAAAGGCGGCTCGGGCAAAAGTACGCTGGCTGCCCATCTTGCAGCGCAGGTCCACAAAACATCGCGGCCCTGCCTGCTTGTCGACGCCGATCCGCAGGGTTCGCTGACGCTCTGGCACAAGCTGCGCGGCACCAACGAGCCGCCGATCCGGTCCGCCAGCCGTTCGGTGACGGAGATCATCAACTCCGCCAAGCGCGACGGCTTTGAGTGGGTCTTCATCGATACGCCGCCGAACCTGTCGGCCGTTGTGGATGACGCCATCAGAAACGCAACCATGGTCGTCATTCCGGCAAGGCCCGGGGTGTTCGATGTCAACGCGGTGCAGGAAACCATTCAGACCTGCCGCTCCGCGCGCAAGCCTTACGCCGTCGTCATCAACGGCGCGCCGGCGATGCGTGATGGCGTCGAGAGTCCGATCGTGACCATCGCCCGCGAGGCGCTGGCGAAATTCCGTGCGCCGGTGTGGAGCGGCCAGGTAACGAACCGCGCCGATCTGTTGCTGGCGCTGGCCCATGGCGAAGGCGCGCGCGAATATTATGCCGAAGGTCGTGCGGCCTCGGAAATCGGCCGCCTCTGGGCCGCGATCGAGCGTTCGGTCAAGGCGATCCGCGGCGCGGCGTCGTCGAACGGCGCCATGCACAAGCAAGCGGCGTGACCGCCGCCTGTCGTTTTTTGACGTGAAAAACGCGCGGCTCCTGCGCGTTTTCTTTTTCTGTCCCGACGGTGGCGGTTCAGGCGATCCTGCGGGCGAGAGCGGGGACGGCATCTTCCGCTTTGTCGCGCGTCAGATCCGCGAACCTGTCGATCGGGGCCGGGCGGCCGAGCAGGTAGCCCTGGACTTCGCTGCACGATTCGTCCTGCAGGAATTTCAGCTCCGCCGCCGTCTCGACGCCTTCCGCCAGAACCGGCAATCCGAGTCCGCGTCCAAGGCCGAGAACCGCGCGCACGATGGTCGCGGCCTGCTCGTTGGTGTTGACCGAGCGGACGAAGGAGCCGTCGATCTTGATCTTGTCGAAGGGGAAGGCGCGCAGGTTCGACAGCGACGAATAGCCGGTGCCGAAATCGTCCATCGCGATGCGGATTCCCATCGCCTTGATCTGCCGCAGCGTCAGCAGCGCGCGGTTGAGGTCGCGGACCAGCGCGGTCTCGGTGATCTCGAGTTCGAGCCGGCTCGGCGGGAGGCCGGTTTCGACCAGGATCCGGCGCAGCCGGTGCACGAAGTTTTCGTTGTAGATCTGGATCGCCGAGACGTTGACCGCGATCGTCAGCGGCCGATCCCATGACGCGGCTTCCTTGCAGGCGGCCCACAGGACCCACTCGCCGAGGTCGAGGATCGCGCCGGATTCCTCCGCGATCGGGATGAAGACGCCCGGCGAGACTGCGCCGCGATCCGGATGCGTCCAGCGCAGCAGCGCCTCGAAGCCCACCACCGCGCCGGTCCGGATGTCCTTCTGCGGCTGATACACGAGATGCATCTGGTTGTTCGCGGTCGCCTGACGCAGATCGTGTTCGAGCAGGCGACGGTCGCGGACAGCTTCGCCCATCTGGGCCTCGAAGAAACGATAGGTGCCGCGGCCTTCGATCTTGGCGCGGTAGAGTGCGGTGTCGGCATGGGTCAACAGCGTCTGGGATTCGGCGGAATCGTCCGGGCAGATCGCGACGCCGATGCTGGAGGAGATGCTGTCGATGCCGGCGTCGTCGTCCTTGGCGGCAAGCGCGTCCAGAATTCGCTCGGCCAGGCGGCCGGCGGCGGACGGATCGGTCAGGTTCGGCATCAGCACCGCGAACTCGTCGCCGCCGAGCCGTGCGATCATCTGATCCTTGCCGAGCAATGCGCTGACGCGCGCGGCCACGGTCTGCAGCACCCGGTCGCCGGCGGCGTGGCCGAACAGATCGTTGATCTCCTTGAAACGGTCGAGGTCGAGGCAAAGGACCGCAAGCCTTTTGCCGGGAGCAAGGTCGGCGATGTGCTGTTCGATGCTGTCGTTGAAATGCCGTCGGTTGGGCAAGGCGGTCAACGCGTCGTGATGCGCGAGATAGCGGATGTGCTGTTCGGCTTCCTTGCGCGCCCGCAGGTCGCGGACGGCGACGACCTGATGCGGGCCGCCGGCGAATTCGATCCGGCGGACGATGGCTTCGACCGGGATCGTGGTGCCGTCGGCGCGCTGGAGGCACGTCTCGACCGGCTCATCGGTCGCGGCCATCAGGCGCGCACGCGAGGCGTGATCGGGAAAGCAATCCTCGATGCGCTTGCCGACGAAGCCGGCCGCGTCGCCGCAGGCCAGCGTGGCGAAGCTCGTATTGACCGTCGTGACAACGTCATTGTCGCAAACCACGAGTCCCTCGACGGCGGCATTGGCGAGGCCCAGCATCCGGTCTGCCTCGCGCGCGGAGCGCCGTTGATCGCGGACATCGAGAGCCACGCCGGCCAGCGCCAGTGCAATGATCGTGATGCTTGCGAGCGCCACCCCGATCGCCATCCATCCGGCGGGCAGCGCCGCGTCCGGCACGCGAATGGTCGGATCGGGCACGATCTCCGCCGCGCCCATCGCCGTGAAATGATGGCTGCAGATCGCGAGCGTCAGCAGGACGGCGCCGCCCGCTTTCCATTTTTCGTCGCGGCTGTGCAGCCCGACGGGAAGCGCAACCGCGCCGATCGCGCCGCCAAGAAGGATTGACGCCACCACGAGCGTCGGATCCCAAACCACAAATCCCTGAATCTCGAACGCGGCCATGCCGATGTAGTGCATCGCGGCGATGCCGCCGGCGACGATCGCGCCGCCCAGCCACGGTCCTGGACGCCAGTTCGGCAGCAGGGCAACCGCGAGCCCCGCGGCGGTCAACAGAACGGCGGCGACCAGCGACAGAAGGGTGAGGGAGATGTTGTAGCCGCTCGGGATGCCCGGGGAGAACGCCAGCATCGCGATGAAGTGCGTGGCCCATATTCCGAAGCCCGTCGAGATCGCGGACACCGCGAGCCACAGCATCTGCATTCGGCCGCTCGCCTGACGCGCGTGATGCAGCAGCGCGATGGCAGCCAGCGATGCGACGGCGCAAATGACGGCCGCGAGGCCGACCAGCCTGAGATCATGCGCCGTCGCGATGCAGTTATAAACCTTAAGCATGATTGTCCGCCCCCGCGCGGTATCCTGAATTTTGCGGCGGACGCTAGGGACGATTGCGTAACGAGAGGTAAAATCAGGCCGCGCAATGCAGTTCTTGGCCGCGTCGTGCGGCGTATCGTTAGCCGGCCGTTAATCGCACGGTAGTGCCGGTGAGATCGTCGCATTGCGCTTCCAGACACTGGTGGAGCGAATTTGACATTCGCGTCCCACATTGCAGCAAGTCCGGGACGCGAACGTCGAATTCAAGGCTCCGCTAGCAGGTTGTAATTGCCGGCGGTCCTTCAATCCTAACATTTGCAAAGACGCTCGCTGCAGCGGGATGCAAATGTTGGAATTGGACCACTAGCGGTCGGCGCGACCGATCACGTCCATCAATTCCGCGATCTTCCGCCGCTGGTCGGCCCTGTCGCCGGATGCGATCGCATGCTCGACGCAATGGGCGACGTGGTCGCGCAGGATTTCCTCCTCCACCCGGCGCAGCGCCGCGCGCGCCGCCGCGATCTGCGTGACGATGTCGATGCAATAGCGGTCGTCCTCCACCATGCCGGCGAGGCCGCGAACCTGTCCCTCGATCCGTTTGAGACGTTTCAGACAGGATGACTTGATCTCCGTGCGCATCCGGTCCATATACCCCTATAGGGTATATAAATCAAGCGAGGACGATCCGGTGTCCGAGACCGCTCAGGGCGCGCATGCGCATCATCATCACGATCACGGTGCAGCCTGCGGCCATGCGCACGGGCAGGGCGAAGCCGCGCGGGCCATCGATCCGGTCTGCGGCATGCGCGTTGATCCGCAGACCGCGAAGCAGCGATTTTCCTACAAGGGCACCGAATATCTGTTTTGCGGGGCGCGCTGCCGCGAGCGGTTTTCCGCCGAGCCGGAGAAGTTCCTCAAGCCGAAGGCGCCGGAACGGCCGGCGCCCGCCGGCACCATCTATACGTGCCCGATGCATCCCGAGGTGCGTCAGGCGGGGCCTGGCAGTTGCCCGATCTGCGGCATGGCGCTGGAGCCGGAAACGGTGTCGCTCGACGACGGCCCCGATCCCGAACTGGCCGGCATGACGCGGCGGTTCTGGATCGCGCTCGTGCTCACGCTGCCGGTGTTCGTCATCGAGATGGGCGGGCATCTCGGGCTGATGCACCTCGTGCCGATGCGGTGGTCGAACTGGATTTCGTTCGCGCTGGCGACGCCGGTGGTGCTGTGGGCCGGCGCGCCGTTCTTCGCGCGGGGCTGGACCTCGGTGGTGACGCGCAATCTCAACATGTTCACGCTGATCGCGATGGGCACCGGCGTCGCGTGGCTTTACAGTGTGATCGCGACCCTCGCGCCGCAGTTGTTTCCGCCGGCGTTCCGCGACGCGCATGGCACGGTCGCCACCTATTTCGAGGCCGCGGCGGTCATCACCGTGCTGGTGCTGCTCGGCCAGGTGCTCGAGCTGCGGGCGCGGCAAGCGACCTCTGGCGCCCTCAAAAGCCTGCTCGGCCTCGCGCCCAAGACCGCGCGGAAGGTCACCGCGCATGGCGACGAGGACGTGGCCATCGAGGCCATCGCGGTCGGCGACCTGCTGCGGGTGCGGCCGGGCGAGAAGATCCCGGTCGATGGGATTGTGGCCGAAGGCCGCTCCTTGGTGGATGAATCCATGGTCACGGGCGAGTCGATGCCGGTGACCAAGGCCGAAGGCGCACGCCTGATCGGCGGCACCGTCAACCAGAGTGGAGGGCTGGTGCTGCGGGCCGAGAAGGTCGGACGCGACACCATGCTGGCGCGGATTGTCGACATGGTCTCGAAGGCGCAACGCTCGCGCGCGCCGATCCAGCGGCTGGCCGACCGGGTCGCCGGCTGGTTCGTCCCGGCAGTGATCGCGGCGGCGGTCGCGGCCTTCGCCGCCTGGGCGATGTTCGGGCCGGAACCGCGCTTTCCTTTCGCGCTGGTCGCGGCGGTGACGGTTCTCATCATCGCCTGTCCCTGCGCGCTGGGGCTCGCCACCCCGATGTCGATCATGGTCGGCGTCGGCCGGGGGGCGCGCGCGGGGATCCTGATCCGCGACGCGCAGGCGCTCGAGCGGCTGGAGAGCGTGGACACGCTCGTGATCGACAAGACGGGGACCCTCACCGAAGGCAAACCCAGGGTCGTGAAGATCGTCGCGGCCGACGGTGTCGACGAGAGCGACCTGTTGCGGCTGGCCGCGAGCGTCGAGCGCGGCAGCGAGCATCCGCTTGGGCAGGCCCTCATTGCGGCTGCGTCAGAACGCAAACTCGCGCTCGAAAATGCCAGCGGATTCCGTTCGTCGTCGGGCAAGGGAGTCGCCGCGACCGTCGAGGGCCGCGCGGTGGCAGTCGGCAATGCTCAACTGATGGATGAACTGAAGATCGACTCGCAAGCTCTTCAAGGCGCGGCAGAAACGGCGCGCGAGAACGGCGCTACAGCGATTTATGGCGCGATCGATAATCGCATCGCGGGGATCATCGCGATCGCCGATCCGGTCAAGCCGTCGGCCGCCGATGCACTGAAGAGCTTACGCGCTGAAGGTTTACGCATCGTGATGCTCACCGGCGACAATGTGACAACTGCGCGCGCCGTGGCACGCATGCTCGGCATCGACGACGTCGAGGCTGACGTGTTGCCCGAACGCAAGGGCGCGGTGGTGGAGCGTCTGCGGCGCGAGGGCCGCGTGGTCGCGATGGTGGGCGACGGCATCAACGATGCGCCCGCGCTGGCGGCCGCGGATGTCGGCATCGCCATGGGCGGCGGCACCGACGTCGCGATCGAGAGCGCGGGCGTGACACTCCTCACCGGCGACCTGCAGGGGCTGGTGCGGGCGCGGGAACTGTCGCAGGCGACCATGCGCAACATCCGCCAGAACCTGACGTTCGCCTTCCTCTACAATGCCGCCGGCGTGCCGATCGCCGCCGGCGTGCTGTATCCGGCGTTCGGCATCCTGCTCTCGCCGATGATCGGCGCCGCGGCGATGGCGCTGTCGTCGGTGAGCGTGATCGGCAACGCCTTGCGGCTGTCGCGCCTGCGGCTCGATTGAGGGCCTTCAGGCGCCCGCGTCGGTGTAACGAATACGCTCGAGCCTGGCGGCCAGTTCGGGCGACACGCCGACCATCGGCAGCCGGACCTCGGGGCTTTCGATCACGGCGTCACGAGGGCAGCCATATGCGGTGCGCGACACCGGGATCATATGCGGATGATGCGGCGGGAGCGGGCGCTGACGGCGCGGTGTCACGTGCGTACGGTCCCGCGCGCAAAAAAAAACCGGGCTCCAAGGAGCCCGGTTTAAGGCAATGGCCACGTGAGGCCGACACAATCACCTTCCAAGAGGGATAACCAAACCTCCGCGCCGCTGGAGGAGGGGGACAGATACGCAGCGCGAACGCTTAGTGTGAAAAGAGTATGATCCCTGTTGGATGCTTGCAGCAACCATTCACCTCGCATGTCAGTCATGCGGACTCCGAGGGGACCGGGTTCCGTAGGTCGCACCGTACCGCCGAGGCGATATCGGATCACGACGGCCAGCGCTGGGCCTTGCTGACGACGAAATCGCGGAAGACCTGCACGCGCGCGACCGTCTTCAGCTCTTCAGGATAGACAAAATACGTATCAAGCTGAATCGAATCGGACTCGCTGAACAGTTGGACGAGGCGGCTGTTTTCCTCGACGAGATAATCGGGCAGCGCGGCGATGCCGAGTCCCTGCTGGCAGGCGCGCACGAGGCCCAGGACGTTGTTGACCTTGAAATAGGGCTCGCGCGGACCGGAGCCGTTGCGCCCGGCCTCGATCAGCCAGCTCCGGTTCTGCAGATGCGGCGGAACCTGCGTGTCGCTCAGCATGATGATGCGATGGGCATCGAGTTCTTCCAGCGTGCGTGGCGTGCCGAACCGCTTGATGTAGTCGGGCGAGCAATAGGCGTGAAAACCCATCGCGAACAGCTTGCGCTGGATCAGGTCGGGCTGGGTCGGCTTGCGGGTCCGGATCGCGATGTCGGCCTCGCGCATGGAGAGATCGAGTTCCTCGTCGGTGACGATCAGCGAGATGCGGATGTCCGGATAGAGCGCGGTGAACTCGCCAAGCCGCGGAATCAGCCAGTTGATGCCGACGCCCGGCGTGGTGGTGATCTTGAGGTCGCCGCTCGGCCGCTCGCGGCTGTCGGTGAGCTTGGCGCGCGCCGCCTGCAACTGCATGAAGACGTCGTGCGCGGTGCGGAACAGCAGGTCGCCCTGCTCGGTGAGGATCAGGCCGCGCGCATGGCGGTGAAACAGCGAGACCGAGAGCTCCTGCTCCAGCGCGCTGACCTGCCGCGAGACCGCCGATTGCGACAGCCCGAGTTGCTCGCCGGCATGCGTGAAACTTCCCGCTTCCGCCGCGGCGTGGAATACCTTGAGCTTGTCCCAATCCATATCCGCAAAACCATCCCGGGTGCGCGCCATGACTACTCCGCTGCCTCGCGATTGCCCGCCTGCGCGGCGAGAAACCGTTCGGCCTCCAGTGCAGCCATGCAGCCCATTCCCGCGGCCGTGACGGCCTGACGGTAGGTTTCATCGGCGACATCGCCGGCGGCGAACAGTCCGGGCACCGAGGTGGCCGTCGAATTCGGCGCGACCTCGACATAGCCCGAAGGCTTGAGTTTGACTTTCCCGGCCACGAGCTCGTTGGCGGGCGCATGGCCGATCGCGATGAAGACGCCGTCTGCGGCGATGTCGGTCAGCGCACCGGTCTTCACGTTCTTCAGCCGGACATGGGTGACCTTGGCCGGACTGTCCTCGCCGCGGATCTCGTCGACAGCGCTGTCCCACACCACCTTGATCTTGGGATTCTTGAACAGCCGGTCCTGCAGGATGCGCTCGGCGCGGAAGTGGTCGCGGCGATGCACGATGGTGACCCGGGATGCGAAGTTGGTCAGGAACAGGGCTTCCTCGACCGCCGTGTTGCCGCCGCCGACCACGATCACGTTCTTGCCGCGATAGAAAAAGCCGTCGCAGGTGGCGCAGGCCGAGACGCCAAAACCCTTGAACTTCTCTTCCGTCGGCAAGCCGAGCCAGCGCGCCTGCGCGCCGGTGGCGAGGATCACCGTGTCGGCGAGATAGGTGTCGCCGCTGTCGCAGGTGAGGCGGAACGGGCGCTGGGTCACATCGAGCGAGGTCACGAGATCGGTGACGATCCTGGTTCCGACATGGAGCGCCTGCTTTTCCATCTGCTCCATCAGCCAGGGGCCCTGGATCACGTCGGCGAAGCCCGGATAGTTCTCGACATCCGTGGTAATGGTGAGTTGCCCGCCGGGCTGGATGCCTTGGATCAGGATCGGCTCCAGCATGGCGCGGGCGGCATAGATCGCGGCGGTATAGCCGGCCGGCCCGGAGCCGATGATGACGACCTTGCCGTGAACGGAAGCTGGCATGAACGAACCCCACAGGGAGAAAGAATCGGCGCAGAGGCGGGGACATGCCCGCGAAAGCGGCGCGAAGGCGTGAAAAACGTCAAAACCAAGTCTAAGGCATCTGGCTAGCTATGCAAGATTTGCAATACGTAGCCGCGAAGATTCCCCCGATTTGGGGATTTGGGGCGTTTCGCGCAATAAAATTGCGCTAACTACCCGAGCTGGGGTATGAGATTTGCTCGGATTCCCCGGTCATCATGAGCTTTTGGGATTTGGACGCGCGTGTCGAAGAGCCTGGACGAAATCGACCTTAAAATCCTTCATGAAATTCAGGCCGATGGCCGAATCACCAATGTCGAACTGGCGAAGCGGGTGGGCATCTCGCCGCCGCCGTGCCTGCGCCGGGTGCGGACGCTGGAAGAAGAGGGTTACATTCAGGGATACCGCGGATTGCTCGATCCGCAGCGGCTCGGCTTCGAGGTGACCGTATTCGCCTCGGTGCACCTCTCCAGCCAGGCCGACGCCGACTTGCGGGCCTTCGAGAATTTCGTGCGTGGCGAACCGCTGGTGCGCGAGTGCTGGATGCTCTCGGGCGATGTCGATTTCATCCTGAAATGCGTCGCGCCGGACATGGCGACGTTCCAGGATTTCGTCTCGCACCTGACGGCGGCGCCGCATGTGCGCAACGTGCGGACCTCGCTGGTGCTGCACAATTCGAAATACGAGGCGGCCGTGCCGCTTGAGTTGAAAGTGTCGGACTGAGCGCGTGTCGGTGCCCCGGCGCGATGCCGCGCGCAGCGCTGAATCGCAGAACCGGGATCCCTGCAGATGCCGAGTTCGAGGCGGTCCCGGCTCTGCGTCGCATCACGTCGTGCTGCGCCGCGTGCGGGGCACCTCGAAACATGCCGCGTTGTTTACCCCTTCTTGCGCAGCATGGCGTCGAGGCCGATCGGGCCGCCGCCCGATGTGGCGAGGTAAAGGCATGTGAAGCAGAGGGCGATGGCCAGGCTGCCGCCATTGACGACCGGAAAGAAGCTTTTCGGAAAATGGCCGAGGAAATAGGCGAACGCCATTTCACCCGACAGGATGAACGCGACCGGGCGCGTGAACAACCCGAGCAGCAGCAGCCCTCCCAGTATGAGCTCGATCGATCCGGCCGCGCCATACAGCGACATCAACTGGACCTTCTCGAACATGGGCACGGGCGGAAACTTGAACAGCTTGGCCAACCCGTACTGAAACAGCAACAGCCCGATGATGAAGCGCATCAGGCTGAGCGCGGCCGGCTGCCACTTGGAAAGCATCTGATCCATGGAAGGTCACCCCCGGTTGCGACGGCGAAATCCTAGCATGCCCACGGCCTTCGTCACTGCGGGGCACCGCAGATACCAACATTTTTACTTTCGAAATATTCCGGACGGACGCCGTGCATCTCATCGGCCTGCGTCATTGCAACGCAGGTCGCCAGCATGATTGCGCTTGTGCGGAGGGCCGCCGGATATCAGTCCAGGCAGCGGACCGGTTTGGGCTGACAGGAAAGGCCGATGTTGGAGCAAGCCGGCGGCGCGCCGTCGGCCCCGCGCGAGCAGTTCACGCAATCATCGGTCCATCGGCTGCAATTCGGCGGGCCCTGGTGCACCGGGATGTCCTGAGGCGGTTTCGGGCCGGCCATTTTCGGAACGTTCATGTCCGCGGCGAGCCTGGTGTCCGCCACGCGAACCGCGCCGAGGGACAGGAGCGCCGTGGCGGCGAAGGCGGCTGCCGCAATAATCAGAAGAAAGCGTCGCATTCTGTTCTCCCGCCATTGCCCGGCGCGGACCCAGAGAACCCGTATAAGGACGATGGCCGGAACGCGGTCCGGCCATCGTGACGTGTTCACAGCAAAACAAGTTCACAGCAAAACAACAGGTGTCAGCGCCACTCGACCTTGGCGATCTCGTAGGCCTTGGCACCGCCGGGAGCGACGACCTCGACGGACGAGCCTTTCTTCTTGCCGATCAGCGCGCGCGCGAGCGGCGAGGTGATGGAGATGCGGCCCTTCTTGGCGTCGGCCTCGGCCTCGCCGACGATCTGCCATACCGCCTTCTTGTCGGTGTCCTCGTCGATCAGCGTTACGGTGGCGCCGAACTTGATGGTGTCGCCGGAGAGCTTTGTCACGTCGATGATGTCGGCGCGCGCGAGCTTGTCTTCCAGCTCGGCGATGCGGCCCTCGTTGTGCGACTGCTCCTCCTTCGCCGCATGATATTCGGCGTTTTCCGACAGGTCGCCGTGCGAGCGCGCCTCGGCGATCTGCTCGATGATGCGCGGACGGTCCACCGTCTGGCGCTTCTTGAGCTCGTCTTCGAGAGCGGCGTGACCGACGGGAGTCATCGGAACCTTGTCCACCATTTTCAATTCGTCCTTCGCTTCATCGGCACTCGTGAAGCATCGCGCGAAACGGCTTTTCGCAGCCTGAAGTCCGGCCGCAAAAAACCGTCATCGTGGCGTGCTTTACAAGCCGGCAGATGCCGGAACAAAACATCCTCGTGACCGGCAGGTTCCAGTCATATCGGGATTATCGCAAGCCGTTCCTCGGACTCCAAGCCGATTCAGGCCTGCGTTTTGGGAAAATAGCTCTGCAGCGTACGGACCTCAAGGTCCCCGCCCAGATAGGCCCGGATTCCCTGCGCGGCTGCCACAGCTCCCGAAAGGGTGGTGTAATACGGCACTTTATGCAAGAGGGCGGCGCGCCGCAGCGATCGGCTGTCGGCCAGCGCCTGCGGTCCTTCGGTGGTGTTGAACACCAGTTGCACCTCGCCGTTGGTGATGGCGTCGACGATATGGGGGCGTCCCTCCAGCACCTTGTTGATCTTCTCAGCGGCAACGCCGTTGTCGGAGAGATAGCGTTGCGTGCCCGACGTCGCGATCACCTTGAAGCCCGCTGCGGCGAGGAGCTTGACCGCGTCGAGAATGCGGGTCTTGTCGATCTCGCGCACCGAGACGAACACCGTGCCCTTGCGCGGCACCCGCGTGCCGCCGCCGAGCTGGCTCTTGGCGAACGCGATCTCGAAGGAGCGGTCGATGCCCATCACCTCGCCGGTCGATTTCATTTCCGGGCCAAGCACGGTGTCGACGCCGGGGAAACGGGCGAAGGGGAAGACGGATTCCTTGACGCCGACATGGCCGAGCCTTTGCGGCTTCAGCCTGAAGTCGGCGAGCTTCTCGCCGGCCATGATGCGCGCCGCGATCTTGGCGACGGGAAGGCCGACCACCTTGGCGACGAACGGCACCGTGCGCGAGGCGCGGGGGTTCACTTCGAGCACGTAGATCTCGCCGTCCTTGATCGCATACTGCACGTTCATCAGGCCGACCACGTCGAGACCGAGCGCGAGCTCGCGGGTCTGCCGCTCGAGCTCGGCGATGGTCGCGGCGTCGAGCGAGCGCGGCGGCAGCGAGCAGGCACTGTCGCCGGAATGGATGCCGGCTTCCTCGATATGCTCCATGATGCCGACGACACAGGTGTCCTTGCCGTCGCTGAGGCAGTCGACGTCGACCTCGATGGCGTCCGACAGGTAGCGGTCGAACAGCAGCGGGTTGGTGCCGAGCACGGTGTTGATCTGTCCGGTCTTGTCGTTCGGATAGCGCGCCTTGACGTCGGCGGGCACGAGCTCGGGCAGGGTGCCGAGCAGGTAGTCGCCGAGCTGGCTTTCCTCGCGGATGATCTGCATGGCGCGGCCGCCGAGCACGTAGGACGGACGCACCACCAGAGGGTAATCGAGGTCGGCGGCGACAAGCCGCGCCTGCTCGACCGAATAGGCAATGCCGTTCTTCGGCTGCTTCAGCCTGAGCCGGTCGAGAATCCGCTTGAAGCGGTCGCGATCCTCCGCGAGGTCGATGGCGTCGGGCGAGGTGCCGAGGATCGGCACGTTGGCGGCTTCGAGCGCGCGCGCGAGCTTCAGCGGCGTCTGGCCGCCGAACTGCACGATCACGCCGTGCAGCGTGCCGTTCTGCCGTTCGGTGTCGATGATCTCCAGCACGTCTTCCGCGGTGAGCGGCTCGAAGTAGAGCCGGTCGGCGGTGTCGTAGTCTGTCGACACCGTCTCCGGGTTGCAGTTGACCATGATGGTCTCGTAGCCCGCGTCATGCAGCGCGAAGCAGGCGTGGCAGCAGCAGTAGTCGAACTCGATGCCCTGGCCGATGCGGTTCGGCCCGCCGCCGAGAATGACGACCTTTTTCTTGTCGGAGGGCGCGCTCTCATCGGCCACGTGGCCTGCGAATGGCGACTCGTAGGTCGAATACATGTAGGCCGTGGGCGAGGCGAACTCGGCGGCGCAGGTGTCGATCCGCTTGTAGACCGGGCGCACCCCGAGGGCGCGGCGGAGCGACTTGACCTCGGCCTCGGTCTTGCCCGCAAGCACCGCGAGCCGCGCGTCCGAAAACCCCATCGCCTTCAGCGTGCGCATGCCGTAGGCGTTGGCCGGGAGTCCGTGGGCGCGA
Source organism: Nitrobacter sp. (assembly GCA_035546855.1). Classification (GTDB taxonomy): domain Bacteria; phylum Pseudomonadota; class Alphaproteobacteria; order Rhizobiales; family Xanthobacteraceae; genus Nitrobacter. Next base: position 19,302 of record DASZVY010000022.1, on the reverse strand, counting down.
ACCTTCGCTTCCATCTCGACGATGCCGCGCAACTGGGCGAGGAACCACGGATCGATCTTGCAGGAGTTGAAGATGTCCTCGTCGCTCCAGCCGAGGCGCATCGCCTGCGCCACCTGCAACAGGCGGCTCGGCGTCGGCGTGCCGAGCGCGGCGCGGATCGCGTTCTTGTCGTCGCTCTGGCCGAGGCCCTCGATGTCGATCTCGTCGAGGCCGGTGAGGCCGGTTTCCAGCCCCCGCAACGCCTTCTGCAGGCTCTCCTGGAAGGTGCGGCCGATCGCCATGACCTCCCCGACCGACTTCATGGAGGTCGTCAGCGTGGCGGAGGCGCCGGGGAATTTCTCGAAGGCGAAACGCGGCACCTTGGTGACGACGTAGTCGATGGTCGGCTCGAACGAGGCCGGCGTCGCGCCGCCGGTGATGTCGTTGGCGATTTCGTCCAGCGTGTAGCCGACCGCGAGCTTGGCGGCGACTTTCGCGATCGGAAAGCCCGTCGCCTTCGAGGCCAGCGCCGAGGAGCGCGACACGCGGGGGTTCATCTCGATCACCACCATGCGGCCGTCGGCGGGGTTGACGCCGAACTGCACGTTGGAGCCGCCGGTCTCGACGCCGATCTCGCGCAGCACCGCCAGCGAGGCGTCGCGCATGATCTGGTATTCCTTGTCGGTCAGCGTCAGCGCCGGCGCGACGGTGATGGAGTCGCCGGTGTGCACGCCCATCGGATCGAGGTTCTCGATCGAGCAGACGATGATGCAGTTGTCCTTCCTGTCGCGGACCACTTCCATCTCGTACTCTTTCCAGCCGAGCACCGACTCCTCGATCAGCACTTCGTTGGTGGGCGAGGCATCGAGGCCGCGCTCGATGATGTCGAGATATTCTTCCTTGTTGTAGGCGATGCCGCCGCCGGTGCCGCCCATCGTGAACGACGGACGGATGATGGCGGGCAGGCCGATCTCGGACAGCGCCATCAAGGCTTCGCCCAATGCGGCTTCCTGATAGCGCTTGCGGCGCTCGTTCTCGCCCAGCACCCACTGCCGTTCGTGCTCCGCCAGCGCCTCGCCGGTCAGCCTGGCTTTTTCCGCGAGGTACTTGTCGCGATACTGTTTCTTCAGCGCCGAGGCGTTGGCGAGCCGCGACTTCGGCGTCTCCAGCCCGATCCTGGTCATGGCCTCGCGGAACAGTTGCCGGTCCTCGGCCTTGTCGATGGCGTCGGCGGTGGCGCCGATCATCTCGACGTCGAACTGATCGAGCGTGCCCTGCTTGCGCAAGGACAACGCGCAGTTCAGCGCGGTCTGGCCGCCCATGGTCGGCAGCAGCGCGAAGCCGCCGGGGATGACATGACGTTCCTTTTCGATGATCTTTCCGACGATCTCGGGCGTGATCGGCTCGATGTAAGTGGCGTCGGCGAGTTCCGGATCGGTCATGATCGTCGCCGGGTTCGAATTGACCAGGACGACCCGATAGCCCTCTTCCTTCAGAGCCTTGACCGCCTGGGTGCCGGAATAATCAAACTCGCAGGCCTGCCCGATCACGATAGGGCCAGCGCCGATGATGAGGATCGTCGAAATATCTGTACGTTTGGGCATTCAGTCTCGCAGGCAGGAAGGCCAGCCGGAATTTCGGCATAAAAAAAGGGCGCGCAGCCGCGCGTCCCTTGAGCCAAGAGCGCGATTTTCGCGCGCGAGGTGTCTTTAGACCAGATTCCGGGGGTCGAAAAGGCTTTTTAGCGCCTTGATCAACCGGCAATTTTGGCTAATTGCGCCCTTCCGGTTCGATCATGAAGCCGCGTCGACCTCGTGAAAAGGATGTGCGCGACGGCCGGTCTCCACGCTGCAAGTAGCCGGCGATTAACTTCTGGCGGCGATTCTGAAAGCCGCGAGATCAGGGAAGTCGGTCATGCTGAAAAATGGCAGATATTCGTCTTGGTTCCGAACCCCGCTCGGCGAAGGCACCGGTGTTGTCACGCTCTGCGACGGCAAGATCTCCGGTGAAGACGTGGCGATGTCCTATGAAGGGTCCTATGCCGACGACGGGGAACGGCTGACCGCCACGTTCAGGTCGTGGCGTCACAGCGATACCGCGCCGTCCCTGTTCGGTGTCGACGATATCGAGGTTTCGCTGTCGGGCAAATCGCCGGTGGGCAAGGTCGTCTCTGCGTCCGGCTTCGCCAGGCAGATTCCGGACCTGCCGTTCGAGGTCACGCTCGTTCGCATGGATGATTGAAAACCCGATCCCGGCGTTTGCGGCGTCCCGCGCAGGATAGCCCGCCACCGGGCCGCAACGCGGAAAGGCATTCGCGGATTTCGGTGAGATGCCAGGGAAATGCCTGGGATGTGGAAAAGCGGAAGCATTTTTCCCGGGGACATCCGCTGAGCGGAACGGAGAACAGATGGAATGCTTAACCCGGTGGGACCTTGCGGGTTCTCCATGTCCCGAAATAGGGAATGACGGAGGCTCGACTGAGGCAGAAATCCGACAAGGTCCTTCATCGCTCATTCAGTCGCATTGCGATGAGATTCCACTTTCTGCACCAGAAGAGGGAACACCATGAAAATCCTTGCTTCCATTGCGTTCGCTGCCGGTCTCGGCTTGGCGTCAGCGCAAGCGATGCCGGTCGCGCCGATGCACGACACAAGCGGCCCCGTCACGCAGGTGGGCTGGCGCTGCGGACCCGGCTGGCACATCAACGGCTGGGGGCGCTGCGTGCCCAACCGGCGCTTCTACAGGGCCTACGGCTATTACGGTCCGCGGCGGTTCTACGGATGGCATCATTGGCATCACCGCCACTGGCATCGCTGGTGAGGTGACAGGAGAAGCCCGCGACATGCGGGCTTTTTGTTTTGCTTGTTTTGCGCGAATTGACTTAGCGCATATTCGGCAGCCGCAGATCTTCGTGCGCTGACCGGTATCGCGGCATCGACGGCGGCTTGACGGAAAAATGGAGGCCCAGCCTGGATTTGAACCAGGATGTGAAGCGTTTGCGGCGCCTCCGCGTAGACATTCCGCCACCGGGCCGGGGCGATCATCGGCCATCACGCGGCGGTGATCCAGCTTTACGGGTCGTTAAGATTAACCGACCGGTTCAGCGGGTCCGCTGTGTCGCGCTTTCGGAAACGCCGGCCGCGCCACGAAGGTCATGCGGCGTGAGTTATGGCCGATATTGTCAGGGGCGCGCATCGCGGTGAATCCGGCGGCGGCGAGCTTGGCCAGCATATCGGCTTCGCTATAGCGCTGCAGACCGATGCGGGTGCGTAACTCGCGATAGTCCGAAAGCGCGGTGCGGACCAGCCCCCACAGGGCATCCCTGAAAAACCCGTGTTTCGCGGCAAAGCGCAGCAGCGCCATCACATCGCCGGCCATGCCGACCTGCGGCTGCAGGATGTCCCCCAGCACGAAAAGTCCGGCAGGCTTGAGCACGCGGTGGATGACGGCGAAGGTCGCATCGAGTTCGTCCGGCGTCATGTATTGCGCGGCGGAGTTCATCACCACGAGGTCGACCGAACGCGCATCCATGTGCCTGATGTCGTCGAGCGATCGTACCCGGATCTTGGTGTTGGGAGCAAAGCGCGCCACCAGTCGACCGCGTACGCCGGGCGCGGGCTCCGCCAGCACCAGCCGGCCACATGCGTCGGCAACGCGGCTGGCGGACAGCGCCTCGCCGCAGGCATAGTCGAGCACCACCGCGTCGGGCGAGGGGATGTAGCTGATGATGTCCCGGGCGATCACCTCGAAATGGACGTCACGATGCAGCTTGCTGGCGTAAATCGTGTGGGTGGAATCGTAGTAGTCGATCCAGTCGTCCATGGACGTGTTGGCCAATTCTTTTGTGTTCCATGTCCGGAACCGGCGCTAGAATAGCGCGTTAGCAGGGTGGAGCGGTTGCCGGGCGGCGCGATCGGGCGCTGCCGGCCGATCGCCAGTCGGCCTGCTTTTCCTCACAGGCCTGCTTTTCCTAACAGGAAGGTACATCGTGACCAAAGCCAAAAGTTCCCCCTCTCATCAGAAAGTTGCCCCCGAACTCGACACCCCCTCCGCGATTTCCCAGGAGGGGATCGACAAGATTTCGGCCGCCATGAACGCCGTCCTGGCGGACACCTTCGCCCTGTACCTCAAGACCAAGAATTTCCACTGGCACATCAGCGGCCGGCATTTCCGCGACTACCACCTCATGCTGGACGAGCAGTCGGAGCAGATTTTCGCGGCCACCGACGACATCGCCGAGCGGGTCCGCAAGATCGGCGGCACCACGCTGCGCTCGATCGGCCAGATCGCCAGGCTTCAGACCATCGCGGACAATGACGAGACCTATGTTCCCCCGCGCGAAATGCTGCGCGAGCTGATGAACGACAACAAGACCCTCGTCGCCGCGATGAAGACGGCGCACGACGTCGCCGACAAGTACGAGGACGTGGCAACGACCAGCGTGCTCGAGAACTTCATCGACGAGGCCGAGCGGCGGACCTGGTTCCTGTTCGAGGCGAGCCGCCAGGAAGGCGGCAACGAAGCCTGAGCGGCGAGGCCGCCTCTACCCGGCCCGATCTGCCGCATCATGGCGGCATGCGGCATTTGGCCGGCGAGCCTCGTGAGCGCGCGCGCGGGAAAACCATTCAGCCGCGGATGACTGCATACCCGCATGCGCGGGTATGACGGTTTTCGTGTTGCGCCTTAGTCCGGGAAAGCGACGTCGCGCGCCACTCTTGAGAAAGATGTGCCTCGCCGCCTCACGCGCGCTTCCTCTCGCGCATCAGGTCGGCGAATCGCCTGAACAGGTAATGCGAGTCGCGCGGGCCGGGCGAGGCTTCGGGGTGATACTGCACGGAGAACACCGGCTTGCCCTCGAGTTCAAGGCCGCAGTTCGAGCCGTCGAACAGCGAAACGTGGGTCTGCTTCGCCCCCTTCGGCAGCGTCGCCTCGTCCACGGCGAAGCCGTGGTTCATCGAGGTGATCTCCACCTTGCCGGTGGTCTCGTCCTTGACCGGATGATTGGCGCCGTGATGGCCCTGATGCATCTTCTTCGTCCTGGCGCCGACCGCGAGGCCGAGCATCTGGTGGCCCAGGCAAATGCCGAAGGTCGGCGTCCCCGACTGGATCACCTTCTGAATGACAGGGACGGCATACTTGCCGGTCTCGGCGGGATCGCCCGGACCGTTCGACAGAAACACGCCGTCGGGCTTCATCGCCAGAATGTCCTCGGCCGAGGTGGTGGCGGGAACGACGGTGATCCTGCAGCCTTCGCCCGCGAGCAGCCGCAGGATGTTGCGCTTGATGCCGTAGTCGACGGCGACGACGTTGAATTCCGGCTTGTCCTGGCGGCCAAAACCCTTGTCCCACAGCCACGGCGTCTCGTCCCAGGTATAGCGCTGCGCGCTCGTCACCATCGGCACGAGGTCCATGCCCTCGAGGCCCGGCCACTCGCGGGCCTCTTCCTTCAGGCCGTGCAGGTCGAACCGGCCGTCCTTCGCGTGCGCGATCACCGCGTTCGGCATGCCCTTGCCGCGAATCCGTGCGGTCAGGGCGCGGGTGTCGATGCCTGAGATGCCGACGATGCCGCGCGCCTTCAGCCACGCGTCGAGATGCCTGGCTGCGCGATAGTTGGAGGGGGCGGTGATGGCGCTGCGCAGGATCACGCCCCGCGCGCCGGGCGTCGCTGCCATGTTCACCGTCTCGATGTCGTCGTCGTTTGTGCCGACGTTGCCGATATGCGGGAAGGTGAAGGTGATGAGCTGGCCGGCATAGGAGGGATCGGTGAGGATTTCCTCGTATCCGGTCATCGCGGTGTTGAAGCAGACCTCGCCAACCGCTTGTCCTTCCGCGCCGAGGCCAAACCCTTCGAGCACGGTGCCGTCGGCCAGCACGAGGAGCGCGGTCGGCTTGAGGTCCGGCCAGGCTGAAGCATTGTCTGATGTGGTCATGAGCGCATGACATAGACCCGCCATTGGCTTGCGTCAAAGCCGGAACGCGACGATTCACATGTCAAAGCCGGGATTTGACAGGGGGCGCGGGAATTTTAATCTGTTCCCGCGTTCGTCGATGAAATTTTCGAAAACATCAGCGGTTTGGAGGGACCATGCGCGACACGATGCCGATCCTGCTGGTCCCGGGGCTCGCCTGTTCGCCCCGGATCTATGCGCCGGTCGAAGGCGCGCTGTGGCGGTTCGGCCCGGTGACGGTCGCCAACCACGTGCGCGATGCCAGCATGGGCGCGATCGCGCGCCGGATTCTGGCGGAGGCGCCGCCGCGCTTCGCGCTGGCCGGGCATTCCATGGGCGGCTACATCGCCTTCGAGATCATGCGGCAGGCGCCGGATCGCGTCGCCAGACTGGCGCTGCTGAACACCCAGGCGCGGCCGGATACGCCGGAGGCGACCGAACGGCGGCGCGGCCAAATGGCGCGCGCCAAGGCCGGCGCGCTGCACGAGGTGATCGACGAGCACTTTCCGCTGATGGTGCATTCCTCGCGCGCCGGCGATGCCGCCATCCGCAAGCTGGTTCATGACATGGGCGACGATGTCGGCGCCGAGGGGTTTCTCAACAACCAGACCGCGATCATTGCCCGCGTCGATTCGCGGCCGGTGATGGCCACGATTCATTGTCCGACGCTGGTGTTGTCGGGCGACGATGACCGGCTCATCCCCAACAGCCTGTCCCGGGAGATGGCCGACGGCATCCCCGGCGCGAAACTCGTGATCCTGTCCGAGTGCGGTCATTGCCCGCAGGTGGAACAATCGCAGGCGACCGCCGATGCGCTGACCAACTGGATGCAGATGTAGTTGTCGGACCGCCGTGAACGCCTTAGATACACAGAAAGACAATGTTTTAGTCCCGTCATTCCCTGGTGCGCAACTGCGCACTTGTGAACGCGCCTCTTGGCGCATATCCGGAATCCATACGTCCTGTGGTGATTATGGCTTCCGGGTTCGCGCTTGGCGCGCCCCGGAATGACAAAAAGGGGGTCATGACCATGCTGCGCGATGACATCAATAACGGCGTCAAGGAGGCGATGAAGGCCAAGAACGAGCGCAGGCTGTCGACGCTACGCATGGTCAATTCCACCATCAAGAACGCCGACATCGAGGCGCGCGGGCAGGGCAAGCCGCCACTGTCGGACGGCGACCTGCTCGGCGTGCTGCAGAAGATGATCAAGCAGCGGCAGGAAGCGGTCGAGCTTTACGACAGGGGCGGCCGCGCCGAACTCGCCGCCGCCGAGCGCGAGGAGATTGCCGTCATCTCGGCCTATCTGCCGAAGCAGATGTCCGATGACGAGGTGAAGGCGGCGATCGCCGCCGTCATCAAGGACAGCGGCGCCGCCGGCATCAAGGACATGGGCAAGGTGATATCCGCGCTGAAGGCGAAGTACGCGGGCCAGATGGATTTCGCCAAGGCCAGCGGCCTCGTGAAGGCCGCGCTGACGGGATAGGCCGCAAAATCTTTCTTACCTCTCCCCGCCTGCGGGGAGGGGGAAGGGTCGCTCTCGTGCAAGATTTGAATTGCTCAATGCGCGCCCGCTGGCCCATCGCCACGTTTTACTGTCCGCAACGACAGCGCCAGCGGCACGATCAGCGCGGCCATTCCGGCCAGCACCACGAAAACGTCGATGTAGGACAGGATCGCGATCTGGCCCTGCAGCATCTGGCCGATATAGGCGGTGCTCGTGCCGGGGACGGAGCCGGTCGCCGCACGTCCGTTGAAGTAGGACTGCAGATGATTGAGCGTGTCGTTGTAAACCGGATTCCATGAGCCGACGTGTTCGCCGAGCCGGCTCTGATGGAATTGCTCGCGCCGCGCCAGCACGGTCTGGCTGACGGCGACGCCGATCGAGCCGCCGAAATTGCGCGCGAGGTTGATGAGCGCCGAGGCCTGGTCGGTCTTGTCGGGGGGGATGCCGTCGTAGGACGCGGTGGTGATCGGGATGAAGATCAGCGGCAGGCCGATGCCGAGATAGATGCGCGACCAGGCGAAGTACCAGAAGTCGGCATCGGGCGTCATGCGCCAGAGGTCGTACATGGCGAATGTCGCGATCGCCGCCCCGGCGGCGATCAGATAGCGCGGCTGGATGAATCTGACGCGGCCGACCACGATCATCATCGCCATGGTGACGAGGCCGCCGGGTGAGATGGCGAGGCCGGCGATGGTGGCGGTGTAGCCGAACTGCTCCTGCAGCAGTTGCGGCAGAACCTGCGTTGTCGCAATCAGCAGTCCGCCCGTCACCAGCATGATGACGAAGCAGGAGGCGAACTGCCGGCCGGCGAGCATCTGCAGGTCGATCAGCGGCTGCTTGCGGTTCAGTTCCCATGGAATGAACAGCAGGAGCGCGATGGCGGATGCGGCCGCGAACGCGACGATGAAGGTCGAGCCGAACCAGTCGTCGATCTGGCCGCGGTCGAGCACCACCTCGAGCGCGCCGAGAAAGATCGCCACCAGCGCGAAGCCGACGGTATCGAAGTTCGGGCCCCTGGCCCACAGCGCCTTGCGCTCCTTCTCCCGCTGCGGCGAGGTCGGGATGATGAGATAGATCAGCACCAGCGACACGATGCCGACCGGCACGTTGATCAGGAAACACCAGTGCCACGACCAGTTGTCGCTCAGCCAGCCGCCGAGCGTCGGCCCGACCACCGGCGCGACCACCACCGCGATTCCGTACAGCGCAAATCCCTGTCCGCGCTTCGCAGGCGGAAAGGCGGCGGCGAGAATGGACTGCGCGACCGGCGTCATGCCGCCGCCGGCCAGTCCCTGCATCAGGCGGAAGATCAGCAGCGCCTGCAGATTCCAGGCGAAGCCGCAGAGCAGCGAGCTCAGCGTAAACAGCGCGATGCAGACCAGAAAGAAATTCTTGCGGCCGAACATCGCTGCGATCCAGCCGCTCGCCGACAGCACGATGGAATTGGCAACGAGATAAGTGGTCACCACCCACGAGGCCTCGTCGGAGCTGACGGCGAGGCCGCCGGAGATGTAGCGCAGCGCCACGTTGGCGATGGTGGTGTCGAGCACCTCCATGAAGGTCGCCACCGCGACCAGAACGGCGATCAGCCACGGGCTGCCATTGCCGTATTCGCCTGCGCCCGCTGAAGAGTCCGCTGCCATGGGCGCGCTCCGGTCAACGCACGGTCACGCGCGGGACCACCGACATGCCGGGGCCGAGTTCGACATCGGGGCGCTTGTCGAACACGATCTTGACCGGCACGCGCTGCACCACCTTGACGTAGTTGCCGGTGGCGTTCTCTGCGGGCAGCAGGCTGAACGCGGTACCGCTGCCGGCCTGAATGCTGTCGATATGGCCGGGGAACGAGCGCCCGAACGCATCGATCTCAATGTCGACGTGCTGGCCGACCCGCATGTCGGCGAGTTGCGACTCCTTGAAGTTGGCAGTGACCCAGACGTCGAGCGGGACCACGACCATGATGGCTTGGCCCGGCGCGGCCAGCGCGCCGACCGCAGCCGTGAGCTTGGCGACGCGGCCGTCGACGCTGGCGCGGAGTTGCGTGCGGCTGAGGTCGGCATCGGCGCGATCCTTCTGCGCATGGCTCTGCGCGATCTGGGCGCGCGCGGCCGCTTTTTGCGCATTCAGCACATCCACCTGCCGGTCCGCGGCGATCTTCGCGGAATTGGCGGCAGCGAAGGCGGCCTGCTTGCTCTGGAGGTCGGACGACGCTTGCTGGGCGCGCTGCACGGTGCCGGAGCCGGTGCGCAGCAAATCCTGATAGCGGGTGTTTTCGTCCTGCGAGAATTTGAGCGCCGCCTGCGCCTCGGTCACCTGCTTCTCGGCCTGATCGATCTGCGCCTGCTGCGCCGAGATCTGCGCATCGATGTTCTGCAGCGTCGCTTCGCCCTGGCGGATTTGCGCGGCAGCCTGATCGACGGCGGCCTGATAATTGCGTGGGTCGATGGTCGCGAGCAGATCGCCGCGTTTCACCACCTGATTGTCCGTCACGTTGACGCTGACGATGTTGCCGGACACTTCGGGGCTTACAAGCACCGGTCGGGTGTCGATGAAAGCGTCGTCGCTGCTTTCATAGTGGCGCGCGTGAAGATACCAGGCGATCCCGGCGATGACGCCGAGCGCGATCAGGCCGAGACAGACGGCCGTCGCGACCGGATGCTGGCGGACCGCATTCCTGATGCCGCCTGAGGCGCCGCTGTTCTGCGTCTCGCCAGCCTTGTCGTTGGGAGGTGATGCCTCCCGTTGCGGGCGTTCGGACTTCGCCTCGACAGCATCGGCCACTCCGTCGGGCGATGGAGGACTCGGCGGGGAGGGCGGACGGCGGTTTTGAGTCCTGGCTGTCGAGCGGTCCGTTTCCGTGGCCTCGTCAACTCGTGCCGTCGCATCCGTCATCTCGCAGCCTCGATGTCTCCCGCCGCCGGGCAGGCAACGATGCAGTGGAATGCTGGTTCCGTCGCGCCCGTCGCCGAGATATGGCCGTGGCTGCAAAATTAGTAGTTCCGCGCAGGAACTATCGTTGTCACGGGGACGTTGTCGCCTTACCAAACAGGAGGCGAACATGGGCTTAGGACGCGGACTTCTTCTCTGGCTGATCGGGATTCCGATTCCGTTGATTATTCTGATTGCGCTGTTCATGCATCACTAAGGATGACCGCATGAGCATCGGCACGATTATTCTCATCATTCTGATCATCGCGCTGCTCGGCGGCTTCAGCGGTATCGGTGGCGGACCGTTCTACGGCACCGGCTATTACGGCGGCGGCGGCCTCGGTCTGGTGATCATCATTCTCATCATCCTGCTCCTGTTGGGGCGGATCTGATCCACGCAACGGACAAGGCCCCGGGTGAATCCGGGGCCTTGTCCGATCATGCGAGCGGCAGTCGTCGGAAACGTCCGACAGGATTCACGATCCTTCGGGGATCGCGATTCCCAACCGCTTCAGCGCCGCGAGCATGCGCCGCGGCGGCTCCATCTTGATGGCGGGCGCCTTGCCGGTTTCAAGCAGGCTCTTGAGGCAGGAGAGGATCCCCGGCCAGCCTTGGCGTCCACCCGACAGAATGTCGTCGTCGAGGCCGCGGTCGTTGGATTGCGTCAGCGTCAGCCGCACCGCGTCGCCCGCGGGCTCGATCTCGTAAGTCACCAATGTCTCGCCGAGTGTTTCGACAAGACCCGGCCAGTTCACATTCCAGGTCACGGTGAGTTTGCGCGGCGGATCGCAGGCGATCACCTCGCCGGTGATGTGCTCGGAGCCATCCGGCGCGCGCACCACGAAGCGGCCGCCGACCCTTTCCTCCAATTCAACCGCGAGGCCCGAAAAATATTGCCGGCTGAATTCCGCCGCCGTCAGCGCGCGCCAGACATCGTCCGGCGCGGCTGCGATGTAGATGACGTAGACGATGCTCGGTTTGAACGTGTCGAGCTTCATGCCGCCGAACCGCGCAAGTGGGCGGGTTCGGTGGAAGCGATGACCGGCGCTTCGAGCGGCATCGGCTTGCCGGTCTCGATGATGCTCTTGAGATTCGACAGCACCATCGGCCAGCCGAAAGCGATGCTCGGCAGCGTCTTGCTGCCGTCCGCGAAGTTCTCGTGCGTCACCGTGAGCTTCACGACCTTGCCCTGCGGCTCCAGCATATAGGTGACGCGCGACGGCTTCTCCTTCTTCATGTCCGGATCGTGGGTGGAATGCCAGCTATAGGCCATGCGGCGCGGCGGATCGGATTCCAGGATCACGCATTCGTTCTTGACCTCGCCATAGCGCTTCATCGTCATCGGCGAGCCGACTTTCCAGTCCGAGATCAACTCGCAATCCATCCAGTATTTTTTGGTGAATGCGGGATCGGTGAGGGCGCGCCACAGCGCTTCGGGCGTGGTCTCGATATAGGTGACATAGACGAATTCAGGCTTACGCATCACGTTTCTCCAATCGTCGTTTCAGATCACCGAGCGCCTTGAGTTTGTCGCGCTCGAATTTCCTGATCCAGCGTTCGCCGATCTCATGGATCGGGACCGGATTGAGGTAGTGCAGCTTCTCGCGGCCCTGCCGGATCGTCGCCACGAGGTTGGCGGCTTCCAGAATCGCAAGGTGCTTGGTCACGGCCTGCCGCGTCATGGCGAGGCCGTCGCACAGTTCGTTCAGGGTCTGGCCGCTCCTGGCATGAAGCCTGTCGAGCAATGACCGCCGCGATTCGTCAGCCAGCGCCTTGAAGACCTCATCCATAAATCCATAATAGGCAACCAAAAGGTTGCATGTCAAGCGCGGGTGGATGTATGAAAGCGCGGGACAAAGAACGTCGTCGCGTCATGGTCGGACTTGTGCCGGCCATCCACGTCTTGTTTGATGTCAGGTCATGAAGACGTGGATGCCCGCGGCATAGGCGAGCGAAGCGACGCCGTTCCTCGAACGGCTATGTGCGGGCATGACGGATAATTTGCAGTCTTTCCGGTGAACCTCATGTCCCTGCAGCTTTACCTCGCCTTTGTCGCCGCCTGCATCGCGCTGGCGCTGCTGCCCGGTCCGATCGTGACGCTGGTGGTCGCCAACGGCTTGCGGCACGGCACGCGCGCCGCGCTCGTCAACATCGCGGGCGCGCAGTTCGGGCTGGCGATCACCATCGGCATCGTCGCGATCGGCCTGACCACGCTGATGGCGACCATGGGCTACTGGTTCGACTGGGTGCGTTTCCTCGGCGCAGCCTATCTGGTCTGGCTCGGCATCAAGCTGGTGCGCGCGCCCGCCGTGGAGATGGTGACCGATGCACCGCCCCCACCGCCGCGCGGCGGCTTCTTTCTGCAGGGCCTCCTGGTGCTGCTCAGCAATCCCAAGGTGCTGGTGTTCTTCGGCGCTTTCATCCCGCAGTTCATCGACATGCGGCACGAGCAACTGCCGCAGGTGATCCTTCTCGGCGCGACCTTCATGGTGATCGCGGGAATGACGGATGCGATGTATGCGCTGCTGGCGGGCCGCGCGCGCTCGCTGATTTCGTCGCGGCGGACCCAACTGGTGTCGCGCTTCTCCGGCACCCTGATGATCGGCGGAGGCATCTGGCTGGCGCTGACGCGGGCGCGGTGACGGACTACGCGTGCGACGCCTTCGGCGTGATCAGCGTCGCTTCGATCTCGCGCAGCAGCCGGGTCAGCCGCTCGGCCCATGCGGTCTGCCCGGCCTCGTCCGCGAGCAGGTCCTGCCGGATCTCGATGCCGGTGTTCAGCAGCCCGCGCTGTTCGCCATGCACGGGGATGGTGAAGTCGGTGAGATCGCCCACGGCATAAGGCTGGTTGTCGCCGACCACGAGGTCGCCCTCGGCGCGCAGCAGTTTCAGCAGCAGCGGCGCCAGCACGGTGTCGCGGTGATAGAGCGTGCCGATGTGCCAGGGCCGCGCGATGCCGGCATAGACCGGGGTGAAGCTGTGCAGCGACACCAGCACGGTCGGTCGGCCATCGCGCAGACGCGCGTCGATCGCTGCATCGATCCGGTCGTGATAAGGCGCGAAGATCGCGCGCCGGCGCGCCTCCGCCTCGGCCGGCTCCAGCGCCTCGTTGCCGGGAATGACCGTGGCTTCGCTCAATACGGGGATCGAACTCGCCACGTGCGGCGGCCGGTTGCAGTCGATCACGAGGCGCGAGTAGCGCTGCGCGATCAAATGCGCGCCGAGGGCATCGGATATCCGCTCGGCCACGCCGGCAATGCCGATGTCCCACGCGATATGCCGTGTCAGCTCGCCCGCGGGCAGGCCGAGATCGCGGAGCGCCTCGGGGATGACCCGCCCATAATGATCGCAGGTCAGAAGGAAGGGCGAGGGGCCGGCGGCATTGCGTTCGATGACAGGCGGTTCGGGGAGGATCAGGCGGGACATGGTGGGAAGATTGGTGAGGGGCGAAACAGGTCGAAGATGAGAATAAGTGTCTATAGCCGATTCCACGCCAGCGTTGCTCGCGCGATAGCGACGGGCCGGTTGCGGGCATACTTGAGCCGCGCTACCAACGTAGAACAGCAAGCCTCCTTCGTCCCATGCAGCCGGCTAACTGAAGACGCGGGTTTTTGCTATCTTCGATTGCAAACTCAGTATGACTGGACGAGTGGGGAGATCAATGAAGTGCACCATTCGCCTTGCGCGTGAAGATGATGTCGACGAAATAAGTGCGGTCATCTTGCGGGCGCTGCGCAAAACGAATGCAAAGGACTACACAAACGAGATTATCGAAAGAGTCGAGCACAGCTTCAGTCCGCGTTCCATACTGCAACTACTTGGCAAGCGTACCGTCTTTGTTGCTACGACCAATGGCCGCGTGGTTGGAACAGCAAGCCTCGATGGAAGTGTAGTCCGTTCCGTTTTCGTCACCCCTGATACTCAATCCCGGGGTATCGGCAAGTTGCTGATGGCCGAGATTGAGCGTACGGCGCGCGAAAGAAATGTCGCTGTGCTGACCGTTCCTTCCTCGGTCACCGCTGAGACCTTCTACGCGCGGCTTGGGTTCAGAGCCGTCCGCGATAGCTACTATGGTAATGAGCGTACGATCGTCATGGAACGGTTATTGGATGATTCTCCATAGTCGGGTCAGCCAGGAGCAGAGTCCGGTCATCCTTCAGGTCAGTAGCTGAGTCTGGCCATCCTCTTTTTCCTCGCCGAACCAAGTCCGGCAATGACACCATCAAGGCAATCATGCTCGATCTTCTTTTCGTCTACGGCACGCTGATGCGCGGCTACGATCATCCGATGTCGCGGCTGCTGTCGGCCAATGCCGTCTTCGAGGGCGAGGCCACTTGCCGGGGCCGGCTGCATCTCATCCGCCACTATCCGGGACTGGTGCTGTCAGACGCGGCTGCCGATGTCGTCCACGGCGAGCTCTATCGTCTGCGCGAGCCCGACGCGCTGCTTCGGGAGTTCGACATGTACGAAGCCTGCGGCGAAGGTTTTCCAGAGCCGACCGAATACGTGCGGCGGGTTCTGCCGGTCTCGCGCGCGGATGGCGGCGCGGCGGACGCGTGGACCTACATCTACAACTGGCCGGTGACGGATTTGCCGCGGATCGTGTCGGGGCGGTTCCAGAAACCCTGACGCCACGGGCAAATAACCCGTCAGGCCCTGTGAATAGCCGGGACAATCTTCGCTGCCTTCCCGGTGCCTCGCACCGGCCGACCGGCCAGCCTATATTGATGGCCGGTTGCGGAGACTTTTCTTAATCCATGCGCTTCACGCCCCAATTCCTCGATGAGCTGCGCGCGCGGCTTCCGGTGTCGGAAGTGGTGGGCCGGCGCGTGAAACTGAAAAAGGCGGGGCGCGAGTTCAAGGGCCTGTCGCCGTTCAAGCAGGAAAAGACGCCGTCCTTCACCGTCAACGACCAGAAGGGCTTTTACCACTGCTTCGCCAGCGGCAAGCACGGCAACATCTTCGACTTCATCATGGAGACTGAAGGCGCGAGCTTCGTCGAAGCCGTGGAGACCGCGGCCTCGCTCGCGCACATGCCGATCCCGGCGGCCTCGCCCGATGCGGCCAAGCACGAGCAGCGCCGCCGCACGCTGCACGACGTGATGGAGCTGGCGGCAAAGTTCTTCACCGACACGCTGGCTTCGCGAAACGGCGCCAAGGCGCGCGGCTATCTGGCCGACCGCGGCATCCTGCCGACCACGCAGGTGCAGTTCCGGATGGGTTACGCATCGCCTGAGCGGTTTGCGTTGAAGGAACATCTCGGCGCGCAGGGCGTGCCGGTGGAGGACATGAACGAGGCGGGGCTTTTGGTCCACGGCGATGACATCCCCGTGCCGTACGACCGTTTCCGCGACCGGGTGATGTTTCCGATCGCGGATGCGCGGGGCCGCGTCATCGCCTTCGGCGGCCGCGCGCTGCAGAAGGATGCGCCGGCGAAGTATCTCAATTCGCCGGAGACGCCGCTGTTTCACAAGGGGCACAATCTCTACAACATCGCCTCCGCGCGCCAGGCGGTGCATGACGGCGCGCCGCTCATCGTCGCGGAGGGCTATGTCGACGTCATCGCGCTGACGACGAACGGATTTCCGGGCAGCGTCGCGCCGCTCGGCACCGCGCTGACCGAGGACCAGCTTCAACTGCTGTGGAAGATGGCAGACGAGCCGATCCTCTGCTTCGACGGCGACAGCGCCGGACGCAAGGCCGCGTACCGCGCCGCCGATCTGGCATTGCCGCATCTCAAGCCGGGCAAGAGCCTGCGCTTCGCGCTGCTGCCGGAAGGGCAGGACCCCGACGATCTCGCGCGCAGCGGCGGGCGCGGCGCGATCGAGGAGGTCATCGGCGCGGCGCGTTCGCTGTCGGACATGATCTGGTCGCGCGAGATCGAGGGCGGCAGTTTTGCCACGCCGGAGCGGCGCGCCGCGCTGGAAGCCCGCATCAATGAGCTCGCCAACGCGGTGCGCGACGAGGTGGTGCGGCGCTACTACCGGCAGGATCTCGCCGAGCGGGTGCGGCGCACCTTCGCGCCGGAGACCGGCCGCGGCGGCTACGGGCGGAACGGCTATCCGCGCGCCGAATCGGGCCGTCCGTTCCCGCCGCGCCGCACGATGCAGCCGCCCCGCCGCGGCGGAACCGGACCCGGCGGCGTGCCGCGATTCGCTTCCGGGCCCTATCAGGCCATGAGCCCGCAGCTCGCCAATTCCCCTGTCATGCGGGGGCAGCGCAGCGTGCTCTCGCGCCGGGAGGCGCTGATCCTGCAATTCCTGCTCAACCACCCCTGGCTGCTGCACGACCACCTCGAGGAGGTGGCGGCGCTGGATCTCGCCCACCCCGACGCGATCAGGCTGCGGGCCGGGATTTTGGCGGCGGCCGCCCATCACGGTCCGGCGGACGACGAGGCGGCGGAGCGGGCCGAGGTCGCGGATTGGCTCGCGAAGAACGGATATTCCGAGCAGATTCAAAAGGTTGGACGCGTCATCACGACCGCGGCGGTGTGGGCGGCGCAGCCCGGCGCGGCGCGCGACGACGTGTTGGCGACATGGCACCAACTGGTTGCCTTGCATCGCCAGTGTCACTCCTTACTTAGGGAATTGAAGGATGCCGAGCTGGCGTTGGGCGACGAACCCAGCGAGGCCAACTACAAGTGGCTCCAGGACGTGAAGGCCCGGCTTGCGGAAATCGACGGCACCGAGGCCCTGATCGAGGGGTTCGGCGACTCCTCCGGGCGCCCGTCGCGGACCACCTGAAACAAAATGATACGGGACGGCGACCGTCGGAACCGCGAAAAGACTCGCCAAATCCATGGTTTGGCTGCAAAAACAGGGTTAATCGAAACTTTAGGGCTGACAGGCCACAACGACGGCACCACAACGACGGCACCACAACGACGGCAATCGACGAGACAGGCGCGCGGCGCGTGAAGGGGTGGCGAGAGCGGACGCCGCCCTTTGCGCGTCGAAAGACTGCGCCGGCAGACGGACACAGATAGCGACCACGACGACAGCGATAGACGACGACGCGACGCGGCATGGTTCTCGGTGAGACATTCGGCGCAGGCGTTTCAGGAGCGAGTGAATGGCGAGCAAGGCGAAGACGCTGCAGGTGAAGGACAAGGACGAGAAGGCTGACAAGGCCGTGGACGCGCCCGAGAAGGACACGCCCGACGCGCCGTCGCCGTTGCTCGACCTCAGCGACGCTGCCGTCAAGAAGATGATCAAGCAGGCGAAGAAGCGCGGCTTCGTCACCTTCGATCAGCTCAACGAGGTGCTGCCCTCCGACCAGACTTCGCCGGAGCAGATCGAGGACATCATGTCGATGCTCTCGGACATGGGCATCAACGTCTCGGAGTCCGACGACGACGCCGAGGAGGAGGCCAAGGACGAGGCCGACGACGAGACCGACAACGAACTGGTCGAGGTGACTTCGAAGGCCGTCACCGAGGTGAAGAAGTCGGAGCCCGGCGAGCGCACCGACGATCCCGTGCGCATGTACCTGCGCGAGATGGGCACCGTGGAGCTTCTGTCGCGCGAGGGCGAAATCGCCATCGCCAAGCGCATCGAGGCCGGACGCGAGGCGATGATCGCGGGGCTGTGCGAAAGCCCGCTGACCTTCCAGGCCATCATCATCTGGCGCGACGAGCTCAACGAGGGAAAAATCTTCCTGCGCGACATCATCGACCTCGAGGCCACCTATGCCGGCCCCGAGGGCAAGGCCGGCATGAACCCGGCGCTGATCGGCGCCGATGGCCAGCCCGCCGCCGAGGGCAATGGCGATGCGCAGGCCGGCGCGCCCGCGCATGTGGCGCCGCCCGCCGCGCCGCCGTCGCCGACGCCGTTCCGTCCCGCGCAGGCGCGCCCCGCGCCCGCTGACGTGGCCGGCGAGGACAAGGATCCCGGCGAAGCCGCCGCCGAAGGCGACATGGAGGACGACGACTTCGAGAACCAGATGTCGCTCGCCGCCATCGAGGCCGAACTGAAGCCGAAGGTGGTCGAGACCTTCGACAAGATCGCGAGCGAATACAAGAAGCTGCGCAAGCTGCAGGAGCAGGACATCCAGAACCAGCTCGAAAGCACCTCGCACGGGCCGTCGCTGTCGCCGAACCAGGAGCGCCGCTACAAGAAGCTGAAGGACGAGATCATCGTCGAGGTGAAGTCGCTGCGCCTCAACCAGGCGCGCATCGACAGTCTGGTCGAGCAGCTTTACGACATCAACAAGAAGCTCGTCTCGTTCGAGGGCCGCCTGCTGCGGCTCGGCGACAGCCACGGCGTCGCGCGCGAGGACTTTCTGAAGAACTACCAGGGCTCGGAGCTCGATCCGCGCTGGCTCAACCGCGTCTCGAAACTCTCGGCCAAGGGCTGGAAGAACTTCGTCGCGCACGAGAAGGACAAGATCAAGGATCTGCGCCACGAGATCCAGCAGCTTGCGGCGCTGACCGGCCTCGAGATCGGCGAATTCCGCAAGATCGTGCTCGGCGTGCAGAAGGGCGAGCGCGAGGCGCGGCAGGCGAAGAAGGAAATGGTGGAGGCGAACCTCCGCCTCGTCATCTCCATCGCCAAGAAATACACCAATCGCGGCCTGCAATTCCTCGACCTGATCCAGGAAGGCAACATCGGCCTGATGAAGGCGGTCGATAAGTTTGAGTACCGCCGCGGCTACAAGTTCTCGACCTACGCGACGTGGTGGATTCGTCAGGCCATCACCCGCTCGATCGCCGACCAGGCGCGCACCATCCGCATCCCCGTGCACATGATCGAGACGATCAACAAGATCGTGCGCACCTCGCGCCAGATGCTGCATGAGATCGGCCGCGAGCCGACGCCGGAAGAGCTCGCCGAGAAACTCGGCATGCCGCTCGAGAAGGTGCGCAAGGTCCTCAAGATCGCCAAGGAGCCGCTCTCGCTCGAGACGCCGATCGGCGACGAGGAGGATTCGCACCTCGGCGAT
>DASZVY010000021.1:0-28592 GCA_035546855.1 Nitrobacter sp. | reverse complement strand
CCTGCGCCTCGTCGGTCAGTTCGGCGCCAGCATCGAGCAGAGCCTTCGCGACGGCGCGGTAGATCACGCCGGTGTCGAGGTGGCGAAAATGGTAGTGATGCGCCAGCCGTTTGCCGAGCGTGCCTTTTCCCGATGCGGCGGGTCCGTCGATGGCGATGATCATGAAAAATCCGCTCCCAGTCGCCGCATCATCGGCACGAAGTCCGGAAAGCTCGTGGCGATGAACGCGGTATCGTCGACCCGAACCGGCGCGGTCGATCCGCAGCCCATCACCAGCGCCGACATGGCGATGCGGTGATCCATATGCGTTGCGACAAGACCGCCGCCGGGCACGTGGCCGCGGCCCTCGACCATCATGTCGTTGCCGGAAATCTCGACCCTGACGCCGTTGACGCGCAGCATGGCGGCGGTCGCTTCCAGCCGATCGGATTCCTTGACCCGCAATTCCTGCAGGCCGCGCATGGTCGTGGTGCCCTCCGCGAACGCGGCGGCGACCGCGAGCACCAGATATTCGTCGATCATCGACGGCGCGCGCTCGGCGGGCACCTCGACGCCGCGCAATCGCGACGCCTTGACGCGAAGCTGCGCCATCGGCTCGCCGGCATCAGTGCGCGTCCCGCTCTCCTCGATCGATGCCCCCATCTCGCGCAGCGTGGTGAACAGCCCGGTGCGCAGGGGATTCGTCATCACGTCGGTCAGCACGATGTCGGAGCCTTCCGTGATCAGCGCCGCAACGATCGGAAACGCCGCCGATGACGGATCGGCGGGCACCACGACATCGGCGCCATGCAGCTCGGGCTGGCCGGTCAACGAAATGCGGCGGCCGTGGCTGCCTTCATGCTGCGAGAGAATATCCGCGCCAAAATGCTTCAGCATCAGTTCGGTGTGGTCGCGGCTCGCCTCGCTCTCGATGACAGTCGTGACGCCCGGCGCTGACAATCCCGCAAGCAGCACCGCCGACTTGATCTGCGCCGATGCCACCGGGGTGCGATAGACGATCGGCAGGGGATCGCGCGCACCCGCCAGCGTCAACGGCAACCGGCCGCCTTCACTTTGCCGCATCACTCGCGCGCCCATCAGTTCCAGCGGATCGAGGATGCGGCGCATGGGCCGCGAGCGCAGCGAGGCGTCCCCGTCGAAGGTCGCGGTGATCGGGCAGCCCGCGGCGGCGCCCATCACCAAGCGGCATCCGGTACCGGAATTGCCGAAATCGAGCGGAGCCTCGGGAGCGGCAAATCCGCCGGTTCCAACACCGCGCACCGACCAGACCGCCGCGCCGTTATCGGCGGTCCGCTGCACATGCGCGCCCAAAGCGCGCATCGCTGCGGCGGTATTGAGGACGTCCTGGCCCTCGAGAAGTCCCGTGATCCGGGTTTCGCCCACCGCCAAGGCGCCCAGGATCAGGGCCCGATGCGAGATCGATTTGTCGCCGGGCACCCGGACGTGCCCGGCGAGAGGCTGGGCCGTTCGTGCCTCGAGTGGGGTCGGCTGACCGGAATGAGTCAAGATTGTGGTCCTCGGGCCCGGGGAAGGTTGAATTCACCCGTGAGATGGCGGGCTGGTACCACAGGGCTCCGCACGCGTCACGCCTATCGCAAAGCGGCTATTGACAGCGGCGCTGCAACTAGCCAAGTGAAGCACCGTTTTCCAAGAAGCCCCAGGATTCCAGACGTGGCCAAATCCGAGCTCGGAACCAAGCGTATTTGCCCGACCACCGGCAAGAAATTTTACGACCTGAACAAGAATCCCGTGATCTCGCCCTATACCGGCGAGGTGGTGCCGATCGTCGTGGCGCCGCCGCCGCGCGCCCGTGGCGAGGCTGCGCGCGCCGCCGCGACCGCCGCCGACATGGCGCCGGAGCCCGTCGAGGCCGAAGAGTTGGTCTCGCTCGAGGAGGCCGATGCCGAGGAGAATACCGGCAAGGTCAAGGCCGTGGTTCCCGAGTCCGAGGACGACATCGAGATCGACGAGACGCTCGACGACGACGAGGACGATGATTCGACCTTCATCGCTGACGAGGAAGAGGGCGATGAAGACGTCACCGATATCATCGGCGACGTCTCGGGCGACGAAGAGACTTGAGATTAGCCCTGAACTGTGGTTCAGGGTCATGCCTCGCGCCGAAACTGAATTGGCGCGAAACGGTTACGGGGCCATAGCTCAGCTGGGAGAGCGCTTGCATGGCATGCAAGAGGTCGGCGGTTCGATCCCGCCTGGCTCCACCACGCTTCGCCCGATCCCTCTAGGATTTGGGCTGCGCGCGGCGCAGCCCAAAGGAAGACGACGGACGGGTGAGATGTGGTCCGTCTATATCACCCGCAGCATCAATTTCCCGATCAGGAATATACGGGAGCAACTGCGAACCCGAAGCAGCGGATCGCAGATCACAACGCGGGGGCAAATCAGCGCATACCGCGAAATTTTACCCTTGGAGGCTGATCTGGTATTGCAGTTTCACGGATAAATCGCGGGCCTTGGAATTCGAAAGATATTTAAAGTCGCGTTCCGGGCGCGTCTTCGCTAACAAGCGACTGAAATGATTTTGCTTCAAGAACCGGCTGTTGCCTCATGATCCCAATCCCTCCCGGCGCCATGGCCGGTCTCCGCGTCATCGACCTGTCGCGCGTGCTGGGCGGCCCCTATTGCACGCAGATCCTCGCCGACCACGGCGCGGATGTCGTCAAGGTGGAGCCGCCGGCCGGCGATGAGACCCGCGACTGGGGCCCTCCGTTCTATGAGGACGACGCCGCCTATTTCATCGGCACCAACCGCAACAAGCGTTCGATCGGCCTCGACCTCGCCACTGACGGCGGCCGCGCAGTGCTGATGAAAATGCTCGCAACCGCCGACGTGCTGATCGAGAATTTCAAGCCGGGCACGCTCGACAAATGGGGCATCGGCAACGACTATCTGCGCGAAAAATTCCCATCGCTCATCCATTGCCGGATTTCCGGCTTCGGCGCGGATGGTCCGCACGGCGGCCACCCCGGCTACGATGCCATCATTCAGGCCATGACCGGCATGATGGCGGCGACGGGATCGCCGCAAAGCGGCCCGACCCGCATCGGCGTCGCGCTCGTGGACATCACCACCGGCCTCTATGCCACGATCGGCATCCTGATGGCGCTCGCAGAACGCGCGCGATCGGGCAAGGGACAGTTCCTCGAGACGACCTTGTTCGAGACCGGCCTCGCCATTATGCACCCGCACACCGCCAACTTCTTCTTCACCGGCAAGCCTCCGGCGCTCACCGGAAACGAGCATCCGAACCTCGTGCCCTATTCGGTGTTTCCGGCGCGCGACGGCAATCTCTTCATGGGCGTCGGTAACGACGGTACGTTCCGCAAGCTGTGCCGCGAACTCGGACGGCCGGAGCTTGGCACCGATTCCCGCTTCGCGCGCAACCGTGATCGCGTCGCCAATCGCGAGGCGCTGCGAGCGGAACTGGTCGCCATCCTCAGGGAGCATGACGTCGAGCCGTTGTGCCGCCGCCTGCTGGCAGCGGGACTGCCGGCGGGCCCGGTGCAATCGATCGACAAGGCGCTCACCAGCGAGCATGTCAAACATCGTGGCGATGTAATCGAGAAGGACTGGTATCGGGGCGTCGCCTCGCCAATCCGCTTCGACCGCACCAAGGCATCGCTGCGCCGGCTGCCGCCCAAGTTCAGCGAACACACCGGCGAGGTGCTGACAGAATACGGCTATTCTAAAGACCAGATCGCGGACCTCGAAGCGAAGGGCGTGGTATGCGGCAGGGAGCGGCGGCGCTAGCGCGTGCTGCGCCTCAAGCCCATACCCGGCCTGAGGCAGATGCGCCGGCGTAGCTGCGATTTGCAGCTTCGCCGGAGCAACCATGGATCCAACGGACCGCAATCGTATCCGCCTGGCCGGAATTGCCGGAATCCTAGGCGCCTTGTTCTGGATCCTCGGCGACGCCCTGATCGTGGGCGGCAATGCGACGCCAGCCGACTATCCCTTGCTGATGCGGGATTACGCGAGTCGGATCGCCTTCGGCGCGCTCGCAGAAACGTTGCCCTCGTCCGAAACGAGATTGGCGGCCGGCGCTTTGATCGCGAATCTGGCTGTTCCGCTGTATCTCCTCGGAAGCTGGCACTTCTATCGTGGCGTCCTGCCCGGCGGACGGGCCTTGGCTGCGATTGCATTCGGCCTGTTGATCTGCGGCAATGCCTGGTCGCCGCTGGGTCATGCCGCGTTCTATTTCATCGCTTTGGTTTACAAGACCATCCCCTTGGTTCCCGTGAACGCGCACGACACGCTGCTCGGCCTCGGCGATCAGTTCCATCGGGTGCTGATGATTGCGTGGCTGTTGCCGATTACGGCGCTGACGCTGGGCCTCCTGTGCGTTGGCCTCGCCATCCTGCGGGGCAAGACCGGCTACCCGCGCGGGGCCGCCGCTTTCTTGAATCCGGTAGCGGCGATGGCGGTCGGCATTGCACTGCCATACTTGATGCCGTCCCCGCTCGGCATTTGGCTGCACGGGGCTGGAATCAATATTGGCTGGCTGTTTGTCTACGCCCAACCGCTTTGCTCTGGAAGCCCGCGTCGGACCCGCCGGCCTGAGGCGAATTATCCATTCGGCGAAGCCAGGCATTTTTGCTCTTTCCTTGCGCCGCGATTTCCCGGTACGATTAGTTTCGCTTGCACGGTCATTTCTACGTCATCCAGCGCTGTTATCGCGCGAAACGAAGATGACGACCCAACCCGGAGGAATTTAATGTCATTTCGAACATTCGGAGCAGCGGCAGCAATTACGGCAGCCCTTGCGCTCACAGCCCCCGCCCACGCGGTCACCGAGATCCAGTGGTGGCACGCGATGACCGGCGGCAACAATGACGTCATCGTCAAGCTCGCCAACGATTTCAACGCGTCGCAAAAGGACTACAAGGTCGTTCCGACCTACAAGGGCGGTTATGCCGACACCATGAATGCCGGCATCGCCGCATTCCGGGCCGGCCATGCCCCTGCGATCATGCAGGTGTTCGAGGTCGGCACGGCCACCATGATGGCGGCGACCGGCGCGGTGAAGCCCGTTTATAAGCTGATGCAGGAGACCGGCGAGAAATTCGATCCCAAAGCCTATCTGCCGACCATCACCGGCTACTACTCGACGTCGAAGGGCGAAATGCTGTCATTCCCCTTCAATTCGTCGTCGACGGTGATGTGGATCAATCTCGACGCGCTGAAGAAGGCCAACATCTCGGAAATTCCGAAGACCTGGCCCCAGGTGTTCGAGGACGCCAAGAAACTGAAGGCGGCGGGCTACACCACCTGCGGCTTCTCCAACGCGTGGGTGACCTGGGTCAACCTCGAACAGCTCTCGGCGTGGCACAACGTGCCGCTGGCGACCAAGGCCAACGGTCTCGACGGCTTCGACACCAAGCTGGTGTTCAACGGACCGCTCCAGGTCCGGCACCTGCAGAACCTGATCGATCTGCAGAAGGACAAGACCTACGACTATTCCGGCCGCACCAATACCGGCGAAGGCCGTTTCACGTCGGGCGAATGTCCGATCTTCCTGACCTCGTCGGGATTCTTCGGCAATGTCCAGAGGCAGGCCAAATTCCACTGGACCAACGCGCCGATGCCCTATTACCCGGACGTCAAGGGCGCGCCGCAGAACTCGATCATCGGTGGTGCCTCGCTGTGGGTGATGGGCGGCCAGACGCCCGAAGTCTACAAGGGAGTCGCCAAGTTCCTCGCCTTCCTCTCCGACACCGATCGCCAGGTCTATATTCACGAGGCGTCGGGCTACCTGCCGATCACAAAGGCGGCGTACGCGAAGGCCAAGGCGGATGGCTACTACAAGGATCATCCCTATCTCGAGACGCCGCTGCTCGAACTCACCAACAAGCCTCCGACCGAGAACTCCCGCGGTCTGCGGCTCGGCAACATGGTCCAGCTCCGCGACGTCTGGGCCGAGGAAATCGAACAGGCTCTGGCCGGCAAGAAGACCGCTCAGCAGGCCCTCGATGCGGCCGTGGAACGCGGCAACGTCATGTTGCGTCAGTTCGAGAAGACCAACGTCCACTAGGACGGTCGCGACACGGGATGGATTGCCGGAACCGCTCCGGCAATCCATTCTTGCCATAGACATTCTTGCTGTAGAGACGAATGCACGGGACTGGTCCCGTGCCCGGCCGGGGGGTCATGCAGAAACAAACCGTCTTCCAGTCCCGTCTGCTGCCTTATCTGCTGGTCGCGCCGCAGCTCGCTGTGGTGCTGATCTTTTTCTACTGGCCTGCCGTGCAGGCCGTGATCCAGTCGTTCCTGGTGCAGGACGCTTTCGGGCTGTCCACCACGTTCGTCTGGTTCGACAACTACAAGGACGTTTTCAGCCAGCCGGATTATTTCGGCGCGATCGTCCGCACCTTCGTGTTTTCGTTCCTGATCGCCCTGTCGTCGCTGTCGCTGGCGCTATTGCTCGCCGTGATGGCCGACAAGCCGCTGCGCGGCAGCGCCTTCTACCGCACCATGTTGATCTGGCCCTATGCGATCTCGCCGCCCGTCGTCGGCGTGCTCTGGGTGTTCATGCTCAATCCCTCGCTCGGAATGATCGCCCATGGCCTGCGCGCGCTTGGCTTCGACTGGAATCCGCTGCTCGACGGCAACCAGGCCGCGGCGCTGATCATCCTTGCGGCGGCGTGGAAGCAGGTGTCCTACAACTTCCTGTTCTTCCTGGCCGGCCTGCAGGCCATTCCGTCGAGCGTGATCGAGGCGGCGGCGATCGACGGTGCCCGCCCGGCGCGGCGCTTCTGGACCATCATCTTCCCGCTGCTGTCGCCGACGATCTTCTTCCTGATCGTCGTCAACATCGTTTATGCGTTTTTCGAGACCTTCGGCATCATCGACACCATGACTCGCGGCGGCCCCGCCAACGCGACGCAGACGCTGGTTTACAAGGTCTATGAAGACGGCCTGCTCGGCGGCAATCTCGGCGGCTCGGCAGCTCAGTCCGTCATTCTGATGGGAATCGTGATTGCGCTCACCGCGATCCAGTTCCGCTTCGTCGAACGCAAGGTGAATTACTGATGAAGCCGAGTTCGCATATCTTGGGCATAATGCACTCCGCTCCCCTTCCCCCGCATTTGCGGTGGGGAGGGGGGAGGTTTTGTCCTCGCCTTGATATAGCCCCCCACCCGGTCCTCCGCTTCGCTCGGACCACCCTCCCCACCGCTGCGCGGGGGGAGGGATTCAATGGAGCGCGTCGTTAAATGGTCGAGCGTCAGAGATTCGGGAATCTGATCCCGCACATCGTGCTCTGGCTCGGCGTGATCATCGTCGCGTTTCCGATCTATCTCGCTTTCGTCGCGACGACACAGGACACCGCGACGATCGCCAACGGCCAGATGTCGCTGTGGCCCGGCAGCCATTTCGTCGAAACCTTCTACAAGACCCTGGTCGTCGGCTCGTCGGGCACGACGCGCGAACCCGTCTTCATGATGCTGTTCAATTCGTTCGTGATGGCGATGATGATCGCGGTGGGCAAGATCGCGATCTCGATCATTTCGGCTTATGCCGTGGTGTATTTCCGCTTTCCGTTCCGGATGACGATTTTCTGGCTGATCTTCATCACGCTGATGCTGCCGGTCGAGGTCAGAATCTATCCGACCTACAAGATCGTCGCCGACCTGCACATGCTCGACACTTACGCCGGCTTGTCGCTGCCGCTGATCGCGTCGGCTACGGCAACGCTGTTGTTCCGCCAGTTCTTCATGACCGTGCCGGACGAATTGCTCGAGGCATCCCGGATTGACGGCGCCGGACCATTCCGCTTCTTCAAGGATACGCTGTTGCCGCTGTCACGCACCAACATGGCGGCGCTGTTCGTGATCCTGTTCATCCTCGGCTGGAACCAGTATCTGTGGCCGCTGCTGATTACGACCCGCGACGACATGCAGACGATCCAGACCGGTATCCGCAAGATGATCGTCACATCGGACGCGCTGACCGAATGGCCGGTGGTGATGGCGACCGCGATCCTGGCGATGCTGCCGCCGGTGTTCATCGTCGTCGTGATGCAGAGACTATTCGTGCGCGGACTTGTCGAGACCGAGAAATAGGATTTGAGATGTCTAACGTCGTTCTGCGCAACGTCCGGAAAACCTATGCGGGCCATGTCGACGCCATCAAGGGCGTCGATTTCGAAGTCGGCGACGGCCAGTTCTGCGTGCTGGTCGGTCCGAGCGGCTGCGGCAAATCCACTTTGCTGCGCATGGTGGCCGGTCTTGAGACCATCACCTCCGGAGAGATCGACATCGGCGGCCGCGTCGTCAACGAGGTGGAGCCCGCCGAGCGCGACATCGCCATGGTATTCCAGAACTACGCGCTCTATCCGCACATGAGCGTCTATAACAACATGGCCTACGGCTTGCGGAATCGCGGCATGGCGAAGGCGGAAATCGACGCCCGCGTGCGCGAAGCGGCGCAAATCCTCGAAATCATGCCGATGCTCGACCGCAAGCCGCGGCAACTGTCCGGCGGCCAGCGCCAGCGCGTCGCGATGGGCCGCGCCATCGTGCGGCAGCCAAAAGTGTTCCTGTTCGACGAGCCGTTGTCGAACCTCGACGCCAAGCTGCGGATCGCGATGCGGGTCGAAATCCGCAAGCTGCAGCGCCGGCTCAGCACCACGTCGATCTACGTCACCCACGACCAGCTCGAGGCCATGACGCTCGCCGATATCCTGGTGGTGATGAACGGTGGGCTGGTCGAGCAGATCGGCAACCCGCTGGACATCTATCAGCGGCCCGCCACCACCTTTGTCGCCTCCTTCATCGGCGCACCGCCGATGAACCTGATTGCGCTGCAGGGATCGGGCATCCAGCTCGATGGCGCGCGCGGCGACGCTGGCATTCTGGGACTGCGGCCGGAGGATTTGATGCTGGCCGACGGAGCGGGCCCTGCGGGCGGCGTGACGCTCGATCTCACCGTCGAGGCGATCGAGCGGGTCGGTGCGGAAACCTACGTCTACGGCGTCCGCACCCGGCAGGGTGGCACACCGACCGTCAGCACCAAGCCCGGGGAACTGCCGCCGGGGGAAATCCTGGTCCGCGTTCCCGGCCAGGTGGGACCCGCGATCGGAGAGGCGATCCGGGTGGCGGCGCCCCGGACCAAGCTCCACCTGTTCACCGCCGACGGTCGCAAGCGGGTCGATTTGTAAGTCTTTCAAGCGTTTGGCCCGGGTTCCGCGCCATCTTGAATGGCATGCAAATCATCGCCATATTCCGTCGTGACCGGTCGGCAATCCGCCGGACGGTCAGGGGTGCCGCAAGGGCCCAGCGCATGATCCGCCGGAGTGTAGGCGGTTCGGCGACCGGATCATGCGCCATGAAAGCGGGCGCGCGGCCGGATGCAGAACCGGATTCCATTTTTGCTGGTCGCGCGCGTCAAAGTCGCTTCGAGAGGACTTTGTGAATGTCTCGTGTTCCTTCGTTGTCCAGTCCGTTCCTGCTTGGGTTTGACGAGATCGAGCGTGCGCTCGATCGAGTCGTCAAAGGCGCCGACGGCTATCCTCCCTACAACATCGAGCGGTGCGACCGAAACAACGGCCACCCCGAACGCCTGCGGATCACGCTGGCCGTGGCGGGGTTCACCCGCGACCAACTCGATGTGACCATTGAGGAAAATCAGCTCGTGATCCGGGGCCGGCAGCAGGACGACAAGGCCCGGCAATACATCCATCGCGGCATCGCCGCGCGTCATTTCCAGCGCACATTCGTGCTGGCAGACGGGATGCACGTGCTGGGCGCGGATCTGAAGAACGGGCTGTTGTCCATCGACCTTGCCAGGCCGGAACCTGAACGGGTCGTTAAGACAATCGCTATCAATGAACACGAATAATGCATGGCCCGGAAAAGTGGATACCGGTTTTCCGGTTAAGGCGATGCATCTGAATGCAATGAGTAGCGGACTCGACCGCTTGGTCTACAGAAGGAGTCGAGACCATGAGTGAACTGAACGTGACCTACGAACCTGAAACCGTTTCTCCGGAAGCACTGGCACACCTGGGCGAAGGCCATATCGCCTACGTGAAGGAGATCCGCTCTGAAGACGTGCCGGGCCTGTTTCCGCAGGCGCCAGAGATCGCGCCGGGCCTGAAGCTGTTCGCGCTTCACACCGCGAGCGGACGGCCCATCATGCTGACCGACAGCCGCGAGGCGGCGATTGCGAACGCCTGGAGCAACGAACTCCAGACCGTCAGCGTGCACTGATCCGCTGACATCGCATCTTGCGAGTTAGTAAAAACGGCGGCGCGTCGAGCGTTGCCGTTTTTATATGAAGCATCTCAGCCGCCATTTTGGACGTGATCGGCCGAAAGTGTCGCCGATCACGTGGCGTTTTCAAGCGAAGCGGGTGCCGGTTCGCGTGAAGACACCACGCCAAGTCCTAAAGCAGGATGACATGCGGTTGAATCACCGTCATTGCGAGGGCGCCCAAGGGCAACGCGCAGCGTTGTCCCGGAGCGACGAAGCAATCCAGTTCTTTCCTGGGGCTCTGCTGGATTGCTTCGCTTCGCTCGCAATGACAGCGCGGGTTGGTTCAACCTAACCCCATCCCGCTTTAGAAGCCCGCTTCCGCTTCCATCCGAAGCGGAAGGGTTCCAGTCAATCCCACAATCCATAGGATGCCCACTTCGTCTTCGGAATCGGTGCGCCGACCTTGTAGGTGAAGGACAGAACCTGAAGGTGATCCGCCGACGTGGTGCACTTGAATGAAAACGCGTACCAGACGCCCTTGCTGCGGAACGCGCCGCCCTTTCCCTCCAACGTATTGCCTCTCATGCGCGGCGAGGAAATCACATCGGATTTGGCCCGGTCCGGGCGCATCGAACGGTCATTTCGCCCGATCTGATTCACCGCGGCGAGATCGCAGACCTGCTCGAGCCGGGTTTGAGGGTCGAGTCTGCTCAGGCTTTTGATGAACCGCGCGTCTGCCGCAACGGCGGTGCTCGCAGCGAGACAGACGAGGATTGATGCCGATATGACGATTTTTGCTGAGTTCATCATCGTCCTAAGTTGATTGCGCGACGCGGCAATCTCGTGAAGTGGATCTAACGTTCAGGCCCGCCGGCCACGAACAGCGCACGCACCTGTCAAAACCGAAAGCCCACGCGCCATCAGGATTGCGGTGGTCTTTCAACGTCCCGCACAAGACCGCCCGCTGAGGCAGGTGCAGATGTGAGAATCGCATCCCTAGCAGCCAGCGACGATTCGGGCCAGTTACAGCCGCGTGAGGGAATTGATCGTCGGCGGTGTGCCGGCGTTTCCGCAAGCGAGAGCGCCCGCACATTTCGCAACGCGCAACGAGGCCGCGACGCGGCATCAACCGCGAAGCACAATCCGCCGGCGATGTGTGTCAGGCCGCCGTGGCGGGTGGAAGCGCCAGGACCGAATAGATCGCTTGCGCGTCCGTGGACGCGCGCAGTTTCTTGGCGATCTCCTGATCGCGCAACAGCCGCGCGATCCGCGCCAGCGCCTTGAGATGGTCCGCACCTGCACCCTCGGGCGCCAACAGCAGAAACATCAGATCGACCGGCTGCCCATCCATCGCCTCGAAATCGATCGGACGTTCGAGTCGCGCAAACAGGCCGAAAATCCTGTCAAGCTTCGGCAGCTTACCGTGGGGAATCGCAACGCCATAGCCGACCGCGGTGGTCCCGAGCTTCTCCCGCTGCAGCAGAACCTCGAACACGGCCCGCTCGTTCTGTCCGGTCAGTTCAGCGGCGCGCGCAGCAAGTTCCTGCAGCGCCTGCTTCTTGCTGTTGACCTTCAAGGCAGGGACGATCGCCTCGGGTGCGACCAGATCAGTAATCATCATGTGGCATTCCGAGGTGCAGGTCTGTCGTCAGGTTGCGAAAGTATCGGACAAGCAGCGACGGCGAAAATCACGTCAGGGCCCAAGCTTATCGGTTCGAGCTGCCCGACCGTAGCCGGGGCTTATATTCTAGCGCAAAACCGCTGCCAATTCCCTGAACTTTTGCACTGGACAAAGCCTAAAACAGCCTTGAAAGGCGGCGGACCATAGGGACCGCCCCGCGACGCGTCAATGGCAGCGGCGACTATTCACCGCCATTCACGGCAGGCGGATCGACCCAGCCGATATTGCCGTCCGAACGCCGATAAATGATGTTGACCCGCCCGCTGCTGCCATGCTGGAAAACAATCACGGCAGCGCCCGTGAGATCGAGTTCCATCACCGCTTCGCTGACCGAGAGCCGCTTCAGCGATGTCGTCGCTTCCGCGATGATCACCGGATTGAATGCGGTGACCTCGTCGTCGCCTTCCGCGGCAGGCGCCTCGATGATGTAGCTCGGCGCATCGAGTTCTGCGATGGCTTCCGCCGCCGCGTGGGCCTTGCGCGCCGAGCGATCCTTCAACCGGCTCTTGTAACGACGTAATCTCTTCTCGATCTGCAACAGCGCCTGATCGGCGCTGGCGTAGGCATCGGCCGCATTCGATTCCGCTTCGAGCGTCACGCCGGAATCGAGATGGAGCAGACAGTCGGTGCGAAAACCGAAGCCATCCTTGCTCAGCGTGATGTGCCCGGAATAGTTGCCATCGAAATATTTTCGCAGCACCTCGTCGGTGCGATCACTGACGCGTCCGCGAAGCGCGTCGCCGACACTGATGCTTTTGCCGGAGATTCGAAGCGTCATGCCATGCCTCGTCGATCTTGAATGGAGGAAGAGTATCCAGCGTCCGGAGAAAGCAATCAAGCGGATGCTGTGTCGCGGGAGCGGTCGGTGGGGGATGCAGCGGACGTCTTCGCATTGCCAAGCATGCCCTGCTTGTCGCGGCGGCGTTGCACCGAGGAAGGTATGCGCAGGGCCTCCCGGTATTTCGCCACGGTGCGACGGGCAATGTCAATTCCGGACGCGCGCAGTCGTTCCACGATGGTATCGTCCGACAGAATGGCCGACGGGCTCTCGGCATCGATCAACTGCTTGATGTGGTGGCGGACGGCTTCCGCCGAATGGGCTTCGCCGCCGTCGGCCGCGGCGATCGACGCGGTGAAGAAATATTTCAACTCGAAGACGCCGCGATTGGTCGCCATGTACTTGTTGGCCGTGACGCGCGACACCGTCGATTCGTGCATCTGGATGGCGTCAGCCACGGCCTTGAGATTGAGCGGGCGCAGATGCGCGACGCCATGCGTGAAGAAGCCGTCCTGCTGGCGCACGATCTCGGTCGAAACCTTGAGGATGGTTCGCGCGCGCTGATCGAGCGCGCGCACCAGCCAGGTCGCATTCTGCAGACAGTCGGTGAAGTAGGATTTGTCGCCGTCCTTGCGAATCGTCTTCGACAGCTCCGCGTAATAGGTCTGGTTGACGAGCACGCGCGGCAACGTGTCGCTGTTCAGTTCGACCAGCCAGCCGCCGTCAGGTCCAGGCCGCACGTAGACGTCAGGAACCACAGCCTGCACCCGCGTCGCGCCGAACTTCAATCCGGGCTTCGGATCGAGCTGGCGGATTTCACCGATCATGTCCGCGAGATCCTCATCATCGACGCCGCAGATCTTGCGCAGGCCCGCGGCGTCACGCTTCGCCAGCAGATCGAGATGCGCGACCAGCGCCTGCATCGCCGGATCGTAGCGATCCTTTTCGCGCAACTGGATGGCAAGGCATTCGCTCAAGGTGCGGGCACAGATGCCAGGGGGATCAAAAGTCTGCAACACGGCAAGAACCGCGGCCACGTCGGTCTCGGATGCACCGAGTTTTTCGCCGACGCCTCCGAGGTCGGCCGGCAGGTAGCCGGCTTCGTCGACCAGATCGATCAGATACTGACCGATCATCCGCTGGGCCGGCGCGGCGAATGCGATCGCGAGCTGCCCGGCGAGATGGTCGCCGAGCGTGGTTTCGGCCGCGACGAAGGCCTCGAGATTGTAGTCATCGTCATTGGAGGCGCCGCCGCCCCATTCGGTGAAGGCGGTGGGCGCGGCGTCCTGTGCGGCTCGCGCAGCAGTCTCGGCGGGCTCCTCCGGAAAAACATTCTCGAGGCCGGCATCGAACGTCTGCTCGATCTCGGTCCGGCTGCCGAGATCCCGGCTCATCCATTCCTCGGCGCCCGGCTCGAATCCATCGCTGGAGGCCAGATCCGCCGCGCCGTCCCCGCCGGGCATGGCCTCAAAGCGATCGGACATCTCCGTCGCCGGTCCGGCGTCCGATTCGCCGGGAACGGTCGGCTCGGCGGCCTCCCCGGCCCGCTCGAGCAGGGGATTGCGCTCCAGTTCTTCTTCGACGAAGGCCGCGAGGTCGAGATTCGACAGTTGCAGCAGCTTGATCGCCTGCATCAACTGCGGCGTCATCACCAGCGACTGGGATTGCCGAAATTCGAGTCTCTGTGTCAGCGCCATGAAGAGCAAGCATCGGTCAGGAAGTGGTCCGATTCTTGCTTATCTCTTTCGGCGAACGATGTATATGGCTTGACGCGCCGAGAATCCGGCCTGGTCACGCCTAATTTACGGGCAACCGCTACAGGCGGAATTCTTCACCGAGATACAGCCGGCGGACGTCGGGGTCGTTGACGATGTCGTCCGGGCTGCCTTCGGTGAGAATTTCGCCGGCATAGACGATGTAGGCGCGGTCCGTCAGGCCGAGCGTTTCGCGCACGTTATGATCGGTAATCAGAACCCCGATACCGCGATTGGTGAGATGGCGCACGAGATCCTGAATGTCGCCGACCGCGATCGGATCGATGCCGGCGAACGGCTCGTCGAGCAGCATGTAGTTCGGTCGCGTCGCCAGCGCGCGCGCGATCTCCACGCGCCGCCGCTCGCCGCCGGAGAGCGCGATTGACGGCGACTTGCGCAAGCGGGTGATGTTGAATTCGTCCAGCAGCGCGTCGAGTTCGGCCTCTCGCTTCTTCTTGTCGGGTTCGACCACCTCGAGCACGGCGCGGATATTCTGCTCTACGGTGAGACCACGGAAGATCGAGGCTTCCTGCGGCAAATAGCCGATGCCGAGCCGCGCCCGCTGGTACATCGGCAGCTTGGTCACGTCGTGACCATCGAGTTCGATGGCACCGCGATCCGCCGGAATGAGGCCGGTGATCATATAGAACACCGTGGTCTTGCCGGCGCCGTTCGGGCCGAGCAGACCGACGGCTTCGCCGCGCCGGACATAGATGCTGACGCCACGGACCACTTGCCGCGAACCGAAGCTCTTCTCGATGCTGTGCACGGCGAGATAGCCTGGACGCGTCGCCATTCGCGGCGTGGCCGCACCGTTCGTCGCCGCGCGCTGCCGCGGCCGCTCCGGCGGTGGCGCAGACGCCGGCACCCGCCGCGACGCAGCGTCACGCGGCGCGCCGCGCGCGATCGGCGGTGCATCGCGCACCGGATTCGTCAGCATGTCGCCGAAATTGTCGCCCAGCGCCGTGATGTCGTCGTGCGAGCGGGCGAAGCGCTGCGGTCCGCGCTTGAGCGGCCGCTTCCGGAAGACGCTGAAGATATCCACCATTATGCGCTTCGCTCAGTCTCTCGCGGCCATCCGGTCACGCGCCGAAGCGCGCCTGATTCGCATCATCACCATGACGGAGCGAACCAGCCTTGCCCAGCATTGCGAACCCCATTCTGGCCAAGGCGTCCGTGACGAGGCTCCCTCAAACCGTGGCGTAGATACAGACGAGCGCCGACAGGTTCAACATCGTCAACCGGAGATTTCGCCTAAATTATTGAAATTCCGCTACTATCTATTTCTTTCCGGCGGGGCCCGTTCCCGGAATGGCAAGCGGGCCGCCTTGACCTGACGATTGAAACAGACCTTGAACCCGGCCGCTTTTGGATTCGACACGGGAAACCCCGGTGGTCATGTCCACCAGCAACTTGTCGCCGCGCAGCACGTTCTTGCCCTGAGTCAGCACGACATTGCCGGACATGGTGACGAGATTGGTCCTGGTATCGAACACGGCGGTTTCTCCGGTCACCACCTGATCCTTTTGGGTCACGACGACGTTGCCCTTGGCCTCGAGCCGCTTGATCGAGGAACTGCCATTCGGCCCCGGCGTCGCCGATGTCATCGCGGCTTTCTGCGCAGGCGTGGATTTGGACTTCTCTTTCGCGGCCCCCGACGACGCGCCGTTATTGCTGTCATAGTAAACAATCAGGACCTTCGAGGTCATGGTGGTGTCGCCCTGCACCACCTTGACGTTGCCCGAAAACGTCGCTTCCTTTTGCTTGTCACGCACTTCCAGCGCAGCCGCCTCGATCCGGATCGGCTGATCGCGGTTCTGCGAGAAGCCCTGCATCGCATTCGGGACGCCGCGCACCGTGGACTGTGCAGCCGCATCCCTGAGAGACATCGTCGCGACGGCGAGACACGCACATGCGAGCGCAGCGATGCGAGCGATCGAGAATGGATTCGAAAAACGAGTCATGTTCACTTCGTATGCGAGCGCTTGCGCGATGATCGGGTGTTTTTATG
Organism: Nitrobacter sp.; assembly: GCA_035546855.1. Classification (GTDB taxonomy): domain Bacteria; phylum Pseudomonadota; class Alphaproteobacteria; order Rhizobiales; family Xanthobacteraceae; genus Nitrobacter. The sequence continues at coordinate 12,154 of DASZVY010000021.1, read as the reverse complement.
TTCGGTGTTTTTATGTTCGACGTCCGGTGGCGGCGGCTCATCTGCAGTTTCACTCACCGCGTCCGCCTGCGCGGGGACGCCGGACTCGGCTGCGGGCGTGGGATTGCTCGGATTCAGATGCATCACGACGTTATCCTCGAACCGCAGGACATCGCCTTTCTCGGTGACCTTCATCCTGTCCGCCGTCAACGTCCCATCCAGCAGCTTGACGTCGACGGGCTGATCCGATGTCACGGTGCCCCGCGCCATGTCCACGAGCGCATGGGTCAGGCGCGCCTCGTACCCCGTCGACGTTTGCATGAAGATATCTTTCCGCAGATCGAGAATTTGCGTTTTGTTGTCGAACACGCCGGTGCGGGCATCGAGCATGATCGTCGACTGATCCTCCATCCGCACCTTCGCGCGCAACGTGTTCAGATCGACCTTGTCGGGCGTCGTCACGTCCTGCACGGCTGTCTTGGCCCAAAGTTCGTAGGGCCGCTTGTCGGGCGTGAAACCTGAAAGATGCGGCGACTCCATCGTGATCTTGGTGCCGGAGACGACGAGGTTGTCCATATCCACCGGCACGCCGGCGAGGGTCCGGAACGGATTGAAAACCGAGATTCCGATAAGGCCGGCCATGGCCAGACCCACCACCGCGGGCACGGCGATCCGCAGCATTCGGACCAGCCGGCTATGCCGCGCCGCTTTTGCAAAGCGCGCCTCCAGGCCGGATTGATAAGTGGGGTTCTGAACCGAATACACCGCTGCTCCAGGCGCCTGATCTCGTGTGGCGGTTCAGAAGTTCGCTTCATTGTCCCTGCGAGTTCTTCCAGCGAACGCCTGAACCTGAGGCCACACGAGAATCGTAATTTTGCCGGTGGCCTTTCGAATCCGAGGCTCGCTAGGAAACCGCTGCATAAGGAGGCGAACTCCGGATTCGGGACACTAGCCACTCTACCCCGAACCACAAGGCTCCGCAGCCACTCTGCGGCCGCGAGCCATGACCCGCGAGCGTTGTGATCTGAAATCGCTGCCGATCCTGAACGGGATTGCTGAAATCCCCGTGAAGACAGCCGCCGCACCTGCCTATCTACGAGGACGAGGAGTGTGACCGAAACGGGGCGGAATCGTTAACAGCGGCATTTTGGCCCGCGAAGCCGCTGTATCCGGTCACCGCGTCGCCGTGCGATATCAGGAGTGCGCGAAAATGTCCTCGTTCTCCCACCCCGAGAGATCGAGTTTCGCCCGCGCCGGCAGGAACCTGAAACAGGCCTGCGCGAGCTCGGTCCGATTTTCTCGTGCCAGCATGGCATCGAGCCGCTCGCGCAGCCCATGCAGATGCAGCACGTCCGAGGCCGCGTATGTCAGTTGCGCATCGCTGAGCGTCTGCGCGCCCCAGTCGCTCGACTGCTGTTGCTTGGACAGATCAATATTGAGAACTTCGCGCACGAGGTCCTTGAGGCCGTGGCGATCGGTGTACGTCCGCGTCAGCCGCGAGGCGATCTTGGTGCAATAGACAGGCTCCGGCATCACGCCAAAGGCGTTGTAGAGCGCCGCAAGGTCGAAGCGCGCGAAGTGGAAAATCTTCACGACATTCGGATCGGCCAGGAGTTTCCTGAGGTTCGGGGCATCGGTCTGCCCGCGCGCGATCTGGATCACGTCGGCGCTGCCGTCACCGCTCGACATCTGCACCACGCACAGCCGGTCGCGATGCGGATTGAGACCCATGGTCTCGGTGTCGATGGCTGCGGACCTGGTGTAGCGCTTCAGATCCGCGTCCGGCAGATCGCCGCGGTGCAAACGGATGGTCATGGCGTAGGACCTCGGTCGAATCGATGCCGGCAAGCCTATCGCTCAATCACATCGGGCGCGAGCGGGCCGGGATTTTGGCGGGCCAAGCACCGGCCGGAAATTGAGTGGTGCCCAGGAAAGGACTGGGCGTTTCCATGCGATAGGCATTCAAATCGTTGACGTTTTCCAACCGTCGAAGCTGCGTTGTGTACCAGTCCTGTGTTCAAGTCAATCCGCTCAGTGGGCGCCCTTGTTTCTCAGGATACACCCGAGGACGGAGCCGTCACACACGCGCCCATGGCCCCCCACTAGGGCTGAGGATACAATTAGAGAATCACCTGAGCACGATCTACTAACCTGCTAGGGGGACTAGCGGCCTCTGCGGAGGGAACCCAACGGCGCTCTCTTGGTCAGCAGAATGGCAACAAAATAGGTTGCCGTACAGGAGGAGGAACGCCTCTCGCACGCGAGCAAATCGGAGCGAGTGTTTGCCCGCCTTCAATGACCCCTAAGGGACGCGCTCATCGCCTTCATGGCGGCCACTGCGCAGGCTAACGCTGAAGCTATCAAGGAAGCCCAACGGAGCGGTATCGCCTTCGCCAAGGCAATGGCAGGCGCGATGAAGTATCGGGGGCGGAAGCCGACCTTCGACGAGGATCAACTCGAAGTGGTCCGCAACATGCTAGAGCAATCGGCGGCCGTCGGGCAGATCGCCGCAGCGACAGGACTGAGCCGACAGACGATTTATCGCATCAAGGATGACCCGGCAGGAGCCGAAGCGGCGCTGAGGAGTTGGGCTGCGTAGGCGGCCAACTCTAAGTCCATCTTCCCGGCAGTATCAGTGTTTTTGCATCCGCTCCCTAACCAGCGTAATGGGGCGTTTACTTCTGCTAAACCAAGATGAGCGCCGCGACAGAGGTGATTTGGATGACAACGCTGTACACCATCGGCTACGAAGGCACCGACATTGACCGCTTCGTGGCCGCGCTGAAGAGCGTCAAAATACAGCTCTTGGCCGATGTTCGCGCCGTGCCGATCTCGCGGAAGAAGGGCTTCTCAAAGAACAAGCTCCGCGATCGCATCGAGCAGGAGAGCATTCGGTACGTTCACCTCGCAGCGCTGGGTGATCCGAAACCGGGCCGAGATGCCGCAAGGGCGGGCCACTTCGATCAGTTCCGGAAAATCTATGGTAAGCACCTCGCCCAAAGCGCACCGCAACAAAGCCTGCACGAGCTGGCCAAGCTGGTGGCTGAGCAGACTACCTGCTTGATGTGCTTCGAGCGCGATCCCAGTGAATGCCATCGGTTGCTAGTTGCAACGGCAATACCGACTCAGGTCACTATGTTCCACCTCTTTGGTGATGAGCCTGACCGCTATGTCCGTAACGCCGCAAAGCTCCCGCGCAGTCGTGCTGGTCAAGGCGCTGCCGCAACCCAGTAGAACCTACGGGGAGACTGTCTGCTGCGCTGGCGTGACCGCTGACGGTACTTGGAAGCGGCTCTTCCCTGTGCGCTTTCGGCATCTTCGCGGCGACAACAGCTTCTCTCGCTGGAATTGGGTCAAGTTCTCCTATCGACCCCCAACACGGGACAAGCGAGGCGAGAGCTGTCACGTTTACGAAGACAGCATCACTATCGACGGGCAATTGCCGCAGGACGAGCGGACGCGGCTTCTCGCACCACTCATCACCGGCTCAGCCAAAGAGGCTATGGCCCTCGGAAAGTCGCTCACCCTCATTCGACCTCGAAACACGAAGTTCGTCGCGAAACGCAAGTCGGCGGCCCATCTCGCCGAGGAGAGGGAGGCGTACAAAGCCGCCGCTCAACAGACATCCATCTTCGACAAAGAGCTGGCGGAACTGGAGCCCTCTCCCTTCGACTTCAGGTTTCAGTTCGAGGACGACGACGGTCGCCACGACTACCAGAACGGGGACTGGGAGACGCATGCGATGTTCTGGCGCTGGCAAGCGCAGTACGGTGAGACCGGCGCGTTAGAGCGCATGCGAGCTGTCTACGACGAAGAGTATCCCAGCAAAGGGATGGCCTTTGCGCTGGGCAATCAAGCCAAGCGGCCACAGACCTGGCAGTTGCTAGGTGTCATTCGATTAGACGAGATGACCCAGCGCGACCTCTTCGGATAAGCCGGTGGCCGTGTCTACGACAAAGGGGGCGCGAAGCCCCCTCTGGTACCGCTTGAATTTAGTCTACGGCGACCCTAGCGGCCGCGGATGTGAATGGGCCACGCCTTCAACCCAAACTGATGGGCATCGAGCGTGGCGCCGGTACGCGGATCGCGCCGGTAACGGCGGAAGATGACGTTCGAGAAACGTTTCTTCACTTAACCACCTCCTATGGGGACGGAGCCTCAGTCCTTGACATTCCTACGAGCCACGACGTTATAGGAGTGCGAATCGTAAACGGTTGGTCGCGGGTATGTCGTCGCCTTACGCGGTGGCAAGTCCCGTTCCCACCGGATCGACTAGGACTGAAAGGGGGGCCTCTCGGCTCCCCTTTTGCATTTCGGGGCCTCCTGACGGAATCGTACACGGTTTGGGAATCCGTATACGATGGTCGGGTTGAAATGACAACGGCCTCGGAATAGATTCGTGTGAACTTTATTCACGGGGTTAGCTATGGACGTGGTGGGTCTCGCAGAGATCGCTGCACTTTTCGGGATTAACAAGCAGGTTGTCAGCAACTGGCGAGCCCGTAAGGTCGGCTTTCCGTCCCCTATGGCGGAGCTTAAAAGCGGCCCTGTATGGAGGCGGGAGGACATCGTTAAATGGGCCAAGCGGGAGAACATTGAACTCGCTGAGAGCCAGAAGCCGCGAGGCAACGCTTCAACTAAGAAGGCTCCCACGCGGCACGCGAAGATCACGGCGATCATGAACATGAAGGGCGGCGTCGGTAAATCGACGCTCGCGACCAACCTCGGCTGGTATGCCGCGTATGAGCGCGATTATCGTGTACTACTCGTCGATCTCGACCCGCAATTCAATCTCAGCCAGTACATTCTCGGAAGCGCGGGCTGTGAACAGCTTCTTCGTGAGAAGCGGCCCACCGTCGAGAACCTGTTCCGCGCAACAGCCGCAGATGGCCGGCCCGAGAACCTGAAAAAAGCCATCTGGAAAGTCGCAGAGTGGCGTGACGGGTCTTGTCTACACCTTGTGCCCTCCTGCCTCGAACTGGCATGGACGGCGGAGACTGCGTCCAAACGAACCGTAATCCTCAAGAACTACTTGGAGCAGGTGCGCTCTGAGTACGATCTTGTTATCGTTGATTGCGCTCCCACGGAGTCCGTGCTTTCGACAGCGGCTTATCATGCAGCTGACTACGTGTTTGTCCCAGTGAAACCCGAATTTCTATCGACCATCGGGCTTCCGCTGCTCCTCAAATCAATGAATGAGTTTGGGAGTGTGAATGGTGTGGAGAGCGTTCCCGCGTTGGGCGGAATTATCCTCAATGACACGATGGATAAGTTGGAACACGAGAAATCAACTAAGGCTGTTCAGGACTCTGCGGCGGAATGCAAATGGCCCGTCTTTGAGAACTCTTTGAGCCATTCCGAGTCTTACCCTGCGGGCGCTCGCCTAGGAAAGCCGATCTTCATGACGGATAAGGCAAGGTCTACAAAGAAGACGGAGCTCGCACGAGTAGGCAACGAGTTTCTTATGAGGATGGGACTTTGAGGCAGAAGCAAGCACGTCGATTGCGGGAGCTGGCCAAGCTCGCGGCCAAATTCAAGCCAGACGATTGGAAAGAGCTTCTTAAATTGCTGCCGCCTCCGGCATCGCGAGGAAAGGCGGTCTCTTCAGTAACTGCCAAGCAAACTAAAAGGGGGCGCAAAGCACAGAAGGGACGCTCGCGGGTTAAGGCCAAGACGACTAAGAGGACAGGAACTCGGACGAAACCTAAAGAAGCCAAACCGCAGAGTCAGCGGCCAGTTGAGGTGACGTGGAAGTCTGTGTCATTGAGAAAGCTGAAATTTGCCTATTCTCAACTGTTCAGAGAGAAGGAAACTCCGGAGACACGGCGCCTTCTCATCGCCAAGCTCCACGAACGCCTTGCACAGCTTTCTACTGCAAAGCGGAAGGAGGCGTTGAGCCTCCTCTTCGAGGAGAATGACGCCAGCGAGAACTACCGACAATGGCTTCGCATCATTGCGAAATAAGGGGCGCCCCACAGCCATCCACAAGGTAGCGCGGCAGTTTGCAGACCTCGGCGTATAGTCCTGCGGGATCACCATAGACCCGCTCGTCGATGCCCTTCCCTGCATGTCCTGTAATCATCCGCCGCTTCTCGGGGTCCAGCCGATACTTCCGGCACATCGTAATGAAACGATGTCGCCAACCGTGATTTGGAGCGACCCGCTTGTCGCTGACAATGGCCCGCCCAAACTCAGCGAGTCGGTTCTTCAACGTCCGCAGCTTCCCTTGTACTTCGTCGTCCTTGGCGAGAGTCAGGAAAAGGTACCCCTTGGTCGATGACGTGACGAAGTCGATAAAGCCAAGCTCAATCAAATGTGGATGCAGGGGGACCTCACGCGCTTCCTTGTTCTTCACGGGGCCAGCCTCCGGTGTGATCTTCGCAACGAAGTGATCACACTCGCGGCGCACATCTTCGCGCCGCAGTTGGGCAACTTCGCCAATCCGGGCGCCGGTGTAGGCGCAAAGCCAAGGAAGCCACCGTTTCGCCGCAGCCATCTTTGAATGCTCTTGCGCAGTCCCATGGTGGTCCAGAGCTGCCCTCAGGATCGCCTCGGCTTCGTCGTCGGTGAACCCCTTGCCTCGCTCATTAACCTTCTTCCCAATCTTCAGCGTCACGCCTTGCGCCGGATTGCTCGGCAGCTTGTGGTTCCGAACGCCCCAGCCGAACACCGACTTCATGGCGGAAAGATCGACATCCTTCACCGTCTTCGAGGAGCGACCGTCTGCAAGCCGCTTGTCCTTCCACCGGATCACATCGTGCGGAGTGATGCGCGTCGCGTCATCATGCTCGATGAAAGCAACGAAGCGCGTGAGCACCGACTTGTACTCGCTGACCGTCTTGTCCGTGACGCCAGCCGCCCGGCTTTCCAGCTCCCATCCTGCCAGCAGCTCAGCGACCGTGACCGCGGCCTGACCCTTGGGCGCATCAAGCTGTAGCGCCGGAAACCGGTTTGCCCCGTTGTCGGGCGAATAGTTACCCTCCGCACGACCCTTCAGCACCTCCGCGATCTCCACCCCCACCTTGAACATCTCGCGGGTGAGTGCCGCCTTGGTGTCCTCATCGACGTTCAAGGCATGCCGGGCAAGATGCTCCTCGACGAAGGGAGCTGCTTGCTGTAGGCGGGCATCCTCATCCCACCCCACTGACAGTTCGAGCAACCGCGCCCATATTGTTGCGGGACCAGGCTCGTCATCGAACCTCGCGATTGCCCTCTGGCGAAAGTCGCCAGCCAGAGCCACGACCTGCTTGTGGCTCAAGCGGCGAGGACCATCTCGGAGCGACTTCCAAACGTCGTCGAGATAGGCAAGCACCTTGGCTTGTCGCGCCTTGGCCTCCCGAGGGTGGTGAGTGCGCAGCGACACCTTGATCGTGCCAGCGTCCCCGACCCTCACCGTCGCGATCTCGTCTCCTACGGGGATGCGCAGCACCAAGCCCACCGCTCTATCGGTCAGGTCAGCGGGAACGCGCTTTCGGAGGTAATGAACGGAGGAGCCGTCGCGGCGAGTAGGTGAGGGCATTCGCAGAAGCATGTGTACCGTCTCTGTGTACCAGTTGAGACGGTCGTTCATCCTTGAATAACAGGGGCTTCAGCGAAATCAAAGCCATAGAGAAATATGGTGCCCAGGAAAGGACTCGAACCTTCACGGTGTTACCCACTGGTACCTGAAACCAGCGCGTCTACCAATTCCGCCACCTGGGCCCGGGCGGGTTAGTACGGACCGGCATCGCGATTGTCAAATGATAGGCTTTGGGTCCAAGGGACCGGCCGACATCCTCGCTCCCGTGCCGATGCGGCCTTTTCCCCCTCCCCGACGATGCGCTATACAGCCGGCACGCCAGCGGCCTCCGTTGCACCCTCCCGAGACTCAGACCCGAGGACCATCCATGCCTTCCAATTCGGACACGCTCGTCACGATTTTCGGCGGATCGGGCTTCATCGGGCGCTACGTGGTCCGGGCGCTGGTCCGCCGCGACTACCGCATCCGGGTCGGCGTCCGCCGGCCGGAACTGGCCGGCCACCTCCAGCCGCTCGGCCGGGTCGGCCAGATCCATGCCGTACAGGCCAATGTGCGCTATCCCGATTCGGTCCAGGCGGCGATGCGCGGCGCCCAGGTTGCCGTCAATCTGGTGGGCATCCTGGCCCAGAGCGGCGCGCAGAGTTTCGACGCCGTGCAGGCCAAGGGCGCGGAGACGGTCGCCCGGGCGGCGGCGGCCGCCGGCGCGCGCCTGGTGCACATGTCCGCGATCGGGGCCGATCCTGACAGCCCGTCGGGCTACGCCCGCAGCAAGGCCGCAGGCGAGACGGCGGTGCTGGCCGCCGTGCCATCGGCCACGGTGGTGCGGCCGTCGGTGGTCTTCGGCCCCGAAGACCAGTTCACCAACCGCTTCGCGGCGCTGGCCCGGATGTCGCCGGTTCTGCCGCTGATCGGCGGCGGCGCGACGAAGCTGCAGCCGGTCTATGTGGTCGATGTCGCCAATGCCATCGCCGATGCGGTCGACGGCAAGACGAAGGCAGGCGCAACTTACGAATTCGGCGGACCCGAAGTGCTGTCGATGCGCGAGATCATGCAGATCATCCTTGGCATCATCGAGCGCAAGCGCCTCCTGCTGCCGCTTCCGTTCGGGCTGGCCGCGTTCAAGTCGCTGTTCCTGCAGTTCGCGCCGGGCGCATTGAAGCTAACGCCGGACCAGGTCGAACTCCTGAAGAGCGACAATGTCGTCTCGGAAGCCGCAAAGGCGGCAGGGCTGACGCTGCAAGGCCTCGGCATATCCCCGGATTCGATGGAAGCGATCGCGCCGGGATATCTCTGGCGTTTCCGCAAGGCCGGGCAATTCCAGCAAAGCGGCGCGTGAGAGGGCGCAAGGCGCGCTCACGCGCCTGGATTGCTGCGCAACGCGAAGCGACGCGCAGCATCGCGCCGGGATAGGCTGCCGAAAGATTACCGTCCCAGCGCCAGCGCGATCAGGCCAAGCGTGCCGACGATGACGCGCCACCAGGCAAACGGCGTAAAGCCGTTACGGGTGACATAATTCAAGAACGCCTTCACCACGATCATGGCGGTGACGAACGACACCACGAACCCGATCGCGATGATGCCGAGGTGATCCGTCGTCAGGTCGGCGCGATTCTTGTAGGAGTCATAAACGAACGCTCCGACCATGGTCGGGATTGCCAGGAAGAACGAGAATTCAGCAGCGGCGCGTTTGTCGGCGCCGAGCAGCATCGCGGAGACGATGGTGGCGCCGGATCGCGATACGCCCGGAATCATCGCCATGCACTGGGCGAAGCCGATCGCGAGATAGGTGCCGAGCGGAAAGGCCGTCGCATCGTGCAGGCGCGGCCTGAGATCGAGCTGATCGATCCACAGCAGGATCCCGCCCCCGACGATCAGCGCGAAACAGATCACCCAGGGATTGAAGAGGTAGCTCTTGATATAGCCGCCGAACAGGCCGCCGATGACAGCCGCGGGCAGGAAGGCCACCAGCACGCCGATAACGAAACGCCGGTCGTGGGGATTCGAGAACATCCCGAGCGCCACCCGCCACAATTTCACAAAATAAAGGGCGAGAATGGCGAGGATCGCACCAAGCTGGATCAGGATGTCAAAGCTCTTCCAGAAATTGTCCTCGCCGAGATCGAAGAAGCGTCCCACCAGCAGCAGGTGCCCGGTGGACGACACCGGCAGGAACTCGGTCACGCCCTCGACGACACCCAGAATCACGGCTCTGATCGCATCGGACATCATGGCGGGGCCTGCTTTCAATCGGTTCGGGGGAGCATGGCGGCACAGACGCTCTGCTTCAGTTTCCCTGCACGTCCGTCACGCGATCTTTGGCTTCGGGGCGCTGAAAAGGCGGGACCTTCTCGCTTATTCGCAGCATGGCCGCAATGCCAAAAATCGTGAAAAGGGCGATTGCCCGGGCCGATACTTCGCCAGGTTGGCGCGCATGCATCAAAGCCTGCTAGAGACGTTTTCTTAAGCATCGCAAATCTATCTAGGGCCCATGTTCACGCTGTTTCACCACTCCTTTTGTCCACATTCGCGGTTCGTTCGCCTCGCCCTGGGCGAGTATGGTCTCGACGTGCGGCCGGTCGAGGAGCGGGTGTGGGAACGGCGCGAAGCCTTTCTGGCGCTCAATCCGGCCGGAACCACGCCGGTACTGGTTGCCGAGGGCGTCCCCGCCGTTCCCGGCGCGGGAGTGGTCGCGGAGTATCTGGACGAGGTCTATGGGGCGAAGGCCGGTGACCGCCGGCTTCTGCCGACGACGGTGGCGGAGCGCATCGAGGTGCGCCGCCTGATGGCGTGGTTCAACGAGAAATTCTTCGAGGAAGCCTCCGGCCCGCTGGTGACCGAGCGCATCTACAAGCGGTTCATGAGCGAGGGGAACGGCGGCGGTCCGCCTGCGATGGACGTGATCCGCGCCGCGAAGGCCAATGTGCGCTATCATCTCGCCTATATTGGCTGGCTGGCGCGAACGCGGAACTATCTTGCCGGCGACCGGCTGACCTATGCCGATCTCGCCGCCGCGGCGCACCTGTCGGCGATCGACTACCTGGGCGATGTGCCATGGATCGAGGACGACGCCGCCAAAGCGTGGTACGCACGGATCAAATCCCGCCCGTCATTCCGTCCGCTGCTGAGCGAATGGCTGGCGGGCGTGCCGGCGTCGCGCACTTACGTAGACCTGGATTTCTGAGGTCGGCTCGCCCTGCGCCCCGGACGCGATGCAATACATCGTATTGCGTCGCTGAGCCGGGGCCTCGACACCGGCAATTTCCGTTATGGTCCCGGTTCTGCGAAGCGGCATCGCAAATGCCGCATCGCGCCCGGAACACGCACGCGTGGTCATGACCCTGGACCTCAAGGCCGCCCTTACCGCGCAGGCTCGCGCGCTCGGCTTCGACGCCATCGGGGTGACCGGACCGGACAGCATCGCAGACGCCGGCCGCCGCTTTGAGGAATTCATCGCCGCCGGCGGCCACGGCGACATGGATTGGCTCGCCCGAAATCCCGAGCGCCGTGCCGATCCGCGCGTGCTGTGGTCCGGCGTGCGCTCCATCATCATGCTCGGCGTCAACTACGGTCCCGACGACAATCCGCTCGCGATTCTCGCGCAGCGGGACCGCGGCGCGATTTCCGTTTATGCGCAAGGCGACGATTATCACGACCTCATCAAGAAACGGCTGAAGACGCTGGCGCGATGGCTCCATGCGACCGCCGGCGGCGACGTCAAGATGTTCGTCGATACCGCCGCGGTGATGGAGAAGCCGCTCGCCGGCGCCGCCGGCCTCGGCTGGCAAGGCAAGCACACCAACATGGTGTCGCGCGAATTCGGCTCATGGCTGTTTCTCGGCGCGATCTACACCACGCTCGACCTCGCGCGCGACGAGGCCGAAACCGATCGCTGCGGTTCGTGCCATGCCTGTCAGGACATTTGCCCGACCGCGGCGTTTCCCGCGCCTTACAAGCTCGACGCGCGGCGCTGCATTTCCTATCTCACCATCGAGAGCAAGGGGCCGATCCCGCACGAGTTTCGCAAGAGCATCGGCAACCGCATCTACGGCTGCGACGATTGCCTCGCTGTCTGCCCCTGGAATAAGTTCGCGCAGGAAGGACGGGAGATCAAACTCGCCGCGCGCGATGAACTGCGTGCGCCGGCGCTTGCGGACCTCGTGCGGCTCGATGACGCGGCGTTTCGCGCCCTGTTTGCCAAATCTCCGGTCAAACGCATCCATCGCGCGCGCTTCATCCGCAACGTCCTGATCGCGATCGGCAACTCCGGAGAAGCCTCGCTTGCGCGCGAGGCCGAGCGGCTGCTCTCCGACCAAAGCCCGCTGGTACGCGGCGCGGCGGTGTGGGCGCTGTCGCAACTGTTGCCGCGGGACGCGTTCGAACTCCTTGCGGCGAACAATGCCGCGAACGAGAGCGACGGCCTCGTGCGCGAGGAGTGGCGAAGGGGCGGCGCACACACGCTCTGATCTGCGAAGACGTAGATAACCGTCATGCCCGGCCTTGTGCCGGGCATCCACGTCTTTTACTCCAGTTGCCGGAAGACGTGGATGGCCGGGCGAAGGCGAGCGAAGCGACGCCGTTCTTCGAACGGCTATGCCCGGCCACGACGGATGAGACGCATGACCGATAACCAGCCGTTCTTTACCAAGGACAACGACA
>DASZVY010000020.1:0-41100 GCA_035546855.1 Nitrobacter sp. | reverse complement strand
CGACCTCAAGTATCCGGCCGACTTCCATCATTTCGACTACGTCAACATTGACGCGCCGAAGGGCGGCGTGTTCTCCACCATCCCCTCGGTCAAGGCCTATAATCAGAGCTACCAGACCTTCAATTCGCTCAACGCCTTTATTTTGAAGGGCGAGGGTGCGGCGGGCATGGAGCTGACGTTCGCCGCGCTGATGGCCCGCGCCGGCGACGAGCCGGACGCGCTCTATGGCCTGCTTGCGACGTCGGTGCAAATCTCGGACGACAAGTTGACCTATCGGTTCGCGTTGCGGCCCGAGGCGCGATTCCACGACGGCACGAAGATCACCGCGCACGACGTCGCGTTTTCGCTGACGACGCTGAAGGCAAAAGGCCATCCGCTGATCGGGCAGCAGATGCGTGACGTCGTGGGCGCGGAGGCCGCCGACGACGCGACGGTTGTCGTGACTTTCGCCAAGGGCCGCGCACGGGACGTGCCGCTGTTTGTGGTGAGTTTGCCGGTCTTTTCAAAGGCCTACTACGCCACGCATCCATTCGATGAAACCACGCTGGATATTCCGCTCGGCAGCGGCCCCTACAAGGTCGGCAAATTCGAGGTCAACCGGTTCATCGCATACGAGCGCGTCAAGGACTGGTGGGGGGCCGATCTGCCGGTCAGCCGCGGCACTTACAATTTCGATACGGTGCGTTACGAGTTCTATCGCGACCGCGACGTCGCCTTCGAAGGCTTCACGGCGCGGAATTACTTGTTTCGCGAGGAGTTCACCGCGCGGGTTTGGGCGACGCGCTACGATTTTCCGGCGGTCAAGGAAGGCCGCGTCAAGCGCGAGACTCTGCCGGACGACACCCCGTCCGGCGCGCAGGGCTGGTTCATCAACACCCGCCGCGACAAGTTCAGGGATTCCCGTGTGCGCGAGGCGCTGTGCGACGCCTTCGACTTCGAGTGGACCAACAAGTCCATCATGTACGGCGCCTATGCGCGGACGGTCTCGCCATTCCAGAACTCGGACATGATGGCGAAGGGGCCGCCGTCGCCGCAAGAGCTCGCGCTGCTCGAACCGTTCCGCGGCCAGGTGCCGGATGAGGTATTCGGGCCGCCTTACGTTCCGCCGGTCACGGACGGCTCCGGCCAGGATCGCACCCAACTGCGCATCGCGGCGCAACTGCTGCGCGACGCCGGCTTCCCGGTGAAGGACGGCAAGCGGCGGCTGCCGAACGGCGAGCCGTTCCGGATCGAGTTTCTGGTCGACGAGCCATCGCTGCAGCCTCATCACGCACCCTACATCAAAAATCTTGGCACGCTCGGCATCGAGGCCAGCCTGCGCGTGGTCGATCCCGTGCAGTATCAGGCGCGGAAAGACGATTTCGATTTCGATTTGACGATGGAGCGGTTCAGCCTGTCGGCGATGCCCGGCGACAGCATGCGGCCGTTCTTCACCTCTCAAGCGGCCAAGACGAAAGGCTCATACAACCTCGCCGGCGTCGAAAGTCCCGTTATCGACGCGCTGGTCGAACGCATCATCGGCGCGAATTCGCGCAAAGAGCTCACGTTCGCGTGCCGCGCCTTCGACCGGGTGTTCCGGGCCGGCCGTTACTGGGTGCCGCAGTGGTATCGGGCAAGCCATCCGCTGGCCTACTGGGACGTGTTCGATCATCCCCGGATGCCGCCGCGCTATCAGTTCGATCTGTCCGGCGTGGGCGAGCGCATTCTCTGGTGGTCCGTTGCGGAGAAGGCGGCGCGGCAGGAGCAGGCGAAATAGCATGGCCGCCTATATCGCTCGCCGCATCCTGCTGATGATTCCGACATTGCTCGGCATCCTGTTCGTCTCGTTCGTCGTGGTGCAGTTCGCGCCGGGCGGCCCGGTGGAGCGCGTCATTGCCCAGCTTAGCGGCGCGGACACCGGCGCGGGCTCGCGCATCTCGGGATCGTCGAGCGGGGATTTCAGCGCGGCCCGTCCCCAGGCCGGCGCGGGCTCGGACGCGATCAATTCCAAATATCGTGGCGCGCAGGGGCTCGATCCACAATTCATCAAGAATCTCGAGAAGCAGTTCGGGTTCGACAAGCCCGCGCCGGAACGCTTTCTGCTGATGGTGTGGAATTTCGCGCGATTCGATTTCGGCAAGAGTTACTTCCGCGATACCACGGTGATCCAGCTCATCAAGGAGAAGCTGCCGGTCTCGATGTCGCTCGGCATCTGGATGACGCTGCTGTCGTATCTGATCTCGATTCCGCTCGGTATCCGCAAGGCGGTGGCCGACGGTTCGCGCTTCGACGTCTGGACATCGACCGTCATCGTGATCGGATTCGCGATCCCGAGCTTTCTGTTCGCGATCCTTCTCATCATCCTGTTCGCCGGCGGCTCGTTCTTCAGCATCTTCCCGCTGCGTGGCCTGACATCGGACGGATGGAGCCAGTTTCCCTGGTACTGGAAGATCCTCGACTATTTCTGGCATTTGACGCTTCCGATCATATCGATGGCGCTTGGCGCATTCGCCACCATGACGCTGCTGACCAAGAATTCGTTCCTGGATGAGATCCGCAAGCAGTATGTGATGACGGCACGCGCCAAGGGGTGCAGCGAGCGGCAGGTGCTTTACAATCATGTGTTCCGCAACGCCATGCTGATCGTGATCGCCGGGTTTCCTGCCGCGTTCATCCATGCCTTCTTCTCCGGATCGCTGCTGATCGAGACTATTTTCTCGCTCGATGGACTAGGCTTGCTCAGCTTCGAAAGCGTTCTCAACCGCGACTATCCTGTCGTGTTCGGGACGTTGTTCATCTTCTCGCTGGTCGGTCTCGTGGTGAACCTGATCTCGGACCTGACCTATATGTGGATCGATCCACGGATCGATTTCGAGGCGCGGGAGGCATGATGACGCTGACGCCCCGGGAATCCATCGAGAGCACCGCCGTTGCGCCGCTTGGCGAGTCTGTGCCGCCCGCGCGGCATTCGCTCGCCCTCTCGCCGCTGAACCGCCGTCGCTGGGAAAACTTCAAGTCCAACCGGCGCGGCTACTGGTCGCTTTGGCTATTCCTCGTCCTGTTTATCGTCTCGCTGTTCGCGGAACTGATCGCCAATGACCGCCCGTTCCTGGTCCGATACGACGGACACTATTATTTCCCGGCCTTCGTGACCTATCCGGAAACCACCTTCGGCGGTGACTTCGAGACCGCCGCCGATTACCGCGATCCCTATCTGCAGAAGCAGATCGCCAGGAAGGGCGGCGACATCTGGTGGCCGCCGATCCGCTATTCCTACGATACGCACAACCTCGATCTGCCGACGCCCGCGCCCTCGCCGCCGACCTGGATGCTGACGGAGGCGCAATGCAAGGACGTGGTGCAGCGGAAAGGGCTCCATGGCTGTCGCGATCTTGAATACAATTGGCTCGGCACCGACGATCAGGGGCGGGATGTCCTTGCGCGGCTGATTTACGGCTTCCGGATCTCGATTCTCTTTGGCCTCTGCCTGACCGTCGTGTCGTCGATCATCGGTATCGCCGCGGGCGGCATACAGGGGTATTTCGGCGGCTGGATCGATCTCGGATTCCAGCGCTTCATCGAGGTGTGGACCGCGATCCCCTCGCTCTATCTGCTGCTGATCCTGTCGTCGGTGCTGGTGCCGGGCTTCTTCGTGCTGCTTGGCATCCTGCTCTTGTTCTCGTGGGTGTCGCTGGTGGGGCTGGTGCGCGCGGAATTCCTGCGCGGACGCAATTTCGAATACATCACCGCGGCGCGCGCGCTCGGCGTTTCCGACAAGACGATCATGATCCGTCATCTGCTGCCGAATGCCATGGTGGCGACCATGACTTTCCTGCCTTTCATCGTGTCCTCGTCGGTAATGACATTGACGGCGCTGGATTTCCTTGGTTTCGGCTTGCCGCCGGGATCGCCGTCGCTCGGCGAGTTGCTGTCGCAGGCCAAGGCCAACGTCCAGGCGCCGTGGCTCGGCCTGACCGGCTTCTTCTCGCTCGCGATCATGCTGTCGCTGCTGATTTTCATCGGCGAAGCGGTGCGGGACGCCTTCGACCCGCGCAAGACGTTCAGGTAGGCGGGCATGGACGCGATCAATCAGCCGCTGCTCGATGTTCGCGACCTGTCGGTCGCCTTCCGCCAGGGCGACAAGGCGTCGCTGGCGGTCGACCGCATCTCGTTCGATATCAAGCGGGGTGAATGCGTCGCGCTGGTCGGAGAATCCGGCTCGGGAAAATCGGTCAGCGCGCTCTCGGTCTTGAAACTCCTGCCGTATCCCACTGCGTCGCATCCCACAGGCTCGATCCTGTTCAGGGGCCGCAGCCTGCTCGATATGCCTGAGCGCGAGATACGGGGTGTTCGCGGCAACGACATCTCGATCATCTTTCAGGAGCCGATGACATCGCTCAATCCGCTCCATACGATCGAATCTCAAATCAGCGAGGTCATGCAGCTTCATGGCGGCATGCGCGGCGGCGCAGCGCGGCAGCGGACGATCGAGCTTTTGACCCAGGTCGGCATCCCTGATCCGGAAACGCGCCTGGCCAGCTATCCGCATCAGTTGTCAGGCGGGCAGCGCCAGCGTGTCATGATCGCCATGGCGCTGGCAAACGAGCCCGACCTGCTGATCGCCGACGAGCCGACGACGGCGCTCGACGTCACCGTCCAGGCGCAAATCCTGTCCTTGCTTGCGGACATTCGCGCGCGGCTCGGCATGAGCCTGCTGTTCATCACCCACGACCTCGGAATCGTGCGACGGATTGCCGACCGTGTGTGCGTGATGCACAGCGGCAGGATCGTCGAGAGCGGCCCGGTCGCGCAGGTCTTCGACGCGCCCGAGCATCCCTATACGCGCGCGCTGCTTGCCGCCGAACCGAAGCCCGATCCGGCGCCGCCGCATCCCGAGGCACCCGTGGTCATCTCCACGGACAACCTCAAGGTCTGGTTTCCGATCCGGCGCGGATTGCTCCGTCGCACCGTCGGGCACGTCAAGGCGGTCGATGGCGTCAGCGTTGCGATCCGGCAAGGTGAAACGCTCGGCGTGGTCGGCGAGTCCGGTTCCGGCAAGACCACGCTGGGTTTGGCGCTGCTCCGGCTGATCTCCTCGGATGGTCCCATTGTATTCCTGAGCAAGGATATCCAGGGATTGCGCTTCAAGGAGATGCGGCCGTTCCGGCGCGATATGCAGATCGTGTTTCAGGATCCGTTCGGGGCGCTCAGCCCGCGGATGTCGGTCGGCGATATCATCGCCGAGGGCCTGACGGTTCATCAGCGCGCGCTGTCGGCGGCGGAGCGTGACGCCCGCGTGATCAAGGCCTTGCAGGATGTCGGCCTCGATCCGGCAACGCGCTTCCGCTACCCGCACGAGTTCTCCGGCGGCCAGCGTCAGCGCATCAGCATCGCGCGCGCGGTCGTGCTGGAGCCGAGCTTCGTCGTGCTCGACGAGCCGACGAGCGCGCTGGACATGCTGTTTCAGGCGCAGATGGTCGATCTGCTCCGCGAACTGCAGCGCCGGCGCGACCTGACCTATATGTTCATTTCGCATGACCTGCGCGTCGTGGCGTCGCTCGCCAGTCATCTCGTGGTGATGCGGAACGGCAAGGTGGTGGAGGAGGGGACGGCACACGAGCTCTTCGGGAGTCCCAAGACCGACTATACGCGTGCGTTGTTCGCGGCTGCGTTCCGGCTCGACAGCGCATCCGGATCAGCCTCTCCGCCGGTGGCCCCATGAGCCGAACGAACCCCGCCGAGGTGATCTCTGACGGTGTCGCGGATGTCCATGTGTCCGCGCCGGAGTCAATTGGTCATGGCTTCCGCCCTTATGAGCGCTATCACCTCGAACTTGGGCGACGCGACGACGGGCCGCTGAGCCAGCAGCGCGACATCCTGCGCGGCGGCCGCGTGGTCGGCGTGCTTCCGATCGATGTCGCGCGTCGGCAAATCGTGCTGCTGCGCCAGTTTCGGCTCGCGGCCCATTTCGCCACCGGCCGTGGCGATATGATCGAAATCGTTGCCGGTCGCGTCGATCCCGGCGAAAGCGACACGGAGGCTGCGCTGCGCGAATGCCGCGAGGAGATCGGAGTTGCGCCGCAAGGTCTCGTTCCGCTTTACGGGCTGCTGCCGACGCCCGGCCTTACGGACGAGTTCGTCACATCCTATGCCGGATTCATCGATGCTTCACGGGTTGCCGCGCACGGTGGCCTCGCTGAGGAGACCGAGCATATCGAGACGCTGGTGGTGTCGATCGATGATGCTCTCGCGGCTTTGGAAGGCGGCAGGCTTGCCAATGCGCTCGCCGTCACAGCGCTGCAATGGCTTGCCCTCAATCGCGCGCGGCTGGATGACATTTTCGCGCTGGCGCAAGCCTCACGATAGCCGCTTGATCCGTCTGACGGCGCTTCCGGACGCCTGAATTCGCGCGACGGCATCGCGTATCGGCTCGATCGCCGTCGCCATGTGGTGGGCGTTGGCGTGGACGAGGGTGTGACTGTCGCGGACGATGGCGACGTGGCCTTTCCAGAAGATCAGGTCGCCGCGCCGAAGGCTCGCGACCTGGGACAACGGCACGTCGGCGCCGAGCGCATCCTCCTGCATGTCGCTGTCGCGGGGGCATCCGGTGCCGGCGGCGGTCAGCGACACCTGCACCAGACCGGAGCAGTCGATGCCGAGGCTGGTCTTGCCGCCCCAGAGATAAGGCGTTCCGACGAAGCGCTCGGCAACTGCGACAAAGTCGGCGGCCCGTTGGTCGAGCGGCGCGAGATGGATGGATGGCACGTAAAGCCCCCCGTCGATGACCGCGAATACCCCTTCCATATTCCGGACAGACAGTTTCGCGCCAAACGGCAGCTCCGCACGCGGCGGCAGCTTGATGGACGGGCTGGGGAAGGCGAATGTTTGCAGCGCGGTCACTTTGTGGGTGGCGGCCGCGCCTGTCGGCCCGAGTCCGCGCTCGGGCAGCCAGCCGACGTAACCGTCGCTTTGCAACTGACCCCAGGCCCAGCCTTCGGGTGTTCTGTCATAGATCGTGACGCGTTCGCCGCGCAGCGCCTGGGTATCGAGCATGGCATCCGGTCGCGGTGCTTGCCGCAGCGGTGCGATGGCCTCGACGATCTCGTAGTCGTCGCCGGCGACAAAGCGCGCCGCCTGCACCTTGCCTTCGAGATACTTGGCGGCGATCTCCGGGCGCGCGGGCGTCAGGCGGGGATCATCCATAGCGTTCGCTCAACAGCTTGTAGATGGCGCGAGCAGCCTGGCATTCGCCCCCTTCGGGGCGCGCGGGCTTGGCCGACGGCGTCCATCCGTAGATGTCGACATGCAGCCAGCTTTTCGCGGCTTCGACGAATCGCTGCAGGAACAGCGCACAGGTGATCGATCCGGCAAAGCCGCCGGAAGGGGCATTGTTGATATCGGCGACCTTGGAGTCGAGCCACGAATCGTAGCGCGGCCACAGTGGCATGCGCCATAGCGGATCGTTCTCGGCCTGCGCGCAACGCGCCACGTCGAGCGCCAGTGCCTCATCATTGGTGTAGAACGGCGGCAGATCGGGGCCGAGCGCAACACGCGCCGCGCCGGTGAGCGTGCCGAGGTCGATCAGGAGATCCGGCTGCTCCTCGTCGGCCAGCGCCAGCGCATCGGCCAGAACCAGCCGCCCTTCGGCGTCGGTGTTGCCGATCTCCACAGTCGGTCCCTTTCGGGACGGGAAGATATCGAGAGGCCGGAACGCGTTGCCGGCGACCGCGTTTTCGACGGCGGGTATCAGCACGCGCAACCGCACCCTCAATTTCGCGTCCATGACCATCAGCGCGAGCGCCAGCACATTGGCCGCGCCGCCCATGTCCTTCTTCATGATCAGCATGCCGCCCGACGGCTTGAGGTCGACGCCGCCGGTGTCGAAGCAGACGCCCTTGCCGACCAGTGTGACCTTGGGATGCGATGGGTCGCCCCATGTCAAATCGATCAGCCGGGGCACACGCGTCGATGCCATGCCGACGGCATGGATCAGCGGAAAGTTCTCACGCAACAGGTCGTCGCCGACGATACAGCGGAATTCTGCGCCGAACCGCGGCGCAAGGGCCTGCGCGGCCGCGGCCAACTGGTCCGGCCCCATGTCGTTGGCGGGGGTGTTGATCAGGTCACGTGCGAGCGCCGCGGCTTCGGCCATGCGCGAGATGACCGCGATATCCACCCCGTCCGGCGGGACCAGAGTAGCCTTCGGAGCGTCGTTGCTGCGATAGCGACCGAAGCGGTAGTGGCCGAGCGCAAAGCCGAGGGTCGCAAGATGCATGTCGACCGGCGCATTGGCAAACCGATACGTGCCGGGCGGCAATAGCCTGGGCAATTGTCCGGGCTGGAACGGGTCGTAGGCGTTACTGGCCTCATCGCCGAGGCCGAAGAGGATTTGCGCGATCCGTCCGTCGGTCGCGGGCAGCGCGAGGTACTCGCCGGCCTTGGCGGCAAATCCGCTGTCCCGTGCGAAGCGCCGCGCCGGCTCTGGCAGGGCGGCGCGCACGGAGTCCCAAGTGCTCTTGGTCGCAAAGGTGATCGGAGTGGCGGATTCGGATGGGGTGGTCGCAAAAGCGGAATGCATGCATGAGGTCTCGATTTCGATCGGTTAACGAGCGGCTGACGGGGCGGATCGCAGCTCGGCCAGAAGCCAATTAACCAGCCGTTAGGGTTAACAGTCTATTGCAGAAGGCGCTGAGCTTTCCTCAATTCGCCGGTCATTTGTGAGTAAGGTGCCATGCGTCAGCCGTCCAGTCTTGCCAGGTTCCTCACATCCGCGACCTTGACCGCCATTCTGGCGGCGGGGCTTGGCGGCTGTCAGACGACCGGCATGCCGGACATTACCGGCGCGCTCGGTGCAAAAGCCAGCGCTGGTCCCGAGGCTGGGCCGCGCCGCGACATCGAGATCTATGGCGAGCGGTTCCGGGCCAATCCCAAGGATGCCGACGCGGCTTTGCGCTACGGGGAGGCGCTCCGCGCCATCGGCCAGCGTGCGCAGGCGGTCGCCGTGCTCGAACGCGCGGCGATCCTCAATCCCGGCAACAAGGCGGTGCTTGCCGGCTGGGGGCGGGCGCTCGCCGACAATGGCAGTCTGCAGCAGGCGCTCGATGTGCTGAACCGCGCCAACACCCCGGAAAATCCGGACTGGCGCATTCTTTCGGTTCAGGGGACGGTGCTCGACAAGCTCGGCAGGCACGACGAGGCACGGCGCTACTACGCGAGCGCGTTACGGCTGCGGCCGGCCGAGCCGTCGGTCCTGTCCAATCTCGGCATGTCTTACATGCTGACCAAGGATCTGCCGAAGGCCGAGGCCAGTCTGCGTCAGGCCTATAGCAGGGCGCCGTCCGACGGGCGCATCCGGCAGAATCTGGCGCTGGTCGTGGGTTTGCAGGGACGATTCGACGAGGCGGAAAGCATCGTCAAGGCTGACCTGCCGCCCGACGAGGCCGCGGCCAACGTCGCTTATCTCAAGGACATGCTGGGCAAGGGCAGTGAGCGGAGCCGGAGCTTCCGCACCAGTTCGGCTGCCGCGTCCAGCCGTTCCTGAGCATCCGGCTAACAAGGATTTTCGCGCCGATGCTTTGCCGCCGCGAATGAATCGTCACGGCGGGCGGGCGAACCTCGTCGGTTCAGTCGCCCGCCGCTGTTCCCGCGGATTCAGGCGTCAGTACATATGGGATGACAGCTTGATACCCGTCGGTCCCAGAATGACGACGAACAGCACGGGCAGGAAGAAGACGATCATCGGAACGGTGAGCTTCGGCGGCAACGCGGCGGCTTTCTTCTCGGCCTCGGTCATACGCATATCGCGATTCTCTTGCGCCATCACGCGCAGGCTCTGTCCGAGCGGTGTGCCGTATCGGTCCGATTGCTGGAGCGCCAGGCAGACGGACTTGACGCCCTCGACGCCGGTGCGCCGTGCCAGATTTTCGTAGGCGACCTTGCGGTCCTGCAAATACGATAGCTCGGCCGTTGTCAGCGTCAGTTCCTCGGCGAGCGCGACCGACTGGCTGCCGATTTCCATGCTGACCTTGCGGAAGGCAACTTCGATCGACATGCCGGATTCGATGCAGATCAGCAGCAGATCCAGCGCGTCCGGAAACGCGCGCTTGATCGAGAGTTGACGCTTGGCGATGGCGTTCTTCAGAAACAGCATCGGCGCCTGCATTCCGAGAAATGCAGCGCCGATACAGATGCCGATCTTCACCGTCATGGGTTTTTGCATGTGTGTGAGCACGAAGACGTACAGAACGGCTCCCAGCAGCATGACGATCGGAACGACCATTCGGAAGAACAGGAACGTGATGTACGGCGCGTGGCCGCGATAGCCGGCCATGACCAGTTTCTCGCGTGCGGATTCCTGCTCCACCCACTTTCCGAGATTGAAGTCCTCGACGACCTTTGAAACGATCTGCTTGGGGGCTTGTCGCAGGGAGACCTTCTCGGTCCGGGACAGCCGCTCGCGCTCGCGTTGCCGGATGCGCTCCCGCTCGCTGGCGACGGCCTTCATGCGCTTGTTGAGACCCTCGTTGGCAAAGAACGGCGTGATCAGCGTGTAGGCGGTCGCACTCGCGGCGATCGCGGCGAAAAGCATCGCCATAAATCGGGGGTCGTGGAGTTTGTCGATGAGAAGTTCCAACATGTGCGGCACCGTCAGAAGTCGAAATTGATCATTTTCTTCATCACGAGAATGCCAATCGACATCCATACGGCGCAGCACGCGAGCAGGAAGCGACCGGTCGGATGTGTCCACAGCAGCGCGATGTAGTCAGGGGTTGTCAGGTAGACCAGCAGCATGACGACCGGCGGCAGCGAGCCGATGATGGCCGCCGATGCCTTCGCCTCCATCGACATGGCCTGGATCTTTTCGGCCATCTTCTTGCGATCGCGCAGCACCTTGGACAGGTTGCCGAGGGCTTCGGACAGGTTGCCGCCCGACTTCTGCTGGATCGAGATGACGATCCCGAAGAAGTTCGCTTCGGGCACCGGCATACGCTCGTAGAGGCGCGCGCAGGCTTCGCCGAGAGGCATGCCGATCGCCTGGGTCTCGATGATCGCCTTGAATTCGCTCCGCAACGGTTCCGGCGAGTCGACCGCAACGACCTTGATCGATTCGAACAGCGGCAGACCCGCCTTGATACCGCGCACGATGACGTCCACGGCATCGGGCAGGGCCTTCAAAAACTTCTTCTCACGCCGCTTCTTGAGAAAGCCGAGCGTCCAGCGCGGCAGTCCGAAGCCGCCGGCGAACGCAAAGGCGACGGCCGCGAGTAGGCCGCCGTGAAGAAGGATCGGAACCAAGAAGCAGGCGAGGCCGACGCCGCCCGAAACCATCATGAATTTCTGCTTGGACCATGACAGCCCGGCCTGCGAGATGCGGGCGTTGAGCGTCACCTTCTGGTCTTTCTTGAGGCGCTCCTCGACCTCCTTGAGCGATCCCTCCACCTGCTCGCGGCGGGAGCGCTGCGCCTTGTCGATCTGTCGCGCCGCGGGCGCCGTCTGGGCAAAGGAGGCGCGGCGCTTCTCGGCCTTGGCCTCGCCGGACAGGTAGGGATACAGAAATACCCACGCGATGCCGCCGACCGCCATCGCCGCCATGAAGGCCATTGCCAGCGTCTGCATGTTCATGGCCCGTTACCTTCAAACTTCGACCTTGACCTCAGCGGCATCCAGCGCCGCCGCAAGCCGCTTCTCCTCGCCGTAATAGCGTGCGCGCTCCCAGAAGCGCGGGCGGCCGATTCCGGTTGAGCGATGCCGCCCTACGATGTTGCCGTTGGCATCCTCGCCCATCAGGTCATAGACGAAGATGTCCTGCGTGATGATGGTGTCGCCTTCCATTCCCATCACTTCGGTGATGTGGGTGATGCGCCGGGAGCCGTCGCGCAGGCGGGCAGCCTGGATGATGATGTCGATCGACGCGCAGATCATTTCGCGGATGGTGCGCGACGGCAGCGAAAAGCCGCCCATGGTAATCATCGATTCGCAACGCGACAGCGCTTCGCGCGGATTGTTGGCGTGCAGCGTTCCCATCGAGCCGTCGTGGCCGGTGTTCATGGCTTGAAGCAGGTCGAACGCTTCGGGTCCGCGGACTTCGCCGACGATGATCCGCTCCGGCCGCATACGCAGGCAGTTGCGCACCAGCTCGCGCATCGTGACCTGACCTTCGCCCTCGATATTGGGCGGCCTTGTCTCGAGCCGAACCACGTGCGGCTGCTGCAGTTGAAGCTCCGCCGCGTCCTCGCAGGTGATGATGCGCTCGTCATGATCGATGTAGTTTGTCAGGCAGTTGAGCAGCGTCGTTTTGCCCGAGCCGGTACCACCCGAAATCAGGACGTTGGCGCGGCATCGGCCGATGATCTGCAGGATGGTCGCGCCTTCGGGGGTGATGGCGCCGAACTTGACCAACTGATCCAGCGTCAGCTTGTCCTTCTTGAATTTACGGATGGTGAGCGCGGGCCCGTCGATCGCCAGCGGCGGAACGATCGCGTTGACGCGGGAGCCGTCGGCGAGGCGGGCGTCGCAGATCGGCGAGGATTCGTCGACGCGACGGCCGACCTGGCTGACGATCCGCTGGCAGATATTCAGAAGCTGCTGGTTGTCGCGGAAGCGGATTCCTGTCCTCTGAATCTTTCCGGCGACCTCGATGAAAACCGTTCCCGCACCGTTGACCATGATGTCGGCGATGTCGTCGCGCGACAACAGCGGCTCGAGA
The DNA here is from genome assembly GCA_035546855.1 of Nitrobacter sp. Classification (GTDB taxonomy): domain Bacteria; phylum Pseudomonadota; class Alphaproteobacteria; order Rhizobiales; family Xanthobacteraceae; genus Nitrobacter. The sequence goes on along the minus strand of DASZVY010000020.1, from coordinate 28,415 downwards.
GGCCCGTAACCGAGGACGTCGTTGCAGATATCGTCGAGCAATTCCTCCTGCTCGGCGATCGACATCACGATATTCTTGATGGCGATGATTTCGTTGACGATGTCGCGGATTTCTTCGCGGGCCGACTCGCCATCGAGCTTCGCGAGTTGGGCAAGGTCGATCGCTTCGATCAGGGCTCCAAAGATCGTCGCCTTGACCTGATAATAGCTATCCGACCGGCGCGCTTCGAGCGCCGCCATCGGCGCTGCCGCCCGTGCGGGGGCCAACGGAGGCGATATGACGGTCGAAACCGGATTCTCCGCCGGTGCTCGCATGGCCGCAGCCGGAGTCGACTCCAGCACAATACCTGCGGGCTTGTTAGCCCGGGTATCGTTGTCAGTTCCGCTACGCTTACCAAACACGACCGTACTCCACGCGCTTGACTATTTGGCCCGCAATTTCTCGATGAAGGGTGGCAGGAACGACTTTTTCGGCTTCTTTGCCTCGCCGCGGCCCGTCAGCCGCTGGGCAATCTGCAAGAACATCTCGGTGGTCCTGTGATTTGCCGCGATCTCCGCAATCATCTGCCCGTTGTTCGCGGCCGAGCCGAACATCTGCGGGTCAAACGGAATCGAGACGACAGGCTGACTCTCGATGGCCTTTGCGAACTCGCTGGCGTTGATCTCGGGGCGTTTTGGAACGCCGACCTGGTTCAGGCAATACAGCGGCGGCCGATCGTTCGGGCGCGCGGCTTTGAGCAGATCGTACAGGTTCTTGGTGTTGCGCAGATTGGCAAGGTCGGGCGTGGCGACGATCAGGATATCGTCGGCGCCGATCAGCGCGCGTTTGGTCCAGCCGGACCATTGGTGCGGCACATCGAGCACGATACAAGGCATCGTGCCCCGGAGCGTGTCGAGGATCGTATCGAAGGCTTCCGTGCCGAAGTCGTAAACCCGATCGAGCGTTGCCGGCGCCGCAAGCAGGCTGAGATGATCGGTGCATTTCGACAGCAGGCGATCGACAAAAGCAGTATCGATCCGGTCTGGCGAGAACACGGCGTCTGCGATGCCCTGCGGCGGGTCCTGATTGTAGTCCAGACCGGCCGTGCCGAAAGCAAGGTCGAGGTCGGCGACGACCGAGTCCAGCGCGAGATCGCGGGCGATTGCCCAGGCCACGTTATGCGCGATGGTCGAGGCGCCAACGCCGCCCTTGGCGCCGACCACCGCGATGATACGTCCGACCGCCTTCGATTCGGGAGCGGAAAACAGGCCACAGATCGAGCGCACGACATCGAGCGTGGTCGCGGGCGCGATGACGTAGTCGCTGACCCCGCGGCGGACCAACTCGCGATAGAACGTCACGTCGTTGACGCGGCCGATCACCACAACCCGCGTGCCGGCGTCGCAAACCGCCGCAAGCTGATCCAGGCCGGCCAGGATATCGCCGCGCGCCTCGGTTTCGAGAACGATGACGTTCGGGGTGGGGGCCGAGCGATAGGCCTCGATGGCGGCCCTCATGCCGCCCATCTGGACCTTGAGATGGGCCTTGGCCAACCGCCGGTCCTCGCCGGCCGTCTGTACGGCCGTGGCGGTTTCCATCGTCTCGCAAAATGCCTGCACGGAGACGCGGGGTGCCGGCACAATGTGCTCTTCGGCAGCCGGCGGCGGGGCGGCGGATGGGTCGTCTGCGTCCTGGCGAGCGTAGCTGATCATTTGCCTGTATCGCTGAGTTTGGCCTTCTCGGCTTCCGGATAGGTGGTCGCGGTCGATGTCCCCTTGCGGTACTTGTCGAACGCAATGGTGCGCCGCGCGGTGTATGCGGGAGTTTCGGAACGGGGCTGCACGAGGTCGGCGGGATTGTCGACCATCGCCGCCAGATTGCGTTGCGTGGCACAGCCGAAATTCCAGTACGGCTTGTTGTCGAAGTAGCCCTTGTTGTTGACGGTGGGGCCGAGATCCTCGGGCCACAGGCCGCACGGCCCCGCAACCGCCGCGATCCTGGGATAAGTCAGTCGAATGGTTGCAAACAGTCGAGGGTCTTCCGGACGATAGTGACGTACGATCACGCCGCGCGCGGGCACGCCGGCGGCACGCAGAAGGGACTGAACCTCGCGGAACGAATCCGCGGCTGCGCGCGCATTGCTTGTGTCGACCGGGACTTCCGCGATGATCGCGCCGGTTCCCTCGCGCAGCCAGGTATCCGCCAGCCCCATCACATCGGCCCGTTGCGACGCCGTCAGCCCGCCGCGTGTATTGCCGACAAAGATGTTGACGGTTCTGTCGGCTTCCTGGATCGCGATCGGGTGACGTTGGCGATAGTCGTTGGGAATGCTGGCGGTCGTGCCTTCCTGCGTCGTGTGGGTGCACGCGCCGAGTCCGACGGCTGCGCCAACGAGGAAAACTGCGAGCCGGGTCCGGCGAGCACGTTCAGCGGAAACTGCGGATGTCATTTGATCTCGTCCTTGCTCCGCCTCAGTCGGTGATGAAGCCATAGGTGCCGCGATAGCGGCGGGTGGGTTCGGCGCGTCCGGGAACGCCGTAAATGCGATTGATGCTGCCGAGCAGGTCAGCTTGCGGATCCGACGCATCGGCGAAGCCATCGTCGGGCCGCGACAGATCCTTCTGCGCGACCGCCCGCACGACATAGGGCGTCACCAGAATCATGAGCTCAGTCTGGTTGTTGACGAAGTCGCGGCTGCGGAACAGCGAGCCGAGAACGGGCAGTTGCGCCAGGCCGGGAAGGCCATTAATCGCATGCTTGGTCTGATCCTGGATCAGGCCAGCCATGGCCATCGATCCGCCGGACGGGATTTCGAGGGTCGTTTCCGCGCGGCGTGTCTTGATCGACGGCACCGTCAGCGAATTGCCAACCGCCTGGGTGAGGGTAATGGCATTGTCGTTGGAGAGTTCGGAGACCTCGGTCATGACGTGAAGGCTGATACGGCCCTCCGTCAGCACGACCGGCGTGAAATTCAGCGAGATGCCGAACTTCTTGAAGCTGATCTGCGTGGTGCAGACGTGCGTGGTCGGGTCGCACGAATAGCCCGCGGGAACGGGAAATTCACCGCCGGCGATGAATGTCGCGGATTCGCCGGAGATAGCCGTCAGATTCGGTTCGGCCAGGGTACGAACGACGCCGGCGCTTTCCATCGCGCGCAAAGTCGCCGTGACGGCAGGCGACCCGTTGACGGAGCCGAATGAGGCCGCGGTAGAGTTGCCGCTGACAAGGTCGTGGCCGAGCGCCGTGAACGGGTTGCCGTTGTTGAAATTCACAACAGCGGTGCCGTAGTTCATGTTGGCGCTGAGATCGATGCCGAGTTGTTTGATAATGCTGCGGGCGACCTCGGCAACCGTGACCTTCAGCATGACCTGATCACGTCCGCGAACGGCGATGTTGTTGACGACCTTGTCGGCTCCGCCCGCGAGGCGCGCAGCCAGGTCGCCGGCTTGCTGCGCCTCAATGGCGCTGGCCGCCCAGCCCGTCAGCATGACACCATCGCCTAGGCCGTCGATCTTGATGTCGGCGTTGGGCAGGATTTGCTTGAGCGCAGTGCGGAGGCCGTTCAGGTCACGCTTGACCGCGATGTCGTAGTTCGCAATTTGCTGTCCGGCGGAATCAAAGAAAATAATATTGGTTTGGCCGACGGCAGCGCCGATAATATAGGCGCGCTGCGCCGACCGCACGACGGCATTTGCGATCTTTGGATCGGCGACAAGGACGTCTTTGACATCGCGCGGCAGATCGATCACGACCGACTTGCCGACGCCGAGCGAGAGGGGTTGCGCATTCCGGCTGCTGGAGGACATCGGCGCCGGAACCCGGTAATCGCTGGCGAAGACCGGCGTCAGGACCGGATCGAGCGTGAACGCCGCGATCGCTGCAAACGATAGCCATCTCGCTACAGAGGCCCGCAGCGTCGTCGGGGTGGTGATGCGCTTCATATCGTACGTTCCTCGATTACTTCCGCACCGTCGTGGGCGTCGAGACGCCGAAGCGAACGATGTTGATGCTTTCGCGCCTTTGGGCGTCGGCGTCCGACGTCGGTGCGTTGGCGTCCGCAAGGCTGCGTAACGCGAGCGATAGCGTTCCGCTCTGCCGGGAACGTGCCAGCGTTTCCGCCTGTTCGGGTTTCAATTCCAGAGTGGCGGTCTTGCCGACCACGACCTTCTGGCCGTTCTTTTCCTCGATGGTCTGGTCGATCGCCAGGACGCGGACGTTGCTGAGGATGATCTCGGAGTTGACCGTATCGCCGGAGCCGGCGGTATGGTCGGCGCTCTTATCGCGCTTCGACAAAATGACGTCGACGCGATCGTTAGGAAGAATGAAGCCGCCCGCGCCGGTCTCGGGCGAAATCTCCGTCGAGATGGCGCGCATGCCGGTCGGCAGGATTGCCGCCATGAAACCGGAGCCGTTGGCGCGGACCAGCTTGGGCTCGCGAATGGGCTCGCCCGCGATGAAAGGCGACCGCGCGATAGAGCCCGCGAGTTCGGCCGTGGCGTTGGGGTGCTGGTCGCGTCGGATAAAGCTGGAACTGGCGCTCGTGGTGGGCCATGCCTGCCAGGCGACGTCGCTGGTGTTCACGGCTTTCCCGAGGGGGATGTCCGACTTCGCAACCAGAACGTCGACCGTCTGAACCTGCGGGGTCGCGACCGCCTGCTGGTGCTGTTTGTGGTCGGATCCACTGGCGAGGTAGGCGGCGACCGCGCCGGCACCGATGGCAATCGTCAGGACCACAATGCGTGCGGTATTCATACGCTCACTTCCCACGTTACGCCGCGACGCTTCCGCCGCTGTAACGGGAGTTGACCATTTATTCGTCAAAGCATGGTTAATGAGGCGTATCTAAATCGCGTTAATGAGACGTTTCCGGCGTCTCTCGGTCAGTAGGCGACGAAGCGTGCCAGATCGACCGTCGTGATCCACGTCGTTTCCGGGTAGACCAGAAGGGCGCCGATGGCGAGCGCGATCCCGTAGGGAATCCCGCTATTCCGATCGTGGAGTCTGAGCAGCCAGTCCTGGCGGGACAACAGGGCGGGGATGGGCCATTGCCGGAATTGCAGCAGCAACAGCGTCAGCGCGCCTCCGAACAGCGAGGCATAGACCAGATACTCAAGCAGATGACCGAAACCGAACCACAGCGCCGTAGCGGACGCCACTTTGGCATCGCCGCCGCCGATCCAGCCCATGGCAAAGCAGGTAAATGCGACAAGAAGAACGGTCAGTCCGGCCCCGGCGTGGGACATCATGTCGTGAAAGCTCATTCCGCTGAGGAGAGCGATCAGGAAGAAGCCGGCAATCAGGAACAGCGTAACCCGGTTGGAAATCGTCATCGTCAGCAGGTCGCTCGCGGCCGCGAACGCCATCAGGGCCGGAAACAGCAGCAAACGTACGACGTCGAGTGCCATGGGGATGCAAGCCTCCGAAGCGCTATGGCGCGACCGCAGGAAGAGGTAGCTCATCAAAGTGAACGTTCGGAAAACGGAAGGCCGAAAATTCAGGTATTCAGGAGCCTGGCTGCGAGAACGACGATGGCGAGGACCAGCGCCATGCAGACGGTTTGAAGAGCCTGTCGTGCCTGCCGGTCCCGGGGGGAGAGAGGCTGTCTTGGGGAGGCAAACTTCAACGAGGCCATTTCAATCAACTCGAACTGACGTGAACTGTTGCTTCGGCAGCGGTCCGGCCAGAAGCGAAAAAGGGTCCCGGATGCCGGGACCCTTTCCGTAGCGAAACGAAGGCGACGGCTTAGCTGCCGGTGTTCAGCTTGCTGTTGATTGTGCTGAACGTGGTATTCAGCGAGGTACCGAGCGTGTTCACGATGGTGATGATCGCGACGGCAATGCCGGCGGCAATGAGGCCGTATTCGATCGCGGTGGCACCCGACTCGTCCTTCACAAAACGCGCAACAAGATTCTTCATAATTGACTCCATGTGTTCACGTGGCTGTCGAACTCACCTGGTCCTAACGGCGTTCTCAGCACCGTGACCATGACACCACCTTAGGAGGGGAGCACTTGCAGTGTCGTTAATTCGATTGCAGAAAGTCGGCCATAACCGGCTCTTCTTGCTCACAGTAAATTTGGATTTAAAGCTTACGAATAAAGCTGGATATCCGGATTCTGATCCATGTCGAATGCTTCGCGCTTTGGGCTCCGTCAAGTCATCGCTGTTTGGGGACGCCGACTTTCGGCGAGAGAATGTTTGCAGTTCGTTCATCAATTAACGGCAGATTTGCCATGTCGGGCGCCGGCCCCGTGTGCGTTGTTTTGGCTGGCTCGTAACGTCCCGGAGTAAAGTATGTCATCGCTGCGTATTGCCAGGTTCCGTGTGCCGCTGCTTTTCGCGGCTGTTCTACTCCTGATGCCGGCGCTGGCTTTTGCTGAGGTTTCCGGAGAGCCGATCGCTGTCAATGTCGATCAAGCGAAGCTGATCAAGCTGCCGGATAACATTGCGACGATTGTGATCGGAAACCCGCTGATCGCTGACGTGACCCTCCAGCCAGGCGGTCTCGTGATCGTCACCGGCAAAGGATACGGCGCGACAAACGTCATTGCGATGGATCGCAGCGGCAAGATTCTGGCGGATCGTGTCATTCAGGTCGAGGGACCGACTGACCAGCTCGTGACCGTTTATCGGGGCCTGGAGCGGGAGTCTTATAGCTGCATGCCGATCTGCCAGCAGCGGGTCACGCTCGGGGACGGCAGCGCCTACTTCAAGTCGACGATGGATCAGGCGAACAACCTCAGTTCCCAGGCCGCCGGCGGTGCGGCGAAACAATAGCCCCATCCCTCAAACGAGGGATGTCGTCGGCGACCCAGCCGCTTGATGGTTAGCATCAGGTTAAATCTGCCCGGCAGTCTGCATCGATCGCGCGAAACACTTCAACAATCAGTTTGAGCTAGTTCTTGGCGGTAGATAGTTGCTTGTCGCGCCCCAAGGATGATGTGATGCTGTCACCCATCGGCTTTCGAATTGCCGCGCGCAGGCTGATCCGCCGCTTCCGTAACAGCAGAGGGGGATCAGCGGCGGTCGAATTCGCTCTTGTCGCGCCGCTGTTTTTTGCGCTGCTGTTCGCGATCATCGAGACTTCGCTGGTTTTCTTTGCGAGCCAGAGCCTCGAGACAACTCTGCAGGATTCGGCCCGCACGATCCTGACCGGTCAGGCGCAGATGGCCGACTACACGAAGGAAAGCTTCAAAAAGGAGGTCGTCTGCCCGAACGCGAGCATCCTGTTCGATTGCACGAACGGGATTTTCGTCGACGTCCAGAGTTATTCTGCATTCTCGGGAATTACGATTTCCGATCCGATCACGAGCGGGAATTTCGTCGACAATACGAAATACAGTCCTGGCGGTCCTGGCGACATCGTCGTCGTGCGGCTCTTTTATCAGTGGCCGCTGTTCGTGACCGGCCTTGGATACAATATCGCCAATCTCAATGGCAGCCAGCGATTGCTGTCGGCAACGGCCGCCTTCAAGAACGAGCCTTACGGAGGGTGAGACGTGATGCCGATGCCGGCAATCCTGACACGTATGCGAGGTGCCGCAGTCGAGCTGCGCCGCGATGCGCGCGGTCTGGCTGCGACCGAGTTTGCGATGATCGTGCCGCTGATGCTGCTCCTGTTTTTCGGAACCACGGAGATCTCGACGGGAGTCGCGATCGACCGCAAGGTCACCCTGGTTGCGCATACCTTGTCAGATTTGACGTCCCGGTCGCTATGCGTCGAGTATACGGGATGTGATACTCTTACTAATTTCTTCGCTGCCAGCTATGGGATCATGTGGCCGTATTCCTCGACGCCGGTCAACGCAACGATTTCGGAATTGTATATCGATCCCAAGACCTCGCTCGCGCGGGTGCAGTGGAGCCAGGGATCGGCTCCCCGGTCCACCGGCTCCACCATGACTATCCCTTCGGGGCTGATCGCGACGGATTCGTCCGGTAATGTTCTATCCAATCAATATCTGATCTTCAGTGAGGTCAGCTATCTCTATAAGCCGGCCATCGGTTATGTCGTGGCTCCGGCCGGCATAACGTTGAAAGATACCTCCTACACACGTCCCCGCCAGTTGGCTTGTGTGCATTATCAGGAGGTGCAGTCGAATCCGTGTCCGACAAAATAGAATCGAACCATTAAACCGCCTTTGATCTGGCGACCGGCAATCCAAAAATCAGCGAGACGAGCATCAAAAAGGCCGCGCCAGCAGCACGGCCTTTTCAACCTTCAGAATGGCAATCTCTCGCCGCGGAAGCGAGCCCGGCTTAACCTGCAGCGCGCAGGTTATCAGCCGACGATTTGCCAGAGCGGCGATCCGCAACGATCTCGTAGCTGATCTTCTGGCCTTCACGCAGCGTGCCGAGTCCGGCACGTTCGACGGCGCTGATGTGCACGAACACGTCGTTGCCGCCATCATCCGGCTGAATGAAGCCATAGCCTTTGGTTGCGTTAAACCACTTTACGGTTCCCATGCTCACGGGGGTAGTCCCTTCTCAATAACGTTGTCGTAGTCCGTAGCGCCGGACTGGTGGGATCGAATTTTTGGAAGGGTCGTCAGCGCTTAAACCGGCTGTACCGGTGGATAGCTAATGTCGTCCGGCCGAAAATCGATTGACAGATGTTAAGCGAAGCGCGGCCTCAAAACAATCCTGACGCGCACGATTTTTTGATCCGCCGGGCAACCAGCAGATTTGGGACCCCGCGCGCCCGCAGGGCGCGGCCAGGGACCGCGACGTTACCTGCGGCGGAACTGGCCGCCACGGGGCGGCGCGCCGCGCGGCGGTCCCCCGCCGGGACGTTCGTCCTTATGGCGGAAGATCAGCCGGCCCTTCTCGAGATCATAGGGCGACATCTCGATGGTGACGCGGTCGCCCGCCAGGGTCTTGATCCGGTTCTTCTTCATTTTGCCGGCGGTATAGGCGACGATTTCGTGACCGGCATCGAGCTGGACCCGATAACGCGCGTCGGGGAGGATTTCGGTGACCAGTCCTTCGAACTGGATCAGTTCTTCTTTCGCCATGAGTATCTCCAGATCGGAAGGCGGTCCGATTCTAACATCCGCATTCTGCTTCAGCGAGCGTGTTTGCGACTGTTAGAACCATGGGACCACCGGTAAAGACAAGACTCTTGTGAACCTTCTGGATACGCCATCCGCATTCCGTGACGGTGACCAAGCCGGGTGCGGACGGCAACAACTTCCCTAGCGCCGCGGACGGGAATTGGATTTGGCGTGGGCCGGACGGGTCTCGCGATGCAGGAAGGCAACCCCCTGCATTCCCTCCGGCTTGCCGGTATGGGCCGTTCGCTGCGGTTCGGTCCGGGCCGTTTCAGGCCGGTTCGCTTGCGGCGCCCCGTTGCCATTCGGCCGGCGGCGCCGGCGAGGCCCCTTGGAACCTGGAGCCCCATCGGTTCGCGTGGCGTGTCCATGGGGCATCGGACGGCCGGGCCGATGCTGCTGATGGGGTGGCGCAGCCTCGCGCTGTCCGGGCGTGCGATGATCTTCTTTCGGCAGTGTCACGCGGATCAGCTTCTCGATGTCGCGCAGGTACGACAGTTCCTCAGCGCCCGCCACAAGCGAAATGGCGACGCCTTCCGCGCCGGCGCGCGCCGTGCGTCCGATGCGGTGGACATAGGTTTCCGAGACATTGGGCAGATCGAAGTTGATGACATGGCTGATGCCGTCGACATCGATGCCTCGCGCCGCGATATCGGTTGCGACCAGGGTGCGGATTTCGCCGGAGCGGAATGCCGCGAGCACGCGCTCACGATGGTTTTGCGATTTGTTGCCATGGATCGCGTCCGCCGCAATGCCAGCCTTGGCCAGGCTCTTCACGACCTTGTCCGCGCCATGCTTGGTCCGGGTGAAGATCAGCGCGCGATTAACGGGCTCCTGCTTCAGGAGCCGGGCGAGGAAGGCCGGCTTGTTGGCGTAGTCGACCTGGACGATCCGCTGGGTGATACGGTCCACCGTGGAGGAAACCGGTGTCACCGCAACGCGCGCCGGGTCGCGCAGCATCTGCTCGGCGAGTTCGGCGATATCCTTCGGCATCGTGGCCGAGAAGAACAGCGTCTGCCGCCGGACAGGCAGCTTGGCCACGACTTTGCGGATGTCGTGGATGAAGCCCATGTCGAGCATGCGGTCGGCTTCATCCAGCACGAGAAACTCGACCTGACCGAGCTTGAGTCCGTTGCTCTGCACGAGATCGAGCAGGCGGCCGGGAGTCGCCACCATCACCTCGACGCCGGGCATGACGGCACGGACCTGACGTCCCATCGGGACGCCGCCGATCGCCAGCGCCGACGTCAGGCGCATGTGGCGGCCGTAGGCGTTGAAACTCTCCAGGATCTGGCTGGAGAGCTCGCGAGTCGGGCTGAGAACCAGAACCCGGCAGCTTTTCGGCTGGGGTTTGATCCGGTTCTGCAGCAGCCGATGTAGGATGGGCAGGGCGAAGGACGCGGTCTTGCCGGTCCCGGTTTGGGCGATTCCAACGACATCCCGGCCGGTCAGGGCGAGGGGGATGGTTTGGGCCTGGATAGGGGTGGGCGTCAGATAATTTTCTTCCTGAAGCGCGCGCGAGATGGGATCGGCGAGGCCGAAATCCTGAAAGGAGGTCAAAAGGTTGTTCTTTCCATATACGACGGAGGCGTCCGGCTCCATCGCCGGGCGTGCCAGAACGTCTGCGGACACCCGCGTGTCTGGGGCGTCGATCGTTTGAGCTGAATGAGGCAAGCCAAAAACCGTATGGTCGGTTCCGAACACGCGGCTCGCCAATGACCCGATGATTCTCAGGGTCGATTGCGATCATATGGAACAGGAAGACGGCGCTTTCAAGGTGAATTTCGATTGGCGGTCAGCCAATTTGAGACTCTCGATCCCTTTTAGGTCAAGCTGCGCAGAGGATAGTCGATATTCGTGCATGGATTTTCACCACGGGCCTTTGATTGCCTGCTAAATAATCAGGTTGGTAGCAAAATGCTCATCGCGACGGCTCAAGATTTGGGCGCTCCGACCCGCCGCGAAAACGCGCGATATCTGAAATAATAAATAAAAATCAATATCTTATAGATATTTTCGGTCGTGGCATAGTTCTTGCGATTCCCTTGATGCAGGCGGCCGTGGGGCCGTTTCGCAGCGTTTTACGTCTGCGTCAGGGAGATGACAGCACATGATCACCGAATTGACTCACGCCATGGCCAAGCCGATGAGCCGGCGCGGCTGGTTGGCGGCAGCCGCGGGCCTTGCCCTCGGTCTTTCGACTTTCTCGACAGCCAAGGCAGCCGACGACACCATCAAGGTCGGCATTCTGCACTCGCTCTCCGGTACGATGGCGATCAGCGAAACCACGTTGAAGGACGTGATGCTGATGCTGATCGACGAGCAGAACAAGAAGGGCGGCGTGCTCGGCAAGAAACTCGAGGCCGTGGTCGTCGATCCCGCGTCGAACTGGCCGCTGTTCGCGGAGAAGGCGCGCGAACTGATTTCCAAGGACAAGGTCTCGGTGGTGTTCGGCTGCTGGACCTCGGTGTCGCGCAAGTCCGTGCTTCCGGTCTTCAAGGAGCTGGATTCGATTCTGTTCTATCCGGTGCAGTACGAGGGTGAGGAAAGCGAGCGGAACGTCTTCTATACCGGTGCCGCGCCGAACCAGCAGGCTATTCCGGCCGTGGATTACCTCATGAGCAAGGATGGCGGCTCGGTGAAGCGCTGGGTGCTCGAAGGCACCGACTACGTTTATCCGCGCACCACCAACAAGATCCTCGAGGCCTATCTCAAGTCCAAGGGCGTGAAGGACGAGGACATCATGGTCAACTACACGCCGTTCGGGTTCTCCGACTGGCAGACCGAGGTGTCGAAGATCAAAACCTTCGGCTCGACCGGCAAGAAGACGGCCGTGGTCTCCACCATCAACGGCGACGCCAACGTGCCCTTCTACAAGGAGCTCGGCAATCAGGGCATCAAGGCGACCGACATTCCGGTCGTTGCATTCTCGGTCGGTGAAGAAGAACTGGCCGGCCTCGACACCAAGCCGTTGGTCGGACACCTCGCCGCCTGGAACTACTTCGAGTCGATCAAGACCCCCGAGAACACCAAGTTCATCAAGGACTGGCACGCGTTCATCAAGAACGACAAGCGGACCACCAACGATCCGATGGAAGCTCACTACATCGGCTTCAACATGTGGGTGAAGGCGGTGGAGAAGGCGAAGTCGTTCGACCCCGACAAGGTGATCGACGCGCTACCGGGCATCAAGCAGGCCAATCTCACCGGCGGCGTCGCCGAAATGCTGCCCAATCATCACATCACCAAGCCCGTCTATATCGGCGAAATCCGTCCGGACGGCCAGTTCGACGTGGTGTGGAAGACCAAGGGCCTCGTCCCCGGCGACGCCTGGTCGAACTATCTGCCCGGCTCCAAGGACCTCGTGTCCGACTGGGTCAAGCTGAAGTGCGGCAACTACAACACCGTCACCAAGAAGTGCGGCGGCCAGGGCTCCTGATCTCGCTTTCGATGCTCCATGGAGGCGGCAGCCGCCGCCTCCATGCCACTCTTGATACCGCTCCTGCCGGGTGTGAACGATCATGAATTGGCTTTGCGGCCGTGTCGCGGCGCTCGTGCTGTCGCTGTTCCTGCTGTTGGCTGCGACTGCTGCGTATGCCGGACCTTATGAAGACGCCCTTGGCGGCCTGACCGCGGATTCATTCAGCGATACGGGCGACGCCATCAACGCCCTTGTCGCGAGCGGCGACCCGAGGGTCGCAGCCCTGCTCGAGGCGCTGCAGGACTCTCGGCTGCTGTTCAGCGCCGGGCAGAAAAAGGTTTACGTCAAGGACAAGTCGGACAAGCTGACGGATGCGGCGACCGGCGCGCCGGTCGACAAGGCTCCCGACGACATCGACAACGTCCGTCTGAACAATCGCCTGCGCGGGTCGCTCGGCGCGGCCATTGGCGCGCTGACGCTGATGGCGCCCAATCCGGCGAGGCGGATGGAGGCCGCGCGGTCGGTCTTCAAGTCCCGCGAGGCGGGAGCGCTGCCCGCGCTCGACAGGGCGATCGCGAAGGAGACCGATCCCGCCATCAAGCAGGCCATGCTCGAAGCCCGGGCGGCAGTCGTCGCGGGGCAGGCGGACGCCGCTCCTGCCGATGTCGTGGCGGCGATCAAGGTGCTGCGGGCGCGGGGCGACCAGGATGCGCTTGCGATCCTGAACGATCTCCCGAATGGGGCCGCGCCGAACGTGAAAGCGGCCGCAGCCGGCGCGATCAAGTCGATCCAGCACAGGCTCGCCATCTGGAACATGGTGCAGAACGCCTGGTATGGCCTGTCGCTCGGCTCGGTGCTGCTGCTGGCGGCGATCGGCCTCGCGATCACCTTTGGCGTCATGGGCGTCATCAACATGGCGCACGGCGAAATGGTGATGATCGGCGCCTACGTGACCTTCGTGGTTCAGGACGTCATCCGCAGTCACTGCCCCGGTCTGTTCGACTATTCACTGCTGATCGCGGTGCCCGCGGCCTTTCTGATCGCCGGCGCGATCGGCATCCTGATCGAGCGGACGGTGATCCGGTTTCTCTATGGCCGCGCCCTCGAAACGCTGCTCGCGACATGGGGGCTCTCGCTGATCCTGCAGCAGGCGGTGCGCACCATGTTCGGCCCGACCAACCGCGAGGTCGGCAATCCCTCCTGGATGAGCGGCGCTTTCGATCTCGGCCAGATGACCATCACCTACAATCGGCTCTGGATCCTGTGTTTCACTTTGGCGGTGTTTGTGATCCTGCTGGCGATGCTGCGCTACACCAGCCTCGGTCTCGAAATGCGGGCCGTGACGCAGAACCGCCGGATGGCCGCGTCCATGGGCATTGCGACGTCCCGCGTCGATGCGCTGACGTTCGGCCTCGGATCGGGGATCGCCGGGATCGCCGGCGTGGCGCTCTCCCAGATCGACAACGTCTCGCCCAATCTCGGCCAGAGCTACATCATCGACAGCTTCATGGTCGTGGTGTTCGGCGGCGTCGGCAATCTCTGGGGGACGCTGGTGGGCGCCTTCACGCTGGGTATCGCCAACAAATTCCTCGAACCCGTCGCCGGCGCCGTGCTCGGCAAGATCGCCATCCTGGTGCTGATCATCCTGTTCATCCAGAAGCGCCCGCGCGGACTGTTCGCGCTCAAGGGCCGGGCGGTGGAAGCATGAGACCGCACTTGCTCACACGGCTGCTGGATCGCAACGCCGCCGTCTTCCTCATCGTGGTCGCCGCAGCCGGCATTCTGCTGCCGCTGTTCAATCTGCTGTTGCCGCAAAACTCGCCGCTGCAGATTCCGACCTACCTGATCTCGTTGTTCGGAAAATATGTCTGCTACGCCATCCTGGCGTTGTCGATCGACCTGATCTGGGGCTATTGCGGGATTCTGTCGCTCGGTCATGGCGCTTTCTTCGCGCTCGGCGGCTACGCCATGGGCATGTACCTGATGCGCCAGATCGGCAGCCGGGGCGTTTACGGCAATCCGATCCTGCCCGATTTCATGGTGTTCCTGAACTGGAAGGCGCTGCCCTGGTATTGGTACGGCTTCGACATGTTCTGGTTCGCGGCGCTGATGGTGATCCTGGCGCCGGGTCTGCTGGCCTTCTGCTTCGGCTGGCTGGCATTCCGCTCGCGCGTCACCGGGGTCTATTTCTCGATTATCACCCAGGCGATGACCTACGCGCTGCTGCTCGGATTCTTCCGTAACGACTTCGGCTTTGGCGGCAACAACGGCCTGACCGATTTCAAGGACATTTTGGGCTTCAACGTACAGGCGGCGGGGACGCGCGCCGCCCTGTTTGCGCTAAGCTGTGCCGCCCTGATTATCGGCTTCCTGATCTGCCGCGCGGTGGTGACATCCAAGCTCGGCAAGGTTCTCATCGCAATCCGGGACGCGGAATCGCGCACGCGCTTCCTGGGGTATCGCGTGGAATCGTATAAGCTGTTCGTGTTCACGCTGTCGGCCTGCATGGCCGGCGTCGCCGGCGCGCTGTATGTGCCGCAGGTCGGTATCATCAATCCCGGCGAGTTCGCGCCCGGCAACTCGATCGAGGCGGTGATCTGGGTGGCCGTGGGCGGGCGCGGCACACTGGCCGGCGCGGCGCTTGGCGCGGTGCTCGTCAATTATGCCAAGACCTATTTCACCTCGGGTCCGCTCGCGTCGTACTGGCTGTTCATGCTGGGCGCGTTGTTCGTGCTTGTGACGTTGCTGTTGCCGAAAGGAATCCTCGGCACGTTCCACGCTTGGTGGGACGCGCGAAAGGAAAAGCAGTTGTCAGCCAATGCGGAAAGCGCGGCGGCGGAAGACGGGGTGATCGAACCCCATCTCGCGGAGTGAATCGATGACGACGCTTGAAACCCGCGCCACCTCCGCCATGCTCTATCTCAGCGGCGTCCACGTCTCGTTCGACGGCTTTCATGCCATCAACAACCTGTCGCTGACGCTTGAGCCGGGCGAGATGCGCGCGATCATCGGTCCCAACGGCGCCGGCAAGACCACGATGATGGATATCATCACCGGCAAGACCAGGCCGGACGAGGGCGACGTGTTCTTCGACGGCACCACCGATCTCACGCGGCTCGACGAAACGCGGATCGCGGAACTCGGCATCGGCCGCAAATTCCAGAAGCCGACGGTGTTCGAGAGCCAAACCATCGAGGACAACCTTCGCCTTGCGCTGAATGTCGATCATCGCGTGCGCGGAACATTGTTTTGGCGTGAAGGCCGGGCGGAAACGGAGCGGATCGAGCGCGTGCTGGAAACCATCCGGCTGACCGGCGCGCGCCATCGTCTCGCCGGGAGCCTGTCGCACGGCCAGAAGCAGTGGCTGGAAATCGGCATGCTGCTCGCGCAAGATCCGAAGCTGCTATTGGTCGACGAACCGGTGGCGGGCATGACCGACGTCGAGACGCATCAGACCGCCGAGCTTCTGAAGGACATCAATCGCGACAAGACCGTCATGGTCGTCGAGCATGACATGACCTTCGTGCGCGAGCTCGGCGTCAAGGTGACGTGCCTGCACGAAGGCTCGGTACTGGCGGAGGGGACCATCGATCAAGTCTCCTCCAACGAACGTGTGATCGAAGTTTATTTGGGGCGGTGATGGGCAATAGCCTTCGCTTCCTGTGTCCCGGGCGCGGTGCGGTGCCTAGCGCCGCTCTGCAGAACCGGGACCGCCATGAACCGATACGGTCCCGGCTCAGCGGCGCATCGCTCGCGCTGCGCCGCGTCCGGGACAAGAGAGGTCACCGATGCTGAAGGTCGACAATATCAGCCTTTATTACGGCGCGGCGCAGGCGCTGCGCGGCGTCTCGGTCTCAGCCGAGCCCGGCAAGGTGACCTGCGTGTTGGGGCGCAACGGCGTCGGCAAGACCAGCCTGCTGAGGGCGCTTGTTGGCCAATACCCGATTGCAGGAGGCGCGATCACCTTCGATGGAGCCGATCTCACCGGCCTCAAGCCCTACGAGCGGGCGCGCAAGGGCATCGGCTTCGTGCCGCAGGGCCGTGAAATCTTTCCGCTGCTGACGGTGGAGGAAAACCTCAAGACCGGCTTCGGACCGCTCAAGCGCAGCGAACGCAGCATTCCCGACGACGTGTTTTCGCTGTTTCCGGTGCTGCAATCGATGCTGGGCCGGCGCGGCGGCGACCTCTCGGGCGGCCAGCAGCAGCAGCTCGCGATCGGCCGGGCGCTGGTGATGCGACCAAAGCTGCTGCTCCTCGATGAGCCGACCGAAGGCATCCAGCCTTCGATCATCAAGGACATCGGCCGGGCCATTTCCTATCTGCGCAATCTCGGCAATATCGCGATTGTGCTGGTGGAGCAATATCTCGACTTTGCCTGCGAACTCGGTGATCGCTTCGCTGTCATGGATCGCGGCGCGGTGAAGTTTACCTGTGATCGTGATAACCTCGATCCGGCGGAGATCAGCAGGGCCATGGCGCTCTAAAATGACTCCCTGGAAGTCGACGAGTCCTTGGAAGGGCAGATGCGGGCGAGCGATCAGACCACATCGGATATTTTTGCTGCAAACCGGGCGCGGGGCGTGGTTGCCTTCAGCGTTCATGTGGCCGGCGGCATAACGCGTTGTGGGCATCTGCATGAATCCGGCTCGTTGCGAGTGCGGTTTCCGTCTCCGGAAAGCGAGGGACTTTCAGCGGTGTTCGTCAATACCGCGGGCGGCGTGGCCGGCGGCGATCATTTCGGTATCGAGATTGCAGCGGAAGAGGGCGCCCGGCTGACGGTGACGACCGCGGCAGCCGAAAAGTTCTATCGTTCGCATGGGCCATCCGCAGGCGTCGACGTCGCGTTGCGTGTCGCAGCCGGCGCGCATCTCGCCTGGCTGCCGCAGGAGAGTATCCTGTTCGACAGGGCCCGCGTATCGCGGCGGATCGATATCGATCTCGCCGACGGGGCGTCCCTGTTGCTTTGCGAGATTGTCGTGTTCGGCCGCACCGCCATGGGTGAACGCGTCACCGAGGGCCGCTTTATCGATCGCTGGCGGCTTCGGATCGGCGACAAGCTGGTCTATGCCGATACCGTCCGGCTTGATGGCGATATTGACGACATGCTGACGCGGCCGGCGGTTGCCGGGGGAGGCGCGGCGATCGGAACGGCGCTGATCGTGCCGGGAGACGAAGCCGTTATCGGACGCATCCGCGAGGAGGCCGGCCTGTTTCGTGGCCAGGTCGGCGTCTCCGCCTGGAACGGCTTTGCAATCGGGCGCTTCTGTGCGCAGGATGGCGCCCGGCTTCGCGCCGATATGATGACCGTGCTCAACCGTGCAAGCGCTGCGCCGCTTCCGCGGCTCTGGCTCAACTGACTTTCCGAAGCGATCGAGTGCCCGCATGAATTTGTCTCCCCGCGAAAAGGACAAGCTGTTGATTTCCATGGCGGCGATGGTAGCCCGCCGCAGGCTCGAGCGCGGCGTCAAGCTCAACCATCCCGAGGCCGTGGCGATCATTTCCGACTTCATCGTAGAGGGCGCGCGCGACGGGCGTACGGTCGCCGATCTGATGCAGGCGGGCGCGCAGGTCTTGACGCGCGCGCAGTGTATGGACGGCATTCCCGAGATGATCCATGACATTCAGGTGGAGGCGACGTTCCCGGATGGGACGAAACTCGTGACCGTGCATGAGCCAATACGGTGATGAAGTCGAATTTCTTCGTCATGGCCGGGCTTGTCCCGGCCATCCACGGCTTTCTTGTTGTTGTGACCAAGACGTGGATGCCCGGCACAAGGCCGGGCATGCCGCTGAGGCAAATGCGAGGTTCAGTCGATGATCCCCGGTGAGCTCCTCATCAAGGACGGCGAGATCGAGCTGAACGCCGGCCGCAGGACCGTGACGCTGACGGTTGCCAATAGCGGCGACCGTCCCATTCAGGTCGGCTCGCACTATCATTTCTTCGAGACCAATCCGGCGCTGAAGTTCGATCGCAAAAAGGCGCGTGGCATGCGGCTCGATATTGCGGCCGGCACCGCCGTGCGCTTCGAGCCTGGCCAGACCCGCGAGGTGCAACTCGTCGCGCTCGCCGGCAAGAAGACGATTTATGGCTTCCGCGGCGACGTGATGGGGAAGCTGTGAGCTTTCTGGATTCGATGCATGGCGAGGAGTGCAGTCTGCTCCCGCTCCCCTTGCGGGGGAGGGTTGGCGAGGGGAGTGCTTCAAGATCTGGCTTGCGATCCTCACCCCCGACCCCTCCCCGCAAGGGGGAGGGGAGTGTTTTTGCCGCTACGACGGCACACAGTCGCGTCGCATACGGAGCCAAATCATGTCAGTGAAAATCTCCCGCTCCGTTTATGCCGATATGTTCGGTCCGACCACCGGCGATCGGGTGCGGCTGGCCGATACCGATCTCATCATCGAGGTCGAGAAAGACTTCACAGTCTACGGCGAGGAAGTGAAGTTCGGCGGCGGCAAGGTCATCCGTGACGGCATGGGTCAGTCGCAGATCACCAACCGGCAGGGCGCGGCCGACACCGTCATCACCAACGCGCTGATCGTCGATCACTGGGGAATCGTGAAGGCGGATGTCGCGATCAAGGACGGCCATATCGCGGCCATCGGCAAAGCCGGCAATCCGGACATCCAGCCCGGCGTCACCATCGTCATCGGCCCCGGCACCGACGTCATCGCGGGCGAGGGCAAGATCCTCACCGCCGGCGGGTTCGACAGCCACATCCATTTCATCTGCCCCCAGCAGATCGAGCACGCGCTGATGAGCGGCGTGACGTCCATGCTCGGCGGCGGCACCGGGCCGTCGCACGGCACGTTCGCGACGACCTGCACGCCGGGGCCGTGGCACATGGCGCGGATGATCCAGTCGTTCGATGCGTTTCCCGTCAATCTCGGCATCTCGGGCAAGGGCAACGCGTCGCGCCCGGCGGCGCTGGTCGAGATGATCAAGGCCGGCGCCTGCGCCATGAAGCTGCACGAGGACTGGGGTACCACGCCGGCGGCGATCGACAACTGCCTGGCGGTGGCCGACGACCACGACGTGCAGGTGATGATCCATACCGACACGCTGAACGAATCCGGTTTCGTCGAGGACACCGTGAAGGCGTTCAAGGGGCGCACCATCCACGCCTTCCACACCGAGGGCGCGGGCGGCGGCCATGCGCCGGACATCATCAAGGTGGCGGGCCTGAAGAACGTGCTGCCGTCGTCGACCAACCCGACCCGGCCGTTCACCAAAAACACCATCGACGAGCATCTGGACATGCTGATGGTGTGCCATCACCTCGATCCGTCGATCGCCGAGGACCTCGCCTTCGCCGAAAGCCGCATCCGCAAGGAGACCATCGCGGCGGAGGACATCCTTCACGACCTCGGCGCGCTGTCGATGCTGTCGTCGGACTCGCAGGCCATGGGTCGGCTCGGCGAGGTCATCATCCGCACCTGGCAGACCGCCGACAAGATGAAGAAACAGCGCGGGGCGCTCCCCGAGGACAAGGGCAAGGACAACGATAATTTCCGGGTCAAGCGCTACATCGCCAAATACACCATCAATCCGGCGATCGCGCACGGCGTCTCGAAACTGATCGGCTCGGTGGAGAAGGGCAAGCTCGCCGACCTCGTGCTGTGGTCGCCGGCGTTCTTCGGCGTCAAGCCGGACTGCATCATCAAGGGCGGCTCGATCGTGGCGGCGCCGATGGGCGATCCCAACGCCTCGATTCCGACGCCGCAACCGGTGCATTACCAGCCGATGTTCGCGGCCTTCGGCAGATCGCTGACGGCCTCGTCGGTGATCTTCTCGTCCGGGGCGGCGGTGGCCTCCGGACTCGGCAAGAAGCTCGGCATCCAGAAGCAGCTTTATCCGGTGTCGAACACGCGCGGCCGGATTTCCAAGAAGAGCATGATCCACAATGGCGCGACCCCCGATATCGAGGTCGATCCGGAGACTTACGAGGTGCGTGCGGATGGCGAATTGCTGACCTGTGCGCCCGCCGATGTGCTGCCCATGGCGCAACGCTATTTCATGTTCTAAGGTCGCTTCCGGTATCTCAAGCCAAGCAAGAATCGGGAGGACTTTCGTGATTTATGTTGTTGCCACCCTGACCGTGAAGCCCGAGGCCCGCGCCGAACTGATCGCCGGTGCGAAAGCCTGCATCGCGGAGACCCGCAAGGAGCCGGGCAATATCGCCTACGACATGCACGAAAGCGTCAGCGATCCGACCCGAATGGTCTTTGTCGAGCAGTGGGAAAACGCCGAGGCACTGGTGCCGCACGGCAAGGCCGAGCATTTCAAGGCCTTCGGCCGGATCGCGGCGAAATGCCTGAGCGCGCCGCCGAAGATCGAAGTCATCACGCCCGAGAAGGTCGAAGTCAGATAAGCCGGACAGCGCAGGGAGACAGGTTCATGATCTATGTTGTTGCCACCACGCAGGTGAAGCCGGAGTCCCGCGATGCCTATATCAAGGGCGCCAAGGCGTGCATTGAAGCAACGCGAAAGGAGAAGGGCTGCATCTCCTACGAGAACCATGCGAGCATCAATGATCCCAACCTTTTTGTGGTTGTCGAGCGCTGGGAAACCCGCGACGACCTCAACGCGCATGGCCGCGCGCCGCATATGAAGGTCTGGCGGGAGTATTCCGCGCCGCTCAAGGCGTCGCCCACCGTGATCGAGATCATCAGCGACGCCAAGGTCGAGAAGTTCTGAGAGGCCGATGCGACCATGATCCGCGCGACGCAGGTGCTGGGACAGCATCGCTGGTCAGAGCAGGCCGCCGATACCGTCGTCCTCGATTTTGACGACCGGCATCGGCGGCGGCTGGTCATGACCGGCACGCGCGGATTGGAATTCCTGCTCGACCTTGAGGCCGCCGTGGCGCTGCGGGGTGGCGATGCCCTCGTTCTGGAAGATGGCCGCCTCGTCGAAATCGTCGCGGCCCCCGAGCCGCTGGCCGAAATTCGCTGCAAGGACGCGCATCACCTGGTGCGCGTGGCCTGGCACCTCGGCAATCGGCACTTGCCGACCCAGATCACCGGC
Organism: Nitrobacter sp.; assembly: GCA_035546855.1. Lineage (GTDB taxonomy): Bacteria > Pseudomonadota > Alphaproteobacteria > Rhizobiales > Xanthobacteraceae > Nitrobacter. The sequence continues at coordinate 6,940 of DASZVY010000020.1, read as the reverse complement.
AAGGGCCTTCGCATCCGGCGCGACCATGTCATCGAAGCCATGGTGCGCGGCCTCGGCGCGCGCGTGATCGAGATCGAGGCCCCGTTCGATCCGGAGGGTGGCGCCTACGCCGAAGGGCAGGCGCACGCGACCGGTCCTGCTCATGGGCACCATAACCGTCACGTGCATCATGATCACGATCATGATGATCACTGTGGCCACCACCATCACGGACACGCCCATGCTCATGATCACGGGCATTAAGGACGGGCTGGCCAGGTCAGAGCCTGCCGAACTGGCAGGCGAACCGGGTGCCGGTCCGATTGACGACAAGGCCGCGCTGTACCGGCTGATGACGTGGCTGTCCCCGGCGTTTCCGGTCGGCGCCTTCTCGTATTCCAGCGGAATCGAGTGGGCGGTCGAGGCCGGCGACATCACGAACGCTCCGGCCCTTCAAGGCTGGATTGCATCAATGCTCTCGGACGGCTCCGGTCTGTGCGACGCCGTCTTTCTTGCCGCCGCTCATCGGGCGACGTCGCCCTTCGATGAGGCCGCGCTGCGCGATCTCGCTGAACTGGCCGCCGCCTTCGCTCCGTCGCGGGAGCGCCATCTCGAGACGACGGCTCAGGGTCGCGCCTTCATGGAGATTGCGCGGGCGGCCTGGACCGAGGACGGCCTCGAGCAAGCCGTGAAGGCGTGTGGGAGCGCGATCGTTTATCCGGTTGCGGTCGGCATCGTCAGCGCGGTGCACGGCGTTCCGCTGGCCGCGGTGCTGCATGCGTTCCTTCATGCGCTGGTCTCGAACTGGATATCGGCCGGCGCCAGATTGATTCCGCTCGGGCAGACCAACAGTCAGCGTCTGCTCGCCGCGCTCGAACCGGCTGTTGCCGGTACGGCGCGTCGCGCGCTCCACGCCGCGCTCGACGACCTCGGCAGCGCCACGTTCCGGGCCGATCTCGCCGGCATACATCATGAAACCCAATATACACGGCTGTTCAGGTCATGATTGCGCGTGCAGTCTCGTCCCAACCCGGTGTATGGCGCCACCGCGGCTTTGATTGCCGAACTGCCGAATTCATCGGGAAAGGCCTGAGATGAGCAAGAGTTCGCACGGCCCGCTTCGGGTCGGCATCGGCGGTCCTGTCGGTTCGGGAAAGACGGCGCTGATGGATCTTCTCTGCAAGACGATGCGCGAGCGTTACGATATCGCCGCCATCACCAACGACATCTACACCAAATGGGACGCCGAATTTTTGGTGCGATCGGGGTCGCTGACGCCGGACCGGATCGCCGGCGTCGAGACCGGTGGTTGTCCGCATACGGCGATCCGCGAGGATGCCTCGATGAATCTCGCGGCGGTCGCCGACATGCGTGCGAAATTTCCCGGCCTCGATCTGGTGCTGATCGAATCCGGCGGCGACAATCTCGCGGCCACCTTCTCTCCCGAGTTGGCCGACCTGACCATCTACGTGATCGACGTGGCTGCGGGCGACAAGATTCCGTCAAAGGGAGGGCCCGGGATCACCCGGTCCGATCTCCTTGTCATCAACAAGATCGATCTGGCGCCGCATGTTGGCGCCTCGCTGGAAAAGATGGAGGTCGACGCCCGCCGGATGCGGGGAGAGCGGCCTTTTGTCATGACGAATCTGAGGAAAAGCGACGGTCTCGACCGCATTGTCGGCTTCATCGAAACCAGAGGCGGGTTGCGCGGATCGTAGGCCGTGGAAGTCCGTCATCAAGGTTAATCTGGATGATCCTGAAAATCCGCGACCCGCGGGGAACCTGATCGCGCCGCCGCGATTAACATTCTCAGGCCCGGAAGCGCGTAGAACGGACTGTGAATATCAATCGCCGGTGGCGTTGCGGATCGATGTTTGCTCTTTCATTATTTCGGAGTGGCGGGCGCCGCATGTCTCTCGGAGCCCAGCTCTCGCAAAGTAGCCCTTTCCAACCAATTCCGTTTTTTCGAGTCGTCGTGTGATCCGGCTGGGTTTCATCATCGCTTTCGTGGCTGCGATCGGAGTCTTGCTCTCCGGTCTGGCTGCCTATCGGGTCCATGACCAGGAGTTGACCATCGACCGGATTGCGTTATCGCGGGCGATCGATGTTCACGCCAGCCTCGTTCAGGACCGTCTCACCGAGCGGGAGTTGCTGGCTCGGGTTGCGTCCGGATTGTTTCGCGCGCCGTCGGTCGTCCAGCCGAACATGCTTCAGCCGCTGCGCACATCGATTTACGCGTTCAAGACCGATTTCGTCGTGGCCGGCTGGATCGCCCGTCTCCAGCCAGGTGAGCTTCGGCAGGCGAGCGCCGATCTGGCGGTCTCGGGCTTTCCGAATACGGCTATCCGCAGCTACGATGACGCGCCGCTTGACCTGACGGCGCTTGCCAAGCCGGTCAATGTCTTGATGGATGTCGAGCCGCGGAATGAGGAAACATCCGCGTTGCCCGGCCGTTCGCTGGATATGGATCCCATCCTTGGGCCGATGTTCGCTCGCGCCATGGAGGAGAAGGTCTCGATCTCGTCGGATCCGGTTCATTTGCTGCGGCCGGATGGGCCGGTCGGAATTGTCATCGCTGCGCCCGTCTTTCAGGAAGGGCAGGATATTCCGGCGGGTTTTGTCACATTCTCCTATGCGTTGGCGCCCCTCATGCTGGCGAACGATGAACTCTCGCTCTTTTCCGTCGTGCTTCAAGATCCCCGCGACCAGCGCTCGGAACTGGTCGCGGATGACCGCGGCCACGTCACGTCGCATTTGACCAATCCGGGCGATCCGCCGCCCGCGGTGATCCGCAAGGTCACGTTCGGCGGCCGCGACTGGTCGCTCGAATATTATCCGAAAACCAACGCGGCGCTGCGGGCAATGCAGCTTGCTGCCGTGGTCGCGGCCATCGGACTCGCGCTGACCAGCATTCTTTGCGGGCTATTCGGGTACGTCAGCTACAACAATCTGCGTCTCAGCCGGGAAATCCAGGTGCGCATCGGCTTCGAGCGCCGTCTGACGGCAGTGATCGACGAACTCAATCATCGGGTCAAAAATATTCTCGCGGTGATCCAGTCCATCGTGACCCGCACGCTGCGCCATGGTTCGGATATCGACGTCTCCCGCGAACTTCTCATAGGCCGCATTCACGCGATGTCGAACGTTGTGTCGCTGCTGAGCGAAAGCCAGTGGCAGGGCGTGAAGCTGAAGGGGCTGTTCGAGGCGCGGGCCATTCCCCATGCCGACCGCATCGCGGTCAGCGGACCGGATATTTCCGTGAGCGCGCGCGCCGCGCAAAGTCTTTCGTTGCTGTTTTTCGAGCTGGCCTCTCATTCCGACGAAGGACTGTCCCTGGTCGGCAAGCATCCCAACATCGTTGCGCGCTGGGAAATTGTCGGACAGGGAAAAGAGGCGACCTTTTACTTCCGTTGGGAAGAGTTCAACACCAGCGCCGCGACGCGACGAGAAGACAGCGACTTCGGTATTATCCTGCTGGACCGCGTTGCGCCTGAGGCGCTGGGCGGCCTGTCAAAGCGATATTTCACCGATGTGAGTTATGTCTATGAGCTTACCGCCCCGATGGAAACCGTTCTCGACATGACGGAACGTGACCGGACGATGCAATTGTCCGCTCCGCCAAAATCGACGCGCTAGTTGGACGGGTTTTCTCCACGCGAACCGGCCGTTCCCGACCGGGCCGCCTTGGGCCGGCGAACGCCGGTCTCCACTTCGCCCGAAAACAAAGGTACTCGAAAACGCTATAAGTAAAAGACGGCCGCAATCGGTGTTGCGGCCGTCCTCCAACGATAATCACCGTCTCGTTCGCGCTCCTTAGCGGCCGCTTCCGATGACGGCGCGAACGGTATCGTCCGGCCCGAAATCCTCGGCACCCTCGACGTAGAGCAAGGCGCCGAGTTTGGTGCGCGCCCGATTGACGCGGCTCTTGATGGTGCCGACGGCGCAGCCGCAGATGGCGGCGGCATCCTCGTAGGAAAACCCGGACGCACCCACCAGGATCAAGGCTTCCCGCTGGTCCTGCGGGAGCTTGTCGAGCGCGGCGCGAAATTCCTCGAACTCCAGATGCGCGTTCTGCCCTGGCTGCGATTTCAACGTTTTGGCATAGCTACCATCGGCATCCTCGACCTCACGCCGCCGCTTACGGTAGTCAGAACGGAACAGGTTGCGCAGAATGGTGAACAGCCACGCCGGCAGGTTGGATCCCGGCTGGAAGGAGTCGATGTTCGCCAAGGCGCGCACCAGGGTCTCCTGTACGAGATCGTCGGCCCGGTCGCCGCTGCCGCTCAGCGAGATCGCAAACGCACGCAGATTAGGCACCGACGCCAGAATGTCGTCGCGAAGTTGGTCGGTGAGAGGCATTAGTCCCTCCCGTCGTTTTTTGCACTGAAGTCGCCCGTCTCATTTATTTGGGAGGTGGTGGGCTCCGCCGCATCGAGCTTGCGGATCAATTCAGCGAATCTGTCAGGGACGCCCTGCCGCACGACGTCGTCGTACATCGCCCGCAATTGGTGCCCGATTCTGGATTGAATCTCGGCATTGAGGCCACCTTTGCCGGTTTGAGGCTTTGCATCTTTCATGGCGTAATCCAAGCCTTCCCCAAGTTACAAGCCATTGAAATACGTAGAAAATCAGAGATTTTCCCGTAGCCAGCATGATCTGTCATCCATGCCTAATGCCGAGCTATCGCTAAAGTTCCGGCAACGTGGAACTTTTCTCCGGCTGCGGCGTCGTATGCTGGTCGGAGGGTCGAGGTTCTCCGAATGCGCTGTGCCTCGGACCCGGTGGGGTGAGCGGCTCGAACAAGATGGAGTGGGGATGTCCCGATCACAGGTTGTTGCTGAACACTTGCCGCTGTTGCGGCGCTATGCCCGCGCGTTGACGGGGAGCCAGGCTTCCGGGGACGCTTACGTGGGAGCGATGTTGGAAGCGTTGCTGCAGGATTCGTCGCTTCTCGACGAGCGGCACGGGCCTCGCGCGGGACTCTTCCAGCTCTTTACGCAGATCTGGAATTCCGTCGCGATCAACGAGGACGCCGGCGGACAGCCTTACCTGAATCCGTCCGAACGACGGCTGACCAATATCACGCCGCTGCCGCGGCAGGCCTTCCTGCTGTTGTCGCTGGAAGGGTTTTCAGAGGAGGAGGTGGCCTTCATCCTGAAAACCGACATCGCCGAAATCCGCAAGCTTACGGATGTGGCCGGCCGCGAGATGGCGGCCGACATCGCGACCGACGTGCTGATTATCGAAGACGAGACCTTCATTGCGATGGATCTCGAGAGCCTGGTGAAGAACCTGGGCCACAACGTCATCGGGGTTGCCCGCACTCATGCAGATGCGATCGCGCTGGCAAAGACCAAGAAGCCGGGATTGATCCTGGCCGACATCCAGTTGGCGGACGGCAGTTCGGGTCTCGACGCGGTAAACGAGTTGCTTCGGGTTTTCGAGGTCCCCGTGGTTTTCATCACGGCCTATCCCGAACGCTTCCTCACCGGCGAGCGCCCCGAGCCTGCCTTCCTGATCTCCAAGCCGTTCCAGCCGGCCATGGTTTCGGCGGTGGCGAGTCAGGCGTTGTTCTTCCAGCGCAACTCACGCAATCGGTCGTCGCGCGTCGCCGCAACGTGAGCGGCCCGAGTTCACGCTGCGCATCGAGTGAGGCGGCCCAAGAGCCCAAGACAGGTGTTGTCGTTCGCGGATATTTCGCTATAGAGCATCCATTGCTATCGATTGCCTGTCGCCTTCATTGGATAACGTGAGCGTCTTGTCTGAGAACGGCAAATATTCTGTCTGGTATCATACGTCGCGGGGCGAAAGCTCCGGCATTCTCCATCTGCAGGATGGTAAAATCTCGGGCCGGGGGACGGCGCTTTCGTACAAAGGGTCATATGTCATCGACGGAGATCATTTTACCGCAACGATCCAGACATGGCGGCATGCCGAGCAGCCCTCGACGGTAGGGGTCGATGTTATGGAGATCGTGGTTACCGGGAAGGCGCCGCAGGGGAAGATTGTCGCCTCCTGTACCGGCTATGCAAAACAGGTTCCTGATTTGCTGTTTGACGTAACGCTCGTTCGCATAAGCGACGATGAATCGCCTGGACCGAAGCGCTGAGAACAGACAGCCGGGCACCCCGGCAAGCGTCCGCCGCAGGCCCGGAACAAAATAACTAACTCGATAAAAATAACCCAAAGCCAAAAAGAGAGGACGCGACCGGCATCACCCCGTTTTTAGCGAACTCCGCTCAACTTCACGGCGCTCCGCTGAAATTCATTTTAGGCCCGCCATTAGCGGACTTCTCGCATTTCTGACTCCGTGACGCTCCGCCGGGCTCCAGATTTGACCATCGCCGCCGGTAGGGTAAAGGGCAGGGTGTGACTGGCCGTCTCAAACGCCAGTCGCGCCCTACCACGGAGGATTCCGGCGATGGCGACCCTTCACAAACTCACGGCGAAGGCCGTGGAAGCGCTCTCGGAGCCCGGCCGTCACAGCGATGGCGGCGGTCTGTATCTGGTCGTGCGCGGCCCTCAAAGCCGCTCGTGGGTGTTCATCTGGAAAGACAAGGGACGGCCGCGTGAGGCGGGTCTAGGGCCTGCGAAGGGCAAAGACAAAGACGGCATTACGTTATCGGAAGCGCGGGACCGCGCCGCCGAATTCCGTACCCGCCTTCGTGAGGGCGTTGACCCGTTGAAGGCCAAGGAAGCGGAGCGCGCGGCCAGCGTGACATTCGGTCCCTTCGCGGATGAATATCTCGCAGGCATCAAGACGAGCTTCAAACACCCGCACAGCATTGCCGATTGGAAGCGCGATATCGAGAAGCGGTGCGCCGTGCTGCGTCCCATGGTGATTGCCGATATCGGCACCGACGATGTTCTAGAAGTCTTGCGGCCTATTTGGACCACGAGACACCGCACCGCTACCGAACTACGCGGCCGGATCGAACGCATTTTGGACGCAGCGAAAGCC
>DASZVY010000019.1:0-63010 GCA_035546855.1 Nitrobacter sp. | reverse complement strand
TCCAAGGCGGTGGAGCGGCTGCGTATCGAAGTGGCGCGGGAGCGCGTGCAGTCCTCGAGCGAGGGAATTGAACTCGTGGCGCTCGCGACCGGGTTTGGCGATCCCGAACGGATGCGCCGCGCGTTCATCCGCGCCTTCGGTCAGCCGCCGCAGTCGTTGCGCCGCGCAGCGCGCGCCGGTGTCGGCTGATTGAACACATCATGGAAGATTTACGCAGCCGCTGCGCGGCTGATGTCAATGCTTGACCGCAGCGAAAATGCCGCTGCCGAGATAGTTGTTGGCGCCCGAGATCGCGACGCTTCCGCCCATTTCGCCGACGGGGCTGGTCTTGCCCTGGAAGAAGCTGCCCTGCAGCGCCATGCTGCGGCCGCCGGTGCTGCCGGCAAGGGTGCCGCCGAAATTGCGGGGGTCGGCGGTGTTGAGCGACACGTTGCCGGTGTAGTTGGTGCTGTCGAGATTGGTCACGCTGACTGCACCGGTTCGCGTGCCAAAATTGACGGTGTTGGAGAAGCCGCCGGCAGCGAAGCCCACGCTGTTTATATTGGCGATGACGTGCCCGGCGTAAGTTGCAGTGCCCGTCGTTGGAACATCGCTGATGCTGCCCACAGGTCGGCCCGCGACCCACGTTCCCACGGTGATTTCGGACCCGGTGTTGGTGCTCTGATTGCCCGGAGAATCGGCCAGCCAGAAGCCCCAGCGTGTATAATCGCACTGACATGGCGTCAGGTTGGGAATGGCACTGGTGACGACCTGGTTCATCGCAATGCTGTTGGCGGAAACAATCACGCCAGTGACCGACTTGCCGTTGACGGTGTAGTTGTCGGGCGTGCTCGCATAGAAATTGTTGTAGTCCACATAGGCACTGTTGGCTGCGCCGGTCGATCCCGTCGATCCGAATTGAAACAGCGCCCGGACCGAGCCTGCGAGTTGCGTAAAGGGATTGCTGGAGTCGTAAAGATAGGAGTCGAAAGTGCCCTGAACGCGATTGTTGGTGGCATCGAGGATGACTGTCGACGTTCCGGTGACCGGATTTGTCATAGGCGGCACATAGTTCGTGTAATTCTGAGTCGGGTAGGCGATGTTGAGGCCACCGACGTATCCAGCGAGCGTTACGGAGGGCCGCGAACTTGTGTTGTTGTTATTGTTGTCGACAGGCGGCGGGTTGTTGGTATTGCCGGTCGGCTGATCGTGGCTGATCTGCTGCACGGCCGCCGATTGGCTTGAGGTCTGGATCGACTGCGTGAACGCCGCTGCGATGGCATTGATCTGGCCGACGATCGTCGGAGGCGAGGGCGGAGTGCCCGAACCGGTCACCGATCCGCCGGGCGTTCCCGTCGCCTTCTGCTCGGCGGCGGCGATGTTCTGCGCCGACGCCGTTCCGGGGCGTGCGCCGCCGGTCTGGCCAACCGCGCTCTGGAAGACCGCGATCGTCTGCTGGACGAATCCGGGTGGCGGGAAGTTGGGTGAACTCGGCGGTCCGCCTGCCTGAGTCTGCGTGAATTCACCGGCGCCGAGCGTGACGGTCTGGCCGCCCGAGGTGACGGTCGAGGTGCCGTAGCCGGCATAGATGCCGCCCTTGCCGTCGGTCATCATCACGCCGCCGCGAATGCCAATCAAAGCGGAAGCTGTTTTGATCTGGGCATCGCCGTTGTGGCTGATCTGGCCGCCGACGAAACGCAGCGCGCCCTTGCCAAGGGTTGCGGCGAGTTTTCCGGTGTTCGCCTGCGGGTCATAGACATAGTCGTCGATGGTGAGGTCGCTGTTCGGACCGATCGTCATCGACGTCTTGTCGAGAAACAGCAACTGGACCGAGCCGCTGGCCTTGGTTTGAATCCGCTCCTTGTGCGCGATCGATTGACCGATGGTAATGGTCTTCATGTTCGCCGTCGCCGCCGGGTTAACGGCGGAGGCGGTGCCGACCTGCTGAGCCTGCGCCACGGCGCAACTTGCCGCCAACGTCGCGGCTGTCATCGCAATACGAAGCGCCCCCTTACGGCTCATGACGAATTCCCTGATCAAAAAACTGAAAACTGCAACCCTGAAAGTTTCAGTATAGCCACGATCGGGGGTTTTCCGCCAATGCCATTGCGTATCGAAATACCTTTTCCGGTGCGAATGAGGACGCCTGTTGCTTCAAGTCCACGCCGGCTCGGCTTGGTATGCGGCACAGCGAACCCGGGCAATGGCGTCCGGCCTTGAGGCGCCTCGCCATCTGGTCCTATAGACCATCTTGAACTGAAAAAGCCGTCATCGGGGAGGCCACGCCCTCGACCGCCAATCCCGCGGCGATCCGCGAACCTTCGAGTCGAGATGAGCCAAGCCAATCACGATCTTCAGGCCGTCGTCCGCGAGATCGCCGACGAGATGGTCGCGCGCACGGATCGCGGCACGGTCGCCTCCTACATCCCTGAACTTGCGCAGGCCGACGTGTCGTCGTTCGGGATTGCCGTTGTCGATGCCGAAGGGCAGGTCGCCGCAGCCGGCGATTGCGATACGCCGTTCTCGATCCAGAGCATCTCCAAGGTGTTCACCCTGACGCTTGCCCTCGGCAAGGTCGGAGATCAGTTGTGGCGACGGGTCGGGCGCGAGCCGTCGGGCAGTCCATTCAATTCGATTGTCCAACTCGAGTTCGAGCGCGGCATTCCCCGCAATCCCTTCATCAACGCGGGCGCGATCGCGGTAACGGACGTAATCCTGTCCGGGCACCAGCCGCGCGAGGCCATCGGCGAAATCCTGCGGTTCATGCAATTCCTGGCGCGCGATCCGTCGATCGTTATCGATGAAGCGGTCGCCGCATCGGAGCAGCGCACGGGCTTTCGGAACGCCGCGCTCGCGAACTACATGAAGTCCTTCGGTGTGATCGACAATTCGGTGGATTTCACGCTCGGGGTCTATTTCCACCATTGCGCCATCGCGATGTCGTGCCGGCAACTGGCGACGGCCGGACGTTTTCTGGCGCATCATGGGCGCGACCCCTCGACAGGATACTCCGTGGTTCAGCCCGACCGCGCGCGGCGCATCAACGCCGTGATGTTGATGTGCGGCCATTACGATGGATCGGGTGAGTTCGCATATCGCGTGGGACTTCCCGGCAAGAGCGGTGTCGGCGGCGGGATTCTCGCGATCGCGCCCGGCAAGGCGTCCATCGCGGTGTGGTCGCCGGGGCTGGACAAGCACGGCAACTCCCATCTCGGCCGGGTTGCGCTGGAAACGCTGACGCAGCGCATGGGCTGGTCGATCTTCGGGGCCTGAGCGCCGGTACCTATCGAAACGTCATCGGCACGACGGTGTCGCGGGCCTTCCGCTCATCATGAATGGCATCGTCATGATACCAGCCGCTGTCGATGGCGGCAGCGCAGATACGGGCAGGGCTCTGGCTGTCTGTCTCGGAACGGCGGCGTAACAAGGAGCGCTCCCGAACCGGGAATTGATAGATCGTGGCGGAGCTCCGATTGACGGTGGTATCCATGGTCCTGATCCTTCCGCTCGCTTCTTCCGGCGCTGGACTTCAACTCCTCCATGCTGCGCCCGAGTCTTTACGAACTCACTTCTGGCGATAGGCATTTCATATGGCTGGCCGTCCCGTCACCGCAACTGCCCAGAACAGCGGCGGAGACTGCACGATTATTATGCAATTCTGGATTTGCCCGCTGCCGAGCAAGTCCCCGGACGCCAGCGCCCGGACCAGCCCGCGCGTTGGCGTTCAGGCAGGATTTTTTTCGCAGACTGGCGGTGCGCGTGCCGTGGAATTAATCTCGCCTCCGAGCAGAGCCTGAAAACTGCCGCCTGGAAAGGCATTGAGATCGCGGGAAAATTCCTGTTCTGGCGGCACGCGCCGGACCGCTGTGCGGTTGTGTCGCAGGTGGCGTCCACAGAGACAACGCCAAGAAGGCGATCTGCAAAACGACCGGGCCGGCGATCCGCCGTCGCAGACCGCTCGATTGGCACTTTATTTGCTTTCTCATTCATGTCGCTGGCAGCCCGTTCGCGGGCAACTGGCCGGGTTTTAGGGTTCTCCACCCTTCATATCGCCAACCGATGAGAGATCATGATGACGAAATACAAGCTCGAGTACATTTGGCTCGACGGCTACACACCCACGCCGAATCTGCGCGGCAAGACGCAGATCAAGGAATTCGCCGCGTTTCCGACGCTCGAGCAGTTGCCGCTGTGGGGCTTTGACGGTTCCTCGACCATGCAGGCGGAAGGCCGTTCGTCGGACTGCGTGCTGAAGCCGGTCGCGGTCTATCCCGATGGTGCGCGCAAGAACGGCGCCCTTGTGATGTGCGAAGTGATGATGCCCGATGGTGTGACCCCGCATCCCTCAAACAAGCGCGCCACCGTTTTCGACGATGCCGATGCCTGGTTCGGCTTCGAGCAGGAATATTTCTTCTACAAGAACGGTCGGCCGCTTGGCTTTCCGACGGAGGGTTATCCGGCTCCGCAGGGGCCTTACTACACCGGTGTCGGCTACAAGAACGTCGGGTCGGTCGCGCGCCAGATCGTCGAGGAGCATCTCGACCTCTGCCTCACAGCCGGAATCAATCATGAGGGCATCAACGCCGAGGTGGCGAAGGGCCAGTGGGAATTCCAGATCTTCGGCAAGGGTTCGCGCACGGCGGCCGACCAGATGTGGATCGCACGCTACCTGATGATGCGTCTGTGCGAGAAATACGAGATCGATATCGAGTGGCACTGCAAGCCGCTGGGCGATACCGATTGGAACGGCTCGGGCATGCACGCGAATTTCTCGACCAAGTACATGCGCGACGTCGGCGGCAAAGCCTACTTCGAGGCGCTAATGCAGCAGTTCGACAAGAACCTCGACCAGCACATCGCCGTTTATGGACCGGACAACCACCTGCGCCTGACCGGCAAGCACGAGACAGCGCCCTGGAATAAATTCAGTTACGGTGTGGCCGACCGCGGCGCCTCGATCCGCGTGCCGCACTCCTTCATCAACAATGGCTATAAGGGCTATCTGGAGGACCGCCGCCCGAACTCCATGGGCGACCCCTACCAGATCGCATCGCAGATCCTGAAGACGATCTCGGAAGTGCCGACCAGCGCGACGGCCGTCGCGGCCTGAGACGTCTCAATCGAGAAGACCACAAGACTGAAAAGCCCGCGCCTTCATCGGCGCGGGCTTCTTTGCCCGTGACATCGAACGCCGGCTACGCGATGCCCACGGTCATGGCCTCAGCCCAGCGCCTTCAGCCATTTGCTGATATCGCTCACCGCGACGTTGGCCTGGTTGAGCAGTTTGCCCATGGTGAAGAAGCCGTGGAATTGTCCGGGATAGGTTTTGTAGGCAACGGGAACGCCGGCGTCCTTCAGGCGCTTCGCATATTCGTCGCCCTCGTCGCGCAGCGGATCGGCGCCTGCCGTCATCACATAGGCCGGCGGCAAGCCAGAGAGATTCGTGACGAGCGCAGGCGAGGCGCGCCAGTCCTCCTTGTCGGCCTCGTTGCGAATGTAGTGGTTGGCGAACCATTTGATGACGGAGTGGGTGAGCAGGATGCTCGTCTCGGGCTCGCTGTGCGAGGGATGCGCGCCGCGGAGGTCGGTCGCGGGGTAGATCAGCACCTGGCCCTTGATCGCCGGACCCTTGTTGTCGCGGGCATCGATCGCCACGACCGCGGCGAGATTGCCGCCGGCGCTGTCGCCGCCGACGCAGATGTTCGCGCCATCGATGCCGAGCGTGGTCGCGTTCTTCGCGATCCACGCGGTCGCCGCGACCGCATCCTCGACGGCGGCGGGAAACTTGTGCTCAGGCGCGAGACGATAATCGATCGCCGCCACGATCAATTCGCCTTCGTCAGCGAGTTTGCGGCAGACCACGTCGTGGGTATCGAGATCGCCGATCACCCAGCCGCCGCCGTGGAAGAACACCAGACCCGGCGCGCCGCCGCCGGATTTACGCAGCGTTTTCGGGGTGTAGATGCGGGCGGGGATGGCGCCTGCAGGACCGGGGATGCCGAGCGGCGCGACCGACGCCAACTCAGGCGGCTCCGGGTTGCCGACGAGCCGCGCGGCGAGATAGTAGCCCCGCGCCACCTCGGGCGTGCCATCCTCATAGCGGGGACGGTTGGCTTCCTGGAAAGCCTTGTAGACGGCGGCGGCATCGGGATCGAGAATGACGGGCATTGAGTTTGACCTGTGATGCGAAGGGAAGGCGAGGATTGTGGAGGAAGGTCGCACGCAGAGCCGCGCTAGGCTGAGACGCGGCCACCGTCGACGGTGTAGGCGGAGCCGCTGACATAGCTCGCGTCGTCGGAGGCCAGGAACGCGACCACCGAGGCGACCTCGGCGGCAGTGCCAAGACGCCGCGCGGGAATGCGGTCGACGATGCGTTCGGCCGGGGTCGGCGCATTGCCGGGATTGCGGCCGTCGATGATGGCGCTGAGCATGCGGCTGTCGATCAGTCCGGGACACACGCAGTTGACCCGCACGCCGGTGCCGGAGCATTCCTGCGCGACGCTTTTTGTCAGGCCGATCACCGCGTGCTTGCTGGCGCTGTAGACGGCGATCGAGGGGGAGCCGATGAGGCCGGCGATCGACGCCGTATTGATGATGCTGCCGCCGTTCTTTTTCAACATCACCGGAAGCACGTGTTTCATGCCGAGAAACACGCCCACCACGTTGACATCGAGGACGCGGCGGAAACTCTCGAGCGGATAGTCCACGATCGACTTGATGTCGCCCTCGACGCCGGCGTTGTTGTAGAACACGTCGATGGTTCCGAACTTGTCGAGGGTCGCGCGGACATAGTCCGTGACCTCGTCCTCCCGGGTCACATCGGCGGTGATGGCAATCGCCTGGGCGGAGGCGGGGAGGGTCTTGATAGCATCCTTGAGTGGCCCTTCGTGGTGATCCACCGCGGCAATGCGGGCACCGCGTTCCGCGAGGAGGTGCATGGTGGCGGTTCCGATCACGCCGGCCGCGCCGGTGACAAGGGCGATTTTTCCATCCAGACGAATGCGGTCGGCCATTCCCATCGTTTCCTGTTCTGCTCCGGTTGACATCCGGTTTCTCATCATCTGACCGAGCCATCCGATCCCCCGATTATTCCACGGGCTATCCCGGCTGGCCAGACGGGCAAAACATCGCGCAACCGGCGGACCCCGCGGGAACGCCGGGATTGCCGCCCTTTCCCCGCCTCAATCCCCGTGTTAACCGGAGGGCCTTGCGAGCGGCTCCCGGAGGACGGAATTTGACATTCGCAGCCGGCGGACAGGATGCGAATGCCAAAATCGGACCACTGGCCTGTAAGATGTTCCGGATCTGATTCGATAACAAAGCCGCACGACATGTTTCGAACCCTTTGCATCGCAAGCCTTGTTGCAGTGTGGGCCGCCGTCTTCGTGATGGCGCCGCCGCCGGCACGTGCGCAGATCGGGAATATCTTTTCCGATCCGGCTCCCCGGCCGCCCGGAGCGATTCCACGCGGCCAGGCCAATTCCACCGACGATGACGAGGAAGACGTGCCGGACCTGCCGCAGGGGCGGGTCCTGCCGGCGCCGATGCGGCTGCCGCCCGGGCAGGCCGCACCGCCGCCGGGTCCTGTTCAGTCCCAGCCGCTTGCACCGCCGCCCGGCACGACGATCGTGCCGCAGAACCAGCCTTCCGGCGTGGCCGCCGCGCCGCCGGCAGGCCATCCCGCACCCGCGCAACCGGGCAAGCATCCGGCGCCTCCGACTCCTGCGACGCTGCAGCCCGGCGACGAGATCGTGACCGAGCCGCCGGCGGCCAAGGTCATCAACAAGAGAGCCGTCTTCACAGGTCTCGACAAGATCACCGGCCGCATTATCAACTTCGATGAAGCGATCGGGGAGACCGTGCAGTTCGGCGCGCTGCGCGTCAAAACCGACGCGTGCTATACGCGCCCGGCGACGGAGGCCGCCAACACCGACGCCTTCGTCGAAGTGGACGAGATCACGCTGCAAGGCGAGGTGAAGCGAATCTTCTCGGGTTGGATGTTCGCGTCCAGTCCCGGCCTGCATGCCGTGGAGCATCCGATCTACGATATCTGGCTGACAGACTGCAAGGAGCCGGAGACCACGGTCGTCGCCCAGCAGCCCGAACAGCCCAAGGCCGCGCCGCCGCCTGCCGCCAGACGCCCTGCACGGCAACCGGCGCGCCAACCCCGTCAGCCTTTGCCGCCGCCGCAGCAGAGTCCGCGGCCAGCGGCGCCGCCACCTCCACCGCCGCCTCAGCAACAGCCGTCAGACAATAATCCGCTGTTCAACATTTTCCGACGTTAGCGCGATGGTCTAGAACATTCGCCGAAGAGCGTGCACGGCGCGTGCGAACGTTGGATTCAGGACTCAAGTGCCTCCACGTTCCGGCGCCAGCCGGAACGTGGAGATGAACGTCATTTCTCGCTGAGAATGTCCCCGAACAGTACCCACGACTTGCCGTCGAAACGCGCCATCTGGAGTTGCCGGATCGGCGTCACGTCATCGGGTGAGGTTTCGACCTTGATTCCCGGCAGCAGCATGGGAAATGCTGTGGGCGAGATGGTCGTCGCCTGCTTGAGGATATTCGCGCGGCTGAAATCGCCCTTGCAGTTCTTCAGCACGAAAGCCATGACCTGCGCCGCCGTGTAGCCTTGGACGTTGAAGAGATCGCCGGTATCGGCACTGGGCTGATACTTCTGCATCCACGCGAGATAGTCTTTCACACCGGGGTCATTGGCCCATTTGGCGTCGTGCGGGTCCTTCAGATACAGGCCGGTGACGATGCCTACGGAATTTTCGATTCCCGCGGGTTGAAGCACGGCCGAGATCGAGTTGGAAACGGCCGGGAGAATGATCTGCGGCTTCCAGCCCATGCTCGCAGCCTTCTGGATCGCCATGGCGGCGAATTTCGGCGTCGCCTCGTCAAAGAGCACGTCGGCCCCTGACTGTCGCATCATCACCATCTGCGAGTCGATGGTCGGATCTGTCGTCAGATAGCTTGTCTGTGAAACGAGCTGGCTAACGTGTTCGCCGAGACCTTCCTTGAAGCCCTTCAGGTAATCCTTGCCGGCGTCCTCGTTGGGAATGATGATCGCGATCTTGGCGTCGGGTTTGGTCTGCAATATCCATTTTGCGTAGAGCTTACCTTCGAGCTCGTATGTCGGATTGAAGCCGACCGTCCATGGAAAATGCTTCGGGTCATTCCATCGCGAGGCACCTGACGACACAAAAAGCTGCGGGATCTTCTTGACATTGAGATATTTCTGGACGGCGATATTTGGCGCGGTGCCGACTGAGCTGAACAGCGCGAGCACGTCGTCCTCTTCCACCAGTCGACGATTTTGCTCGACAGTCTTCGGTGGCGAATAGGCGTCATCGAGCGAGGTAAACTGAATTTTGTGGCCGTCGATGCCGCCCTGGTCGTTCAGCATCTGGAAATACGCCGATTCCGCGCGCGCTAAGACACCGTAGGCCGACGCAGGGCCGCTGTAAGGCGCAGTATTACCGAGTTTGATCGTGGCGTCGTCGGCGAAGCCGGCGCGTGGTACCAGCAGTCCCAAGGTGACGGCGGTTGCGCAAGTCAGAAGCATGTGACGAGAAGGCAAAGCATTTTCTCCCTTTTGTTGTTACGCGATGATGCGCGGATGCGATGCAAAAGGGCAGGCCAGTGATGACATACCAGATGTGCTGGCGTGGCGGCTTTGCTGGAAAGGAATCTAGCGCGACGAAAGGTTGCGATCGGCGATGATGTCGAGCACCCGTGCGCCGGACAGCGGGCGATCGACCGGAAGAGCGGCAAAATCCGCAATGCCCGTGAGCGCGTCGTCGAGCAGCGCCCGGTAGCGCCGTCGCGGCAGCTCGACGGCGCCGAACGTTCGCAGATGATCGGTCACGAATTGCGTGTCGAGCAGCGTGTAGCCTCCCGCAATCAGGCGGGCCACAAGATGCACCAGCCCGACCTTCGACGCGTCGCGTGCGCGATGAAACATGCTTTCGCCGAAGAACGCGCGTCCGAGGCTGACACCATAGAGACCACCGGCGAGGTCGCCGTCGCGCCAGACTTCGACGCTGTGAGCGTGGCCAAGATCATGCAGGCCGATATAGAGCTCGCGGATGCGGCGGTTGATCCAGGTGTTGTCCCGTCCGGGTTGTGGCGCCGCGCAGCCGTCGATCACAGCCTTGAACGCGGTGTTGACCGTCACGGTAAAGCTATCCGATCGCACCGTCCGCGCGAGCCGCGAGGCGACCCGGAAACCCTCGAGGGGAATGACGCCGCGCATCTCGGGCTCGACCCAGAACAGCGAGGGATCATCGATGCTTTCCGCCATCGGGAAGATGCCGCAGGCGTAAGCGCGCAGCAGCACTTCGGGCGTAATATTGGACGACGCGGAGTCACGGGAGGCCATGTGGCCTTATAGCAGATGCGCGGAGCGGTGCGCGCATTGGATGCGTCAGGCTGCGCTGGCAGATTTGACGACCGGGACGGGTGCAACGCGCGGAAACCGCAGCATGATGCGGGTGCCGGCGTGGGTCGGATCGCGTTCAACCTGCGTGTCGAGCTTCTGGGCCATCGCAGCGACGATGCGCTGGCCCATGCCGGTCGAGCGTGGGTCGCTCTTGGCATTCTCTCCGACGCCATCGTCGGTGATCGACAACTGGATGTCGTCTCCGTCGCTGACGAGTTCGACGTGAATTGGCCCGGCCCCATCGGGGTAGGCGTATTTCACCGCGTTCATGACCAGTTCGTTGACGATGATGCCGATCGCGACGGCGCGATCCGGATCGATCTCGATCGGTTCGGCCTTGAGGTCGAGGCGCGACATCCGGTTGCCTTCCGCGGATCGCCGGAGGTCTTCCAGGAGGGCCTCGAGATACTGATTGAGCAGAACGCTCTTGAGATCCTGGGAGGTGTAGAGGCGGCGATGCACCTGTGCGACGGCAGCGACGCGGCCCATGGCATTGGTGAGGGCGGCCTTGACGTCCTCCACCGGACTGGAACTGGCCTGCAGATGCAGTAGCGACGCGATAATCTGGAGACTGTTGCCGACGCGATGGTTGACCTCGCGCAGCAGCACTTCGCGCTCGGCCGCCAGTGCCGCATAACGATCGCGCGACGCGTGAACCTCAGCTTCCGCCTCGTCGCGGGCCTTCTGTACCATCGCCTGCCGGATCGCGACTTCGCAGGCCACATGAAGCAGCGGCACGAATTCGCCGAGGGTATCCTTGACGAGGTAGTCGGCCGCCCCGGCCTTCAGCGCCGTCACGGCGATTTTCGAGTCCTGCGACGCCGTGACGAACACCACCGGCGGAGCACCCGGAACGGCCTGAATTCGCTCGAGCGTCTCCAGTCCGTCGAGGCCCGGCATGTATTGATCGAGGGCGACGACGTCGATCCCGCCCAGCGCGATGCGCGCAAGCCCGGCTTCGCCGGTGCTCGCGTGCTCGACGTTGAATCCCTGGCGTGTCAGGCCGCGCTGCACCAGGCGCGCCAACGCGTCGTCGTCATCCACATACAGCAGGGTCGGAAGTTTTGCGGTCATGGAGCGGCTTGCGGAACCTGGATCACAGAAAAGAACAGACCGAGCTGACGAATGGCGTTGGCGAAATTCTCGTAGTTCACGGGCTTTGTGATATAGACGTTGCACCCGAGTTCGTAACAGCGCTTGATTTCCTGGGAATCGTCCGTGGTCGTCAAGACCACGACCGGCGCGTATTTAAGATATTTGTTTTCCTTGACGCGGCGCAAAATATCGATTCCGGTCATGTCGGGCAGATTGAGGTCGAGTAGGATCAGCAGAGCATCGCCTTTGTGGGCGATCCCGCTTCCGTCGGGTCCGAAGAGATAATTCACGGCCTCTGTACCGTTGGTGAACGAAATGATCTCATTGTTGACACCCGAGCGCCGTATATTGCGCTCGATCAGGCGGGCGTGACCTTCGTCGTCCTCGATCATGATGATTGTGACTGGCTTCATGCGTGTTTGTCCCGGTTGATTCCGGTCCATTTGGCCGGAATGGTAACAGTAAACGTGGTGCCTTGGTTTAGCTCGGAGGACACCGACATGGTTCCACCGAGCCTGCGCACCAGGGCGCGGACATGGGCCAACCCGATCCCTTGACCGGGCCGATCCTGAACGCCGGAGCGGCGGAACAATTCGAAAATCCGCTGATGGTCTTTCGGGTCGACCCCCCGCCCATTATCCGCAACTTCGAAGATCGCAAATCCCAGCTTGCGGCGCCCGCGGATTGTAATGTCGCCCGGAACACCCTTCTTGAGATATTTTAGCGCATTGTCGATCAGGTTCGAGAAAATCTGTTCGAGCGCGAGGCGATCGCTGACGACATCCGGCAACGGCTCGATCCGGATTTGCGCGTTCGCCTCCGACGATTGATGCGCCATGGTCGCAACGATCGTCTCGATCAGTTCGCGCACGTCGATCGGCACCGGCTGGAATTCGCGGCGTCCCTCGCGCGTGAGGGTGAGGATCGCGCCAATCAGCCGATCCATCTTGCCGATCGACGATTTGATGAATCCGAGCGCCTCGGTGAAGTCCTGCGAAAGTTGTTTATCCTGCTCATCGAGCAGCAGTTCGATCTCGTTGGCGGAATCGTCGTTGGCCGGCGGCGGCAGGTCCGCCGGCCGGCTCAAGCTGGAAATCCGCTTGAAGATGTCGTTCCGCAACTCCTCGAGTTCGCTGGTGAAGCCCATGATGTTGACCAGCGGTGAGCGCAGGTCGTGGCTCACGATATAAGCGAAGCGCTGGATTTCCTCATTCGCCTCGCGCAGATCGGTGGTGCGCTCCTGGATGGTCGCTTCGAGGTTGAGGTTGTTGTCACGCAGCCGGGTCTCGGCTTCATCGCGTGCGTGACTGGAGCGCCGCACCAGAAAGATCGAGAGCCCGGCAAGCACGACCACCAGCCCCGAACCGATGCTGGTGATCGACGCCGACAGCGCCTGGCTGGCATCGGCCGATGTGGTCCGTGCCACGAACAGGCGGTCTTCCTCCCTGCGCATCTCGTCGGCCAGGCTACGGACCTGATCCATGGCGTCGCGGCTGGCGTCCTGGCGTGGGATCTCGGTGGCCTCGTTGAGGCGGTGATCTGCCGCCAGCGCGATGCTCTGGCGCAGCCGATCGATCCGATCCCTGGTAAGCGGGATCATTTGCTCAAGCCGCTGCTGCTGATAGGGATTGTCGATCGTCAGCGCTTTGAGCCGCGCATAGCTCGGGGCGACTTGGCTCGCTGCCTCCTCGAACGCGGTGCGGAATTCCGGTTGCAAGGTCAGCAAAAACCCGCGCTGGGCGCTTTCGGCCCGGCGGATCTGCAACTGGACCAGCGAAATTTCGTTCTCGACCTCGAGACTATGCTGGACCCAACGGGAATCATCGCGTGCCTTGTTGACGAGATAGACCGAGGTCGCGCTGATGATCGCGAGCACCACGAGCCCGGCGGCCAACAGGACGATCTGCCCCATGGCGGGGCGGCGCTTCGGCTGCGGCGGCGAGATCTCCTCGGAATGCAAATCTGCTTGTGACAAGAACAACCGCTCCCCGCGCGGCCGGCGCGCCTGGCCGGCGATGAGAACGCATGAACCACCGTTTCGTTCCAGGGCTCTCGCAATTTCCCTTGGTCAGACCTTCGGCGTATCGCCGCTCGTCAGATACTGTTCCAGCCAGTGAATGTGGTAGTCGCCGTCGATGATTCCGGGCTCGCGCACCAGGGCCCGAAAAAGCGGCAGCGTGGTTTCGATGCCTTCCACCACCATCTCGTCCAGCGCGCGTCGCAGTCGCATCAGGCATTCGGCGCGGGTCTTGCCGTGCACGATCAGCTTGCCGACGAGCGAGTCATAGTAGGGCGGGATCACGTAGCCCTGATAGACGGCGGAATCGATCCGCACGCCGAGTCCGCCGGGCGGATGATATTGCATGATCCTGCCCGGGGAGGGACGGAAGGTCACGGGGTTCTCGGCATTGATGCGGCACTCGATGGCATGCCCGGTGATGGCGATTTCGTTCTGCGTGGCCGGCAGGTCGCCGCCGGCCGCGACGCGGATCTGCTCGAGCACGAGATCGATGTCGGTGATCATCTCCGTAACAGGATGCTCGACCTGGATGCGCGTGTTCATTTCGATGAAATAGAACTCGCCGTCCTCGTAGAGAAATTCGACGGTGCCGACGCCGAGATACTTGAGTTCGCGCATGGCCTTCGCGACCGTCTCGCCGATCCGGGCCCGGGCGGCTGCGGTGAGCACCGGGGAGGGGCCTTCCTCCCAGATCTTCTGATGCCGACGTTGCAGCGAGCAGTCGCGCTCGCCGAGATGGATTGCGCCGCCGCGACCGTCGCCGAGCACCTGGATTTCGATGTGGCGCGGCTTCTGCAGGTACTTTTCCAGATAGACCGACGCATCGCCGAAAGCGGCCTTGGCCTCGTTGCCGGCGGTCGAGATCGCCATCGCGAGGTCGTCCTCGGTGTGGGCGACCTTCATGCCGCGGCCGCCGCCGCCCGCCGCCGCCTTCACCAGCACTGGAAATCCGATCGCGCGGCCGATCGCCATGGCATCGTCGCCGGGCGCGATGGCACCGTCGGAGCCCGGCACCACGGGAATGCCGAGCCGTTTCGCGGTCCGCTTGGCTTCAATCTTGTCACCCATCAGGCGGATGTGTTCGGCCTTCGGGCCAATGAAGTCCAACCCGTGATCGGCGAGAATTTCGGCGAAACGCGCGTTTTCGGACAGGAAGCCGTAGCCGGGATGCACCGCGTCGGCGCCGGTGATTTCGCAGGCTGCGAGGAGCGCCGGAATGTTGAGATAGCTGTCTTTCGACGGCGGCGGCCCGATGCACACGCTCTCGTCGGCCAGCCGCACGTGCATGGCGTCGGCGTCGGCCGTCGAATGCACCGCAACGGTGGCGATGCCCAGCTCCTTGCAGGCGCGCAGGATGCGAAGCGCGATTTCGCCGCGGTTGGCTATCAGGATCTTGTCGAACATCGTCCCTGCTTTGCTCCCGTCATCCCGCCGGGCGCGCCGGCGGCGGCGCGCACCTCGAAACGACGCGCACGTCGCTATTCAATAATCACCAGCGGCTCGCCGAATTCGACGGGCTGGCCGTCCTCGACAAGGACTTGTGTCACGGTGCCAGCGCGCGGCGACGGAATCTGGTTCATCGTTTTCATCGCTTCGATGATCAGCAGCGTCTGGCCGGCAGAAACCTTGGTGCCGACCTCGACAAAGGGCTTGGCGCCCGGCTCCGGAGCCCAATAGGCCGTGCCGACCATCGGCGAGGGAACCATGCCGGGATGCTTGCTGATGTCGGCGAGCGCGGGCGCGGCGGCGGCCGGAGCAACCTGCGTTGCAGGAGACGCCACATGCTGCATGGGCATCGTGGCCGCGATACTGACGTTGCGTGCGATGCGGACCCGCAAGCCCGTCCGTTCGATCTCGATCTCGGTGAGATTGGTCTGGTCGAGCAGGGAGGCCAACTCGCGAATAAGCGCACTCTCGTCGCGCGGGGCATCTCCGGATTTTGATTTGGATGGGTCTTCGGGCTGGCGGGCCATGCTTTGGATCCGAAACTTTCTGTTGGATGACGCCGGAGCGTCAGGTGTTTGCCTTCGCGCCGGACGCGCCGATCTTGGCGGCAAGGCCGTTGATGGCGAGCCGGTAGCCGTCGATACCGAAGCCGCACAGGCTCGCGAACGTGGCCCGCGCGGTGAAGGAATGGTGACGGAAATCCTCGCGGGCGTGGATGTTGCTGACGTGGACTTCAACTGCCGGAATTTTCACGGCCAGCAGCGCGTCGTGCAGCGCGATCGAGGTGTGCGAGTAGCCGCCGGCGTTGATGATAATGCCAACTGCCTTGTTATCGCGCGCGGCATGAACCGCGTCGATCAACTCGCCCTCGTGATTGGATTGGCGGCAATCGACAATGAGCCCGAACTCCGCCGCGGTATCCGCGCACAGCTTCTCGACGTCAGCGAGGGTGGCGTGACCATAGGTTTCCGGCTCGCGGGTCCCGAGCAGGTTGAGGTTCGGGCCGTTGAGCACGTAGATCGTCTTCGCCATGCGAAATCCCGAAAGGCCGCCAGCGGCGCACCTGAATGCGCCGCGTATGGCGCCGTTATAGGTAACAAGGGGGCTGAGGGGAAGCCTCCCGGAACCCCCGTCCACGGCCAAGCGCCTCTCCCGGTTCATGAAAAGCCGCCGGGAACCCGAAAATTCGATATTAACCAAGCTCCGGGCGAGCCTTACCGGCGGCTTGGGGGCCGCCGAAAACAAAGGACGGGCCGAAAGACCCGTCCTTGTAGCTTACCGCGTCCAGGCGGTCAGGCGTCGAGGACTGCCACAATCTCGAGCGTGCGGGGGTCGACCACCACGATCTGGTCGTGGACGAGGAAGAACTCAAACCCTCGCCAGCGGGGATAGATCGTCACGATATCCTGCGGCAGCGGATGGAAGCTGACCGTGCGCGGCACGCGGGTTCCGACAGAGACCGAAAAGTTGACGTTCGTTACCGGCTGGACGTGCTCATTCCGGATGACCGTCGTGATCTTCGTTCGTTGCTCGGTCGAGAGCTTGGCTCCCGCGCCGGCCTGACCAACGGTTTTGCCCGACGACCTGTCGGTTTCCGCCGCGTTCCTTTCGGACTTCATGTGGTTCCGGTCTTCGGCCTTCATATTCTGCCTGTCGGCCTTGCCGTTTTCGTTGGTCTCCGAGCGCATGCTCTTCGACGAATCCTCATTCTTCATATTTTCCTGCGCCTGGCGTCCTTTCCTGCCTTCGTGGGCCGCCCTGTCCTCGGCGCGCTGGTTCCCATGTTCCATTCCGTTGCCTGACGAAGGGGAGGTCATGCCGGACGTGTCGTGATGGTTCATCTGGTTCGAGCCCGCCGCGCCGGAGCCCTGGGGTGTCGTGGTCCCGGCCGCTGGGGAGTTATGTTCCGTGCCGGCGCCCTGCGCATTGGCAAACCCGGTCCCGGCCAACAGCGCGATGGCCGCGGCGGATACAAGCAATCGATTGGTCATAGATCTGTCCTCTCCTCGCTATAACTGCCCGCCCCGGATAACAGGCGCCGGCAGGCGACGTTCCTGACAATCCGCAGTTCAGGAGGAAGAGTTTTATGAATCCGCGATGAACGGAGTTGCTCCAAGAGTCACGCGCGAACGATCCGTTCCAGATGCAGAGAAGGCCCTCGCTGCGAACGAGGGCCTTCCGAGATTCTGAACTGATGCGTTGCAGGCGAAATCAGCAGGAGGCTTTGCCGCAGCGGGCCATGCCGATTTTTTCCTTCAGCCCGTCGAGGCCGACCGCGCCAACGACAACCTGCTTGCCGATGACGTAGCTCGGCGTTCCGTTCATTCCCATCGCCTCGGCAAGCCTGAAGTTTTCCTGCAGCGTTGCGCGCACCTCGGGACTCTTCATATCCTTCTCGATCTGCGCCATGTCGAAGCCGGCGTCCTTGGCGGCCGCCAGCGCGCGAGCCTTGTCGGCCTGACCGCGGCCGCCAAGCAGGCGCTGGTGGAAGTCGAGATATTTTTTGCCGTCCGGATCCTGCATGCGCGCGGCGACGGCGACCTGCGCCGCCTCCACCGAACCCGGCCCGAGTACCGGAAATTCCTTCAGCACGACCTTCAGCTTCGGATCGGTCTTCAGCAGGGTCAGCATGTCGCCCATGGCGTGTTTGCAGTAGGCGCAATTGTAGTCGAAGAACTCGACGAAGGTGACGTCGCCGTTCTTGTTGCCGAGCGTGACACCGCGCGGCGAATTGAAGATCGCGTCGGCGTTGCTGGTCACGGCTGCCTCTTGCTTGAGGGCTTCGGCCGCCGCCTGCCGCTTGCTCAGTTCCGCCGAGACATCCTGGAGAATTTCGGGATGCGACAGCAGGTAGTTCTTGACGATCTGCTCGATCTCACCGCGCTGACTGTCGGAGAAATTCTGGGCCGAAGCGGCGGCGGGGGCGCCGCACAGCATGAGCGCCACGAGGGCAGGTGAGAGAAACCGGAGCGGGGACATTGGCAAATCCTCTGGAACTGATTGATGTGAGAACGTGTGCGGTACGCTTTCGATGTCGATGTTGGTCTCGTTGCTACTTCTTGTCGGAGAGTTTTGCCGAGGCGATATCATCGGCCTTGACCCAGCCCGGCGAACCGATCGGAAAACGGGTTTTCGCCCGCGCGGCAAGTTCACGCGCTGTCTTGTTGTCTCCCCGCAGATAGGCCGCCTGCGCCGAGGCGAGATCGGCTTCCGCATATTGGCCCTTGCGGCCATAGGCCATCGCAAGTTGCATGTAGCCGAGCGGCGCTTCGGGTTCTCGTGCCAGCGCCGAGCGCAGGATCGCGATGGCCTGGTCCGTGTAGGCTTTATTATCGGCGGCGACCATCGCTTGCCCAAGTAACATCTCGATGAGAGGGGCGTTATGCGACAGCCGAACCGCCTGCTGCAGAGGGGCGATGGCTTCGGCAGGCCGCCCGCCTTCAAGCAGGGCTTGCCCCTTCACCTCGTAGAAATAGGGATTGGCCGGCTCGACCTTGATCAGTGCGTCGATCTGGGCCTGCGCCGAACGCGGATCGCCGTGAAGGTAGGTCGAGATCGCGTGGGCGTAGCGCGCGGGCATGCTGGTGTCCGAACGCGGATAGCGCCGATACACCTCTTCCGGCCGTTCCATGAAGGCGGAGATCTTGGCGCGCACCATGTCGTGCCGCATCTGCAGCGCCGGATCATCCTTCTTGTTCCAGTAGGGGCTCGACTTGGCGAGCGTCTCCAGAGCCGCGACGCGGTCCGCCGGCATCGGGTGCGACTGCATGTAGGGATCGGCGCCGTGGGCGGCGAACAGGCTCTCGTCCGTGAAGCGCTTGAACGTCTCGTACATGCCTTTCGCGGATTGGCCGGTCGCATTGAGGAATTTGACGGCAGCGCGGTCGGCGTTTTCCTCCTGCTGGCGTTGATACGACAGCAGGCTGCTCTGGATCACGGCTTGCGGCGCGCTCATCATCGCCATTCCGACGTTGCCGGCGCTGCCGTTGTTGCCGCCGCGCGCGGCACCGGCGGCCAATGCGCCCGCGCCGAGCAGCATGGCGATGATCAGTTGCGTCTGCGCATGCGCGATCTGTTCGCGAAGCCTGGCGAGATGGCCGCCGGCGAGATGGCCGGTTTCGTGCGCCAGCACGCCAATGAGCTGGTTCGGCGTCTGCGATTGCAGGATCGCGCCATAGTTCACGAAGATGCGGCGGCCGTCGGCGACGAATGCGTTGAACGTCTTGTCGTTGATGATGATGGCCCGGACATTCTGCTTCTCAAGGCCGGCGGCGCGCAAGATCGGCCGGGTGTAGTCGCGCAGCAGTTGCTCGGTCTCGGTATCGCGCAGCGTCGGCGGTCCCTTGGCTGCCTGAGCCCCGGCCGGAAATGGCGCAAAGGCCATCGTCGTCGCGGTGACGAGCGCGATAAGCCGGGTCGAGCGGCTTGCCGGAGTCAGCGCAACGGGGCGAGAGGGGCGGTCTTTCATCATTGGCCGGAGTTCGAATACGCGATATGCCGTTAACAAGCCGCCGAATGCGGCGGGAGCGCGGCCTTTGATGGGGCGGCGACAGTGCGGAGCGGGATAGCAGATTTCCATGCAGGACGCGACAGCAACAAGCCGGGCCGGGAGCCTGCTGGCGGCATCACGTCGCAGCGAGGTTCCGCCGTTCATGGTGATGGACGTGATGGCCGCAGCGGCGCGAATCGAGGCGTCGGGCGGTCATGTGATTCACATGGAAGTCGGGCAACCGGCGGCACCGGCGCCGAGAACCGCACGGCTGGCGGCGCATGCCGCGCTCGAGCGCGGTCAGATCGACTACACCTCGGCGCTCGGTTTGCCGTCGCTGCGGACGCGGATCGCGCGACACTATCGGGATGCTTACGGCTGCGACGTCGATCCGGAACGGATCGTCGTGACCACGGGATCGTCAGGTGCCTTCATTCTGGCGTTTCTGGCGATGTTCGAGCCCGGCGATCGCGTCGCCGTGACCGTGCCGGGTTATCCGCCCTATCGCCATATCCTGACGGCGCTCGGCTGCGAGCCGGTTCTGATCGAGACATCGAGTGAGAACCGTCACGCCCTGACCGGGGAGGCGTTGCTCGCGGCGCATCGCAGGACGCCGCTGAAAGGCGTGCTGGTCGGCAGTCCTGCCAATCCGACCGGCACGATGATGTCGCGCGACGCGCTGACGCAATTGATCGCCGCCGCCGACAGCGAGGGCATTCGCTTTATTTCGGACGAGATCTATCACGGGCTCGATTATGCCTTTCCGGCGGTGACCGCCGCCGAACTGTCGCCACGGGCGCTCGTGATCAACTCGTTCTCGAAATACTTCTGCATGACCGGCTGGCGGGTGGGCTGGATGGTTGTCCCCGAGCCTCTGGTGCGGCCGATCGAGCGGTTGCAGCAGAATCTCTCGATTTCAGTGCCGACGCTGTCGCAGATCGCGGCGGAAGCGGCGTTCGACGGCCGCGACGAGATGGACATCATCAAGGACGGGTATGAAGAAAACCGCCGCATTTTGATCGCGGGTTTGCCGCAAGCGGGCCTCGACACATTTTTGCCTGCCGACGGGGCATTTTACCTCTATGCAGACATCTCGAAATTTGCCGGCAACAGCCTCGACTTCACGCGGGCGATGCTGGAACAGGCGTATGTCGCAGCCACGTCGGGAATCGATTTCGATCCGGTGAACGGACATCGCTTCGTGCGACTGTCCTATGCGCGATCGTCCGCGGAAATGCATGAAGCGGTGGTGCGCATCACGCGCTGGCTGACGGCGGCCTGAGCCGTTGTCAGCCGAGCTTGATCGCGGGCGCAACTGGCGACGGCCGGCTTATGCCGGCCATCGTGGAATGACACATTAGCTGCCGTTACCGAACCGGCGCGACCACCAGCCGGCACGACGCGGTGCCGCGGGTTCGGTCACCGATTGTTCGGGCGGCTCAACTGCGGGCTCCGAATTTGCAGGCTCCGAATTTTCGACTGGCGCAGGCGAGGGCGCGGACTCCGGAGCCGGCGTGCCGAAGCTGACCTTCTCGCGCACGGTGGACCGCCGACGGATGCCGCGCTCACTCTCCTGGGCTTTCTCCTCGTGAGGCGCTTCCGGTGCGATCACCGGCTCCGAAGGAGCGGCGGTCGGCTCCGGCGCCGGTTCAGCGGCCGGCTGAGCGACGTCGGCCGTTTGGCCTGACTCTGTCGTCGCCGCATCGAGATCGGCGACGGCGTGAGCAACCTCTGGCTCGAACGTTGAGTTGAGTTCGTCGGCGATCGAGCCAACGAGCCCGTCCTCGGCGCCGCCACGGCGGCGGCGGCCTCCGCGGCGCCCACGCCTCCGCGGCCGACGCTCGCCGTTTTGCGGTTGCTCGGCATGGGTTTCGCTGCCCTGATCGTCGCCATCATCTGCGGTCGTATCGGATTCCTCGGCTGAGGCTTCAGTCAGTTCACCGGCGATTACATCGTCCTGATCATCGCGCGGCGGGGCCTCATTGCGATTTTCGCCGGAGCGGCCACGCCGCCGTCGCCGGCGCTTGCGCCTGCGGCCGTCGCCGTCACCTTCGCCGGCTTCAGACGCGGATACCTCTTCCGACAATCCCTCGGTTTCTTCCGTTTCGACTTCGGCCTCGACGTCGAACGGCTCGTCGTCGTCCTCGACGTCGTCCTGCGGAGACGCGGCGAGTTGCGTAGCGAGCAAAGCCTTCGCGGCTTCGAGCGTGTGGACCTGCTCACCGCGGTCAATGACGTAGGATTGCTGGCCGCTGACCGTCGGATCGGCGATGACCGACAGCGTGACCTTGAATCCGTTCTCGAGATCGCGGAGGTGGCCGCGCTTGTGATTGAGAACATATAGCGCGACGTCGGTCCGGGTGCGGACGATGAGGTTGTGTGTTGCGCCCTTCATCAGGGTTTCTTCCAGGCCGCGCAGCAACTGCAGGGCAACGGAAGACACGGAGCGGACATGACCCGTGCCGCCGCAATGCGGGCAGGGCTCGGTCGAGCTTTCCAGCACGCTGGCGCGAATGCGCTGGCGCGACATTTCGAGCAGACCGAAGTGCGAGATGCGGCCGACCTGGATGCGCGCGCGATCGTGCCGCAGACAGTCGCTGAGCTTGCGCTCCACCGCGCGGTTGTTGCGCTTCTCGTCCATGTCGATGAAGTCGATGACGATCAGTCCCGCGAGGTCACGCAGGCGAAGCTGCCGCGCGACTTCTTCGGCGGCCTCCAGATTGGTCTTGAGCGCGGTGTCCTCAATGTGATGTTCGCGCGTCGAGCGGCCGGAGTTGACGTCGATCGAGACCAGAGCCTCGGTCTGATTGATGACGATGTAGCCACCCGATCTGAGTTGCACGATCGGCGAGAACATCGCGTCGAGCTGGCTTTCGACGCCCATCCGGGAGAACAGCGGCTGGCCGTCACGATACTGCTTCACCGATCGCACATTCGACGGCATCAGCATCTTCATGAAGTCGCGCGCTTCCTGGTAGCCGCCTTCACCGGCGACAAGGACCTCGTCTATCTCCTTGTTGTAGAGATCGCGCAGCGAGCGCTTGATCAGAGAGCCTTCCTCATAAACGAGGGTCGGGGCCTGTGACCGGAGCGTCATGTCGCGCACGGTTTCCCACATGCGCAGGAGGTACTCGAAATCGCGCTTGATCTCGGGCTTCGTGCGGGCCGCGCCGGCCGTGCGCAGGATGATGCCCATCCCTTCCGGCACATCGAGATCCTGCACCACCTCCTTCAGCCGCGAACGGTCTTGAGCGGAAGTGATCTTGCGGCTGATGCCGCCGCCACGCGCCGTATTCGGCATCAGGACGGCATAGCGGCCGGCAAGCGACAGGTAGGTGGTCAGCGCAGCGCCCTTGTTGCCGCGTTCTTCCTTGACCACCTGCACCAGCATGACCTGGCGGCGCTTGATGACTTCCTGAATCTTGTACTGGCGGCGAGGGCGATAGGACCGCTCGGGAACTTCCTCGAGCGCGTCGTCGCCGCCGACGGATTCAACTTCTTCCTCGGTGTCGTCGTCTTCCTCGTCGCCTTCGGCCGTTGAGACGGCGTCATCGTCATGATGATCGTCGTCGTGATGGTCGTCGGCGTGGACGGAATCGTGGACGTCCGCGGCGGGCTCAGGATCTGCCGAGAAGCCGCCCGTCCGGTCATCGTCCGGACTTTCGTGATCGTGCGCGGGAATGGCTTCAAGCGCGATCGGGTCGAGGGTCGCGACGGCTTCGGCAACGGCAGCTTCCACCGGACTGACGAAAGAGACGGCTTCTGCCGCCTCGGGATGATGCTCGTCATGGTCATGAGCGTCGTCGTAAGAATCCGTCTCGTGCGGATACGCGGGATCGTCATGATGGCCGGCCTCAGCCTCGTGATGACCAACATCGTCGGAAGGCGCGGGGCTGTATTCGCTGTCGGGCTGATCGCGCTGTGTCTCGTCGTCGTGATGGTTCTCGTCGTGGGAGTCCCCGGTTGCCAACGCGGCATCGCCGGAATCCTCAATCACCGCGCTCTGCACCCGTTCGCCATGGCCACGGCGCCGCGAGTTGCGGTGACGGGAACGGCGGCGGCTGGAGCGGTTTTCCGATTCTTCCTCGGCTTCGCGGTGGGCGCGCTCGTCGGCCTCGATCAGGGCCTGACGGTCGGCCACCGGAATTTGATAGTAATCGGGATGGATTTCACTGAAGGCCAGGAAGCCGTGGCGATTGCCGCCGTACTCGATGAACGCGGCCTGCAGGGAAGGCTCGACGCGCGTAACTTTGGCGAGGTAGATGTTGCCGCGTAGTTGCTTGCGCTGGGCTGACTCGAAATCAAATTCCTCGACGCGGTTGCCGCGAACCACAACAACCCGAGTTTCCTCCGGGTGGGTGGCGTCGATTAACATTTTGTTGGGCATTTTCAAACTCATGACGGCAGAGGGCGCGCAAGGCGGCGCGCGCGCGCAGCGCGGCCGGGTGGCGCGACCGTCCACCTGATTCGGGGGTGAGGGGAAGGCCGAAACGCAATCCGGAACGCCCGGCCGAACGCGACCCGCGGGCAGTCCGTCGTGCAGAGCTGTCGCTCCGCAGGAAAGCGGTCCATTTGGGGGTCTTGGTCGGCTCTACACCTTGGCGCATCAAGCGTCGGCCCGTCTTAAACAGGTTGGCGGCAAAAGCGCCGCCTTATTCGTCGCTGACGGATCGGCACCGGCCCGTGAGGCGCTCACCGTTCTCGTAACGCACGGCCATGGTCGCGGGGTCTTGACCTCGCGGGCCACTGCCAGGGCGGTCGGTTGTGACGTGGTCCCAAGCACGAGTCTTGATCCGGACCTGACGCCGCTCGGGCTTGAGACCGCCGCTCCTGAATCAGCCGCGCGCTGCGCAGGCCGTGGAGGGATCGGAAAAACGCCGGAACCTCCCATTTCGGAGGATCCGGACGCTGCACCGGGAGGCTGAACGCGACACAACCGGAAATTTTACCGTCAGCATCACGTACATACGTGGATTGGCGGCTCCATGCAAGGGAGCGTCGCCGGTCCGCAACACCTGGCGGGATTCGGATTTTTATCCTTAAGACCCGATTAACCCTGCAGTTCTATTGCGGTAAGGAGGGGAGCCCGGAGGCAGGATTTGTTGGCGAGCCGCGCAACTCGTATCGGTTCATGGGGCTTCGCGGGCATGTGCGCCGCGACCTTTCTTGTTGCCACCCCCGGTTCAGCGGCTCCCGCAGGCACGGACGCATCCCACCCCGCCAGTATTGTCGACCCGGCTCCAGTCGCTTCGGACGCTCGCCTTGCCGGAGACGAGAAGCAGACCCGCTTCATTCTCGACCTGGACAAAAAGGTGGATTTGCGTGCTTTCACGCTCGCCAATCCCTATCGCGCGGTCGTGGATATCCCGCAGGTCAGTTTCCGCCTTCCAGTTGGAACCGGCAGCAGCGGGCGTGGGCTGATCAAGGCGTTCCGCTACGGTATGGTAATGCCGGGAGCGTCCCGAATGGTGTTTGATCTCACCGGACCGGCGAAAATCAACAAGGCCTATGTGCTCGATGCGGCGAACGGTCAGCCGCCGCGGCTGATTTTGGAACTCGTGGCGGTGGACCGCACGGCTTTCCTGCAGTCACTGCCCCCTGCAAGTCCTCCGGAACTCAAGCCGTCCATCGACGCACCCCGCACGGTCGCCGATGCGGCCGTATCGACATCGTCCGCCGCCGGCGCAACGCCGGACGTCCGGCCTTTGGTGGTGATCGACCCCGGACATGGCGGTATCGATAATGGCACGCAGGCTGCCAGCGGGGAGGCCGAGAAGACCATTGTGCTGGAGTTTGCGCAGGCGCTGCGTGATCGCCTCGAAAAAGACGGAAAATATCGCGTGGTGATGACCCGGAACGACGATACTTTCATTCCGCTCGATGAACGGGTCAAGATCGCGCGCAACGACAAGGCGTCCTTGTTCGTTTCCATCCATGCCGACTCGTTGCCGCATCGTGAGGGGGACGCCCAGGGAGCGACGATTTATACCTTGTCCGACAAGGCGTCGGACGCGGAGGCCGCCCGGCTTGCGGAGTCCGAGAACAAGGCGGACGCGATCGGGGGCGTCAATCTGACCGAAGAGCCGTCCGAGGTCGCCGATATCCTGATCGATCTCGCGCAGCGCGAAACGCGCGCTTTTTCAAACAGGTTTGCACGATTGCTGATGCGCGAAATGAAAGGCGTCACGCGGATGCACAAGCACCCCCTGAAGTCCGCGGGCTTCCGGGTTCTCAAGGCGCCGGACGTGCCTTCGGTCCTGGTCGAGCTCGGCTATGTCTCGAACAAGTCGGATCTTCGCGAACTGACGTCCGACAGTTGGCGGAAGCGGACAGTGGGATCGGTGGCGGAGGCCATCGATACCTTTCTCGCCAAGAGGGTGGTTTCAGCCACGCCTTCCAACTGAAAAAACCGGCACTGTTGCCGAGCAAGCCCTAGTTTGGCCACAGCGTCGGCTCTATAGAAAACCGTCATCGGGTTCGCAGAATCGGTCAGAATAACGTTCCCGTCAGTAGGTTAGCACGGCCCGGGCGAACCCGACGAAACGAGCGAACGGTCAGCGTGTAGGCGAACCGCCGTCGGTTGCGGCAGGAATGAAACGGACAATCGGTAATGCGCTTGCTGCTGCGGTTCATGGGCTTTCTGTTCGCGGCGGGAACCATCGTGTTTCTCGTGGGCGTTGCCGCGGTCGCCGGCCTGATCTGGCATTTTTCCAAGGACTTGCCGGATTATTCGCAGCTTCAGAATTATGAGCCGCCGGTGATGACCCGCGTGCATGCGGCCGACGGCACGCTGCTCGCCGAATATGCCAAGGAGCGCCGGCTCTACCTTCCGATCCAGGCCGTGCCGAAACTCGTCATCAACGCGTTTCTCGCCGCCGAGGACAAGAACTTCTACGAGCACGGCGGCATCGATTACGCCGGTATGGCGCGCGCGGCGATTCTGTATGCGCAGAACATCGGAACCAATCGCCGGCCGCAAGGTGCCTCCACCATCACCCAGCAGGTGGCGAAGAACTTCCTCTTGAACAACGAGGTCTCTTTCAGCCGCAAGATCAAGGAAGCCTTGCTGGCGATGCGAATCGAGCGCGCCTATTCGAAGGACAAGATTCTCGAACTGTACCTGAATGAAATCTATCTGGGCCTCGGTGCGTACGGCATCGCCGCGGCGTCGCTGGTGTATTTCGACAAGTCCGTCAACGAACTGACCGTGGCCGAGGCCGCCTATCTGGCAGCCTTGCCGAAGGCGCCATCGACCCTGCACCCGGTCAAAAATCACGACCGCGCGGTTGAGCGCCGCAACTACGTGCTCGACCGCTTGCTGGAGAACGGCTGGATCAGCAAGGCCGACTATGACAAAGCCCGCAAGGATCCGCTGATCGTCACCAATCACCCGAGTTCGGCGCACACCATCGCCGGTGAATACTTCGCGGAAGAGGTGCGTCGCGACCTGTTCGAGCGTTACGGCGAAAAGAAACTCTACGAAGGTGGTCTTTCGGTCCGAACCACGCTCGACACCAAGCTGCAATCCTACGCGCGCAAGACCATGGCCGACGGCCTTGTCAAATACGACGAGGCCCAGGGGTGGCGCGGTCCTCTCAAAAAGCTGGATATTTCCGGTGACTGGGGCGTCAAGCTCGCCGATGTCAAGTCGCTGTCGGACATCGCGCCGTGGCGGATGGCCGTGGTTCTCGAAACCAATGACCAGTCGGCCCGGATCGGATTCCAGCCCGGGCGCGAACTCGGCGGCGCTGTCAGCAAGGAGCGGCAGACCGGCCTGATCACCCTCGAAGGGGTGAAGTGGGCCAAGGCGGCGTCCGGTCCGACGCGCGGCCGAACTCCCACGTCGGTGTCGCAGGTGCTGTCGCCCGGCGATGTGATCTATGTCGATCCGCTGATCGGCAAGGACGGCAAGGCCGTCGAAGGGCAATACCGCTTGCGGCAGTTGCCGGAGGTCTCCGGCGCGATGGTCGCGATGGATCCGCGCACCGGCCGCGTGCTGGCGATGGTCGGCGGCTTCTCGTTCGATCAGAGCCAGTTCAATCGCGCGACACAGGCCTATCGGCAGCCGGGCTCGTCGTTCAAGCCGATCGTCTATTCCACGGCGCTCGACAACGGCTATACGCCGTCGACCGTCGTGGTCGACGCCCCGATCGAGATCGATCAGGGGCAGGGCGTCGGTGTGTGGCGTCCGGAAAACTACTCCAAGGAAAAATATTACGGCCCGACGACGTTGCGGAACGCGCTCAAGCATTCGCTCAACACCGTGACCGTGCGGTTGGCGCAGGACATCGGCATGCCGCTGATCGGCGAGTACGCCAAGCGGTTCGGCGTCTATGACGAACTGCCGAACTATCTCTCCTACGCGCTTGGCGCCGGCGAAACCACCGTGCTGCGCATGGTGACCGCGTACTCGATGCTCGACAACGGGGGACGGCGCATCAAACCAACGCTGATCGATCGTATCCAGGATCGTTACGGCCACACCATTTACAAGCACGACACGCGTGAGTGCCGCGGTTGCGATGCGTCGGAAGGTTGGAAAAACCAGCCGGAACCGCAACTCATCGATCACCGCGAGCAGGTGCTCGATCCGATGACCGCCTACCAGATCACGTCGATGATGGAAGGGGTGGTGCAGCACGGCACCGCAGCGGCGGCCTTTGCAGGATTCAACAAGCCCATGGCGGGCAAGACCGGAACGACGAACGACCAGAAGGATGCCTGGTTCGTCGGTTTCTCGCCGGATCTCGTGATCGGCGTCTACATGGGTTACGACAAGCCGCGCAATCTCGGCCGCACCGCGACGGGGGGACATCTCGCAGCGCCGATCGCGCGCAACTTCATGAACCTCGCGCTCGCCGACAAGCCGGCTGCGCAATTCCGCATTCCCGCCGGGATCAAGCTGGTCCGTGTCGATTCAAAGACCGGCATGCGCGCCGCGCCGGGCCAGACCACGGGCACGATCCTCGAGGCCTTCAAGCCCGGCACCGCGCCGCCTGACAACTATTCGGTCATTGGCGTCGCCGATGCCGACGGCCGCTTGCCGCAGGCGCCGCCGCCCGATGCGGATCGGAGCCTGTTCCGCCCCGGCACCGGCGGACTTTACTAACCCGATTGCGCTTTGCGGCGCTGCCCGCTACATGAGCCCGATCATCTCGAGGGGCGGCGGAGCCGCGAACCAAAGAAGTCCATGCGCGCTGAAATCGAAAAAATCGTCGAAGAGATCAAGCAGTCAGTCGGGCTGCTGAGGAGGCATCTTTGACGTCGATGCATCCACCGCACGTCTCGCGGAGCTGAACAAGCTCGCGGAAGACCCCAATCTCTGGAACGATCCCCAGAAAGCCCAGAAGCTGATGCAGGAGCGAACCTCGCTGGAGGATTCGCTGACTGGCATCGGCAAGGTCGAGCGCGAGCTCACCGACAACGTGGAGATGATCGAACTTGGCGAGGCTGAGAACGATCAGGGTATTGTCGACGAGGCCGAGGCGGCGCTGAAGGCGCTCAAGAAGGAGGTCGCGCGGCGCGAACTCGAGGCGCTGCTCTCGGGCGAGGCCGATCGCTTCAACACCTATCTCGAGGTGCATGCCGGCGCCGGCGGCACCGAAAGCCAGGATTGGGCCTCGATGCTGTTGCGCATGTACACGCGCTGGGCCGAAAAGCACGGCTTCAAGATCGAGTATCTGGAGGAAACGCCCGGTGAAGAAGCCGGGATCAAGTCCGCGACCATCCAGGTCAGCGGCCACAATGCTTACGGCTGGCTGAAGACCGAGGCGGGGGTGCATCGGCTGGTGCGAATCTCGCCGTTCGATTCCAACGCGCGCCGTCACACCTCGTTTTCGAGCGTGGCGATTTTTCCTGTTGTCGACGACACCATCAAGATCGACATCAAGGAATCCGATGTTCGCACCGATACGATGCGATCGGGGGGCGCGGGCGGCCAGCACGTCAACAAGACCGAGTCCGCGGTGCGGCTGACCCACATTCCGACCGGTGTTGCGGTGGTGTGTCAGGCGGGCCGTTCGCAGCACAAGAACCGCGCGCAGGCCTGGGACATGCTGCGGGCGAGGCTCTACGAAATCGAACTGAAGAAGCGCGAGGAGCAGGCCGCGGCCGATCAGGCGGCCAAGACCGACATCGGTTGGGGCCATCAAATCCGCTCGTACGTTTTGCAGCCCTATCAGATGGTCAAGGATTTGCGCACCGGCGTGCAGACCTCCGATACGTCGGGGGTGCTCGACGGCGATCTCGATGAGTTTATGGCCGCCACGCTCGCGCAAAAGGCTTTTGGCACGGCGCCGGGCGCGATCGAGGATGTGGATTAGCCCTTTTCAATGGCTAAGCATCGGCCCCGAGGTTTGATCACGTCCCGTACAAGAAGAAAGCTCCTTGTAAGGGACGGATCGCAAACAGGAAACGATGGCGACGGTGGCGCACGTCACGCCGCAATCCGTCCTCTTTCCGATGCCTCCGCTTCATGGAGATAGGTCGTAAAGCCATCCTTCGCCGCCGGCAGCGAATTGAGCAGCATGAGCGCGCTGATCTGGCCGCGATGGCCGATGCCGTGAGTGATCACATGCATCAGCATTTCCTCGCGTGACATTCTGCCGGCGGCGCCGTCGGTGAATGTGAAGTCGATCGGTTCTGCCAGTTGATCGCGATCGAGCGAGCGGACGTAATCGATGTACTCCCGATCGCTTGTTCTGAGGTCCGCGGACAGGGAATCGAGCGTCGGCAACTCGCTTAAGTTGGCCGATGCGTAGGCGTGGGCTTTTCGCCTCATGTGCGCGGCGAAAATCCGGTCGACGACATAGCTGTGGCTCAGGGCCTTGATAGCCAATCCCGTGACGGGAGACTCACGGTCAAGTCTGGCCAGAACGGTCAAAAGCTCATCGTTCGCCCAAGCCTTGTACCGGAATAGTCGTTGCAACGTGTCATGCATGTCGTGATCTCCTGAATCGCTTGCGCATCGTCGCATCGCGCAAGATGTTGCGTGCTGTTTTCACATCAGGCAGAATATGAGCGATCATTCGCTTTTGATACTCGCATTGACGGCATGAAAGATGGTGCGCAAACCGTCGACAAAACCCAGGAAAATCGCCGCTCAGGCGCGGTCGCGCATGACGGTGGACGCGCTGGTCGAAGCGACCGCTCGCATTCTTGTCAGGGAAGGCTTCGACAAGGCCAGCACCAACCATATCGCGGACGTGGCGGGGGTGAGCGTCGGTTCGCTCTACCAGTATTTTCCCGGCAAGG
The DNA here is from genome assembly GCA_035546855.1 of Nitrobacter sp. GTDB lineage: Bacteria > Pseudomonadota > Alphaproteobacteria > Rhizobiales > Xanthobacteraceae > Nitrobacter. The sequence goes on along the minus strand of DASZVY010000019.1, from coordinate 32,281 downwards.
AGGCGCTCGTCGCCGCAGTTATCGAGCGTCATCAGCAGGAAATCATGAAAACGGTCCGGGGCGAACTGGCGGAGGTTTCGTCGCAGCCAGTGGAAACGGCAGTGCGCAAGATGATTGTCGCCGCGATCAAAGCGCACCGTGTCAATCCAAAACTGCATCGTGTGCTTGCGGAGCAGATTCCCCGCGTCGGCAAGCTCAAGGACGTGGAAATCTTCAGCCGTCAGAATTTCATTCTGTTCAGGACGTATCTTGAAAGCCGTCTGGACGAACTCCGCGTCGATGATCTGGAGCTCGCATCGTTCGTATGCGTAACCACGATCGAGGCGCTGACTCATAACGCGGTGCTGCACGAAACCGAGGTGCTTTCGGACAAGACGATGGAAGCGCTTGTCAACGCCGGCACGCGCCTTGTGACGGGATATCTGATGTCCTAGTGTGGTGGTTCAGAAGTTCGCCATGAAGCGGCTGCAAGGTAGGGCGAACTTCGGATTCGGGACACGAGTGTAGGCTCTTCGCATCCGGGGTTCGCTACGAGAGGATGCTACACAATGAAACGCACTTTGGATTCGAGGCCCTAGTCTATGGCGAACGTCGCTTTCATCGGTCTCGGTCGCATGGGACACGGCATGGCGGGACGCTATGTCGACGCCGGCTTCGAAGTTGCGGTGTGGAACCGCACCAAAACCAAGGCTGAGGATCTGATCGCGCGCGGCGCGCGGTGGGCGAGTTCGCCAGCAGACGCAGCGTTCGGCGCCGACGCGATCGTCACCATGGTGGCGGATGACGAAGCGTCGCAGGCGATATGGCTTGGCAAGGATGGCGTTGTCGAAACCGCGCAGGCCCGTTCTCTCGCCGTCGAATGCTCGACAGTTTCCTACCAGCACGTCCTCGATATGGCCCGCGAGCTGCGCGAGCGCGGTCTCGCTTACATTGATTGCCCCGTGACGGGGCTGCCGGCGGCGGCCGCGGAAGGCAAGCTGACATTGTTGGTCGGCGCTGACGCTGCCGATCTCAAGCGTGCCGAGCCTTTCCTCGCACCCATCGGCAATACGATCCGGCATTTCGGCGCTGTCGGCAGCGGCACCGTCTATAAGCTGATCAACAATCTCATGGGCGCGGTGCAGATCGCGAGCCTCGCGGAAGGACTGGCGATTGCCGAGCGCGCGGGGCTCAACATGAACCTTGTGGCGGAGGCGATGGCGACCGGGGCGGTCGCGAGCCCGCAAGTGATCCGTCATTCCAAACGAATGATCGCCCGCGATTTTTCGGAAGCATCCTTCACGGCAGCGCTGCGACACAAGGACGTGGCTTATGCGGTGCGCCTCGCCGAGACGCTCCTGCCTGGCGTGCCGGTCGCGCGCACCACGCTGGATGTGTATGACAAGGCGAAAGAGTTCGCACCAGACGACGACGAAGCGAAGATGATTGAATTCATCTCGCGCTCGAAAAAAGACAAAGCCTGAAGCACGACAGCTCTGAGCAAAATCACCCCGTTATTTCGCGAGCGGCAACCCATGTTCCGCCTTGCGGAATAGGCGGCTGCTTGCACTTGCCGCCCGAGGCTGCGACACTTCTCCGATAAAACAAATAAACGATAGGGAGAAAACGATGTCGGAGCGCTCGATCCAAGGTGCGACTGCGGCCGTCGTGTTGTTGGCAATAGCGGCGATGGCCGGGCCGGCGAGCGCACAGAAAAAATATGACCCCGGCGCGACCGACACGGAAATCAAGATCGGCAACATCATGCCGTACAGCGGTCCAGCCTCGTCCTATGGTGTGATCGGCAAGTCGGAAGCGGCGTACTTCAACAAGGTCAATGCCGAAGGCGGCATCAACGGCCGCAAGATCAAGTTCATTTCGTATGACGATGCTTATAGTCCGCCGAAGGCAATCGAGCAGGCGCGCAAACTCGTCGAAAGCGACGAAGTGCTGCTGATCTTCCAGCCGCTCGGGACGCCGTCGAACGCGGCGATTCAGAAATACATGAACGCCAAGAAGGTGCCGCAGCTTTTCGTCGCGTCGGGCGCGACCAAGTGGGGCGATCCGAAGCATTTCCCGTGGACCATGGGCTTTCAGCCGAATTACCAGAGCGAAGGGCGCATCTACGCGAAATACATTCTGGATCACTTTCCGAACAGCAAGATCGCCGTGTTCTGGCAGAACGACGATGCCGGGAAGGATCAGGTCAAGGGATTGCGCGATGGCCTCGGCGACAAAGCGGGCATGATCATCGCCGACAAGTCCTATGAGGTCACCGATCCGACCATCGATTCACAGATCGTCGCGCTCCATGATTCCGGCGCCGACATTTTCTTTTCGTGGGCGGCTCCGAAGGGATCGGCGCAGGCGATCCGCAAGGTCGGGGAGCTTGGCTGGAAGCCGAAATTCTTCTTGGCCAACACGGCAACCTCCGTCGCGGCCGTCCTGAAACCCGCCGGTCTTCAATATGCGAAAGGCATCATCTCCACCGCCTACCTGAAGGACCCGACCGATCCCACGTGGAAGAACGATCCGGGCGTCAAGACCTGGGAGGCCTTCATGGACAAGTATTACCCGGAGGGCGACAAGACCAACGCCAACAACGTCTACGGTTACGTTCAGGCGCAGACGATGGTTCAGGTGCTGAAGCAGTGCGGAGACAATCTGACGCGCGCAAACGTGATGAAGCAGGCGGCCAACCTGAAGGATTTTTCCACGGACATGATGCTGCCGGGCATCAAGGTCAACACGTCACCCGACGACTTCTTCCCGATCGAACAGATGCAATTGATGAAGTTCGACGGCGAGGCCTGGCGGCTGTTCGGCGACGTCATTACCGGCGAAGTCGGGCACCACTGACTGAGGAGGGCAGGTCAGCTCGCAGCTAGGCGCGCGCCGGCACGGAGGAATTTCTGCGGATCGACGGCCTGGCCGTCGATCCGGGTTTCATAGTGCAAATGGGGTCCGGTCGAGCGGCCGGTCGAGCCGACTTCGCCAACGACCTGTCCGATCTTGACGTTCTCTCCGACCCGGACATCGATTTTTGAAAGGTGCCCGTACCGTGTCGAAAGGCCATTGCCGTGGTCGATCTCGACCATGCGGCCATAGCCGCCGGCCCATCCAGCCCTGACCACCTTGCCGTCGGCCGTGGCTCGCACGGGGTCGCCCATCGAGGCGCGGAAGTCGAGACCGGTGTGCATCGCCGGCCGGCCGAAGAACGGATCGACGCGAATGCCGAACCCGGACGTGAATTCAGGCTCGCCCGCCACCGGTTTGCGGTAGGGAACAAACGCCAGCGTCCGGTGCATGGCGTCGACCTGTGCCTTGGTCAGGCTCACCCGGTAAAGCTCGCGGTCGAACGGATCGGCCCCGGAGCGAAGCCGGACCGGCACGTAAGGTCCGCCGACGCCGCCGCCGTGCGCGGTCACGGCCTTCATCTGAGAGGAGTTGAGGCCAAGTTCGGAGAACAGGCCCCGCATTCGGCGCAGGCTCGATTCCATCCGCCCCTCAGCCGACGCGAGCTGCGCCATCTGACGGCTTTCGACCCGATCGAGCGAGGCCTCCAGGTGAGTCAGCACGTCGCTGGCGCCCTGCTCTTTTGTGTGCGGCCCGGCTTGCGAAGCGAGCAGGGCGGGCTTCTTGGATTCCAACTGGGCCCGGTGATCGGGCGGCGTTTTGAAGATGGCCGAATCGCTGATCGGAGAGGGTTTTGTCGACGCCGAATCAGGGGTGTTCCGGGACGCGCCCTTGATCGATCCGGTCACGCCTCCATCGGGGATTGCGGTCAGGGCCGCGGCGCGCGATTCGAGCACGGCCTGCCGGCGCATGATCTGATCCAGCTTTTTGCTGAACTGCTCTTGATCCAGCAGTTGCCGGCTGGTGGTGCGGTCGATGCGGGTGCGCAGCTCGGCGATACGGTCCTCATAGGCGTACTGCATCTTGGCCTGGCGCGCGATCAAACGCGTCAGCACGTCGTCGCGGAAGGTGAAATACGTCGCGGTCGCCGCGGACCATATGCCGAGCAGCACGACAGTCCCGACCACGATCCAAAACACCACCGGCCCCAGCCGGACTTGTTTGCCCGCATGGGCAATGGTGTAACCGTTCTGCGTCGGCGGCGGTGACGCTTTGTGGACTTGTGCGGGGGAGAAGCGGCGAGCATGGGCGACGCGTCCGTGCTCATATGCGTGATGTTGCTGATACTCGGCATGAGAACTGGAACGGTACGACATCGGCACTCCCGCGCGCCGACCTGACACGGACTCCAGTCGGCTCAACTTGAGCGCTAATTTGAGCCGTTCATGGTTAACATTCGGGAAATGGTGGTTCGGGATTACAGCTTCCGGGCAGCTTCCAGCACTTCCTCGGCATGGCCGTCGACCCTCACGTTGCGCCAGATCCGATGGATTCGTCCGGCTCCATCAATCAGCACCGTTGTGCGAAGAATTCCCAGGAATGTTTTGCCATACAACGATTTCTCGCCCCAGACGCCGTAAGCCTCAAGCATCCGGTGCGTGGGGTCCGAAAGCAGCGGGACCGACAGGGCGTGCTTGTCCCGAAATGTTTCCTGCGTCCGAAGGCTGTCCGCCGATACGCCGAGAATCGCCGTCCCAGCAGCGGCGAACATGCCGGAAAGCCGCGTGAAATCGATCGCCTCTCGCGTGCAGCCGGGGGTATTCGCGCGGGGATAGAAAAAGATGACAAGCTTCCGCCCCTCGTAGTCGCTCAACGCGATCTCGGCGCCGCCATCGCGCTGCAGCCGGAAGGCGGGAGCGCGGGCTCCGTCCGTAAGGGCCGGCGCCTTGGCCGGCGGCCGCTTGGCGGGCTGTGCGGCCTTGCCCGCTGCGGTTTGACGTTCGGGAGTCCGGCTTGGATGCTTTCCAGTTCGAGCGGAAGTCTTGCCGCCGGATCGCCCGCGCGCGCCCGGCGAGGGCGATTTCTTTTGCATCTTCTTGGACATACGCCTTCCTTTCGTCGCTTTCGAACGGTCAATATCGGCGCAAAGGCGAGGGGATGTCGAGATGGCCCGGGACGGCGGGCCGCTGGGCATGTCCGCAGGCTTCGGAGTATGATCGCGGGGATTCGACACGCGGTCGTCCCGGCGTCTTCGAGTGGAGCGAATTTGACATTTCATGCTCCGGCTTGATCGCGAGCCTCGGAAGCACCGCAAGGGCCGGATGACGAATGACAGTTCAAATCGCGGATCGGTAGCGATGTCCTCTCAGCGTCCGCCTGATCTCGACGGGCGCTCGGGTGATCGTGATCCCGCTTCCGGTCCAGTCCGGTACCGCGAGTCAATGACGAGGAAAAGGCCGATCCCAACGTCGAGCAGGCACCCCGCCGGTCAGTTTGCGCCACAGGAACATATCGACTGGGACCACGAGCATGACGAGGCCGCAAGCCATCGCGCGCGTCGCCTTCTGGCGCGCTCGGGATTCCGCTTTCATAGGTTCGGCGACCGGCTGCGCCGATCGGTCCACTGGTTGGCCGGCGAACGCTGGATCAAGCGGCTGGCGGTGACCTTTGGTCTGCTGCTTCTGATTTTTGGCGGTGGTTTTGCTGCGTTGTGGTGGCGGCTTGGCGCGGGACCCGTCGATCTGGCGATCGCGACGCCGTGGCTCGCGGCGGCTATCGAGGACAATATCGGCCACGATAACACGGTCGAGATTGGCGGAACCCAGATCGAGCGCGCAGGACGCATCCGGATCGCCGTGCGGATTCGCGACATCGTGGTCCGCGACCGTGACCATGCGGTGATCGCCAGCGCGCCCAAGGCCGAGGTGAAGTTGTCCGGCATGGCGCTGCTGACCGGACGGTTGCGCGCCGAAAGCCTCAATCTGGTCGATGCGGAACTCGCAGTTCGGATCGCGCCCGATGGCGAGGTGACGGTTTCCGCGGGCGACAATGCAAAGCCGCTGGCGACGGGCGTGGCGTCGCCCTCGGCCGCAGTCAACACGCTTCCGAACTCGCCGGCCGCCGCCGGGACGGCCTCGCGGGTACGTTCGTCGTCCACCGGCGGATCGCCAGCCGGTTCGAGCAACCCGGACGGCATGGCCGGCTTGTTGGCTGGCCTCGAATGGCTCGACAGCCTCAGCCTGACCGGCCTTGACGGGCAGAACCTCAACGAGATCGGCCTGAAAAACGGCAGGCTTGTGGTCGACGATCAGCAACGCGGTAACCGCTGGAGTTTTGAGAACATCAGTCTCAGTCTGCGTCGCCCGAGCGCCGGCGGCGTCGCGCTCAATCTCGGCGAAGACGGCGACCAGCCGTGGGCCCTGCATGTTCTTGTGGGGCCGCCGTCGGACGGCGTGCGATCGGTCGATTTGCGGGCCAACAAGGTCCCGGCCAAGAACATTCTGCTTGCGCTTCGCGTCAAGAACCTGACCTACAGCGCGGATCTTCCGCTGAGCGGCGAAGTGAAGGGCGAACTCGGCCGCGACGGGATGCCGACCTATTTCCGCGGCCGCCTCTACGCCGGCAAGGGCGTGATTATCGACAGCGATACGCCGGATTATCCGATGTCGATCGATCAGGCCGAGATGAATCTGGAATGGGATTCGGGGCGGCGCGTGCTGGTGGCGCCGTTCAAGATCATATCGGGCGCGAATCGGATCACGCTTCTCGCGCATCTTGAGCCGCCCGATGGCCGGATCCCGGATTGGCAGATGGGACTGAGCGGCGGCACGATCGTGCTCGGCGGACACGACGGTGAGGAGCCGCTGATCTTCAACCGCATCGCGATCGGAGTCCGCTTCGATACCGAGCACAAACAGATCTTGCTGACGCAAGCCGACATCAGCAACGGTCAGATCGGCGTTGCTGGAACCGGGAGCATCGACTATTCGGGCGAGCCGCGCCTGAAACTTGGCTTCGCGGGAACGCCGATGTCGGCGGCTGCGCTGAAAAGCATGTGGCCGATCCTCATCGTTCCCGAGGTTCGTGAGTGGGTCACGCAACGCATCGAGCGCGGCACGGTCCAGCGCATCGAGATCGGCGTCAACTCCCCGATCTATAATCTTTCGCGGCGCGGTCCGCCGATCCCCGATGACGGTCTTTCCGTCAACATCGTCGCCAGCAACGTGACGGTGCATCCGGTCGACGATCTGCCTTCGATCCATGACGCCGATCTGAAGGCGCACGTGACCGGCCGGACCGCGACGGTGACGATCGGGCAGGCGGCTGCCGATACGCCCGCCGGCCGCAGGCTCAATATCTCCGATGTTGTGTTCGAAGTGCCGGACATGGCGCCGAAGCCCGCACCGGCCAGGGTGCGTTTCAAGATTGACGGTCCTGTCCCTGCCGCCGCGGAAATTCTGTCCTCGGATCGATTGAGCGAATTCTCCGGCAATCTGCTCGATCCCAATACGACGAAGGGCAATGTCGTGGCGCAGGTGTCGCTCGGTCTTCCCGTCAAGCGGGAACTGACGCGACAGGACACGACCTATTCCGTGTCCGCCGACGTCTCGGGACTTGTGGCGGACAAATTGGTGATGGGCGGGAAACTCGAGGCCGCTGCGCTGAAAGTCGTTGCCAACAACCAAGGTTATCAGGTCAAGGGCGACGTCAAGATCAACGGGCAACCGGCGGCGCTCGACTACAGCAAACCGGCCGAGGGCGATGCCGACATCAAATTGAAAGCGACGCTCGACGATGCGAGCCGGGCCAAATTCGGCTTCGATCTCGGGTCGGGCATAACCGGTCCGATCCCGGTCAAATTGAGCGGCAAGATCGGCCCTGACGGCAAGCTCGGCGTCGATGCCGATCTGACATCCGCGAGGCTCGACAATATTTTCCCGGGCTGGGTCAAGCTTCCCGGCAGGTCGGGTCACGCAACATTCAACGTCGTTCAGAAACCGCAATCAACGCGTCTTGAGGACATCGTCATCGACGGCGGCGGCGTCCTGATCAAGGGGGCGCTCGAGGTCGATCAGAACGGCGAACTGATGAACGCGAGTTTTCCGGTCTACTCGCCGTCGGAAGGGGACAAGGCGTCGCTGAAGGCGGAGCGCAATGCCGACGGGGTCATCAAGGTGACCCTGCGGGGAGACGTGTTCGATGGCCGCAACTTCATCAAATCGGCGATTTCTGGCAAGGAAGCCGATTCCAAGAGCAAGACGAAAAGCGTCGATTTCGACGTCGATATGAAGATCGGCGCGGTTGCGGGCTTCTATGGAGAGGCGGTGCGAAGCGCGGACGTGAAGCTGTCGCGGAGGAACGGCTCGATCCGTAGCTTCGCGATGAGCGGCAAGATCGGCCGCGATACGTCGCTGACAGGTGAGCTGCGCGCGCGATCCCAGGGCCGCGATGTCATTCTGATCGAAACCAACGACGCCGGCGCGTTCTTTCGTTTCACCGATACCTACGGAAAGATGGTGGGTGGCCAGTTGGCGTTGGCGATGGACCCGCCTACGGTCGAGTCGCGCCCGAAGCTGGGCCTGATCAATGTTCGCGACTTCACCATCAAGGGAGAGACGGCGCTCGACCGCGCCGCGGCGGGGGGACCGCAGAATGTTCGGAACGGCATCTTCTTCTCCCGGCTTCGGGCGGAGTTCACGCGGCAGAATGGGCAACTGACGATTCGGGAAGGTGTGGTGAAGGGACCGACGATCGGCGCGACCATCGAAGGCAGCATCGATTTTCCCGGCAACAAGGTTCGGATGAGCGGCACGTTCGTGCCGCTTTACGGCCTCAACAACATCTTTGGGCAGATACCGATCGTCGGCCTGTTTCTCGGCGGCGGCAGCAACGAGGGACTGATCGGTGTGACCTACGAGGTGGTGGGGACGCCGGGGCAGCCGCAGCTTCGAGTCAATCCGATCTCGGCGATGGCTCCCGGCGTGTTGCGCAAGATTTTTGAATTCCAGACGGGCAAGCAAAACAACCAGATCGAATATCCGTCGAGCAACGGGAATTGACAGCGCTTGCTACTCTCTCAGTGCGGGAACGATTAGAAACGGAATCGCGCCCAGCACAACGGCGACCAGGGCGAAAGCCAGCAGCGGATTGTAGCTGTGGGTCCAGTCGTGAATGAGTCCGCCGCACCATGAGCCGAGCGATGATCCAAGCCCGCTCCCGATGGTAATCGTCCCGTAGATTGTTCCGACGCGCTTGCCTTGAAAGACCTTCATCGCGGTCGCCGAGATCAGCGGTCCGCGCGATCCGATCATGCTGCCGAAGCAGACCACGAACCCGGTCAGCAACGCATAGTTCGGATACCACCGCAGCAGCCACAGCATCACGATGCCCGCGATCGAGAGAGCGTAGCTGAAAAGAACCGATGGCCTTCGTCCGATGATGCCGTCGAGCCAGCTCACGCCGAGCATGCCGAACAGCAGCACGACGCCGCTGAAGCCCCATGCGGTCGCCGCCTGCAGCGGAGGAAAGCCGGCATCGACCAGATACGCCACCACTTCAGGGGAAATGGCGTACATGCCGATCGCGGTGAAGAAGAATGTTGCAAACAGCGCCCAGAATGCGTGGTGCCGCATGGCTGCAAGCAAGGTCCAGCCTTCCTCGGCGAGTCCCGCCGCGGCGGGCCTCTCCATGTGCTCGGAGCCGCGGCCGAACCGGCGCCACGGCAGGACCAGCAACGGCACCAGCAGCGCCATCACGACAAATCCAAACCATTCATAGGCGCCACGCCAGCCAAAATGCTCGATCAGAAGCTGCGCGATCGGCAGCATGATCAGCACGCCGGCGCCGGTTGCCGAATAAACCACGGACATTGCGGTCGGCAGCCGGCGGCTGAACCAGCGGCCGAGCAGGATGGAATTAGGAACGATGCCGATACAGGCGATGCCGAAGCCGACGCAGACGCCGATCGCCAACTGGAACTGCCAGAGTTGTTGCGCATAGGCGGCCGCAAGATAGGCGCCACCCAGCAGCAGCATGCCGAGGGTATACACCGCGCGCGGGCCGGAGCGATCGAACAGGCGGCCGATGAACGGCGCGACGAGACCACCCGACAACGACGTCAGCGAATAGATCGAAACCACGTCACTGCGATCCCAGCCGAACGATTGCGAGATCGGAAGCAGGAAAACCGTGAAGGTCTCGCCGAGGCCGCGGCCGAGCACGGACAGCACGAAGCAGACGCCCAGCACGGCAAGTCCGGTCCGTTGGGCCGTTCGTTGATCCATCAGGCAATTGATCCGGCGGGAGACGTCACGGGATCATGGTGCGCAATTTGGCGGCAAAGAGCAGCCGCCTTTTGCGAATAGGGCTATGCAGGCCGCAGCAGGACGTGACGCTTCTTGCCCATCGACAGCTTGATGACGCCTTCCGAGGTGAGATTGGCCGGGGTCAGCATCAGCTTGTCATCGGTGACCGCGACGTCGTTGACGCGCAGGCCGCCGCCCTTGATCTGACGGCGCGCTTCGCCATTGGAGGCGACAAGACCGGCGCTCACGAAGGCCGTCAACACGCCGAGGCCGCTCTCAAGCTCGCCGTGCGGGATATCCAGCGTGGGAAGGCTTTCGGCGATGGCGCCTTCTTCAAATGTGGTGCGAGCCGTATTTGCGGCCTTCTCGGCTTCGTCGCGGCCGTGGAGCAGGGCGGTCGCCTCGGTCGCCAGCACCTTCTTGGCCTCGTTGATCTCGGCGCCCTGCAACGCCGCGAGCTTCGCGATCTCGCTCATGGACAGGAGCGTAAAGAGCTTGAGGAAGCGCGTGACGTCGCCGTCCTCGGTGTTGCGCCAGAACTGCCAGTAATCGTAGACCGGCAGCATACCGGCGTTGAGCCACACCGCGCCCGCCGCGGTCTTGCCCATCTTGGCGCCCGACGACGTCGTGAGCAGCGGACAGGTCAGCGCATAGAGCTGATGCGTGCCCATGCGGCGGCCGAGATCGACGCCGTTGACGATGTTGCCCCACTGATCCGAGCCGCCCATCTGCAGGTTGCAGCCATAGCGGCGCGCCAGCTCCACGAAATCGTAGGATTGCAGGATCATGTAGTTGAATTCGATGAACGAGAGCTCCTGCTCGCGGTCAAGTCGCATCTTCACGCTGTCCATCGTGAGCATGCGGTTGATGGAGAAATGCCGGCCGACGTCGCGCAGCATCTCGATGTAGTTGAGCCTGGTGAGCCATTCGGCGTTGTCCGCCATCACGGCGTCGCTCTTGCCGTCGCCGAAGGTGAGGAATTTCGAGAACGTGCCCTTGATCGATTCCTTATTGGCGTCGATCTGCTCGTAGCTCAGGATTTTGCGGGTTTCGTCACGGCCCGACGGGTCGCCGACGCGTGTGGTGCCGCCGCCCATCAGCGCGATGGGTTTGTTGCCGGTCTGCTGCAGCCAGTGCATCATCATGATCGAGAGCAGGTGGCCGATATGCAGCGACGCGGCCGTGCAATCATAGCCGACATAGGCGATCGCTCCGCCCTTGGCGGCGAGTGCATCGAGCCCCTCGAAATCGGAGCACTGGTGGATAAAGCCGCGTTCCTGCAGCGTTTTCAGAAAATCCGACTTAAAGGCTGTCATCGGTATGCGACTCTGATCATTCTTGTTTGACTCTATCGCGATTCAAATTCCGGCGCAGGCTGGCGGTCCCCTGCCGGACGAAGTCGCCGTGTGGCATTATAAGATGTGCCCGCCGGGCACAAGTTGCTCATTTGTCGGCAGAAAGGGCGTCCCATGATGATGACGGCCATGGGCCTGATGAGCGGTACATCGCTGGACGGGGTCGATGTTGCCCTGATTGAAACCGATGGCAAACGGGTGGCTGCCTTCGGGCCATCGGGCTACCGGCCTTATACGGAGGGCGAGCGGGGGGTGCTGCGCGAGGCTCTCGCGGCTGCCACAGGTTTGACGCAACGCGAGGCGCGGCCGGGCGTGATCGGCGAGGCGGAAGGAGTTGTGACCCGCGCTCATGCCGAGGCCGTCGCTGCCTTCACGGCGCAAAACCGCATCGCCCGCGAGGATGTCGATATCGTCGGATTCCACGGTCAGACCATTCTGCATCGCCCCGCGCAGCGCTTGACGATCCAGATCGGTGACGCGACTGCGCTGGCGAAAGCCATCCACATTCCTGTCATGCATGATTTCCGCGCTGCGGATGTGGCCGCCGGAGGCCAGGGCGCTCCCTTCGTTCCCGTTTATCACCGGGCGCTGGCCCAATCGCTCGATCGCGAAGGGCCGATTTGCGTGGTCAATATCGGCGGCGTTTCCAACATCACCTATATCGACGGTAACGAGACCCTGATCGCCTGCGACACCGGCCCCGGCAACGCGTTGCTCGACGATTTCATGTTTCGGACGACGGGCAAGCCGTTCGACTGCGAAGGCCGGCTGGCGGCGCAGGGCTGTCCCGATGAAGCCTGGATCGCGCGGGCCTTGCAGCAGCCGTTCTTTTCCGTGCCGCCGCCGAAATCGCTCGACCGCAACGATTTCACCGCGCTGGTGCTGCCGAATAATCTATCTGCCGCCGATGGGGCCGCTACCCTGACGGCGTTCACGGCCGCTGCCATTGCCCGGATCGGGCCGTTGCTTCCCAGGATTCCGAAAAGCTGGATCGTGGTTGGCGGAGGGGCTCGCAACCTGACCATGATGCGGATGCTGCGGGGCAGGCTTGCGCCGGCAACGGTCGAGCCCGCCGACGGGCTGGGTTGGTCGGCTGATGCGATGGAGGCACAGGCCTTCGGCTTCCTGGCGGCGCGGGGCCTCAAGGGCCTGCCCCTGAGCTATCCGGCAACAACCGGCGTGCCAATGCCGATGACCGGCGGAGTGATGGCGCGGCCGTGAGCGCGTCGATTCAGCGGATATTGGCCAACCGCATGTCGAGATAGCCGGTGATGCTCTCCATCAGCGGCTCCATCTTGTCCTCGAAGAAGTGGTTGGCCCCCGGGATGGTTTGCTGATCGATGACGATGCCCTTCTGGGTTTTCAGCTTTTCAACCAGCGTATTGACGTCCTTCGCGGGCGCGACGATGTCCTTTTCGCCGTGGACGATCAGGCCGGAGGACGGGCAGGGCGCCAGGAACGAGAAGTCGTAGCGATTGGGTTCGGGCGCGATCGAGATGAAGCCTTCGACCTCCGGCCGCCGCATCAGGAGTTGCATGCCGATCCAGGCGCCGAACGAGAAGCCGGCAACCCAGCAGGCCCGCGCCTCTGGATTGATGGTCTGCGCCCAGTCGAGCGCGGAGGCCGCGTCGGACAATTCGCCGGTGCCGTGATCGAACGAACCTTGGCTGCGGCCGACGCCGCGGAAATTGAAGCGCAGCACCGAGAACCCGCGGGCCACGAACGCGTAATAGACCTGATAGACGATCGGGTGGTTCATGCTGCCGCGAAACTGCGGGTGCGGGTGCAGCACCATGGCGATCGGCGCGTTCTTCTGTTTCGCCGGATGATAGCGGCCCTCGAGACGGCCGGCGGGACCGGTGAAAATGACTTCAGGCATCGGGAATCCTTGGCAAACCGTCGGCCTCGTCCGGGGCGGATCGGCTCGGCGGACGAAGGCGCGATCAGGCGTCGCACAGCGGCATGCGGGCGCGACGCGGTGAATGTGATGTCGCGTTCTAGCATGGGGCGAGGGGCAAAAAGCAAGCATCTTGCGCTTGGGTGTCCCGCACCGCCAAGAACCGGCATATAAGAGCAAGGCCATGCAGAACCGTGTCTATCTCGACTGGAACGCCACCACGCCGCTGCGCCGCGAGGCGCGCGCGGCGATGACGGCTGCGTGGGAGCTGGGCGGCAACCCGTCGTCGGTGCATGCCGAAGGACAACATGCGCGGGCATTGGTCGAGGAGGCGCGGGGCACGGTTGCTGCGGCCGTCGGAGCGGAGGCGCGCAATGTGATTTTTACATCCGGCGGGACCGAGGCCAATGCGCTGGCGTTGGCGCCGGGATTGCGCGGGCGATCGCAACAACCTGCTGAAAAGGTTATTGTTTCTGCTATCGAGCATGCCTCGGTGCTGGCCGGCGGCCAATTCGCCCCAGGTCAGATCGAACGTTTGCCGGTGCTGCCTGCAGGCCGGGTCGATCTCGATGCATTGAAGGCGATGCTCGCAAACCGGCCGCCGACCCTTGTCTCCGTCATGCTCGCCAACAACGAGACCGGCGCGATCCAGCCGATCGCCGAAGTGGCTGGCCTGGTCCACGCCGCCGGCGGTTTGCTGCACGTCGACGCGGTTCAGGCATTTGGAAAAATACCATTTCGTATCAATGAATTGGCGGTTGATCTTCTATCTGTTTCAGCGCACAAGATCGGAGGTCCGACGGGAATTGGCGCGCTGATCCTGGGTGACAATGTGGCGGACCTTCCGGCGTTGATCCGGGGCGGTGGGCAGGAGCGAGGACGCCGTGCCGGAACGGAAAACGTGCCGGCCATCGCTGGCTTCGGCGCGGCGGTGAAGGTGGCCATGGCGACCCGCGAGACCGACATGCGGCGGATCGAAACCTTACGGAACCGGCTCGAAGGCGCGTTGCGGCAAACTCAAGGCAGCGTCATCGTCGCCGAGGACGTGCCGCGGCTGCCGAATACGACGCTGGTGGCGATGCGGGGCCTGAAAGCCGAAATCACCGTCATCGGCTTCGACCTCGAAGGGATCGCCGTTTCGTCGGGATCCGCGTGTTCTTCCGGCAAGGTACAACCTTCGCATGTGCTCGAGGCAATGGGATACGGACCGGACTTGGCCAAGAGCGCCATCCGCTTTTCGCTGGGCTGGGAGACCACTGAAGCAGACATTGATCAGGCCTTAAAGGCTTGGCGAAAGCTCGCAAGTGCACTACTTAGAGGGCACGAAACAGTGCTTGAACAGTTCTAAGTCGGTTTCGTCGGAACAGCACGAGCACCGAGACCTTGATCCACCGCGGTCCTTGAAACCGCGAGCGGAGGACTAAAATGCCAGCCGTACAAGAGACGGTCGATCGCGTCAGGCAGATCGACGTCGACCAGTATCGTTATGGGTTCGAGACCATCATCGAATCCGAGAAAGCTCCCCGGGGGCTTTCGGAAGATACCGTCCGATTCATTTCCGCAAAGAAGAACGAGCCGGCCTGGATGCTGGAGTGGCGGCTTGAGGCCTATCGCCGCTGGCTGACCATGCAGGAGCCGACCTGGGCGCGCGTCGACTATCCGAAGATCGACTACCAGGCCCTCTATTATTATTCCGCGCCGAAGAAAAAGAAGGAGATCGCCTCGCTCGACGAGGTCGATCCCGAAATCCTGAAGACGTACGAGAAGCTCGGCATTCCCTTGCGCGAAGTCGAGGTGCTCGAAGGCGTCGTCCGCCCGGATTCTGACGGAAACGATCGGGGCGAGCGCAAGATCGCGGTCGATGCGGTGTTCGATTCGGTGTCGGTCGCGACCACCTTCCAGAAGGAACTGAAGCAGGCCGGCGTGATCTTCATGCCGATCTCGGAAGCGATCCGCGAGCATCCGGAGCTTGTCCGGAAGTATCTCGGCAGCGTGGTGCCGACCTCGGACAATTTCTTCGCGACGCTGAATTCTGCCGTGTTCTCCGACGGCTCGTTCGTCTATGTGCCGCCGGGCGTGCGCTGCCCGATGGAGCTGTCGACGTACTTCCGCATCAACGAGCGTAACACCGGTCAATTCGAGCGCACGCTGATCATCGCCGACAAGGGCGCCTACGTCAGTTATCTCGAAGGCTGCACCGCGCCGCAGCGCGACGAGAACCAGTTGCACGCCGCGGTCGTCGAGCTCATTGCTCTCGACGATGCCGAGATCAAGTATTCGACGGTGCAGAACTGGTATCCCGGCAATTCCGAAGGCAAGGGCGGCATCTACAACTTCGTCACCAAGCGCGGCGACTGCCGCGGCCGGAACGCGAAGATCTCGTGGACGCAGGTCGAGACCGGCTCTGCCATCACCTGGAAATATCCGAGCTGCATCCTGCGCGGCGACAATTCGCGCGGCGAGTTCTACTCGATCGCGATCTCGAACGGTTTCCAGCAGGTCGACAGCGGCACCAAGATGCTGCATCTCGGCAAGAACACCACGAGCCGGATCATCTCAAAGGGTATCGCGGCTGGCAAATCGCAGAACACCTATCGCGGCCTCGTCACCGCGCACCGCAAGGCGAGCAATGCGCGCAACTTCACTGCATGCGACTCGCTTCTGATCGGCGACAAGTGCGGCGCGCACACCGTGCCTTACATCGAGGCCAAGAACGCCTCGGCGCTGTTCGAGCACGAGGCGACGACCTCGAAGATTTCGGAGGACGTGCTGTTCTATTGCATTCAGCGCGGCCTTTCGCAGGAAGAAGCGGTGGGCCTCGTGGTCAATGGTTTCGTCAAGGACGTGCTGCAGCAACTGCCGATGGAATTCGCAGTCGAGGCGCAGAAGCTGATTTCGATCAGCCTTGAGGGGAGCGTCGGGTGATGGTTGAGCCGGACAATCTCGTATTGGAACAGTTTCGTGCGCTTCGCGGCGACAATGCAAAGATTTTGGACTGGATGCAAACGATCAGTGCGGAGGCTACAGCCATCCGGCAGCATCTTGCAGGCGTGGTGACAATTCAGGAACTCGACCACGCTGACATCGCTGGAATCAAGGTGCGGCTCGATCGCATCGAGAAGCGATTGGAGTTGGTCAGCTAGCCTACCGTCATCCTGAGGAGCGGCCCTCGGCTGCGTCTCGAAGGATGGCAAAGATGGATTGAGAACGATCATCCTTCGAGGTTCGCCGCAAGGGCGGCTCGCACCTCCAGCGACAACGGCGAGAGAGCCATTCCGCAGGTATGACGGTTTGAAGGACAGAAGAATATGGCGCTACTTGAAGTCAAGAATTTGCACGTTCGCGTCGAGGATCGCGAGATCCTGCATGGCCTGACGCTGACCGTGAACGAGGGCGAAGTCCACGCCATCATGGGACCCAACGGTTCCGGCAAATCGACGCTCAGCCATGTCATCGCCGGCAAGCCGGGCTACGACGTCACCGATGGCGAGATCCTGTTCAAGGGCGAGGACCTGCTGGCGATGGCGCCGGACGAGCGCGCTGCCAAGGGCGTATTCCTCGCGTTCCAGTACCCGGTGGAGATTCCCGGCGTCGCGACCATGAACTTCCTGCGCACGGCGCTGAACGCGCAGCGCAAGGCGCGCGGCGAGAGCGAATTTTCGACCCCCGATTTCCTCAAGAAGGTCCGCGAGGTCGCGAAGTCGCTCAACATTCCGCAGGACATGCTGAAGCGTGGCGTCAATGTCGGCTTCTCGGGTGGTGAAAAGAAGCGCAACGAGGTGCTGCAGATGGCGCTGTTCGAGCCCAGTTTGTGCATTCTCGATGAGATGGACTCCGGCCTCGACATCGACGCGCTGCGGATTGCCGCCGACGGCGTCAACGCGTTGCGCTCGAACGACCGCGCGATGATCGTCATCACGCACTATCAGCGGCTGCTCAACTACATCGTGCCCGACTTCGTGCATGTGATGTCGAAGGGCCGGGTGGTGAAGAGCGGCGGCAAGGAACTTGCGCTTGAACTTGAGGAGTCGGGTTACGCGCAGTTTGAGGATGCCGCGTGATGCAAGCGGTTCAACGAAATATGCCGTCATGCCCGGCCTCGTGCCGGGTATCCACGTCTTTCTTCGATGACTGCAAGACGTGGATAGCCGGGACAAAAGGGCGTTCACGCCCGTCTTTGACAGGCTATGCCCGGCCATGACGATTGGGAAGTGCCGATCATGAACGTTGCACTGGTCAAATCGACAACGGAACGCGCCGCGGGCGACGTCTTCGCCGCCGCGCGAAGCCGCCTGCCGGGCACGGGTCCGGTCTCTGAATTGCGTGAGGCGTCGTACGCCGATTTCGCGGGCCGCGGCCTGCCGCATCGCCGGATCGAGGAGTGGAAATATACCGACCTGCGCACGCTGCTGCGCGAGGTGGCGCCGCTCGCTGCCCGGCCGGATGCCGAAGCGCTGAAGCGCGCTGCCGAAGCCTACGGTAAATTGGAAATCACCGATGCCTGCCGGCTCGTGCTGGTCGACGGTTTTTTCGCGCCGGAGCTTTCCGATCTCGGCACGCAGGCCAAGGACGTCGACATCCGCACGCTGCGCGAGGTGCTGGAGAACGCTGACAACTCCATGCGGGCGGATCTTCTGCGCACCAACGCGACCGCGGACGCCATGGTCTCGCTCAATGCCGCGATGGCGACCGACGGCGTGGTCGTCGGGATCGGCGACAACGTCACCCTGACCAGGCCGTTGCACCTCGTGCATATCGCGACCCGGTCGTCGGCGTCGGCTTTCACGCGCTCGCTGGTGCGGATCGGGAAGGGCGCGCGCGTTACGCTGGTGGAGAGTTTCGTTGCTGCGCCGGATACCCGGACCTATCAGGTGCACGATGCCGTCGTGTTGTGGGCCGGCGAAGGCGCCGAAGTCCAGCATGTCCGTCTCGTCGAGGATGCGCACGACGCAGCCAATATCTCGACCGCGATCGTGACGTTGAGCGCGAAAACCGTTTTCAACACCTTCAGCCTTACCACGGGAGCCGTGCTGAGCCGCTATCAGGCATTCGTCCGCTTCGGCGGTGAAAACGCCTCGGCCTCGATCAACGGCGTCAACATGCTCAAGGAACGGCAGCACGGCGACGCCACGCTGGTGCTCGATCACATGGTCCCGAATTGCGAGAGCCGTGAGGTGTTCCGCGCCGTCGTCGACGACCGTGCCCATTCGGTGTTCCAGGGGCGCATCAACGTGCATCCGGACGCGCAAAAGACCGATGCCAAGATGATGACGCGGGCGCTGCTGTTGTCCGACGAGGCGGAAGCCGACAACAAGCCCGAGCTCGAGATTTTCGCGGACGACGTCACTTGCGGTCACGGCGCCGCCATCGGCGCGCTCGACGATAGTCTGCTGTTCTACCTGCGGGCCCGCGGGCTCTCGGAGAAGGAGGCGCAATCGCTTCTGATCCTGGCGTTCGTCGGCGAGGCGATTGAATCCATCGTCGACGACGGGTTGCGTGAGGTCGCCGCGGCCGCCGCCGAACGGTGGCTGGCGGCGAGAGAGTGACGACGCATTGAATACCGGCGTCATGGCCGGGCTTGACCCGGCCATCCACGTCTTCAAAGTCGGTGGTGAAGATTAAAGACGTGGATGCCCGGCACAAGGCCGGGCATGACGGCAAGAAAGAGACGAGAAGCACATGACCCATCCGGCGGTCGCCAACGGTTCCTATGACGTGCTGCGCGTGCGGGAGGATTTCCCGGCGCTGGCGATGCAGGTCTATGGCAAGCCGCTGGTCTATTTCGACAATGCGGCGTCCGCCCAGAAACCGAACGCCGTGCTCGATCGCATGACGGAGGCGTACAAGACCGAGTACGCCAACGTTCATCGCGGCCTGCACTACCTCGCCAATGCCGCGACCGAAGCCTACGAGGGCGGCCGCGCGAAAGTCGCGCAGTTCATCAACGCGCGGCGCAACGAGGAGATTATCTTCACGCGCAACGCCACCGAGGCCATCAACCTCGTCGCGTCGTCCTGGGGCGAGCCGAACATCAAGGCGGGCGACGAGATCGTGCTCTCGATCATGGAGCACCACTCCAACATCGTGCCATGGCACTTTCTGCGCGAGCGTCACGGCGCGGTCATCAAGTGGGCGCCGGTCGATGACGACGGCAACTTCCTGATCGAGGAGTTCGAGAAGCTGCTGACACCGAAGACGAAGCTCGTCGCTATCACGCAGATGTCGAACGCGCTTGGCACCCTCGTGCCGGTCAAGGACGTCGTGAAGCTTGCGCGCGGGCGGGGCATCCCGGTGCTGGTGGACGGCAGCCAGGGCGCCGTTCATCTGGCGGTGGACGTGCAGGACATCGATTGCGATTTCTACGTCTTCACCGGGCACAAGGTGTATGGGCCGACCGGGATCGGCGTGCTCTACGCCAAGCACGCGCTGCTGGAATCGATGCGGCCCTATAACGGCGGCGGCGAGATGATCCGCGAGGTGACGAAGGATTGGGTCACCTATGGCGACCCACCGCACAAGTTCGAAGCGGGCACGCCGGCGATCGTCGAGGCCATCGGACTTGGCGCCGCCATCGACTACGTCAACTCGATCGGCAAGGCGCGGATCGCCGCGCACGAGCATGACTTGCTGAACTATGCGCAGGAGCGGTTGCGTGAGATCAATTCGCTGCGCATCATCGGCACGGCGCGCGACAAGGGGCCGGTGATTTCGTTCGAGATGAAGGGCGCGCATCCGCATGACGTCGCGACCGTGATCGATCGCTCGGGCATCGCCGTTCGCGCCGGGACCCATTGCGTGATGCCGCTTTTAGAGCGGTTCAACGTCACGGCGACCTGCCGGGCATCGTTCGGCATGTATAATACGCGTGAGGAAGTCGACCAGTTCGCGCAGGCGCTGATCAAGGCACGGGATTTGTTCTCATGAATGATACTGTTGAAGCCAAAGCCGCCGACATCCATGCTTCGGAAGCGAAGCCGAGTCACGTGCAAACCAGTTCGGCATTGCCGCCCGAGGAAACCGAGCGGCTCGGCACCGAGATCGTGGCCGCGCTGAAAACGGTGTTCGATCCGGAAATCCCGGCCGACATCTACGAACTCGGCCTGATCTACAAGGTGGATATCAAGGACGATCGCTCCGTCGACGTCGAGATGACCCTGACGACGCCGAATTGTCCTGCGGCGGCCGAGTTGCCGACCATGGTGGAGAACGCGGTGGCGAGCGTTCCCGGCGTTGGCGTCGTCAACGTCAGCATCGTCTGGGATCCGCCGTGGTCGCCGGATCGCATGACCGACGAGGCGCGTCTCGTCCTCAATATGTGGTGAAGGCTTTTGGCGTAGCGTGGCAACGACCGGCATTGATTTGCCAGCAGGATTCACCAAATGACTGAAATGACACCGAACGCACCAGCCTCTGCCCCAAAGCCGAAGCCTCGCCCGCGCCCGCAGGTGATGCGCCTTACCGAGGCGGCTGCCATGCGGGTCAAGGAACTTTCCGCACGGGCGGATTCGGAGATCGTCGGCCTGCGCGTCGGCATCAGGAACGGCGGCTGCGCCGGCCAGTCCTACACCGTTGAGTATGCCCACGACATCAAGCCGACCGACGAGGTGGTGGAGGACAAGGGCGTGAAGATTCTCGTCGATCCGAAGGCCGTCCTGTTCCTGCTGGGAACGGAAATGGACTACAAGGCCGACAAGATGCAGGCCCAATTCGTCTTCAATAACCCCAACCAGGTCTCCGCCTGCGGTTGCGGCGAGTCCGTGCAGTTGACGCCGGCCAAGATCGACGGCTGAGCGCGGGCGGTTCACGCATGGACCGCGAATTCCTGCTCGATCTCTTCGCAAGCTTCGGTCCCGTCACGCTGCGAAAAATGTTCTCCGGTTTCGGCATTTCCGTCGATGGCGTCAATTTCGCCATGGCGCTGCGCGGGCCTGATCTTTCGCGCCGACGGCGAGACCATTCCGCGCTTCGAGGCCGAAGGCGCGGGCCCGTTTCAATACAATACCAGCAAGAAGACGGTGACGGTCGCGTCCTACTGGCACGTGCCGGAGCGGCTGCTTGACGATCCCGACGAGCTTGCGGATTGGGCGCGCGATGCGCTTGGAGCGGCGCGGCGCGCGGCGTTGAAGAAGCGCACGAAGGCGCGCAAGCCGACGACGAAAGCAGCCGGAAAGAAGGGGACTGAACCGGCGGGCAAGACGAAAGCGGCTGCCAAAAAGAAACCGGCGAATAAACGGAAAGCGTTATCCTGAGAGTCCGACCGGAACCGTCATGCTCCGCGAAAGCGGAGTATCCGGTATTCCGCACCGGAGGCGGACTTCCATGAACTCGCCTCGATCACCGGATCGTCCACGCTCGTGCACGATGACGCCTCATCTTCCGGTCAGGCCACCTGGATGCGCGCCTCGGCGGAATATTCCGGATCGGCCTCGCAGATCACGCGGTTGCGGCCGTTGCGTTTGGCGGCATAGAGGCAGGCATCGGCGCGCTCGATCAGCGAGTCCATGTCGTCACCCGGCTTGAGGATCGAGACGCCGACGGAGATGGTGACGCGGCCGAGGATTTCCCCGGTCGACTTCTTCTTCAGTTCCTTGGCCATCACGGCGCGACGGATATGGTCTGCGACCGTCAACGCCTGGCGCAGCGCGGTATTCGGCAGCACCACCGCGAATTCCTCGCCGCCGTAACGCGCGGTGATGTCCTGGCCCTTGATGGTTTGCTTCAGCGACATGGCGACGAGCCGCAGCACCTGATCACCGGTCAGGTGACCGTAGTTGTCGTTGAACGACTTGAAGTGATCGATGTCGAACATCAGGAGCGATAACGGTTCGCCGGCCCTGAGGGCAATCGCCACGGCGTCATGCATCGCCCGGTCGAAGTATTTCCGGTTGCCGAGGCCCGTCAGGGGATCGGTGAAACTCTCCGCGCGGATCGCCTCGAGGCTCTGCTGGAGGTTGTTGATCTGCTGCTTGGAGACGGTGAGGCGATTTTCCAGCGCCTTGTTGGTCTCCTGCATCTCGCGGGTCGCGGAGACGAGTTCCTCGATCACGGCCTTCACCTGATCACGGTTGTGAGCGGCGTGTAGCTGCGCGGTCGCGCCGTTCAGCCGGTCGCCGAAACTCGTGGTCATGCCGAGCGCGTCTGTGATCAGGGTCACCACATCGTCGATTTCGTTGATGACGCGCGCGCCGACCTTGTCGATGCGATCGGTGGTCCGGATCTGGGAAAGATAGGTCTCGTAGATCTGCTCGAGATCGGCTTCGGTCAGCCTGCCGTTGCGCGCCAGCGTCTCGTTGATGACCTTGTTCAGCGACGCATTGTAGCCCGTCGCGTAGACGTACCAGATTTCGTAATTGCGGGGGACAGCCGTCTGCCGCAGCGAGCGGATTTGGCCAAGCGCGACCTCCGCGAACGCCATGCTGCGTTCATGCTCGTCTAGCCCAATCACTTGTGCGTCCCCGCCAACGGGCGCACGCCCGCTGTCCCACTGCGAAATCATTCTCGCGAATATTAAGGGCAGGCTAAGCGAGGAGAATGAATCAGCGGTAAACAGGTTTCGTTTGGTTCAGCATATGCGGCTCGCACCCGCTCTCCGGTCGGCGGGACTACCCCCGCGCCCGGATCGGGCGAAGCAGGAACGCCGGAAGGTGGGAATGGTCCCCTGGCTCCGAGACCGCCTCAAGACGCGGCGCGGCGGGCGTCCGGCCGATCGACGGCGGCAGCGATGCTGCTGCGGCCATTGGCGGTGCCTTCTGCCGATCATTCTCGGCTGACCGCCGCGATTCGCTGCGCCGTGGCTTGCGCCCGTCACGGCGGCCCTCGCGCCGTCCGCTGCGTTCGCGCGTCTCGCCATGACCGCGGGCAGACGCGTCTGCGTCGTGCGGCGCTTCGGGACGCGCAATGCCGATGTCGGCCTTGGGAATCGGTTGGCCGATCAGCTTTTCGATCGCCGCCATCGACTTGGAGTCGGCGGGGCTGACGATCGAGATCGCCGTGCCGGCGCGGCCGGCGCGGCCGGTGCGGCCGATCCGGTGGACGTAATCGTCGGCATGATGGGGGATGTCGAAATTGAAGACGTGACTGACTTCGGGGATGTCGAGGCCGCGTGCCGCGACGTCGGAGGCGACGAGAAGCGGCAGCTCGCCCTTGCGGAATTGATCCAGCGCGGCCATCCGCGCGGTCTGGTCCATGTCGCCGTGCAGCGCACAGACGCTGAAGCCGTGCTTCTGAAGTGATTTGTGAAGGACGGCGACTTCACGCTTGCGGTTGCAGAAGATGATCGCGTTCTTGAGGTCCTTGGCGTCGCGCAGGAGATGGCGCAGCACCTCGCGCTTTTCGTGGGCCTCGCGGCCGCCCGGAACCTGCGACTGGGTGACGGTGACGGCGGCCGTCGCCGGTTTGGAGACCTCGACCCGGACCGGGTTGTGCAGGAATTGTTCGGTCACCCGGCGGATTTCCGGAGGCATCGTCGCGGTGAAGAACAGGGTCTGCCGCGTGAAGGGAACGAGTTTGCAGATGCGCTCGATGTCGGGAATGAAGCCCATGTCGAGCATGCGGTCGGCTTCGTCGATGACCAGCAGTTCGACGCCGGTGAGAAGCAGGCCGCCGCGCTCGGTGTGATCGAGCAGGCGGCCGGGCGTCGCGATCAGGACGTCGACCCCGCGGTTGAGCTTGATATCCTGGTCGCCGAACGAGACGCCGCCGATCAGGAGCGCCACGTTGAGCTTTTGCCCGGCGCCATACTTGTCGAAGTTTTCTTTCACCTGAGCCGCGAGCTCGCGGGTCGGTTCGAGGATCAGCGTGCGCGGCATGCGCGCGCGGGCGCGGCCTTTTTCCAGCAGCGTCAGCATCGGCAGCACGAAGGCCGCCGTCTTGCCGGTGCCGGTCTGGGCGATGCCGAGAACGTCGCGGCGGCCCAGAACGTGCGGGATCGCCTGATCCTGAATGGGAGTGGGGGTGGTGTAACCGGTGGCCGCGACGGCGGCCAGAACCTTGTCGGACAAACCGAGGTGAGAAAAGGACATTGAGCCTCTAGCGCGGTGTTCAGAAGTTCTCTTCAGCAGTGCGGCGGATCATCAGGAGAACTTCTGAACCAAACCGCACCAGCATTTTCGTTTACGGGCGTCCTTCTGGATACGAAGTTCGCGCGTCACCCGCGTTCATGCAGGCGAACCTCGTATTCAGGACGCTCGCCGAAACCGCCGTTCGGAATCGAGGGTAAAATGGCTGTCGCGCTCAACCCTTAACGGCGTGCTTTCAAAAAAGCGAAGGGGGCTCTGACTTGCGACGGCGGGCGGCGGGGAATCGTATTCGGGTTCGGGCCGCGTTGGCCGGAACATAGGCGCGAACCAGCCAAAGTCAATGCGAGAAAGGGCCGAAAACGTCGAAAACCTTAATATTTCCGCATCATTCCGGACAGATGACGGCCCCGAATCCTCCGTTCGGGGATGCCCAACCCGGGGAACAGCGGCCTTCCTCGGAGCAGCCATGGCATCGTTGCGATCCCCGGCAGCATCGCGCGGACAACGGCGACCTCGCAATGCGCGCGATCCGGTCACGATCCGGACCTGAAATTGCTCTCAACCACCAAATCCGTCTCGATCGAGTTGACTTGCCGCGATGGAGGCGTATCGGAGGTTAAAGTTTCCGGTGCTGATCTCTTCGGGATGTCGCTGATGGATGCGGGGACGCCGCGGCCCAAGGGCCGCTCAATCTCGACGCGTTGCTGTATCGTGGGTGGTGGGCCCGCCGGCATGATGCTGGGCTATCTGCTCGGGCGCGCGGGTGTCGAAACCGTGGTGCTCGAGAAGCACGCCGACTTCTTCCGCGATTTTCGCGGCGATACCGTGCACCCCTCGACGTTGCAGGTGATGGATGAACTCGGCCTGATCGATGATTTCCTGAAAGTCCCTCACGACGAGCTCAAGAAGCTTGAGGGCCAGTTCGGCACGACCCACCTGCGCGTGGCCGACGTCGGCCGCTCCGGCGCCAAATATCCCTTTATCGCATTCATGCCCCAGTGGGATTTTCTCAATTTCCTGCGCGACAAGGGACGTCGCTATCCTGCGCTCAAGCTTCTGATGAGCACGGAGGCCACCGGCCTGATCTGGTCCGGCGATCGGGTGGCGGGCGTCGAAGCCACCGACAAGGATGGACCGCTTGAAATCCGCGCTGACCTCACGGTGGCGTGCGACGGCCGCCACTCCATCGTGCGCCCAAGCGCCAATCTCGACGTGGAGGAGATCGGCGCGCCCATGGACGTGCTCTGGTTTCGCGCCAGCAAAGGGGCGAACGAAGACAGCATGTTTGCGCGGGTCGAGGCCGGCAAGATGATGATCACGCTGGATCGCCGCACCTACTGGCAATGCGCGTTCGTCATTCCAAAGGGCGGGTATGACGCCGTGAAGGCGCATGGTCTGGAGGCGTTCCGCGCCGCCGTCGTGGAATTGGCGCCCAATATCAGACATGGCATCGGCGACGTGCAGAGCTGGGACGATGTCAAGCTGCTGACGGTGGCGGTGAACCGTCTCAAGACATGGACGCGGCCTGGATTGTTGTGCATCGGCGACGCCGCGCATGCGATGTCGCCGGTGGGTGGCGTCGGCGTCAACCTCGCCGTGCAGGATGCGGTCGCGACAGCGAATATCCTTGCGACGAAGCTCATGCGTGGCGCGGTCGGCGAGGACGACCTCGCGGAGGTTCAGCGGCGTCGCGAATTTCCGATGCGAGTCACCCAGGCGATGCAGGTGATCGTTCAGAACAATATCATCAACGTTGCGCTGAAGCCCGGCAACACGCCGTTTCAGCCACCGCTGTTGCTGCGGATCGTCAATGCCGTACCGTTCCTGCAGGGATTGACCGCGCGCTTCATCGCGGTCGGCGCGCGGCCGGAGCACGTGCATTCGCCGGAGGCGAGTCTTTCCAACTGACCGTCATCCTTGGGTTTAAAGCGCGAAGCGCTTCTTCGCGCAGATGATCCGGGCATCCATCTTTTTGAAAGGCGATGGATTGCCGGATCAAGTCCGGCAATGACGTGTGGATTTGCGATCCCGGCTCAGCGATGCAACGTAAGAACGCTGCACCGCATCCGGAACACACCTTACCCCATGATCGAAAAGCCGCCGTCGACCGGAATGGCCGTGCCGGTAACGAAGTCCGATGAGGGCGAGGCGAGAAACACGGCGATACCGGCGAAATCGTCGATGTGACCCCAGCGCGCCGCGGGCGTGCGCGCCAGCACCTTGTCGTGCAATCCATCGACCTGCTCGCGAGCGCGCCTTGTCAGTTCGGTATCGATCCAGCCGGGCAGGATGGCGTTGACCTGGATGTTGTCGGGCGCCCACGCCACCGCGCAGGATTTCGTGAACTGCACGATGCCGCCTTTGCTGGCGGCATAGACCGGCGCGAAGCTCGCGCCGAAGATCGACATCATGGAGCCGATGTTGATGACCTTTCCGCCACCTGCGGCCTTCATGGCGGGGTAGGCGGCCTGCGAGCACAGGAAGGCGCTGGTGAGGTTGGTCTTCATCACCGTCTCCCATTCCGCGAGGTTGAGGACGTGGGGCGGCTTGCGGATGCTCATGCCGGCGTTGTTGACGAGGATGTCGACGCGGCCGAGCTGTCTTGTCGTCTGCGCAATCATCGTGGTCACGGCATCGGCGTCCGTGACGTCGCAGGCAATGGCGATCGCTTTGGCGCCGCCCCCGGTCAGTTCGGCGACGGCAGCGTGCGACTTATCCATGTTGCGGCCGACAACGGCGATGGCCGCGCCGGCTTGCGCCAGTCCGCGCGCCATGCCGAGGCCGATGCCGCCATTCCCGCCGGTGACGATGGCGACTTTTCCCGAGAGATCGAAGGCATGAGTCATGGTTTTGTCCGTTCCAAAAGTGTGAGGATAGGAATGCGCGAGCTCGCGCTGAAAGGCCGCGCTGGCCGTCAGACGGCGAGATAGATGATGCGGCCGAGCGCGCCCAGCAACAGCGCGAATGCCGCGGTGGATTGAATGAAGAAGCCTGGAAATCGTTTGGCGGGCTCCGAGATGTAGCCCACGAAGTAGATGATGCGCCCGAGCAGCCACAGTGCGCCGAGGGCCGCGGCCCAGGCCGGGCTCCAGTAGATCGCAAACAGCCACATCGCCGGAAGGAAAACCGGAATCCATTCGACCGTGTTCAGATGCGCGCGGAAGGCGCGTTCGAGCCGCGGATTGCCGGTCATTGCGGGCGCCAGAATTCCGGTTTTGGCGTGAATCCGCGAAACGGTCAGAGCCATTCCAAATACGACCAGTCCACCGACAAGCGTCACGATGGCAACGAGATAGTAGCGCTCCATGACGGTCCTCCCATTGTTCTCGCTGACGCCCGTTATTGTCGATGGATTGTGCCGGCGCGCCAGTGTCAGATTTTGACAAGGTTACATTCGCCGCGACAGAAGCGCGAGCCCGCCGGCAATGGCCAGCGCGCCGCCGTAGTATGCCCACGGCATCTGCCGGATCATGAAACTCGAGGCTGGATAAGGGAACACGCCTGTGCCCTGACCGATCCAGACCAAACCGATCAGCAGCGCGAGGACCCCAAGGACAACCAACACGGCTCTCATGGCTGCACGACGCTCCAAATCCGGACGCTTCGCCGACGGCCGCAATCGGCTCAGACGTCCAGCAGATCCTCGCTGGCGAATTCGGCCTTGTCGGAGATGAAGGCGAAGCGCGCCTCCGCCTTGGTGCCCATCAGCCGCTCGACGCTGTCGGCCGTGCCCTCGCGCTCCTCGGGCAGCAGCACGACGCGCAGCAGCGTGCGCTTCGCCGGGTCCATGGTGGTTTCCTTGAGCTGCGCGGGCATCATCTCGCCGAGACCTTTGAAGCGGCCGACATCGACCTTGGCGTTCGCATTGAACTCGGTTTTCAGCAGTTGGTCCCGATGCGCGTCGTCGCGGGCATAGACCGTCTTGCTGCCGTGGGTTAGGCGGTAGAGCGGGGGCACCGCGAGGTAAAGATGCCCTTCGTCGATAAGATGCGGCATCTGCCGGTAGAAGAACGTAATCAAAAGCGAGGCGATGTGGGCGCCGTCGACGTCGGCGTCGGTCATGATGATGATGCGCTGGTAGCGCAGGTCTTCCTCGCGATAATTCGCCCCGGATCCGCAGCCGATCGCCTGCATCAGGTCGGAGAGCTGGGCGTTGGCGACGAGCTTATCCTTGGTGGCGGAAGCCACGTTGAGGATTTTTCCGCGCAAGGGAAGCACGGCCTGTGTCCTGCGGTCGCGCGCCTGCTTGGCGCTGCCGCCGGCCGAGTCACCCTCGACGATGAACAGTTCGGAGCCTTCGGACGCCGACTCCGTGCAGTCGGCGAGCTTGCCCGGCAGACGCAGCTTCTTCACCGCCGTCTTGCGCGAGATTTCCTTTTCCTGACGGCGGCGTAGCCGATCGTCGGCGCGCTCGATCACGAAGTCGAGCAGCTTGTTGGCCTGCATCGGATTCCCCGACAGCCAGTGGTCGAACGGATCCTTGATGGCCTGCTCGACGATCTTCTGGGCTTCGGCGGTGGCGAGGCGATCCTTGGTCTGGCCCTGGAATTCCGGTTCGCGCACGAACACGCTGAGCATCACGGCCGCGCCGACCATCACGTCTTCCGACGTGATCGACGCTGCGCGCTTGCCCTGGCCGACGCGCTCGGCGTGATCCTTCAGGCCACGCAGCAGCGCGCTGCGCAGGCCGGATTCGTGGGTGCCGCCGTCGGGCGTCGGCACCGTGTTGCAGTAGGAGGAGAGAAAGCCGTCGGCATCCGCCGTCCAGGCCACGGCCCATTCGCAGGCGCCATGCGCGCCGTTGCGGCCGGACTTGCCCGAAAAGATATCCGGATGCACCAGCGTGTCGGCATGGATCGCCGCGCCGAGGTAATCCTTGAGGCCGCCGGGGAAATGAAAAGTTGCTTCCGCCGGAACGTCCTCGAGGCCCTTGAGCAATTCGGGCGCGCAGTGCCAGCGGATTTCGACGCCGCCGAACAGGTACGCCTTCGAGCGCGTCATCTTGAACAGGCGTTGCGGCTTGAATGCCGCCTTGGCGCCGAAAATCTCGGTGTCCGGCTTAAAACGGATGGTGGTGCCGCGCCGGTTGTTGATCTTGCCGAGGTCCTCGAGCTTGCCCTTGGGATGGCCGCGCTCGAACGTCATCTTGTAGAGTTTCTGGCTGCGCGCGACCTCGACCTCGAGTCGCGAGGAGAGGGCGTTGACCACGGAGACGCCGACGCCGTGCAGCCCGCCCGAGGTCTCATAGACCTTCGAGTCGAACTTGCCGCCCGAATGCAGCGTGCACATGATGACTTCGAGCGCTGACTTCTTCGGGAATTTCGGATGCGGATCGACGGGAATGCCGCGCCCGTTGTCGGTGACGGTCAGAAAGCCGTCGGCGGTGAGTTCGACGCTGATGAAGGTCGCGTGGCCCGCCAGCGCCTCGTCCATCGAATTGTCGATCACCTCGGCGAACAGGTGGTGCAGCGCCTTCTCGTCGGTGCCGCCGATATACATGCCGGGACGGCGGCGGACAGGCTCCAGGCCTTCCAGCACCTCGATGTCGGCGGCGGTGTAGCCGGCTTCGGCGCCCGAGGCGCGGCTGGGTGCGCGGGCCGGGGCTCGGCCCTTCGGTTCCGCGGCGCCGAACAGGTCGTCGGATGGTTTCGATTTTACGTTTGATTTCAGCGACTTAGACATAGTCTTTCAAGTATTGCACTTCGCCCGAAGCGGCGAATCGATGGCCCTGACTATGCCACGGATGAGGCTGTAAATGTGACCAGGCGGCCGGTTTGCCAGGGGCCGCCGCCGGGTCGCATCGGAAGGCGGGCCTCAGGCCGGCGGGAAACAGGATGCCGCGGGCGATGTGCGGCCAGCCCTGGGACCCGGGCCGGCGCCAGCACGAAGTTTGGCGCGCGCCCATGACGATGCCGGCGAGCATGCCCGCCAGCAGGATCACGACGCTCACGCACATCGTCAGCGAACCAATCGCCGTATTTCCTTTGCTGGAATTCACCTTCAAAACTGACCGCGCGCCGTTCACGGATGAGGCATCGCTCTTGTCGCGCATATGACTGGCGTCGAGCACGACTTGCCGGTACTTAGGCAGCGAGCCCGCGAAAAGGTTCAAGGCTTTTGCGCCTGGAAGGAAACGTTTGGGATGCATGGCCTGGTCGACTTCGTGCGCGATCATCAGATTTGGGCCGCACCCATCGTCCTCGCGCTCGCCTTCGGTGAATCGTTGGCCTTCATCTCGCTGCTGGTCCCGGCCTGGAGTGCTCTGATCGCAATCGGCGCGCTGATCGGCGTCAGCGGCATCAGCTTCTGGCCGATCTGGATCGCGGGCGGCGCCGGCGCCGCGCTCGGCGACTGGCTGTCGTACTGGTTCGGCTTCCGTTTCAAGGATCGGGTCGCCGAGATCTGGCCCCTGTCGCGCTATCCCGATCTGCTCCCGCGCGGCGAGGCGTTCGTGCAGAAATGGGGCGTGCCGGCGATTTATATCGGGCGGTTCTTCGGGCCGCTGCGGGCGACGGTGCCGTTGGCCGCCGGTATTTTTGAAATGTCGTACTGGCGCTTCCAGATCGCCAATTTCATCTCCGCGCTGATCTGGTCGGCCGCGCTGTTGTTGTTCGGTGATGTGATCTCCAAAATCGTCGAATGGATGTGGCTCGCGGTTTAAAGCGGTTCAGATCGCACACGCTGATGGAATAAGCTGCCACGCCAGGGGTTTTTCGCTGCGACCGCACGAGGGGGACACCGCGCGGGCGCACAGTTGTCGTCGCCTTGCGGTCAAAACGCTGATAAAACCAGTCGCCGATAACGAGAACGAAGCGGCCGATCCGCAGAACGGCAAACGCGCTATCAAGGAGGACCCACCATGGACATCTCACGACGTCACGTTTTGGCTGGAGCCGCGGCAGTCGCGACCGCTCCGCTTTTCAATGGCGCGGCCAGGGCGGAAGCGCCGGCGACAGGCAAGCAGGTCGCAGGGATCTATCGCTACAAGGTCGGCAGCTTCGAATGCACGTCGATCAACGACGGCGCGCGCAGCTTCCCGATGCCGGATCATTTCGTCCGCAATGTTTCGAAGGAGAAAGCGCGCGAGGCCGCCGCCGCCGCTTACATGCCCGACGGCATGGTGACGGTGCCGTTCAATCCCCAGCTCATCAACACCGGCTCCAAACTCGTGCTGATCGACACCGGCTACGGCGTCGCCAATCAAGCCCCGACCAAGGGCGCGATCGGCAATACGCTGCAAAACCTGGCGGCATCCGGCGTCGATCCGAAGTCGGTAGACATCGTGTTGCTGTCGCATCTGCATCCGGATCATATCAACGGCATCCGGGCGGCCGACGGCAGCATGGCGTATCCGAATGCCGAGATCATGGCGCCGGCGGTGGACTGGAATTTCTGGACCAATGCCGACAACGCGGCCAAGGCGGAATCCAATCCGTTGATGAAGAATTACTTCGATACGGTAAAGAAGGTATTCGCGGGGATCGAGTCGAAGATCACGCGCTACGATTGGGACAAGGAGGTTATTCCGGGCATTCATTCGATCGGCACGCCCGGCCACACCCCCGGCCACACCTCGTTCATGCTGACATCGGGCAGTTCGAAGATTCTGATTCAGTCCGACGTGACCAACATTCCCGAGTTCTTCCTGCGCAATCCGGACTGGCATGTGATGTACGACGCCGAGCCGGAGCTTGCCCAGAAGACCCGCCACAAATTCTACGACATGGCGTCGGCTGAAAAGGCGACCGTGGTCGGCTTCCATTTCCAGTTTCCGTCGATCGGCCACGTGGAAAAGGACGGAGCGGGGTATCGGCTCATTCCGGCCGCCTGGAATCCGACGATCTAACGTCTCCGGTCGTTCATGAAGGTGTC
>DASZVY010000018.1:0-79107 GCA_035546855.1 Nitrobacter sp. | reverse complement strand
AGCCTCAATTTTCCGGCGAGCCTCGTCGGGCGCGACAGCGAGCGTGGACCGGGCGGCCTGTAATTGAACTTGCATGTTGGGATGATTGTAAAGCGCCATCAGCGCGAGCCGTTGATCGCCCGGCCGCCGCTTCAATTCGTCCCTGACTTCCGTCATCCGTTCATACAGACGATTGAATTTCGTGAGTTCGTGGCCGAGAAGCGCGTCATCCTGCGCGGCAGTGATTGCCGCAAATCGACCGACCAGTTGATCGACGGGCATCGCATCGAGTCTGATTTTCCTGAAGATCATGGCTTGAGAACCTCGAACATCACCAACGCATCAAGGCCGACCCGTCGACGTTCATCCCAACTCTTATCGCGCAAATACTCCCTTGGCGACTGACCTCCGTAGTTGTCAGTTCTCGTCCCATACCAACCCGTGATCCGATAATGCGTCAAGCGCGGGATGCTGACAATATTGGACGGATCATCGATTTCACTACGCACAAAGCCAAACCGTTCGGCCCAAGTCTGCTCGACGATGTGATGATCGTCGTAACCTGGCCGAGACTGACCCACACCCTGCTGCAACTCTTCTAACGTCTTCGGCTCGTCGCGCGCAGCCTGAATGAGGGCGTGATAGTCTTCGAGCCATTCCACATTATTCATCATGCCGACATAGGCAACTGCGGCCGGCCCGCTGTTTCTCGCCAGCCAGCCTGCCGCCGCGCGAAGATATTTCGTTCTTTCTGCACTGGTCGTTGGCCGCTGCTTCGGAATCTCCGGAGGTTCATCCAGTGGCGGGCCCTGGTTGTGTCCCATTCCCGGTCGACGATCGCCGGCAAGCTGCACGCCTTCGATCGTGTTGTCGCGCGGCGTGATCTGAAAAAGGCCGAGACTGCCTTCTTCTCCCGCGCCGCCATCCGTCCACTGACCGCCGTCCGGATTGCCCGCCGGCACGCGCGGCTGGTCCGGATTGTATTTGCGCGCCAGCGCGGGAAAGGCTTTGACGACATCTACGCCGGGCGGAAGAAACCGCGCGGCGTCGGGACGAACCCAGCGGGCCGCATCCGGCCGCAGCCATCGCGATTGCTGATGGCGCAGCCAGGCGTCGTGATGCGATGGCATCGGAATATCCTCGAGAGGCGACACGTGCTCGAAAACGAAACAGCGCGCCAGAAAGGCGCGCCGTTGAATTTCCGTCATGCGCGGCCATGGGCGCGAAGCGCCGTCTCCACTCCCGCGACGCCGCGCATCCGTCCTTCTTTGAAGGATGGTTGACCGGATCATCTAGTGCGAAAACCGCTTCACGCCTTTGTCCGGACATGACACTCGGCTAGCTCAGCTCGCCGCGAACTTCATCAGCTTGATGGCGTCGAAGTCCTGCACGCCACCGCCGACGCGCTTCGTGGTATAGAACAGCACGTAAGGCTTGGCCGAATACGGATCGCGCAGCACGCGCACGCCGGCGCGGTCCACCACCAGATAGCCGCGGCGGAAATCGCCGAATGCGATGGACAGCGAGTCCGCCGTTACATCAGGCATGTCCTCGGCCTCGACCAGCGGGAACGTCATCAGCGAGGCGCGCCCGCCCGCCAGCGCCGGCGGCTGCCACAGATAAGATCCGCCGGTATCCTTGAACTTACGGATCGCGGCCTGCGTCTTGCGGTTCATCACGAAGGCGGCGTTCTGGCGATAGCCGGCCTTCAACGCGTACACCAGGTCGACCAGCGCATCGGAGGGGTTCGACGCCGTGAACCCGCCGGCGAGACCGCTGGGGACATAGCCGAGCTTGCCCCACACCCATGAACCGTTGGCCACGGTGTCGGATTGCAGAAAGCCCTTCGGCTTGTTGGTGCCGTCGCCGTTGACGAAGGCGGCGCCTTCCTGAACCGCGAAAGTCAATTCGACCTCCTGCGCGATCCATTCGTCGATGTTGACGGCGGAGTCATCGAGCAGCGTCGCGGTTGCCGCCGGCATGGCATAGAGCTCCATCGCCGGGAAGCTCAGCGCGTCCAGCGCCGGCGACGCCGTCTGCGCGCGCACGTCGGTCTCGCCGACCCAGCCGGTGGCGGGGCCCGCGGTCATGAACGGCTTCTTGTAGACGTTGCCGGAAATGGTGCGCACCGAAGCGAGGGCGCGGATCGGCGAGATCGCCGCCAGCCGCTCGCCGATCTGGTGCTCGAGCTCGTCCGGCACCAGATAGCCGCCGTCCGGATCGGAGCCCACGGACAGCGCCTTGGTCTCCAGCGCGCGCAGGCTGCCGACCTCGCCCCCGCGCACATAGGCCTCGAACGCGCTCTTGTGCTCGCGGCTCGCGGCGTCGGTCGCCAGACGGTTGCGGCCTTCCAGCGTCGGGCGGGCATGCTTCAGCGCGATCTCGTCGAGGCGCCGCGCTTGCGCGTCCAGCGCGGCGTTGATGCGATCGACCTTCTCCTCCAAGAGCACGTCGCCGCGCTTCTTCTCGAGCCGCGCCAGCCGCTCGTCGTTCGCCGCCTTGAACTCCTCGAAGGTGACGCGGAGGTCGTCATGGTCGCCGCGGGCGGCGATGCCGGACTTGTGCTCCGGCGCGGTGTCGGTGATGTCGAAGTCCATGTGGTTCTCCTGGTGGTGATGGTTGTCAAACACGGCAATGACGACGCCGGCCTGTTCAGGCCGCAGGCGTCTTCAATTTGCAGGCGTGATGGGCTACAGATCGGCGGAGCCACATCTGAGTGCGGGACCGCCGATGCGCCTTGCAATCCTAGTCTGGGTCGTTCTGGTCATCGCCGCCGCCGGCAGCGCGTGGATCGCCATGCAGCCGGCTCGGCGCGGACCAGCCTGGTTCTGGATCGCGGTCTGTGCCGTGCTGCTGGCGGCGTTCGCCGCGACCTATGCGGTGCTCGGCAACGCCGCCGACAAGTCACTCCTGTCGATGGCCCTGTATTTCCTGAACTGGGGCATGGCGGCCGGAGGTGCTGCGATCTGCGCCGGCGTCATTATCGGCTTATCGGCCGCGCTGGGGTTCAAGCGATAAGCGAGACCACCCTTCGCAAAGGTCGGGCCAAAAAGAAAATCCGGATCGCCGTTGTTCGCTGGAATCCGACGATCAGGTATAGCGGCCCGTGGTCGCGATCCGGCTTTCGATTTCGCTTTCAAGGTCGGGATGGCTTCGGAGGGCGCGATTGAGCAAAGCGACGCTCACGGCATCGACCGCCTTTGCGATGGCGCTGAAAAACGTTCCAACGAGGGTAACAAAGTTTAACATTCATTGGTGCGCTCCCATCCTGACGTAGCGCGCAACGTCGCGCAGCGCCGCGCACCGCCCCTCGCGGCCGCGCAGCGACGACGACAAAACCGCCGGGCGCGGGCGGAGCTGCGGCGCCGGTTCGTCCGCGGCCGCCGTCGTGCTCCGCCAGGCGCGCTCGGCCTGCGTCCGCGCGCGCGACAGCGGCGGCTGGGGCGCCGCCTGCTTCACCGCGCGGACACGCGCTCCCGCCAACAGCGGGAACGTGACGATGGAGATTTCCCAGAGATCGACCTGATGGAGCTTGCGCACCCGCGTGCGCGGCTCGATCTGCCCGCGCACGGTGCGGTAGCCGATCGACAGCCCGTCGACCGCGCCTTCGCGCACCAGCGCCAGCAGTTCGCGCGCCCGCGTCACGTCCGGGATCAGCCGGCCCCGCGCCCACAGCCCGCGAAAATCCTCGCGCAGCTCCAGCCAGATGCCGACCGGCTCGCTCGGGTCATGCTGAAACAGCATCGGGATCTTGCGCAGGCCGCGTGTCTTGAGCGTCTGCGTGAAGGCGCCGGGCATCATCATGTCGCGGGCCTGATCGATCTCGCCGAACAGGCTGGCATAGCCCTCCACGGTACCGTCGCCTGAAAATGACAGGCGCGACTGGGATGACAATGGAGCATGCATGATCGGCCTCGCAACAAGCGGGGTGAACGAAAGCGGATGCGAAAATGAAGAAACGTGCCGTCAGCCCCTGCGACCGCGCTTCGCCGGCTTGCGTCGGGCCGATGTCTTCGGCCGCACCGACCGCGCGGCCGGCGCCTTGCGCTGGATCTGGTCGAGATGCGCGAGGAACTCGCGAAACACGGTGAGATGATCGCGCGACGACTTGGTCTCGGTGTTGAACGAGCGCAATACGTGATGCAGGGTATCCATCAGGAACGGTCCTTGGTGACATGCCGCTTGCGGCGGCGGTTGAAGCGCTGGAGTTCGCGGACGAAATCGTCGAAGCGGCGCGCCGCGGCCGCCCGCTCGCGCAAGGAGAACCACAACGCGGCGCTGGCCGCGCTCGCCCACAAAAACAACGCGAGATGCGCAAGATCGCCGCGCTCGGTGAAGATGCGGATCAGGTCGGGCATGTAGTTTCCGGACTCGGATTGTGATTTCATCCCTCTCCGGCGCGCGGGAGAGGGAGAAGCGGGCGACAAGGCGGCAACTCACGCCAGCCGGTCGCCACCCTCGATCGGGGCGTAGCCGACCGCTTCGCGCTTCTCGTTGAGGGTCAGGAACGGCGCGCCGCTGACGCGCTCCCACAGCGCGGCGCGATCGGCGGCGAGCGCATCGATGCGGTCGGTGTCGATCGCAAGGCGAATGCCCTCGCCGAACTGCGGGGCCAGCCACTGCGCGAACGAATTTCCGATCCGCGACGCCAGCGGCAGCACCGTCTGCCGAAAGAAGCAGCGGTTCGCTTCCTGGAAATTCGCGTAGGTGTTGTCGCCGGGGATGCCGAGCACCATCGGCGGCACGCCGAAGGCGAGCGCGATCTCACGCGCGGCGGTGTGCTTGGCCTCGAGGAAATCCATGTCCTTCGGCGTCAGCGACATCGCCTTCCAGTCGAGGCCGCCTTCCAGCAGCAGCGGCCGCCCGGCATTGGCCGCGCCCTGGTAGGTGCTGGTCAGCTCGCGCTTGAGCCGGTCGAACTGCGAGTCCGACAGCACCGCGCCTTCCGGACCGGAATAGACCAGCGCCCCGGAGGGGCGCGCGGAGTTGTCGAGCAACGCCTTGTTCCAGGCCGAGCCGGCATTGTGAGTATCGATGGCGATCGCCGCCGGCTCGATCGGCGCGAGCCCGTAATGGTCGTCGAGCGGATGAAAGAACGTCAGAT
Source organism: Nitrobacter sp. (assembly GCA_035546855.1). Classification (GTDB taxonomy): domain Bacteria; phylum Pseudomonadota; class Alphaproteobacteria; order Rhizobiales; family Xanthobacteraceae; genus Nitrobacter. The sequence continues at coordinate 74,024 of DASZVY010000018.1, read as the reverse complement.
GCAGGATCGGCGGCACCGGCGAGCCTGCCTGGTCGAACCGGATGCTGCGGCCGCCGACGCTGTATTCATAGGCGTCCGCCCAGCCATCGGGGCCCGGCACCACCTTCATGCGGTCGGGCCTGAGCGCATAGAGCTCGCGCACCGCGCCGTCGAGCGCGACCGCCTCGACATAGGCGTTCCCCGCGAGCAGCAGATGCGACACCACTGCTTCAAAGAACGCACCGCCGTCCTGCCGCGCGTTCGGGCGCGCCAGCAATTGCCCCAGCGGGTGCGCGTCGTGCTCCTGCGCGCCGTCGAATACGAGGAACGCGCAGGACGCGACGTTCTCCGCGATCAACCGCACCGCGCGATGCACGATGGCGTTGCCGATATAACCCTCGCGCGCCAGCCCCGCGTAATCGCGCGGCGTCCACCGCGCCCGCCCGCCGCTCTCGAAGGCGAGGAGTTTCGCGGTACGGCTGGCTTTGGTCTCGGGCGGCGCGAGCAGGTTTTTCAGGCGTTGAAGCATCGAGAAATCCTGTGTGTGTCTTGTCCCGGACGCAGTGCAGCGCTCTTTCGCGCTGCGCTGCAGAGCCGGGACCATTACCAGCGGCTGCCCTTGACGGTCCCGTTCTGCGAAGCAGCGTTGCACGCTGCATCGCGCCCGGGACACGAACGTCACAGCAGCCAATCGCTCACAGCTCGCGCACCCGCGGCTGGCCGCGCGCGGCGGTCGTCAGCGCGGTCACGGCCCAGACCAGCGCATCGAGCCGGTCCGGCGAACGCCCGGACGACAGGCCGGACGCCGCGAAGTCGCACATCTCGTCTTCGAGCGCAGCAAAGCCGCCGACGTGCCGGACTCGTCCCTGTTCGTAGAGCGTCGCCACCGGCTCGGCGCGAAGCCACTTGCCGCGCATCGCCCGCACCGGGATCACGGGCACCGTGGAATCGACCTCGGCGATGACCGCCTTCACCATCTCGCCGCCCTGGTTGACCTCCGCGACCAGCACATCGGCCGCGAGCCGGCGCCACAGCGCGATCGCTTTCGCCGCCCAGAACGACGGGGTGATGCCCGCCACCGTCTCATCGGCGAGCACGTAGATGCCACCGCTCTCGTCGAGGCCGGCGGCGACGATGCCGCAGGCGTCGGCGCGCTTGCCGGAGGAGGCCGGCGGATCCACCGCTACCACGATCCGTCGCAGCGACGGGGCTTCGCGCACCCGGCACGATTCGAGCAGCCCGCGGGACCACAGCGCATCGGGCCGATCCTCGATGATCTCGCCGTCGAGTTCCTGCCGGCCGAGCCGCGTGCCGGCGTAGCGCGCCATCACCCCCTGCAGAAAGGTCGGCGCGAGATTGAAAGCGTTCGCGCGGGTCGGCGCGCGCGTCGTCGCGGTCGTCGGGTCGAGCATCAGCCGCTTCAGCAACGCGGTCGGGCGCGGTGTCGTCGTAATCAACTGGCGCGGCTCAGACCCAAGCCGCAGACCGAACTGCAGCATGTCGAAAGCCGCTTCCGCATAACGCCACTTCGCCATCTCGTCGGACCACGCGCAACCGAACTGCGGACCACGCAGACTCTCGGGATCTTCAGCGGAAAACGCGTAGGCCACCGCGCCGTTCGGCCATTCCAGCCGCTTTCGCGACGGCGACCACGACGGCCGCTCGTGCCGTGCGTGAACGGCGAGCAACCCCGAGACGCCCTCGATCATCACTTCGCGCGCGTCATGCTCGGTTTCACCGACCAGCGCGATACGCTCCACCGCTCCCGCTGCGAACGGCGCGAGACCCAAAGCCTGGGCCCGAATCCATTCCGCCCCCGCGCGCGTCTTGCCCGCGCCGCGGCCGCCGATCAGAAGCCAGGTCAGCCACGCCCGGCCGTCCGGCGCGCGCTCCGGCGGACGCTGGTGGTCGTGGGCGAAAATATCCCATTGCGCGGCGAGAAAGCTAAGCTCCGTCCCGCTCAGCCCCTGCAGCAGAAACCGGCGCTGCGACTCCGACCAGTTGTTCCAGTCGGCGCGAAAGCGTGCGCCGGAACTCGTCGAGATCGCGGGGCACGCTGTCGTCATCCGCAGGCTTCACTTTCTGCTGTTCGGTGCGCAGCCGCGTCACCTCGCCGAGCGTCCGGGCAAGGCTCGCCAGCGTGCGGGCCCGCCGTTCCGCCTCGGTACGTTGCTGCGGCTTGAGATGATGGCCGCCGACGATCGCCTCGATCTTCAGCAGTTCGCGCTCGATGGCGCGGGTCACGCGTTCGATCAACACCGGACCTGTCGCCGGCGGCGGATCGTCGACGCGATCGACCGCGGTGCGCCGCACGCGAATGCCCGACGTCTCCACCCGCACCGGACCGGTTGTTTCGCCGTCGTCGACAACAACGGTCGCGTCCTTGGGCCGCCGCATGGTGGCCGCGACGGTCGCCTTGCGGGCCGATACGCTGGCGCGAAGATGATCGGGCGCCGCCGTTGCAGCGTCCTCGCGGACGACGTCGTCTGCGCTGGCCCGCGCACGCAGTGGCTTCGCCTTGGCGGACAATTTGGATTTGACGGGTTTGGCTCGCGAAAGCGGCGATTGGCTTCGGACGGCTGCCGGCTTGCGAACCCCGACCTTGCGCGTCGTCTTGCGACGAACGGTCGTCGCGGAAGACTCCGTATTTGGCGCGGGAGACTTCGCATTTGGAGAGGGCACACGACCTCCACGGCCCGGTTTCCGCGCCGGACCGGACTTTCGTGCAGCAACCATGCGATGCGTTCTCTCGTCTGGCGTGCGGGAAACGGATTGGACCCGTGACGCCGCCGCGCGTCACGCGCGACGATAGACCTCAGATCCGAAAGAAAATGAACCAGACAATCCCGAGGATCAGAATCGCCAGTCCTGTGCTGATCACCAGGAGCGCAAAGACCGACAGGCCGGGCTCGGCTTGTCGTGCCTCGGTCGGTGTTTCGACGATTCGTCCGTTCTGTTTCGTTGCCATGAGCACCCTCATTCTTTCGCGGCGGGGCCGAGACCACCTCAGAACGGGAGCAACGCCGAGCGATATGTGATGTTCCGATCCACGCGCAGGCCATTCAATTCGAACGACGCGATGACGCCCCCTGCGCCTCCGACGTCGCGCAAGGAATGCATCCGGACCGCTCACCCATGCAGATCACCTCATCGGACCGTTTCGGGCCGCGGCGTCCCGGATGCAATTGTGGAGCATGGCGCAAACCTAGCCGAGCAGCGTCACGCTGTCAAGGCATTTTTTCCTAGTAATAAATTCCTAAAAATAATGCTGGTTTTATCTTCGGTTACCCTACTTCAGCCCGTTGCTGACCGAAGTGAACTGGGCCTTGACGGAGGTGCCGATCCCCTGAACGGCCGCGATGATGGTGATGCTGAGGCCCACCGCAATCAGAGCGTATTCGATGGCGGTGGCGCCGGATTGATCGCGAACGAAGTTCGAAATGAGTTTCGAAGGAAGGCCCACCCTCAACTCCCACGGTCCAAGCGGCCTTGCCGCGCAATCGGATGAACGTAGCGACCAATGATTGCCGGGATGCTAAGCGATACCGCCAACAAAGCCTTAAACTCGGCCGGGAAAGACCCGGCTATTCGGCCATCTCCATCGCCGCCGGCTGGGTCGCAGGACCGGCGAGAACCCGCTCTTCCATCAACGTCAACGCCAACGCCGCGCCCGCCAGCATCACGGCGGCGGCGCCGAATACGTAACGGAACGCGTAAGTCAGGTCGGGAGCGGAGATCGCGTTGACCGGATGGCCCCCGTCATGGCCGATCGAGATGTCGGGGCCCAACACCATCAGCAGGATGGTGGTGAAAGCCGCGACGGTAAACGACGCGCCGAGCGCCCGGAAGAAGTTCATCGCGCCGGTGACGGTGCCGACCTGAAGACGGGCGACGGCGTTCTGCAACGACACCACGCTGGTCGGAAACGTCGTGCCGAGACCAAAGGCGAACAGCGACAGCAGGACCAGCAACGGCGTCAGCGGCATCGCGACCAGCGCCAGGATCGCGGCGATCACCGCAGCAGACGACGTTCCGACGATCGCGACCCGCTTGTAGTGGACGGCGCGCATCATGGTGCGGCCCGCCAGCGCTGCACCGCCGGTCGACACGGCCGCGAGCGGAATCAATGCCAACCCGGATTCGCTGGCGCTGAGGTGATAGACCACCTGATAATACAAGGGCAGATGCACGGTCAGGCCGATCATGGCGCCCAGCGCGCAGCCGCCGGCCACCATGGCATAGGGGACGACCGAGCCGCCCATCAGCGACAGCGGCAGGAACGGTTCGGAGGTTCTGCGCGCATGCCACACAAAGGCGGCAGCGAGCACGAAGGACGAGCCGAGCATCGCGCCGATCGCCGGCGACAGCCATGCGAAGCGGTTGCCGCCCCAGGTCAGCACCAGCATGAACACCACGGCCGACGCCATCAGGAGAATGCCGCCGAGCCAGTCCACCTTGCGGCGGCGATGGAATACGGGGATCTTGCCCATCTTCGGCAGCAGCATCGCCAAGGAAGCGATCCCGAGCGGCACGTTGATCCAGAAGATCATCGACCAATGCAGATGCTCGGCGAACACGCCGCCAAGAACCGGGCCGGCGATGCCTGCGGTGGTCCACACCCCGCTGAAATAGGCCTGATACTGGCCGCGCTCGCGCGGCGTGACGACGTCGGAGATCACGGTCTGCACCACCGGCAGGATGCCGCCGCCGCCGAGCCCCTGAAGGCCGCGCGCAACGATCAACGTCGCCATGTTCGGCGCCAGCCCGCACAGCACCGAGCCGATCACGAACAGGCTGAGCGCGGTCGTGATCATGGCGCGGCGGCCATAGATGTCGCTCAGCGTGCCGAACACCGGCGCCACTGCGGTCGACGCCAGCAGATAGGCCGTGATGACCCACGACAGGTTGGTGACGTCATGAAATTGCCGGCCGATGGTCGGCAGCGCGGTGGCGACAATGGTCTGGTCGAGCGCCGCGAGGAACATGGTCAGCATCAGGCTGATCAGGATGGTGCGCACTTCGCTCTGGGCCAGTGGGGCGCGCGGCGCGATCGGCGGCGCGTCGGTCAGGTCGACCACGCGCGACGGCTCGCGCGCGAGGTCGCGGGAAACGTCATCGGGCAGGATCTGGGAGCCGGATAACCCGGCGCCTTGGCGCTCAAACTTGTTCATGCGGGACAGCGACGGAGTTCTTCGGCTGAAATGACGGTTCTTCGGCTAACGGCGCGGGGCAGCGGCGCCGGAATCGCCGCATCTCCCGCCAATGTACCGCGAGCGGCGCGATCGAGGCAGCGGGGCCCGCGCATGGGAGCCTCCCGCCGCCATCACATCGCAATCGCGTGAACGCGCGCCGGCGTCAGCCGCGCGGCCGTTTCTTCAGCCGGGCACGTTTCGGCAATTGTTCCGGCCAGCGCACGATATGGTCCTCGAGTTCGGAATCAGGGATCTCGATTTCCGTTCCGCGCACCCGCCCCCGCACCGACACCCCGGCCTCATGCACGGTGTTCGGATCTCCGGAGATCAGGGGATGCCACCAGTAGAGGTCGCGCCCCTCGGCCACCAGCCGGTAACCGCAGCTCGGCGGCAGCCAGTTCAGGGTCCGGACGTTTTCCGGCGTCAGCCTGACGCAATCCGGAACCTGATCGGACCGGTTCGCGTAGTCCTTGCAAGCGCAGAGTCCGGCATCCAGCAGGCGGCAGGACACATGGGTGAAATAGATGTCGCCGGTGTCCTCGTCCTCGAGCTTTTCGAGACAGCAACGCGCGCAGCCGTCGCATAGGCTCTCCCACTCGGCGCGGGACATTTCTTCCAACGTCTTGGTTTTCCAGAAGAATCCTTCTTGTTCCGAAGCTGGCACGTGTCGATCCGTCTCATCGTCGATGGCTGGGGGCGGTGCGCCCTCACCTGTCTATGGGCTCGACGTCGCGACCATGCAAGCGATCCTCTGCGCGGTGGACGGAATGACAGTCAGGCGTTAGCCGTGCCGGCTGAAATCTCCAGCGGGAGCATTGGTTTGTTTCTGCCGCTCGGATAGAAGAAAGCCGACTCTCCCGGGGCTCGGCGGCGTGCCTTGGGTTTGCCGCAACGCTCCAGCATGACGTATCGATGGCGCCGATCCGGGCGCCGACACGCCGCAGATTGGTCACAGGCCCCGGTGCGCAAGATCGTACCCTCCAGTTGGAAGACGCGAATCCGGCATTTCCTGCTGGACTTCGATGCGCGCATCGACTCGACGCTGTTTTCCTCCGCGGTCGGTGCGCGCGAGCTCTATGAGCGCTTCTCGACCTTCATGGACCGCTTCTATGTCGGCCGCTGGAAGCGCTGGGTTTTCATCGAGCCGTTGTCGGAAGCCGCGACCGTCGGCCTTGGCGGTCTCGTCGTCCTGCTGGCGCTGGCGCAGCCGGCGTTTCGCGAAACCTCCGATGAAGACTGGCTGAAGAAATCCGATCTCGCGGTGACGTTCCTCGATCGCTACGGCAATCCGATCGGCAGCCGCGGCATCAAACACAACGACTCGATTCCGCTCGAGGAATTTCCCGACAACCTGATCAAGGCGACGCTCGCGACCGAGGATCGTCGGTTCTACGATCACTTCGGCATCGACGTCAGCGGCACCCTGCGCGCGCTCGTCACCAACGCGCAGGCCGGCGGCGTACGGCAGGGCGGTTCGTCGATTACGCAGCAGCTCGCGAAAAACCTGTTCCTGTCGAACGAACGCACCATCGAGCGCAAGATCAACGAAGCCTTTCTTGCGATCTGGCTCGAAGCGCGCCTGACCAAGAACGAGATCCTCAAGCTTTATCTCGACCGCGCCTACATGGGCGGCGGCACCTTCGGCGTCGACGGCGCGGCCCACTTCTACTTCAACAAGTCGGTGCGCGACATCAACCTCGCGGAAGCCGCGATGCTCGCCGGCCTGTTCAAGGCGCCGACGAAATACGCCCCGCACATCAACCTGCCGGCCGCCCGCGCCCGCGCCAACCAGGTGCTCGACAACATGGTCGACGCCGGCTTCATGACCGAGGGCCAGGTGTTCGGCGCGCGGCGCAATCCGGCCAGCGTCGTCGACCGCCGCGACGAGAACTCGCCGAACTACTATCTCGACTGGGCGTTCGACGAGCTTCGCAAGATCGTCGATACCTTTCCTAAATCCTATACGGAACGGGTCTTCGTGGTGCGCACCACCATCGACATGAACGTGCAGCACGCCGCCGAGGAAGCCATCGAAAACCAGTTGCGCCAATACGGCCGCGACTATCATGCGACGCAGGCCGCGACCGTCGTTGCCGACCTCGACGGCGGGATCCGCGCGATGGTCGGCGGCCGCGACTACGGCGCGAGCCAGTTCAATCGCGCCACCGACGCCATGCGGCAACCCGGGTCGTCGTTCAAGCCGTACGTTTACACTACAGCCCTGCTCAACGGCTTCAAGCCGACATCGACAATCGTCGACGGACCCGTCTGCATCGGCAACTGGTGTCCACAGAACTACGGACACTCCTATTCCGGTACGGTGACATTGACCCAGGCACTGACGCATTCGATCAATGTCGTGCCGGTGAAGCTGTCGATCGCGCTCGGCAAAGGCGAGAAGAACCCCGCCAAGGCCGGCCGCGCCAAGATTGTCGAGGTGGCGCGCAGGTTCGGCATCGTGACGCCGCTGCCGGATACGCCGTCGCTACCGATCGGCGCCGACGCGGTCAATGTGCTCGAGCACACGGTTGCCTATGCTGCCTTTCCCAACAAGGGGCGTGCCGTGACGCCGCATGCCATCCTGGAAGTCCGCACCGGCGCCGGAGATCTGGTCTGGCGCTACGACCGCGACGGCCCCAAACCGCGGCAGATCATTCCGCCCTCCGTCGCTGCCGACATGGCAATGATGATGAGCCACGTGGTCAGCGAAGGCACGGCGCGCCGCGCCATCCTCGACGGCATTCCCGCCGCCGGCAAAACCGGCACGACCAACAATTATCGCGACGCATGGTTTGTCGGCTACACCGGCAACTTCGTGTGCGGGGTCTGGTATGGCAACGACGACTACTCGCCGACCAATCGCCTGACCGGCGGCGCGCTGCCGGCACAGACATGGCACGACATCATGGAGGCCGCGCATCGCGGCGTCGAGATCAAGGATATTCCCGGCGTCAGCGTTGTGGCAAAGCCGTCGGCCGCGGTCGCAGCTCGCACGGCATCCAATGAATCGGATTCGGTTCCGGCCCCGCCGCCGATCCTGACGCGACGCGGCGCTGACATCCTCGTCCACATCGAGAAGATGCTCGACAATGCCGGAAAGTCGATCGGCAAAACGTCTGCCAAGGATCCCATCGTACCGACCTCTCCCGGAGTCACGTCCCCGCCGGCACGCGCAGACGCCACCCAGCCCGAAAGTTTCGCGACGGCCGCTTCGGCGGATCAGACAACCGCGACGTCAAGCAAGAACTGACCTGTGCGGCTGATCCTCAACACGTTGCTGGCGCTGATCATCGCCACCGCCGTCGGTCTTGGCGCCACGTGGATGACCACGACGCGCGGCACCGAATTCGGCACCTTGACGATCGGCGCATGGACCGCGCGCCCACGCACCGGAACGACGGAGATCGATCCCTACTCGCGCGCGACGATCGCGCGTAGTGGGGCTTTGCCGATCGGCACCGGCGACGGTATCGCCTTCTCGGCGACGGCCGACGACAAAAAGCGTCCGCTGGACGGCCGATGCGACGTTGTCGTCAAAGGCGTCACCCCGGCTGCACGGTTCTGGACTCTGACGCTCTACGATCGCAAGGGTCGTCTCGTCGCGAACTCGCTGCAACGCTACGGCTTTACGAGCGAGGAGATCGTGCGCAGCTCGGATGGCTCTTTCGTCATTCATATCGCGTCGCGGGCACGGTCGGGTAACTGGCTTCCGACTGGCGGCATCGAGCGCTACGTATTGTTGCTGCGGCTCTATGATACGCCGGTCGGTGTCGCCACCAGGACACAACGCGATGCGCCGATGCCCGCGATCGAAACGACGGACTGCCCATGATCCGGCTGCTGTTCACAATCATCGGCGGCATCGTGCTCGGCGGCGTTGTCCACCTCGTCAGCGTTCTGGCGCTGCCGCGCATCGCAAGCCAGGACGCCTATTCGCGGCTCGCGCCGCTGACGAAACTCAATGCGGTGACGCCATTGCCGCAGGCGGATCCTGACCATTCCCCGATGCCGTTCATGGATCCTGCGTTCGCCGTCGCGATCTGCCGCTACGATCTCTCCGGCGGCTCAATCAAGCTGAAGGTGCCGGTCAGCCAAGCTTACACCTCGGTTTCGTTTTATACACGCCGAGAACTGGCCTATTATGCGATCAATGATCGCTCCGCCGGGCGCAAGGTGATTGAGCTCGATCTGATGACGGAAGCGCAACACGCCGATCTGCCGGAGGAAGAAGATGTCACGGCGGCCGACCGTCTCATCATCGACTCTCCCAGCGAGACCGGCTTGATCGTGCTGAAAGCGCTGGCGCCGGAGCCCGGCATGATGGCACAAGCCCGGGCCTCGCTGGCCGCAGCGAGCTGCAATGTGCAAACCGAGCCGGCGCCGACACAACCAGCCGCCAAGCCGTAAGATGGCCTCGATCGGCAATGTTCGCTGCCGGTCAGCCCCTGGTCGTTAATGCACGCCCGACCATCGGTTGGTTCGCCACAGGCGGATTCGCGCTCAGCGCAGCAAGTCGATTGATCAAGCGATCGGCGTCCGCCGCCATGTTGTCGGGCGCCTGAACAACCAGATGTTCGAGAGCCCAGCGATAGGACGAGATGCGCTGCTCCAGGCATTGCTGAACCCACTGCACGATCAGCGCGTTCTCCTGCATGCGCGCGACAGCATCCGCGCGCTCGCGCGGCGACAGGTCGGAGATGAATTTCAGGCTGGCGTTGCGCTTCCGGTCGAGATCGAACACCTGCCCGGCCGTGGCGAAGAAAGGATCGAAACGCGTGAGATCGTCGCGGACATCGTCGATCAGTTGCGCATAGCGCGACGTCTGCGCGCGGTGCGGCTCGTCAATCAACTCGCGGCCATAGGCGGTGCGATCGAACGCCGGCTTCTGTTGCCACGGCGGCGCGAACGGCTTGTAGTCGCCGAACACGCTCTTCCAGGCCGGCCGCGAATGCGGCGGCTCGACCAGGGGATAGGCGAGGTCGCGCAACTGCCGCTCGTTCTCGGTCAATTGAAATCGCGAAGACGCCTGCCCGATGCTGCCCGTGGCCTCCGCGCCCATCCATCGGTGCATGTCGTCATTGAGCGCATCCTGGCGGACACGGCCAAAATCGCCGCCGCTGCAGCCGGCGAGCGTCACACCCAGCAGCAGGGAGGCCCCGATCGCAATGACAGGTGAGAACTTGAGCCGGACGCGCGCAAGGCAGGGATTCGCCGGCATCGATCGTATCCAATGTCAGGAACGTGCCCGGCGGCGGCGACGGCGGCCGGGGGCCGCACCTTCTTCCGGTCCGCTTCCGTCGCTGCTCCCATCGACATTCCGATCGATTCGCACGACGGGGAGAATCACGACAGTGGCTGAACCATCGTGCTTTGCGACATCCATGATCGATCCCGGCCGCCGTACTGCATCCGCCGGAAACTCAAGAATGGTGCCCATATCCGCCCTCTCCTCGCCCCGCGCCGCGCAAATCCTCCGCAACGGCGTGCGATTCATTAAGAACAGGCATGGTTAACGGCCTGTTAAAACCCGCACGCTAGGTTGGCGGCAGGTTCCCCAAGTCGACGTCCGCCAGATATGACCACTCCTCCGCTGTTTCCGGGCTTTGACGGACTGATGACGCTCTCACGTCGTGAGGGCGTGGACGTTCGCCCGACGCTGCTGCGGGTTCTGACCGACCTCTACGTTCAGGCGCGTGCACACACGCCGCAGGAAGAGCAGCAGTTCGTCGAGCTGGCATCGCGCCTGATCGATCAGGTCGATGACGCGACGCGCGCGGTCGTGCGGGCGCGCCTGTCGATCTACCCACACACCCCGGCAGCGATCATGAACAAGCTGCGGCTGCATCCTGTGACGGCCGAGCGCACAGCGCTGGCCACTCCCATCCAGGCGGACCCAGCCGCTTCGCAGCCCGCGCCGCCACGCCCGCTGCCGATGATGCCGATCGGATCGTATGAGGCTGCCGAAATCAGCGAGAGGTTCTTCGCAGCCGGTTCCAGCGAACGAAGAGACATCCTGCAGAATCTCGCCGAAACGCCGCTCCGGCCCGCACCGAAACTGCACGCTGCCCGTGCCGAACGCGCCATCCATATCCTGCACATGGCCGCGTTTGCCGGCGACATCGAGAATTTCACGGCGGAAATCAGCGAAGCGCTGATCCTCTCCGCTCGCGTTGCCGAACAGGTGGTGAACGATCCGGGCGGTGAACCACTTGCATGCGCGGTCAAGGCGATCGGCGTTTCCGGCCCGGTGTTCCAACAGATGCTTCTGTTCCTCAATCCCGCGGTCGGCTCATCGGTCAATGCCGTTTATCGCCTGTCGCGACTCTATGATGCCCTGAGCGAACGGACCGCCCTGATCATGCTCGCGGCATGGCGCGGCGCCACGATGGTTCACACGCGCGCCAGATATCGGCCTCAACTTCACGACGACGAGCGACATCGCGCCCGATCCGCCACGGCCCATAGCGGCCGGACCGAGACACAGCAATCGGGATCAACGACCGTCGGCCGCATCGCGCGCAACTGGCGCGACAACTAGTGTCCCGATTCCGAAGTTCGCTTCACTATCCAGCGTCCTTATAGCGAACTTCGGATTCGAAAGGACACCAGAAGCCCTTTGATTCTAGTGTGGTTTAGGTTCAGAAGTTCGCTTGAAGGACTCGCTGAGAAAATGAAGCGAACTTCTGAACCACCACACTAGTGTGTCTTTGCCATATCCAGAAAATGCCGGCCGGCCTTGTCCTCGATCTCGACAATCCAGATATCGGGGTCGAAGCGGATTTCCTTCGCAAGACGCTCTTCGACAGCCTGTTCGGGGACCGGCTCGGGTGACATGCGAGCAAATACGCGCTCGACGGGATGGCTGTCGTCATAAGCCGTTTGCGGCGCCGGCGTATAGAGCATCGCGGTGCCATCCAGCAACGCGATCTTGACGAAGACCGCGCCCGCTTCTTCCGCGCCACGCCGGCGCACCGCCCCGAACATTCCCTCGGTCTGACAGCGGCGCAAATATGCCGCGACCCATATGCTCGATTTCAACCGCATGGAATCGAACCTAGTACCCTTTGCTTTTCGCAGCAAATGGCGCGGGCCCCGTCAAATGGACGGTCCCAAGGCAAGGTCGCGCGCGAATGCCAGTTAGTCGATTGATCGGCCGGTCATGGCTGAGAGTTCATGCACCAGACGGTCGGTGATCTGTCCCGTGAGCGGAAGCTTGCGGTCGCGCTCGAACTTCTGGATCGCCGCGAGGGTATCCGGGCCCATATTGCCGGTCGGCTTCAACTGGCCGTAGCCGTAGTCGGTCAAGACGCGCTGGACCGCGGAGATCCGGCGAGACGCTCTGATGAGATCGCCGACCGGATCGGGAGCGCGCTGCGCAGCAGCGGGCGCGGCCTGCGGATGGACGACATGCGGCGGGCTGCCTCCCTCCACATGCTGCTCAGCCTCGGCCGGACGCGGACGCGGCAACGGGCTGACCGGCGACGGGGCCGCAAGCGGCACGACCGCGTGCGATCCGAACATGGGGGACGGATGATGCCCGACCTGCAGGAACATCGCATTGGCGACGATCGCGCTGACAGCCGCAAACGCCAGAACGCCGGCAAAAAGGTCCTTCGGGCTGTGAAGCAGGATGCGCATCGCGAGGTTGCGCTCCTCGTCAATGCTTTCGACCGCAGCCGCTCGACGGCGGCGACGCGGCATATCATTGTCCACAACAACTCTCTTAGGCACTTTTCTTCACCCGGTGACTCTGATCGTGTTTCGGCGAACGCGGCGGCAAGGTGGCAACATTGCTCGGCTGCTCGGCTGGCGGGGTAAACGCGATCGGCAACGCCACGGTCACGGTCGTCCCCTTGTCGACTTCGCTCTCCACCTTCATCTCGCCGCCGTGCATTGTCACCAGACTTTTGACGATCGACAGGCCGAGGCCCGTACCTTCGTGACGTCGCTGATAGGTTTTTCCGGCCTGGAAGAAGGGATTGCCGAGCCGATCGATATCCTCCGGCGCGATGCCGACGCCCGTGTCCGCGACACGCAGGACCATCCGCGCACCCTCGATCACGGCGGATACGGTCACGGCGCCGCCCCGCTCGGTGAATTTGACCGCGTTGGATACGAGATTGAGCACGATCTGCTTGAACGCGCGTGGATCGCCGGTGATGTCGGGCAAATCGTCGGATGCGCGCGCCACCAGATCGACGCCGTTGTCGCGCGCTCGCAAGGCCAGCAGGTTGCAGCAATTCAAAAGCGCATCGCGCGGCGCGAACGGCTCGGGAACGATTTCGAAGTTGCCGGATTCCATCTTCGACATATCCAGAATGCCGTTGACCACCGACAGGAGATGCTGACCGGAATCGTTGATGAGTTGAGCATATTCCTTGCGGCGCGCGGCATTGAGCAGGAGAACATCCTCCTTCACGATCATTTCCGAGAATCCGATGATGGCGTTCAGCGGCGTCCGCAGCTCATGGCTCATGGTGGCCAGAAACCGGGTCTTCGACGCGTCGGCCTGCTCGGTCGCGGCACGTGCGACCTCCAGTGCCTGCTGCTGGATCTTGCGATCGGTGATATCGCGCATCACCGCGACCACCTCGCCCTCAGCCACGCCGTCGTGGCCGGCTTTCGGCTCGAGCGGCCGACAGCGCATCTCGATCCAGATGAAATCGGCGGAGTATTCCCCGGGAATGCCGAACGGCGTGTCGCGCCTGATTCTGAACTCGACGCTATGCGCTTCGTCATCGTTGGCCGCGCCCGACAGCGCCGTGAGATAAGCCGGGCGATCCGCCACGTGCACGCGATCGAAAAGACCATACCCCGACAGCCGGGACACCGGCACCCCGAGAAGGGCTTCCGCGGCGGGCGAAATGAACTGGACGGCACCGTTGCGACGGTGACGCGAGATCACATCGCTCATGTTCCGCGCCAGCAACCGATAGCGATTTTCCTCGACCGACAGCAGCGAGATCCCGGTGCGCGACAGCGACTCCGCGCCGAACGCCAGACCCGCCGCATAAAGCGTTCCGGATGCCACGCCGAACGACGCCAGGATGGCATGCGCGGCAGCACTCGTATCCGGCGCGGGCAGCACATCGAAATAGGTCATTGCGACCAACGCCAGCACGCATGACGCGGCCAGCGCCGACGCAAACGCGACCACCCGGCGCGAGGCCGAGAGCGCAGCCTCGAGCGGGATAACGACAAGCCAGACCGCGGCAAAGGATTCGATCCCGCCGGTGGCGGTGGCGATCGTCATCACCAGACCCGCCAGTGCAATCGAAGACAGCACGTGCGCGCCTTCATAGCGGCCGGTGCGCGAGAGGAAATACGAGATCAGGATCGGCGCCGCGAGCCACGCGAACGCCGCAACCTCAAGCGCGGTCGGCGCGCCCCGAACGGCGAGATAGGCCGGAAACGCGGCAAACGCGACCAGGCTTCCCAGCAGTCGCGGACCCATGAAAGCCCGATGCCGCGCACGCGTCAGCGCATCGTATCGCGCGGACGGATGCAGCAGCGCATCGAGGCAGTCACGGATGATGTTCACTACGCTCACGTCGTTTGCGCTTCGGCGCCACGTCAGGATCAAGACGCGCCGGAACGCCTCCATTGTCGTTGACCCACCGTGTCAGACCGGACTTAAGCGAACGCTAAGGCGCTGGCATGCGCGGCGAAAGAACAGCGGTCATGTCGCGTATCCGCATGGAACAAGGACTTCAATCGGCGCAGATGGTGAACACGAGGTTTCCGGCCACGTGCGATCATGGTTTCAAATTGGTGGAGACGGGCAAAATCACGGAGCCGTGCGCGCCACCATCGCGTCAATCGAAAATTTACGCCGAATCAAATTCCGCTGCGCTTTTTGCCGGATCTTCCGAGGTTTAACCGGGAGGCAAATATCTGCGGTCTAAGACCGGTTGCTATCGCTTCAACAGACTGCGCATTTGAACGCAGCACGGCGAAAGAGACGCATAGGGACGCGACATGTTTTTCCTGCTTCGTATGGCATTCTGGCTCGGACTCGTGCTCGTCCTCCTGCCAAGAGACAAGACGCCCGACGCGGACAGGGGACCGACGATCAATGCGTCGGAAGCCGTCTCGGCGGCAACCGCAGCCGTGTCGGACATGAGCCAGTTCTGCACCCGCCAGCCGGCGGCGTGCGAGGTCGGCGGGCAGGCGGCCGTTGCGATCGGCCAGCGCGCGCAAGACGGCGCACGCAAGCTCTATCGCATCATCACCGACAAGGCGGAAAAGCGTGCGCCCGATCACACCGGCTCGATCGGCGCCGTTGAAACCGCCGATGTTCCGCCATCGGGCAAGGCTCCCGAGGATACGCTGACGCCGGACGATCTGCGCGCGGAGTGGCAGGTTCCGACTGCCGACGACAGTCAGGCGGCCAATTAAATCCGCGGCGCAGCCACCGCGATATCGCTTTCATCGGCCCGCGGCCTTATATACCGCCAGGATACAAGGCACGGGTCACGATGACGATCGACGACATCAGGGATAATTTCGCGCTTCTCGACGAGTGGGACGACCGTTATCGCTACGTCATTGAGTTGGGCCGCACGCTCGCGCCGATGAGCGAAGCCGACCACTCGGCAGCGAACAAGGTGCAGGGCTGCGCCAGCCAGGTCTGGCTGGCGCGCACGCTTGCGCGCAACGATCGGAATGAACCGGTCTTGACCTATGTCGGCGACAGCGATGCCCATATCGTGCGCGGTCTGATCGCGATCCTGCTCACGCTCTTGTCCGGCCGCACCCCGCAGGAGATTCTGGATACGGATGCCGTGCGCGTCTTCGACGAACTCGGCTTCCGCGAGCACCTGACACCGCAGCGATCGAACGGCCTGCGCGCCATGGTGGAGCGCATCCGCAGCGATGCCCGCGACGTCCTGGCGGCCGCGTCCTGAAGCCCTCGCCTATCCCCCGGTAAAGGACGCATCGTCTGCAAGCCACGTGCGCAGCCGCGCGCCGGCATCGCTGCGGGCCGCCCCAAGAAGCCCGTAATGCCTGGCGAGCCGGTCGAGGGCCAGTTGCAGCACGACCTTGGCTGACCTGGGCGGCCAGCCGCGCTCGTGCTCAACGTCCTCCAGGCCGCGGAGGAAACAGCAGACATCCATCAGCAGTCCGGAAAACTCCGGCCCGCAGGCCTCGAGCGCCAGCCGCACCCGCTGGCGGGACGCGATGACAACGTCGGTCATCTCTCCGGCGCCGCCGCCCGATCCGCGAGGCCGACGGCCGGTCGGCGCGCTCCAGTCCGACGTGACCCGCGGCGACAGGTGTCCGCGCGTGAAATCGGCGCGCAATTTTTCACCGGCAGCGAATTGCTCCGGAGAGATCATGGCGTGGCCGTTGCGCCCCTTGCGGCGCGCAAGCCACGCCAGCGGGCTTTCGCTGTCATTGACGGTCGCGCTGATCGCACGGCCGTCCGCCACGATTTCCCGCGTGGAGAGCGAGAGGTGCTGCGCGCGAAATGGATCGATATCCGCCGCAGGCCGGGCTCGTTCGCGTGCCGGAGCACGACGCGGGGCGCGATCAGATGATGTCATCGGATGCCCTTTCGTCGCTTTCGGCGTCCGGGCGGGCCCGGCACACGCGTTCAAGCGTCGCCAGCCGGCAATCCAGCCAGATATCGTCACGGCTGTCCTCGATGACGCGGCAGGCATGCGATACCGTGGTGCGATCGCGGCGGAAGACGCGTCCGATCGTCTCGAAGCTCAACGCGAAACCGACATGCGCCAGATACATCGCAACCTGCCGCGCAAAGGCAACACGCGGCGCGCCGCGTTTGGACGCCGTCATCATCGCCGGGTCCAGTCCGAAATCCCGTGCCACGCAAAGGGTGACGTCTCGGCAGATGCGCACTGCCGGGATCGGGGACCGGCGCTCCGGCTCGGCGGAAAATGGAAACAACGTGGGTGTCATGCTGGCCTCCTAGGAATATATTCATATATCCTAATCGACCTTGCCACCCCGGGGATAGCGATTCACAAAATATTCGCGGCGACCGAACGGAAAGCTGACGGCCGAAGTTTCGGATATTATTCCTATACCCGTCAAGGAAAGGCCCGCGCGACCTATTTTCGGCGGCGGCGCTGCTGGCCCAGCCCCATTTTCTTGGCAAGCTGAGAGCGAGCCACCGCGTAGTTCGGCGCCACCATCGGGTAATCGGGAGGAAGCGCCCATTTGTCGCGATACTGGTCCGGCGTCATGTTGTACTGGGTGCGCAAGTGGCGCTTCAGCGATTTGAAGCGCTTGCCGTCCTCCAGACAGACCAGATAGTCCGCCGTCATCGACTTCTTGACGGGAACGGCGGGCTTTGCAGGCTCGGCCGCCGTTTCCGCCCGGCCGGAGGACACGCGCATCAGCGCCGCATGGACTTGGTTGATGAGCGTCGGGATTTCAGACGCCGTGGTGGCATTGTTGCTTACATAGGCCGACACGATCTGCGCCGTGAGATCGATGAAGCTCTTGCCGGCGGTGTCCGTCATGGTGTCGTTCCGAAAGATTCGATGGCAACACGGCGAGTATGATCAAACCGCCAGGGACGTGACAAGAACACGGCGCGCGCGATCCGGATTTTATTTCCCGTTCGCGTCAACGGGGATTCACCCGCGCTGGTCGAGATGCGCGCGCAGGGCTTCGATCGATGCGAAGCGCATCATGCCTTCAGGCATCTGCGCCTCGATCGAGCCATCAGAATACAGCGAATAGGCCATGCCATCGACGACGCCGGACTTCAGCACGGTCACGCCGGCGGGCGCTTCGCGGCGACCAGCCGATGAATTGACACCGAATGAAGAAGGAGCGCGGGGGTCAGGCTCCTTGCGCGCGCGGTCGGATTGCGGCCACGCCTCATCAAACGACGGACGCGGCGACATCTCCGGGTCTGACGTTGCCAGCGATCCCGATGGAAGCGGCGGCAACTCGGCGTCCGGCGACCGCGTAGCGAGCCGCTCCTTCTCCCTGCGCGACGAGGTGAACAGCAGATTGCGCCGTGGTTTCGGCGCCGGCGGCGCTGTGGCCGCGGACGGCGCGGTTTCCGGATTGGCTGCGCCTGGCGGCTCCGGACGTGGGCGCCCCCGGTCGCGGGCTGCGACTTCCTCCTGCCAGGGAACCGGCGCCGAGGCTGGTTTCGGCGGCGCCCCCATACCGGGAGACAGTTCCTCAGGTTGAGATGACCCGGCAGGATGCTCATCCTCCCCCGCCGCAGCCGGCGCGGCGGGAAACGGAAACTCGGTTCGGGAACGGGATGTCACGGAAGCCGGTGGGCGGAGACCGCGTGCGATGTGCTTCAGCTCGCGCAGGACCAGCGACAGACCGATGATGATGGCGCCGGTGCAGGCAACGACGGCACCGGACATAATCAGTGTGTTGCCGAAGCTGAACTCCTTGACCGGAATTCCAAAAGCGATTGCGACAAGACCGGCGACGAAAAAAACGATCCCGGCGATCAACAACGCAATCATAGCCCGCTCCACCCCGCCGGAAGCTCTGGCTGAGCATCCGTCTCAGATGTCACGATACCTCATATTCAAGGACTCGCCAGCGGGCAATTTCGCCCAGTCTGGAAAGTATTAAGCCAATCTCATGATATCCGGCATGAGCCCGGAAATCCCCCCTCCCTCGACTCCCCCCAGGGATCTCTGGCTGCGGCCAGGCCACTCGAGATCCTGTTGCGCCGCACACACGTCCATGGAAACCACATGCGACCGCCTGGGTTCACGCCCTCTCAACTCACAGTCCGAGCATGACTGCCACGACACCTGGCTGCTTGTTGGGTTGCAGCAGCAGGGCTACGGTCTGGTCGAAAAGCAACCAACCGGAGAACGCCCGATGTCGCCAGCAGAAGCCCGCCTCAAATCCGTTTCATCCGAGATGACCGATGCCGAGTGGACCCAGCGGGTCAATCTGGCAGCGGCGTACCGGCTGGTTGCCTACTACGGCTGGGACGATCTGGTCGACACCCACATCTCCGCGCGCGTGCCGGGTCCTGAGCATCATTTCCTGATCAACCCCTATGGCCTGATGTTCGACGAGATCACGGCATCAAGCCTCGTCAAGGTCGACCTCGACGGCAACCAGTTGACCAAGAGCGAGTACAGCATCAACCCGGCGGGCTTCACCATTCACTCAGCGATCCATGAGGTGCGCGAGGACGCCGGCTGCGTGCTCCACCTGCATACGCCGGACGGCACGGCGGTCGCGAGTTGCCTGGAGGGCCTGCTACCCCTCAACCAGACCGCGCAGCTCGTCACCCATGACCTCGCCTATCACGACTATGAAGGCATCGCGCTCGACCATGACGAGCGGCCACGCCTGCAGAAGGACCTCGGCAACAAGAACTTCATGCTCCTGCGCAACCACGGCACGCTGACGGTCGGTCGCTCGGTCGCCTCCGCTTTCGAGCGCATGTTCCACCTGGAGCGGGCCTGCACCATGCAGGTGCGAACCCGGATGCTGGGTCCGACCGCCTATCCGGTGGAACAGGCCGTGATCGACAAGAATGCGTCCCTGGTCTCGAATCCGGACCGGGCGGAACTGCGGTCAACTACGCTGGTCTGGCCGCCGCTGCTGCGCAAGCTCGACCGTCTCGATCCCAGTTACAAGACCTGAGATTTGGTGTAGGTTAGCGCCATCACCCTCTACACGTCGAATCAAAGCGCCGCCCAATCCCGGGCGGCGTTTTTTACTCGCGCAGGATCGCGTCAGCGTGGCGCGGCGGCCAGCGCGGCGAGGACACGCACCCAAGAGCGGATTCCCTTGTGGAAGCTCGTCAGGTCATATTTCTCGTTCGGCGAATGGATATTGTCGTCGTCGAGGCCGAACCCGATCAGCACGGTGTCGAGCCCAAGCGTTTTCTTGAAATCGGCCACGATCGGAATCGAGGCGCCCGACCCGATCAGCAATGCTTCCTTGCCCCACTCGTCGGTCAGCGCGCGCTTTGCGGCGGCCAGCGGCTTCATGGTCCAGTCGAGCGCGATCGCCGGCGCGAACGCATGGTCTAGAAATTCCACAGAACAGTCCTTCGGCACGCGTTCCTTCACAAAGGCACGAAACGCCTCGCGGATTTTCAGCGGATCCTGGCCTTCGACCAGACGGAAGGAGACCTTCGCGGACGCCTGCGCCGGAATCACCGTCTTGGAGCCCTCGCCGGTGTAACCGCCGACGATGCCGTTGATGTCGCAGGTCGGCCGCGATGACACCTGCTCGATCAGCAGGCGCTCCTTTTCGCCGGCCGGAATCGACAGTCCGACCGGCTTGAGAAATGACTCGGGCGTCAGGTTGAGACTCTTCCACTGGGCCAGAATATCCGGCGGCAGGTCCTTCACACCGTCGTAGAAGCCGGGAATGGTGATGTGACCGTCGTCATCCTGTAGGCTGCCGAGAATCCGGGTCAGCACCCGGATCGGATTGCGAGCACCGCCGCCGAAAACACCGGAGTGGAGATCGCGATTCGCGGCTTTGATGATGATCTCTTCATAGACCAGCCCGCGCAGCGACGTGGTGATCGCCGGCGTGCGGGGATCCCACATGCCGGTATCGCAGACCAGCGCGAAGTCCGCGGCAAAGTCTTTTTTGTTCTGCTCGAGGAACGGCACGAAGTTCTTCGATCCGACCTCCTCTTCGCCCTCGATCAGAATGGTGACATCGAGCGGCAACGAGCCGGTCACCGACACCCAGGCGCGGCAGGCCTCGACGAACGTCATCAACTGGCCCTTGTCGTCCTCCGCGCCGCGGGCGACGATAATCTTGCGTCCGTCGGCATGGGTCGTCACGGCCGGCTCGAACGGCGGACGACTCCAGAGATCGAGCGGATCGACCGGCTGCACGTCGTAATGGCCGTAGAACAAGACACGCGGCCGTGATCCGCTGTTGCCGTTGCTTTTGGCAACGACTGCGGGATGTCCCGCGGTCGGGCGCACCTCTGCCTTGAAATTCAGCGTCGCGATATCATTGGCGAGATGGTCCGCAGCCGCCTTGCAGTCGGCGGCGAAGGCCGGATCGGCGGAAATCGACTTGATGCGCAGCAGCGTAAACAGCCGTTCGAGGCAATTGTCGAAATCCGCATCGACGCGATCGAGGACGGACTGGAGTTGCGAAGCTGACATTCCATGTTTCCTTATAACGGCACAGACCGGAATGGAGATTGCTCTCACCCTCATGCCGGGCGCAAGAGCCGGACGTGGTGTCGCGACAGCCAGCTCGGGCTCATCATCAACGTCGCAGCAGGCCGCCCAGCGCGCCGCGAACCAGCGCGCGGCCGATCGAGCCACCGACCGATCCGCCGACAGATTTTCCGAGATCGGCCATGACGCCGCCCACGACCTTGTTGGTCACTGACCGCGTGACGTTGCGGGCAATGATCTGCCCGGTCGACATCCTGCCGCGCGGCGTGCCGGTCCCGAAAACGGTGCCGACGATCGAGCCGATCTGGCCCAGGATTCCACCACCCTCGGAGCCCTCACCCGACGCGGCCGTACTGCTCACCCGCTTCTGCAGGATTTCGTAAGCAGACTCGGAGTCGACAGCCGTATCGTATTTCCCCTTGACAGGGCTGTTGTCGATGATGGCCTTGCGTTCGTCCGCCGTGATCGGCCCGATCCGCGCCGAAGGCGGCCGGATCAGAACACGCTCCACGATCGCGGGCGTACCGTTGCCTTCCAGAAACGACACCAACGCCTCGCCCTTGCCGAGCTCGGTGATGACCTGCGCTGTATTCAGCTTCGGGTTCGGCCGGAAAGTCTGCGCCGCGGCGGCCACGGCCTTCTGGTCGCGCGGGGTAAAGGCGCGCAGCGCATGTTGAACCCGATTGCCGAGTTGGGACAGCACCCTGTCGGGGACGTCGATAGGATTTTGCGTGACGAAATAGACTCCGACGCCCTTGGAGCGGATCAGGCGCACCACCTGCTCGATCTTGTCCATCAATGCTTTGGGCGCATCGTTGAACAACAAGTGCGCTTCATCAAAAAAGAAGACGAGTTTTGGCTTCGGCGGATCGCCGACTTCGGGCAGTTGCTCGAACAACTCCGACAGCATCCAGAGCAGGAACGTCGCGTAGAGCCGCGGGCTCTGCATCAGCTTGTCGGCCACGAGGATGTTGACCATGCCACGGCCATCCCGGTCGGTTTTCATGAAGTCCTTCAGATCGAGCGCCGGTTCGCCGAAGAACCTGTCGCCGCCCTGGTTTTCAAGCACCAAAAGCTGGCGCTGAATGGTGCCGACCGTGGCTTTCGTGACGTTGCCGAACTTCTGCGCCGCCTGCTTCACCTTCATCAGTTCATCGGAGACGTCATCCTTCTTGTCAGCCGGCGCGATGGCATCGAGAATGGCGCGCAGATCCTTCATATCCAGCAGCGCCAAGCCACTCTCATCGGCCACCCGGAAAGCGACATTCAGCACGCCCTCCTGAACGTCATTGAGATCGAGCATTCGCGCCAGCAGTAACGGGCCCATTTCCGTGACCGTTGCGCGGACCGGATGTCCCTGCTCGCCGAACACGTCCCAGAAGACGGTCGAGAACTGGTCGGGCTGAAAAGTCAGGCCGACGTCCTTGGCACGCTTCAGAATGAAATCTTTTCCTTCGCCGACCTCGGAGATACCCGAGAGATCGCCCTTGATATCTGCGGCGAAAACCGGAACGCCGGCGCGCGCAAATCCCTCGGCCATCACCTGCAACGACACCGTTTTTCCGGTTCCCGTGGCGCCGGTAACGAGACCGTGCCGGTTGGCGAGATTCAGAGCCAGCCATGCCGGCTGCTCACCCTTGCCAATGAACAGACTTTGTTCAGTGTCGCCGTTTTCCGCCATCGCCTCGCCTTTTGCTATCGGTGAACGCAGCCATCATACGTCATCTTTTGTCCCGATTGAAACCGGCGCGCGATCCACGACAACCAGAGCGCGATTTTGAAACGATCAAAGCGTTGGTCGAATGGTCATTTCACTTGGCCAAAGACGAACATCGCGACGTTTTGTCATGAATCGCGCGTTGGGGTCTTGCATTGCGGCAACACTTGCGGCGCGATGTTGCCTAATCGGCCCTTGCTCGGCGCTCATCGCTTGTATTTCGTATCACGGGGTATCAAAGTAAAAATCATAAACAAGGTCCGGCGAGCAACCGGCTGAGGCGGGGCGATATGGACGAACTGATCGAGCAACTTGCCGCAAAGACCGGCATCGACCGTGCTGTTGCGGAGAAAACCATTGGCTTCATTCTCGATTTTCTCCGCAAGGAAGGCCCCCCCGATCAAGTTCAATCCCTCATCGACGCGATGCCCGGCGCAGAGAAAGCCATCGCTGCTGCCGGCAGCGGCGGTGCGCTCAACCGTTTGATGGGCGGCGGCTTGATGGCCCTGGGCAGCAAGCTGATGGCGCTCGGCCTCGGAATAAACGACATCCAGGGCATTGCGCGTGAACTTTTCCGCTTCGGCCGGGACAAAGTTGGGGCCGACAAGATGGGCGCGATCCTGGCTGGAACGCCCGGCCTCAGCCAATTCGCATAAAAGTATCTCCACTCCCCGAGTGCCATGACATACCCAATCTCCAAGATCGAAGGCCTGTCCGCTGCCGACGCCAAAAAGCTGAAGTCGCTTGGCCTTCGAACGACAGATGAATTCCTTGAAGCCGCACAGTCGCCGCGAGGCCGCAAGACGCTCGCCGCCAAGACCGGCTTCAGCGAACAGCAGTTGCTTGAGTGGGCCAACATCGCCGATTACATGCGGATCCCAGGCCTCGGCAACGGCAAGGCCAAGCTGCTGCGCGCGTCCGGCGTCACGACGGTTCGCGAATTCACCCATCGCAATCCCGCCCGCCTCGCCCAGACGATGCGTGACGTCAATATCAAACGCAAACTTGTCAGCGCGCTTCCGTCCGAGAAATCGATCGGCGACCTGATCGACCAGGCACGCAAGCTGCCGCTGAAGATCACATATTGAAGCGAGCGCCAATTGGCGCCGCCAGGCTGGCAACACCTCCCTTTCGCGCCTTGACACCGCGCCTTGGACCGCGCAAAGCCACCGCATGATTGCGGCGGCTTCCATACCCTCGGCGCCGGCATCCGGCGCCCGTCACCCGACACTGCATGCGCTGCTGGCGCGGCCGCATCCCCTGGTCATGGGCGTCCTGAACGTCACGCCGGACTCGTTTTCCGACGGCGGGCAATTCATCGCGCCCGACCGCGCGCTCGCCCAGGCTCGGCGCATGGTCATCGAGCAAGCCGACATCATCGATATCGGCGCGGAATCCACCCGTCCCTATGGCGCGCAACCGGTTTCGCGCGACGAGGAACTGGCCAGGCTCAAACCCGTTCTCGCGGCGACCGTCGCGCTCGGCATTCCCGTGTCCATCGACAGCATCAAAGCGACGGTCGTCGACTGGGCGCTTGAGAGCGGCGCGGCGATCGCCAACGACGTCTGGGGCCTGCAAGGCGATCCCGACATGGCGCGGGTGGTCGCGCGCCACCGCGTGCCGGTCATCGTCATGCATAATCGCCACGAGGTGGACGCCGCGATCGACATCATGCAGGACATCACGGCATTCTTCGACAGATCGCTCGAGATCGCCGCAAAGGCCGGGATTCCGTCGGGCCATATCGTGCTCGACCCCGGCATTGGCTTCGGCAAAACCCAGGAGCAGAGCATCATGGTGCTGGCTCGGCTTATCGAACTGCAGTGCTTCGGGCTGCCGCTTCTGATCGGCGCGTCGCGAAAGCGTTTCATCAGCACGATCATGCCGTCGGAGCCGGAAGAGCGGCTCGGCGGGTCGCTCGCTGCGCATCTGATTTCCGTGAGAGGCGGCGCGCGCATCATCCGCACGCACGATGTCGCCGACACGGTGCAGGCGCTGCGCGTCGCACAAGCGATCGAGGACAAGCACAATCAGGGATGATCGACGATGACTGACACCATCTTCATCCGCGGCGTTGTGATCCATGCCCGGCACGGCGTCATGGAGCACGAAACCGAGGTCGGCCAGCGTTTCGTCATCGACCTCGACCTGTTCGCCGATCTGTCGGAATCGGCCCGCACCGACCGGCTGTCCGACACCGTGTCCTATTCCAACGTGGTGGCGATCGCGACCGCCGCCTTTAAGGATACCAACTATAAACTGCTGGAGCGAGCGGCCGGTGCCGTGGCCGATGCGGTTCTCGACGGATTTCCCCGGGTCGATACCGTGAAGGTCACCGTGCACAAGCCGCATGCGCCGATCGCCGCGATCTTCGACGACGTCGGCGTCATCATCACCCGTAGCCGACTCTAATGGCCAGCGTCCTGATCGCGTTGGGCGGCAATGTCGGCGACGTCCGCGCGACATTCGGGAAAGCCATCGCCAATATCTGTGGCATGACCCAGGCGGCGCTGATCGCGCGTTCATCCGACTATGCAACCCCGCCGTGGGGCGAGGAGAAGCAGGACCGCTTCGTCAACGCCTGCATCGAGATCGATACCGCGCTGGATCCGCACGCGCTGCTGTTCACGCTGCACAAGATCGAAAAGAAATTCGGCCGCGACCGCGCGAAGGAGACGCGCTGGGGTCCGCGCACGCTCGACCTCGACCTGATCGCCTATGACGATGTCAAGCTCGACAAGCCGGAATTGACGCTGCCGCATCCGCGGCTGTTCGAACGTGCTTTCGTGCTGGTTCCGCTCGCGGAGATCGTCCCGGACCGGCTGATCGGCGGGCGCAAGGTCTCGGACGCCCTTGCCGCCGTCGCCACCGCCGGAATCGAACGGCTGCCCGACCTCGACTGACGCCAAAATCCACCCGCGCCCACGTTGCGGCAAATCCAAGGCAGACGCGTTGGCTCGCCTGGGAGCTTTTTTGCACATCCGTTTGCGGGTCTGCACTGCAAACAACCGTTTGGCTTGGCCGCCGCCCCATGGCATTTTGCCGCCAACAACCCATACCGCTGTCAGGAAACGAACGCCCGAATGTCCACCACTCCGAACGATGCCGCTTCCGACCTGACCCTTGCCGCCGACTTTCCCGCCGCAACCCGGGACGACTGGCGCAAGCTGGTCGACGGCGTGCTGAAAGGCGCGCCGTTCGAGAAGCTGGTCGGCAAGACCTACGACGGCCTCAGGATCGAACCGATCTACACCCGCGCGCGGGACGCGCGCGCGATCGGCGGCCGCGCCGCCGCGGCGCCCTGGCGGATCATGCAGCGGATCGATCATCCCGATGCCGCGCAGGCCAACGCGCAGGCGTTGCACGATCTCGAAAATGGCGCCGCGGGGCTGACGCTGGTGTTCGCCGGCGCCAACGGCGCGCGCGGCTTTGGGCTTGCTCCGACCGCGGACGCCATCGCCAGAGTGCTGGACGGCATTTTCCTCGATGCGGGAATTTCCATCGAGTTGCAGATTGGACCGCAGTCGCGGACAGCCGCGACCCATCTCGCCGATTACGTCAAGGGCAAGGGCCTCGATCCGGCGACGTGCGACATCCGCTTCGGCCTCGATCCGCTCGGGGCCTGCGCGGTGGGGGGATCGAGTCCCCATGCGTGGCCGCAGATCGCGGCGGCCGTGGGCGGCGAGGCGAAGAGCCTCGCGGACGCCGGCTTCAAGGGGCCCTTCATCGCCGCCGACGGCCGGGTGATCCATGACGCCGGCGGCTCGGAAGCGCAGGAGCTTGCCTTCGCGTTGGCAAGCGCGGTCGATTATCTCCGCGCGCTCGAAAGCGCCGGCATTCCGCTCGATGCCGCCCGCGGCATGATCTCCACGCGGCTCAGCGCCGATGCCGACCAGTTCCTGACGCTTGCGAAATTCCGCGCGCTGCGGCTCTTGTGGGCGCGGATCGAGCAGGCTTGCGGCCTCACACCCCAACCGCTCTTCATCGCCGCCGAAACCGCGTGGCGCATGCTGACGCAGCGCGACCCCTACGTGAACATGCTGCGGGCGACCATCGCCACCTTCTCGGCGGGGCTTGGGGGCGCCAACAGCATCACCGTGTTGCCGCATACCCTGGCGCTCGGTTTGCCGGATGCGTTTGCGCGGCGAGTGGCACGCAACACGCAACTGATCCTGCTGGAAGAGTCCAACCTGGCCAAAGTGTCCGATCCCGCCGCCGGCTCCGGCGGCATCGAGGCCTTGACGCGCGAGTTGTGCGATACTGCATGGGCGCAGTTTCAGGCCATCGACAAGGCCGGCGGCGTGTTCGCCGCGCTGGAGCAGAACCTGATCCAGGCCAAAGTGACCGCTACCCGTGCGGCGCGCGAGGCCAACGTCGCAAAGCGCCGCGACGTGCTGACCGGCGCCAGCGAGTTTCCCAACCTGCACGAGAAGCCGGCCGAGGTGCTCGATGCCAAATTGGTCGCGCCCGCCCCCTACGGCGAGGCGAGCATCACATTCGATGTGCTCCAGCCGATCCGTCTCGCCGCACCTTTTGAAAAATTGCGCGACCGGTCCGACGCTATGCTCAAGGCCACCGGCGCACGGCCAAAAGTGTTCCTCGCCAATCTTGGCACGCCCGCCGATTTCACCGCGCGCGCGACATTTGCGAGAAGCTTTTTTGAGACCGGCGGGATCGAGGCGATCGATTCCTCGCTTGCTGAAATCGAAGTTTTCTTTACCTCTCCCCGCCAGCGGGGAGAGGTCGGATTGCGCAGCAATCCGGGTGAGGGGCAAGCATCCGGCGCAAGAGCCCCTCACCCCACCCCTCTCCCCGCTGGCGGGGAGAGGGAGCGAGCCCTCGTCTGCCTCTGTTCGTCGGACAAGGTCTATGGCGAACAGGCCGCAGCGGCGGCAAAGGCCCTTCACGCCGCGGGCATCAAGCATATCTATCTGGCGGGGCGGCCCGGCGAACACGAAGCCGCGTTCCGGGCCGCCGGCGTGCAGGATTTCATTTTCGCCGGCGGGGATGCCGTCGCGATGCTGAATGCCGCCTGGCAGCGGCTGGAGCAGACATGACCGATGCGGCGAAACCGACGCTGACCGGCGGCTGCCAATGCGGTGCGATCCGCTTTGCGACGGCGGCGTCGCCGCAGCGGATCAGCATCTGCCACTGCCGGATGTGTCAGAAGGCCGCGGGGGCGCCGTTCGCGTCCTTTGCGGATTTCGACCGAAACGACGTCCGCTGGACCAAGGGTACGCCTGCAACGTTCCGCTCCTCGTCGATCGCCGAGCGCGGTTTTTGCGCAGCCTGCGGCACGCCGTTGAGTTTCGGCCGGATCGACGGCCCGCGCATCGAGATCATGACCGGAACCTTCGACCGGCCCGATCGGGTGGTGCCCACACGGCAGTATGGAACCGAATCCCGGCTCGGCTGGGTCGCGACCATCGTCAACCTGCCGAGCCAGACCACGCTGCAGAACTACGGGCCGGAGATGATCGCCACCATCGTCAGCCATCAGCATCTGGACCATGATTGAGGCGAACAAAGCTATGATATCATCGACGCGTTTCGTATCCTTGTCATCCTTCGAGGCGCGCAAGAGCGCGCTCCTCAGGATGACGATAAAGGGTATAGCGCGTCATCCTGAGGAGCGAGCCCTGCGATGCTCTTGCATCGCGCTGGCGTGCCTCGAAGGATGACGGAGGTAAAACAACGATGACCCGGATACCCAGCTTCGCTGACATCGCCTTCGAGCCGGTCGCCACGCCTGCCGCCGGCGGCAACGCGGAGCCGTGGCTGACACCGGAAGGCATCCCGGTGAAGCCTGGCTACAACGAAGCCGACCTCAACGGCATCGACTTCCTCGACACGTGGCCGGGCATCGCGCCGTTCCTGCGCGGCCCCTACCCCACCATGTACGTCAACCAGCCATGGACCGTCCGGCAGTACGCCGGGTTCTCCACGGCGGAGGATTCCAACGCGTTCTATCGCCGCAACCTCGCGGCCGGCCAGAAGGGCCTCTCGGTCGCCTTTGATCTCGCCACCCATCGCGGCTACGACTCCGATCATCCGCGCGTCTCCGGCGATGTGGGCATGGCCGGAGTCGCGATCGACTCCATCTACGACATGCGCACGTTGTTCGCCGGCATCCCGCTCGACCAGATGAGCGTGTCGATGACCATGAACGGCGCGGTGCTGCCGATCCTTGCGCTGTTCGTGGTCGCAGCCGAGGAGCAAGGCGTTCCGCCGGAAAAACTGTCGGGCACCATTCAGAACGATATTCTGAAAGAGTTCATGGTGCGCAATACCTACATCTATCCGCCGGCGCCTTCGATGCGGATCATCTCCGATATCTTCGCCTACACGTCGCAGCGGATGCCGAAGTTCAATTCCATCTCGATCTCCGGCTACCACATGCAGGAGGCCGGCGCGACGCAGGATCTCGAACTCGCCTATACGCTGGCCGACGGCGTCGAATATCTGCGCGCCGGCATCAAGGCGGGCCTCGATGTGGACCGCTTCGCGCCGCGTCTGTCGTTTTTCTGGGCGATCGGGATGAACTTCTTCATGGAAGTCGCCAAGATGCGCGCCGCGCGGCTGCTCTGGGCGAAGCTTCTGAAGTCGTTCAACCCAAGGGATCCGCGCTCGCTTTCGCTGCGAACACATTGCCAGACCTCGGGCTGGTCCCTGACCGCGCAGGACGTGTTCAACAACGTGATGCGCACCACCATCGAGGCGATGGCGGCGACGCAGGGACATACGCAATCGCTGCACACCAATGCGCTCGACGAGGCCTTAGCGCTGCCGACCGACTTCTCCGCGCGCATCGCGCGCAACACGCAACTGTTCCTGCAGCAGGAAAGCGGCACCACCCGCATCATCGATCCCTGGGGCGGCTCGTATTACGTCGAGCGGCTGACCCGCGACCTCGCGGCCAAGGCGTGGGGTCACATCCAGGAAGTCGAGGAACTCGGCGGCATGGCGAAAGCCATCGAGGCCGGCGTGCCAAAACTGCGCATCGAGGAAGCCTCGGCCAAGACGCAGGCGCGCATCGATGCCGGACAGCAGTCGGTGATCGGCGTCAACAAGTTCAAGCCCGAAAGCGAAGCGGCCATCGACGTGCTGAAGGTGGACAACACCACCGTGCGGCGGCTGCAGATCGACAAGCTCAAGAGACTTCGCGGCGAGCGCAGCGAAACCGACGTGACGGCGGCGCTGGCGGCGCTGACCAAGAGCGCGGAAACCGGCGAAGGCAACCTGCTCGCGCTCGCCATCGACGCCGCGCGCGCCAAGGCCACCGTCGGCGAAATCTCCGATGCGATGGAGAAGGTGTTCGGCCGTCACCGCGCCGAGATCAAGTCGATCACCGGCGTCTACAAGCGGGAGGTGAACGCGATGTCGGGCAGTATCGCCAAGGTGGAAGCACTGATCGAAGCGTTCGAGGACGCCGAGGGCCGCAGGCCGCGCATTCTCGTCGCCAAGATCGGGCAGGACGGCCACGACCGCGGCCAGAAGGTGATCGCCTCGGCCTTCGCCGACGTCGGCTTCGACGTCGATATCGGGCCGCTGTTCGCGACCGCCGAGGAGGCCGCGCGGCAGGCGGTCGAAAACGACGTGCACATTCTCGGCGTCTCGTCGCTCGCCGCGGCTCACCTGACCGCCGTGCCGGAGTTGAAGGCCGCGCTGAAGAAGCAGGGCCGCGAGGACATCATGATCATCGTCGGCGGCGTGGTGCCGCCGCAGGATTATGACGCACTCTATAAGGCCGGCGCCGCAGCGATCTTCCCGCCCGGCACCGTTATCTCCGACGCCGCCGAGGAGTTGATCCGCAAACTCAACGCGCGGCTCGGCCACTCCAGCGAGGCGGCGGAATAGCAGGCAGGCGCATGACACGCAAGGAGATCATCGCGACCATTCGCGGCAACGAGCGAGCAATCCGGGCACAAGGTGTCCGGAAACTTTGGCTCTTCGGATCGCGAGCGCGAGGAGATCATCGTCCAGATAGCGATATCGATGTTTTGCTGGACGTTCCGGCTGAAGCGTCGTTCACGTTCCACAATCTGGTGGGCGTCCAGCACATCATCGAAGACGCCACCGGATTAACGGCACAGGCATCCATGAAGGACTCTCTCCGACCGCGGGTCGCAGAGCGGATCGTGGACGACCTGATAGAGGTTTTCTGAATGCCGCCGACCCAAAGCGATCGACTTCGCGACATTCTCGAAGCGATTGCCGAGATTGAAGCCCTGTGTAACGGACGAACCCTGGCGGACTTCGTTTCTGATCGCATCACCAGAATGGCGACCGAGCGGATGCTTGAGACCGTTTGCGAAGCTTCGCGACGACCCTCCGACGAGATCGAGGCCGCCGCTCCGGAAATCGACTGGCGAACAGTTATCGACTTCGGAAATGTCCTTCGCCACGCATACCATGCGACACGGCCTGAACTGGTATGGGATGTCCTCCAGGATGATCTTCCCGCGCTTAGGGCCTTTGCCGAAAATCAGATGCAGCAACGATCCGGCTCATGACACTATCCAGATTTTTCATTGCAGGGCTCGTAGTTGGTCTGTCGGGCTTGCCTGCCCTCGCCGCACCGAATCCCGACTTCGTCCTCAAGACCAAAACCGTCGACGTCAGCATTATCCTCGACACGAAGATCAAGGCCGATCCGGCGCTCGCGGCCGATTGCCTCGCGGACGGCAAACACTACGCCGAAAAGCGACGGCAGGAGGCTGATGCGGACAGGCGCAGCGGTCCGAATATGTTTCCGTCTGACGGTTACACCTACGAGCGCCGCTTCACGGTGCGGTCCGTCGTCGCCGGGCGCTATGTCAGCGTTGTCCGGGACGACTACATGAACACGCATGGCGCGCATCCCAATACCGACGTCAACACCATCATCTGGGATCGGCGGGCGCGGGAGCGCATCAGCATCCGCCCCTTCTTCAAGGAACTCGCCAGCGGTGGACCGACATTGTCGTTCATGCTGACGGACATCATCACGGCACTCAAGACCGAGAAAAAGAAACGCGGTGTCGACGAGGCGGCGGAAGGCACCGACTGGTACAAGGATCTGAAACCCGATCTGCTCAAGATCGGCGCGGTGACGCTGACGCCGTCCACCGAAGCAGGCAAAAGCGCGGGCCTGAGCTTTCATTATCCGCCCTACGCGGTCGGTCCCTATGCAGAAGGCCAGTATGTCGCCTTCTTGCCGTGGCGTTCGCTCAAGCCATATCTTTCGGCGGAAGGCGACCGCATCTTCGGTGGTGCGCGGCCGGCGGGCGGCGGCGACGGAACACGATGACGCAAGTGAAAACAAAAGCAACCGACGTCGGCGCGCTCGCCGCCGATATCCGCGCCGGCAACCGCGCGGCGCTGGCGCGCGCCATCACCCTGATCGAGAGCCGCCGCGGCGACCATCAGGCGACTGCGCGCGACCTCGTGCAGGACCTGCTGCCCGCGACCGGCGAGGCGATCCGCGTTGGCATCACCGGCTCGCCCGGCGTCGGCAAGTCCACCACCATCGACGCGCTCGGCATGTTCCTGATCGAGCGCGGCCACAGGGTGGCGGTGCTGGCGGTCGATCCCTCATCGGCGCGCAGCGGCGGTTCGATTCTGGGCGACAAGACGCGGATGGCGCGCCTGTCGTCATCGGATGCCGCCTATATCCGGCCCTCGCCCGCGGCCGGCACGCTCGGCGGCGTCGCCGCGAAGACGCGCGAGGCGATGCTGCTGTGCGAAGCCGCCGGCTTCGACGTCGTGCTGGTCGAGACGGTCGGCATCGGCCAGTCCGAAACCGCAGTCTGCGACATGACCGACTTCTTCCTGGCCCTGATGCTGCCGGGCGCCGGCGACGAACTGCAGGGCATCAAGAAGGGCCTGGTCGAACTCGCCGACATGATCGCGGTCAACAAGGCCGACGGCGACAACGTCAAACGCGCCAACCGTGCAGCGGCGGAATATCGCAGCGCGCTGCATATCCTCGCACCCCGCTCCGAACACTGGCATCCGCCGGTGCTGACCTATTCGGCAATCGCCGGAACCGGCCTCGCCGAACTCTGGCAGAAGATCCTCGATCACCGCGCGGCGATGCAGGCGTCGGGCGATTTCGCCGCGCGGCGGCGGCGGCAGCAGGTGAAATGGATGTGGGCGATGCTGGAGGATCGGCTGAAGGCGCGGCTGCGCGCCGATCCTGCGATCCGCTCGAAAGTGAAAGCGACCGAGGCCGCGGTCGCGGACGGCCGCATCACGCCGGCGCTGGCAGCGGAGCAGATCGCGGAGTTGCTGCGGTGAGTTGGACGATGCGCAGCTTCGTCATGCCCGGCCTGGTGCCGGACATCCACGTCTTCCTCTTTCAAAAAGCAAGACGTGGATGGCCGGGACATCTACGCGAAGACGCGCTTCGCGCTTTGGCCCGGCCATGACGAAACAACTCCGCATCCTCATCACCGGCTTCGGCCCGTTTCCGGGCGCGCCATTCAATCCGACCATGCCGCTGGTGAAGCGCCTCGCGGCGCTGCGCCGACCGGCGCTCGACGGCGTTACGGTCGCGACCCACATCTTCCACGTCGCCTACGCCACGGTGGACCGCGACCTACCGCGGCTTCTCGCCGTTCACCGCCCGCAGGCGCTGCTGATGTTCGGGCTCGCGGCGCGCACGCCCTACCTTCGCATCGAGACCCGCGCCCGCAACGCGGTGACGACGATCTGGCCGGACTCCGACGGCACCCGCGTGCGCAGGAGCGCGATCGCGGGCACGGCGGATGCGCTGACCTTCGGCCCGCACATGCCGAAACTGCTGCGCGCCGCGCAGGCCACCGGCATCGATGCCCGGGCCTCGCGCGACGCCGGCAGTTACCTCTGCAATTACCTGAGCTGGCGCGCCATCGAGGCGACCCGCAAGGCCGGCGGACCGGCTCTGGCCGCCTTCATCCATGTCCCGCCGCTGGCGCGCGACGGAACGGCGGCGCGTGGCCGGTCCACCATGACGCTGGAGCAACTCGTCGATGCCGGCGAAGCCATGCTGCTGGAGATGGTGAAAGCCGCGCGTCAGGCAACGCGCGCTCCAATTCAAGACGGAATGTGAACACGGGCGACCGTTTTCCGGTGAGCAGCCATGCCGGAAAGGGGATTGTGCATCGCAATATCGGCAACGATATTTGGGTCCGTTTTCCTGATTTCCTGAGACGAATCAATGACTGACACAAGCGCCGACGGATGGGTTTCCCGAACCCACCGGCCAATGGGATTCCCTGAATTCGTGGCCATCGTGGCCGCGATCATGGCGCTCAACCCGTTTGCGACAGACATGATGCTGCCGGCGATGCCGGACATCCGCAGCACCTTCGATATCGCCAATCCGAACCACGTGCAGGAGGTGATCTCGGTCTATCTGGCCGGCTTCGGCGCGGGCCAGTTCATCATGGGGCCGCTGTCGGACCGCTTTGGGCGCCGCCCGGTGCTGATCGCGGGCATGCTGCTCTACAGCGCCGCCGGCCTGCTCACCGTGCTCGCGCCCTCGTTCGAATTGATGCTGCTCGCCCGCGTGCTGCAAGGCGTCGGCACCTCCGCGACCCGCGTCATCGCCACGTCGATCGTGCGCGACTGCTATGCCGGACGGCGCATGGCGAGCGTGATGTCGCTGGCGATGATGATCTTCATCGCGGTTCCTGTCCTTGCGCCTTCGGTCGGCCAGGCCATCATGCTGTTCGCGGAGTGGCGCGGCATCTTCATGGTGCTGACGGTCTATGGCCTGCTGTCCCTGCTGTGGTGCGCGATCCGCCTGCCGGAAACGCTGCCGGCGGCGAAGCGCAAACCGCTGACCGCGGCCAATGTGTTCAACGCCTTCCGCCAGACCCTCACCCATCGGCAGACCATCGGCTACGCGCTCGCCGCCGGCGGCATCCAGAGCGTGGTGTTCGCCTATGTGTTCTCGTCGCAGCAGATTTTCACCGAAGTCTATGATCTCGGTCCCTATTTCCCCCTCGCCTTCGCCGCCATCGCCATCGGCATCGCGGCCGCGGGCTTCCTGAACTCGCGCATCGTCGGCCGCTACGGCATGCGGGTGATCTCGCACTCGGCGCTGATGGGATCGCTCGCCGTCTCGACGATAACGCTGCTGGCAGCCTGGCAAGGCTGGCTGTCGTTCCCGATCTACATGGTGCTTGCGATCGGCAACATGTTCGCGTTCGGCCTGATGTTCTCGAACTTCACGGCGCTCGCCATGGAGCCGCAGGGCCACATCGCCGGTACGGCGTCGTCGCTGTTCGGCTCGATCACGACGCTGATCGGCAGCGGCGTCGGCGCGCTGATCGGGCAGGACTTCAACGGGACCATGCTGCCGTTCACGACCGGCGCCTTCCTGTGCACGCTGGCCGCTCTCGCCATCGTGATCGGCGTCGAGCGCGGACGGCTGTTCGTGCCGCATAACCCGGTGGTCGACACGCCGCCACGTTAACCGTACCGCCAACAATCGCCTCGCGCCGCCCCTGCCTCGTCTCTCTCCCAGACGTGTTCCGCGTTACGTCTGGAGCGGACATCGCAGGACCACGCACATGGATATCGGCCGCCGTCATCTGATCGGAGCATCCGCCGCCGGCATGGCCGGGGCACTGGCACTTCCGTCGGATGCCGCGCGCGCCGCGCCGCTGACGTCCACGCTCGGGCGCGACGTCACCCACTACGGCGTGCGGCCCGATTCGCCTGACGATCAGACCCGCGCCCTGCAGCGCGCAATCGACGACGCCGCCCGCGCGCAGGCGCCGCTGGCATTTCCGCCCGGCGTCTATCGCAGCGGGATGCTGCAGCTCCCCAGGGGATCGCAGCTCGTGGGCGTACGCGGCGCGAGCCGGCTCAAATTCACCGGCGGCGGCGCATCGCTGGTGTCGGCGGCAGGCGCGGATCATGCCGGGCTCAGCAATCTCACCCTCGACGGCGGCGGCATCGCCCTGCCGGAGCGGCGCGGCCTCGTTCACTGCATTGCCGGACACGATGTCCGGATCACGGATTGCGAAATCACAGGAAGCGGGCGCAACGCCATCTGGCTTGAAAACGTCGCGGGCGACATCAGCGGCAACATCATCACGGCGACCGCGATGACCGCCATCGTCTCGTTCGACGCGCTCGGGCTCATGGTGGCGTGCAACACCATCCACGACGCCAGCGACAACGGCATCGAAATCCTGCGCACCACGATCGGCGACGACGGCACGATCGTCACCGGCAATCGCATCGACAATATCAAGGCCGGCCCCGGCGGATCGGGCCAGTACGGCAACGCCATCAATGCCTTTCGCGCGGGCAACGTCATCGTCAGCAACAACCGCATCAGCAACTGCGACTATTCCGCCGTGCGCGGCAATTCGGCCGCGAACATCCACATCACCGGCAACAGCATCAGCGAGGTCCGCGAGGTGGCGCTCTATTCCGAGTTCGCCTTCCAGGGCGCGGTCATCGCCAACAATACCGTGGACGGCGCTGCGGTCGGCGTCTCCGTCTGCAACTTCAACGAGGGTGGACGGCTCGCGGTGGTGCACGGCAACATCATCCGCAATCTGCTGCCGAAACGGCCGGTCGGCACCGCACCCGACGACGACGCGGGCGTCGGCATCTATGTCGAGGCGGATACGACCGTGACCGGCAACGTGATCGAGAACGCGCCGTCGTTCGGCGTGGTGGCCGGCTGGGGAAAATATCTGCGCGACGTGGCCGTTTCCGGCAACGTGATCCGAAAGACCTTCGTCGGGATCGGCGTGTCCGTGGCCGATGGCGCCGGAACAGCGATGGTCGCCAGCAACATCATCGCCGAAGCGCCGCGCGGCGCGGTTGTCGGCCTCGATCACGCAAGGCCCGTGACGCCGGACCTGACAGTCCATGGCGCGGCGACCTTCGCGCAGATCGCGCTCGGCGCCAATACGGTGCGTTAGCGGATCAACTGCTGAGGTGGGCCTTCTGAACTGCTTTCTGGAACAGCGCGTTCATCGCGCTCGAGATTCCCTGCGTCGGGCTGACTTCAAAATAGAAGCCGGGCGACGCACAGCTCTCCATGTTGGCGGCAATCTTGCTGTTCGGCGACGGCCCGTACGGACCTGCGTTAAACGGCGCAATCCAGGTATTGTACCAACTGTTGGTCGGCAGCGCGAGATACGTCGTATAGAGAACCGCGATGTTGATGCCGCGCTTCTTGATGGCCGTGCATTGGGAGACCGTCAAAGGTTCCTGGCAGCGCCCGTTCGTCGTCGGCTGCGTGCAACTGGATGGATAATAGGCATCCGCCACGCCATCCGACACATAGAACAGCCATTTTTGCGGCTGAGTTGACGTGCCGTCGCCCGCACTCGGAATCACCGAGTTCATTGCACTCAATATGCCATCGAAGTCCGTGCATTGATCGTTGTTGTAGTTCTGTGCGGGGGTCGTCATCAGATCGATGCTGCTGGCTGCGGACTCCGTGCTCGACATGTTCGAGGACAACGGCGCAATGGACGCGGGACCGGCCATGCCACAGGACGAGCCGAATGTGTAAACTGCCATCCGAAACTGGTTCGGCACGGACGCGGTCGATGTTGCGGTCTGCGTGAGTTGCTGAACGGCCTGCCGCACCACGTCGATGCGCGTGGTGACACCGAGTTTCTTGGCGAGATTGTAGTAGTTGTTGGGGTTCGACAGATCATGACACGCGAAAGCGCATTGATCCGGTGTATTATTGACCATCGTCGCGACGTCTGTGGGCGTTGCGGCCACACCCATCGAGGGGGAGTTGTCGAGCAGAAGGTAGAAATCCATGTAGGTCGGATTGGAGAGTTGCGCGGTCGATTTGTCGCCCACCATGATCGTCGGTATGCCGACAACGGACATGAATGTCGTCTTCACCGGGCTTGTAAAGTTGGCAGTTGCCGTGCGCCCGTCGGCGCCGTCGGTCACCGTGAGCGAAATCTGGGCGGTCAGTCCCGCCGCAGTCAATTCGCCGTTGAAAAACTTGAGGGCATCCTGCTGGACATCCTGGGGGCTGCGTCCGACCTCTGATTTGCTGACAGCGAGCAAGACCGCGCCGTCCTGGGCCTCCTGGATTTTTGTTCGAATCCTGCTGGCGATGGAATAGTCGATGGCGACGCCAGTGAAGGCAAGCAGCGGAAGCAATGCGATCGTGAAAATGATCGCGACATTCCCTCTTTGATCGGAGTGGAAATCGCGCGCGATCAGGGCGAAACGCCGGAGAATCGGCCAACGATGTCGACACCACCGCGCTGCCGTGACCGGATCAGAGTCCGGATGAGAATGATTCCCAGCCTTGCCGAACATGCGCCCGCTCCTTCTGGAACTGGGCGGAGAAACTGCAGAATGAACGGTATATGATTAGTGAACCGACCCCGGTGTTCCGCTTATTTGCGGCCCCTCTGCAGCGACATCGTAAATTTATCGCCAACGGAGAGGTCGTAGATTTGGCTTGACGACGATTTCGGATCTTAGAGCGGAGTGACATGAGGTTGAATCACCGTCATTGCGAGGAGCCCAGGGGCAACGCGCAGCGTTGTCCCTGAGCGACGAAGCAATCCAGGTCTTCCTTGCGGCTCTGGATTGCTTGGCGGAGCCTGTCGTCGGGCGGCGTCATGCGCGGCGAAGACGCGCGTGACCGCGCTTGCGGCCCCGACCGTTGGCTCGCAATGACAGCGCGGGTTGGTTCAACCTAAACTCATCCCGCTTTAGAACGCGTTATGCAACACCGGGTAGCGCTGTTCGACCGGAGGGTGATCGCGCGGCGCTTCCACCATCGGCGCATCGTCCGTCGACCCCTCAAGCACCGCAAGGGGCTCACCTCGCGCCGGGGCAATGAGCGGGGGAATTGCCGCCAGCATCTCCTGTGTCACGGACGGACGCGGCGGAACGTCCGTGGTGAACTCGGGTCGCAGCGAGAGGATCAGCCCGGCGCGCCGCCCGAGCCAGGACACGTCGACCTTCGCGTTGTCGCGTGTCGCTTCGCGCCGCGCCAGCCCCTGCCACGTTTCGACCGCGGCGGCTGCCTCCCGGAGATTCTCCATGAAAGCGGTCTCGGAGTGGTAGCGGCGCCAGCGGCCGGTTTCGTAGAGTTCGGTGAGATGATCGAGCCGCTGCTCGGCGATCGCGCACCATCGGGCAAGGATGTCCCGGGCACGCTGGACGTCGTGACGTTGTGCCATGAAGAAGTCCGCAAGGAGGAGAACGGACGCAGACGCAACGAACGAATCAGCGGTAATGCCTCCAGGATATTCTGTGGAAAACTTCGGCGAAGTCCAGCACTTCGCGGCAAAAATGTGGTGGCCGGCAATGCAAAGACCCGCCCGGGGGGACAACCGGGCGGGTCAAGCCATATGGGCGCTGGGGTGGATGGGCGCTCGCGCCGAATATAGCCGCGGGGAGTTTGGCTCCCACACTCCGTGTGTCGTGGGCTCTCCGGCAAA
Organism: Nitrobacter sp.; assembly: GCA_035546855.1. GTDB lineage: Bacteria > Pseudomonadota > Alphaproteobacteria > Rhizobiales > Xanthobacteraceae > Nitrobacter. The sequence goes on along the minus strand of DASZVY010000018.1, from coordinate 34,588 downwards.
CGTTCAAAGGACGGCGAAGAATTTTTAACGATCTGGAAGGGCGGACGATTTCCCGCCAATCCCTCGGGCGCGACCGGGGTCGCGCCGCCGGTTGCCGCATGCCCGGTTGTCACATCGACAGACCATGTCCATCCTTGACGCCAGGGCGAGCCATCGCTGCTGGCGCGCCGCCGTCACGGCACCTGGGTTTTCCGCCTCGCCGGTCCCGAATTCATCGACCCGCCTCCATGCCGGCGCGAGCCTGCCTGCGGTGGCCGATTATTTCGCAGGCACCGCGAGATTGACGATCCTCTCGCTCTGCAACCTGCCGATCAGACTGGCGAAGTCCCGCGCCGCCGTCGGCTTGCTTCCGAAGCGCAACCGAAACAGGCCGCCTTTCGACGCCGACACGATGGTGGCCTGATAGGCGTCGAGCAGTGCGTTGATATCGGATACGCGTGCATCCGGCGCAAACCGCACGATGGCAACGGGACCGGCGTCGGCGGCCTCCAGCCCACGGGTCAACGGCGCGTTCGGTGCCCGGTAGGACGCGGTCTGGAACGTGGCAGTTTCACCGCCCCTCACCAGAATCGCGCCGATCACGCCGGCCTGCAGCAGCAGCGCCAGCCCGCCGAGCGTGGCGGAAGCCGCGAGCGTGCGCGGCGGCAGGCTCGCGAAAAACTGGGAGACTCGCGCGGAGAGCCGCCGCGGCGACGCGGACGCCTGCGCAGGTTCGGCGTCGATTGCCGCGAACAATTTCTGCATCGCGCGGATCGACGGCGCGCCGAGATTCTCGTTGAGAGCGACCGTCTCTGCATATTCGTCCTGGATCGCCGCATACTGCCGGGCCAGCGCCGGATCGCGGGCCAGCGCCTCCTCGACGCGGCGCGCATCGCGTGCATCCAGCGTTCCGGTGGCGTGCCAAGGCAACAGCGCCTCGATGTCTCCCGGCGCCTGCTCAGGGGCTTTCCTGCTCGCGGCAATCATGGCCAACCTCGTTCAATGCCGGCTGCCTTCAGCAGTTCGGCCAATTTCTTCCGCGCATAAAACAGCCGCGTCTTCACCGTGTTTTCCGGAATCCCCACGATCCCGGCGACCTCTTCCACCGACTTCTCATGGTAGTAAACGAGATCGACAATTTCCCGGTGCTCGTGAGACAGCGATGTCAGACACTTACGCAGCGCGTCACTCGTATCCTTCTTCTGCACCGTCACTTCAGGATCGTCGGAACCGTCCTCGATCGAATTGGCGGTCTCGTCGTCCAGTTCGGCGTCCTTCCTGCGGCGCAGGGCGGACAGGGCCTTGAATCGCGTGATCGCCAGCAACCAGGTGGAGGCAGCGGAGCGGCCCTCGAACTTGCCGGCCTGACGCCAGACATCAAGAAAAACTTCGCTGATAAGGTCTTCCGCGACCTGTTCGTTCCGCACGAGCCTCAATCCGAAACGGTACACCCTGACATGGTGTCGTCCATACAGCACCTGCATGGCAAGGCGGTCGCCTTGCGCGATGCGGGCGATCAGAACTTCATCGGACATCGCCTGGGCCGCGCTCAATGGCCGTCTCGCATCATGTGTCGGGTGGGCTGGCGGAAGGTTCGACGGACAAAGGCAAATCTTCTCTTGGGCGGACGGCCGGCATCTGTGACCGACCTCACGCAAGGTTGCCAAACCGTGGGGCGGGCGAGCTGCCTGTGCACACGGAATCGAAACGGCCGCAGGGCCGGATGCCCACGACCTCGCGGATTCGGGATTCCTTTACCTTCCCTTTCTCGAAACAGCGCCGATCAAGAGGCAGCCCGACCGGACAGACCACCGAAGGATACCAAACCTAAAGGCTTTTCCCGCTAAATTCCGGACGTTTCACCCCGAATGGCAAGATCATGGGATCAGCCGCGTCCGTACTGCCAGACCCGACCGCCGGCGGCCTCGATGCCACCCCGGAGCCGAAAAACTGGAGCCGCAGGGCGATCCGGCGGCGGCAGATGCTGGACCTGGTCGGCCTCAGCTTTCTGATCGATAGCGCCATCCTGCTGCTCTACGCCTACGCCGGTACAATTCCGGCCTCGGTCGGGATTGCCTATTGCTGGGTCGGGCTGCTGTTCACCGGCGGTTTCATCTTGCTGTCGGAAAGCGGCCTGACCGAGAGATTCTCGGATCATTACGCCGCAGTGCCGCAGGCCAGCGTCAGCCTGGCGATCCTGCTCGGCTTTGCCTTTTGCGTGCCCAAAGTGGGCTTCCTGTTCCTGTGCACCCTCTTCATCAACTTCGGCTTCAGTTCGCTGCGCGCGACGCCACGGCAAACGGCAGCGCTTTTCATCGCGCTGGCGACGGGCATGGTGGCCTTGTTCCTGATGACCGACAGGCCGGTCTCGATGCCGCACGAAACCCACCTTGAACGCGTCGCCACAATGCTTGTGTTCGTGCTCGCGCTCGGGCGCTGCATGTTCATCGGCATCTTCAGCAGTTCGCAGCGCGAGTCGCTTTACAGAAGCAGCCTGCAGTTGAAGGAGGCCTACAAGCGGATCGAGGAACTTGCCGAGCTCGACGAACTAACCGGCGCCTTCAACCGCCGCTGCATCATGAAGAGGCTGGATGACGAAATCGCGCGCGCGCGTCGCGACGACGCCCCCTGCTCCGTCGCGCTGATCGACCTGGACTGGTTCAAGCAGATCAACGACGTCTTCGGGCATCCAACCGGCGACGAAGTGCTGCGGACGTTCGCCATCACCATGTTCGCCAATATCCGCAGCGTCGACAGCTTTGGCCGTTACGGCGGAGAGGAATTCCTGCTGATCCTTCCCGGCAGTACCGCCAGCGCAGCAGAGCGCAGCCTCGAACGGCTCCGCGCGATCGTCGCGGGCCTCGATTGGAGCGCGTTTTCGCCCGGCATGGTCATCACGCTCTCCGCCGGCGTGACGGCCCTCAAGCCCGACGAAACCGCAGACGCTCTTCTCGCGCGCGCCGACAGCGCGCTTTACGCAGCCAAGGAGCGCGGCCGCAACCAAATCGCACGCGCCTGACATCATCCCGACGCCGCTGCCAGAACAGGCAGGAGGCTCCCCGGACTCCAGAACAGAGCAACACCCATGATTGCGAAATCCACGCCCCTCACCACGACCAACCTTCTGGACGAACTCGAAACGACCCTGGCGCACGGCACGGTCGCCCGCAGGGTCGAAACGCTGCGGCGGGTCACCGACCTTTTTCTCTGCAATACCGTCGACTATTCCGACGACCAGATCGCCGTGTTCGACGACGTCTTCAACTGTCTCGTCGCCCATATCGAGACGTCGGCGAAGACGCTGCTGGCGCAGCGGCTCGCGCCGGTCGCGAAGGCGCCGCCCCAGATCGTGCGCAACCTCGCGTTCGACGACGTGATCGAGGTGGCGGCGCCCGTGCTGTCGCAATCCGAGCGCCTGGACGACCGGGCGCTGGTTGAAAATGCCCGCACCAAAAGCCAGGCTCACCTGCTTGCCATCTCGACGCGCAAGACGTTGAGCGGCGCGGTCACCGACGTTCTGATCGAGCGCGGCAACAATGAGGTCGTGCGCAGCACCGCCAACAATCCGGGGGCGCAATTCTCCGAGCAGGGTTTTGACCGGCTTGTCGCGCGCGCCGAAGGCAACGATGACATCGCCACCTGCATCGGTCTCCGTCCCTCGATTCCGCGGCATCACTATCTCAAGCTGATCGCGAAGGCCTCAGCCTCGGTACGCGCGCGGCTCGAGGCGGCCAACCCGCACATGTCGGAGGACGTTTCCGCCGTTGTCAGCGAGGCGGCCCGGCGGGCGCGTTCGGCGCCGAAGGGGATCAGCCGCGAAACAATCATTGCTCACGGACTCGTCCGCTCGCTCTATGAGGACGGCCGGCTTGACGAGCACGAAGTCGCGAAATTCGCCGAGGCCAGCAAGTTCGACGAGACCAACGCCGCCATCGCCGCGCTTGCAAATGTGGAAATCACGATCGCAGAAAACATGATGATCGAATCCCGCGCGGAGGGCGTCTTCATTCTGGCGAAGGTCGGCGGACTGTCGTGGTCGACGGTCAAGGCGATCCTCGGCATGCGCCAGGACTTGTCCGGCGGCAGCGCGATGGACAACGAGGAAGCAAGGCTGACCTATGAGAGGCTGCGGCCATCGACCGCGCAGCAGGTCCTGCGTTTTCATCGCATGCAACAGAAGTCGACGCTGCCGGCACCATCGATCGCCGGCGCGGTCTGACACTTCGCCATTCGTCCGACCACGGCTCCGCATGTCTCATCCGGAAACTTTGCGTGCGCCTGGTGGAATTGCCCGTCCACGCGGGGCCTCGATGCGAGAGTCGAACGGGACGGCGGCAGGCTCGTGGATCGCATCCGATAGGGTTGTGATTTCGCTTGTTTGATGCGGCGCGACAATCGCGCGGACCCCGTCCCACCGGGCCATGCCGCCGCTTCGCCTAAAGTCGTACTACGCACGCACGACCACAGTGCGTATCAGCTTCTCATTTGGGTGAGTTGATATTGGCGGCATTCTGGTGTTGATGATTCATGAGCGTCATGTTGTTCTCGGGACGGGTTTTTGATGCGCGTATTGATCACCGGAGCGGGTGGATTTATCGGCCGGAACCTGACTGGCGAATTGCTGCGGGAGGGCCGCCTGAACGATCGGACCGGTCAATCGCAATCAATCGAGCAAATCGTCTTGCTCGACAACGATCTCGTGGAAGCATCCGATTCCCGGCTGACGTTGTTGCGCGCCGACATCACGTCCCCCGAGACGCTGCGCCAGATCGCAGCACAGAAGTTCGACACCATATTCCATCTGGCGGCCGTGCTGACGAGTGTCGCCGAGCGTGAACCGACACGCGCGCTCAGCATCAACATCACGGCGCTGTCCAACCTGATCGAAGCCGTCGGCTCGAAACAGGCACCGCCACGGATCATCTTCCCGAGTTCGCTCGCCGTGTTCGGCGGCCTGCTGCCCGACACCGTCGACGACGACTACATGCGGCGGCCGCAAACGACCTACGGCACCCATAAGGCAATCGCAGAGTTGTTGCTGGCGGATGCCACCCGGCAAGGCGTGATCGACGCGCGCACGCTGCGCCTGCCGATCGTATTGGTCCATCCCGGACCGCCAACGGACTCGGTGTCGGATCGGATCGCAGCCGTGATCCGGGAATCCACGGCCGGCCGTGACGTCGTATGCCCGCTGCGGCACGATACGCGCGTGCCTGTGGTCTCAGTCCAGACAGTTGTGAGAAATCTTGTCAATCTTCACAATCTGGAAATGACGAAGCTGCGCGGCAAGCGCGCGTTCAATCAACCCGCGCTGACTGTGACCATGGACGACATCGCGACCGCAGTCGGGCGCGTCCGCAACGGCAAACCTTCCGGAAAAATCACATTCGAGCCCGATCCCGAACTGAAGCAGATCGTCGATGGCTGGCCGAAGGGTTTCATCTCGACGCGCGCCAAATCGATGGGAACGACGTCCGACCGTACCATCGACGACATCGTCGCCAGTTACCTCAAGGGCCTCGCGACGACATAGCCTTTAATATCTCAGCAGTTTGGAGCCGGCGAGCGCGCCGACTGCCGCCACCAGCGCCGCCGCGATCGAATACCAGGTGAGCACGAACAGCGGCGAATCGTCATTGCACTGGGCTGCGTAGAGCGTCGCAGCCAGCCCCGCCGACAACAGCCCCGCCAACGCACCCGTGAGAGCTGGCCGCGTTGGCGCGCCATGGCGCAACGCGATCAGGCTGGCGACCAGCAGCGGCAGCGAAAGTGCCGGAATCGCCGTCAGACAGACCCTGGAATTGTTTCCGATCAACCGGACCAGCCACGGCCGCGAATGCGGCAGCATCATTTCGACGCCGGCGCTGAGCAGAACCAGAACGAGCGGGATCAACAACAGCCGGAGCCAGCCGCGCGGCGAGGCGTCGGGCCGCGACAGGTGCACGCCGACCGCAATCGCCGAGACGGCGAGCGACATCGTCACCACGAACTTGAAATCGAAGAACGGATTATGCATCGCGGTTCTGATGTCCGATCGGAACCCCAGCGTCGCAAAGAACGCTGCGATCGAGAACGGCGCGGCCACAAGCAAAGCGACCGCCAGCGCAGAGCCGACCGGACGCGATCGGCTGGCGTTGTCGGCTGCAAGCGTGCGAATGAGTTGATCCGTCTCCATGCTCACTCTTTCCGCAAACGTGCCGCGAGGGTCGCCAGGCCGCGGTGCAGCGCCACGCGCACCGCGCCCTCGCTCATGGCAAGCTTTGCCGCCGTAGCCTTGATCGATGCGCTGTCCACGGCGATCGCGCGCAGGACGTCGCGTTGCCGGGGCGGCAGCGCCCCGAGGTGAACGTCCACATCCTTCGCGGGCACCGTTTCAGCCGCCGGTTCGCCCGCGATCGTCTCCGCGAAATCGTCGATATTGACAAAAATCCGCCGACCCCGGCGCCGCAACGCATCGATCAGCTTGTTACGCGCGATCGCAAACAGCCACGGGGCGAAAGCCGCGCGCGAATCCCACGTGTGACGCTTCAAATGCACCGCGAGCAAGATGTCCTGCACGATATCCTCGGCTTGATCGGCCGGCTGCCCCGCGCGAACGAGACCCCGGCGCGCCGCCGCCCTCAGCACCGGCGTGACAGCCCTGAGCAGACGCTGATAGGCGGACGCGTCCCCCGCATTGGCCAACCGCATCAGGTCGGTCCACTCGTCTTCACGTCCGCGCACGCGCGCTCCAAAAGCAATTCGACCGGTTTTTCAAATTGTTACGCCCACACGTCGCGATCACGGATTCGTGATAAGATGCAGGTCCGCCTGCTTGCGAGCCAACCCTCGCCAGCGTCTCGCGAGAACAGGCTCATATCATCGTTTGCGCGGACAGCACAAAGGGCTTGCCGCTTGCGGTCCATCGAGGGGACCGAAATCGCCTCGATGGGCTGAGCCCACGCCGGCCCTATGTTCTCCCCGGGGGATTGCCGTCTTTTTGCCCGCGCTCTCCCGAAGATTCCCTGTTTTTGCCCCGGTCTGGCCATCGGACGCGTTTCTTTTGTTAACCAGGGGCTGGCAACTGGGGAGATTGCCATGAACATCAGGGCCAGCGGGCGCTCGGCGTTGATCATCGCGGCGGGTTTTTTGTGCCTCGGCGGACCGTTGAGCGTGTCCGGCGCCATCGCGGCACCGGCCGATTCGACGGTGGCCGCGCCGATGAAACTCACCAAGTTCACGCGACATCACGCGCATCATGGCAGCCGGCACGCGTCCCGCCGCCACAAGGTCACGCACACCGCCGCAAGGGCGAAAGCCAAAAAGCCCGACGCCGATACCAGCGCCGGCAAGGCGGAGGCGGACAACGCCAGCACCGCGCCGGTGGACAACAATCAAAACGCCGGGCTCCCACCGACGGTAGCCAACGCCAATGCGGAAATGCCGGCCGAAAACCTCGCCGCCAGCGCGGGCCAGAATCTGGCGGCCAGTTCCTCCGCTCAGCCCGATCCCGGAGCGCCGCCCGCCGCAGCCGAACAGTCACCGCAGGCCACCCCGGCCCCTCAAGCGACGGCGGACGTCGTGCCGTCGGACGAGGTCAATGACATCGACCGCGCCATGAACGACGACAAGCCGGCCGCGACAGTGATGGCGATGACCACCGCCGACACTCCGGCGGCCGCGACGCAAGAATCCTCCACCACCGGCCAAGCCGCGGCGAATGACGATTCCACCTGGCGCCAGACCTCGCTGATCGGAAAGATCTTCATTGCCTTCGGCGGACTGCTGACCCTGGCGTCGGCCGCCCGCATGTTCATGGCCTGACCCTGGCCTGATTGATCGTCTCTCCCTCCCGCCTCCGGCCGGCCCGTCTCATGCGGGCCGGCATTTTTTCCATGATCGCTGTGCAATTCTTCGCATGACCCCGGCCTTGCGATGTCGCCGCCGCGCGGGCACATTGCCGTCAGGATCGCCATGACGCGGCGGACGAGAGACAAGCAGGGGATCATGAGCACGTTCGAACACATTATCGTCGACAGAAAAGGTGCGGTCGGAATCATCAGGCTGAACCGCCCCAAGATGCTCAACGCGCTGTCCTTCGGCGTCTTCCGCGAGATCGCGGCCGCCGTCGATGACCTCGAAGCCGACGATGCCATCGGCTGCATCGTGGTCACCGGCAACGAAAAAGCCTTCGCCGCCGGCGCCGACATCAAGGAAATGCAGCCGAAGACCTTCATCGACATGTTCAACGAGGATTTCGCGGCGATCGGTAGCGATCGCGTCGCCACCTGCACCAAGCCGACCATCGCCGCCGTCAGCGGCTATGCACTCGGTGGCGGCTGCGAACTTGCCATGATGTGCGATTTCATCATCGCGTCCGAGACAGCCAAATTCGGCCAGCCGGAAATCACGCTCGGCACCATTCCCGGCCTCGGCGGCACCCAGCGCCTGACCCGCGCCATCGGCAAGGCCAAGGCCATGGATCTCTGCCTCACCGGACGCATGATGGATGTCGCAGAGGCGGAACGTTCCGGCCTCGTCAGCCGGATCGTTCCCGTCGACAAGCTGATGGACGAAGCCATCGCAGCCGCGGAAAAGATCGCGTCGCTGTCGCGCCCGGCCGTCGCCATCGCCAAGCGCGCCGTCAATCGCGCGCTGGAAACATCGCTGGCGGAGGGCATGAGTCTCGAACGCGACCTGTTCCGCTCCACGTTTGCGCTTGAAGATCGCGCCGAGGGCATGGCGGCGTTCATCGAGAAGCGCAAGCCGGTAAACAAGAACCGGTAGACGCGACGGATCATTCATTTTCGTCATGGCCGGGCCATAGCCGTTCGAAGAACGGCGTCGCTTCCGCTCGCCTATGCCCGGCCATCTACGTCTTTCTTGCCGCTAACCATCAAGACGTGGATGGCCGGAATAAATCCGGCCATGACGACGGTTTACTTCCCGCTGCTCCGTTTCAGCGCGGCGTTGAGCAGCATGCGGTAAAACCTGTCCGACAACATATTCGGGCGATCGAGGCCCATGCGCGCAAGTGCGGGCTGATCGGCCATCGAAGCCGGACGCAAGCCCTCGACCGCCAGCGACAGCAACCGGCGCGGCGAGCGGCTCGCCTCCTGCAATATCTGCAACGCCGGAATGAGCCGCTGCTCGACATCGGTGAAGTCGCTGCCGAACGGGAACGCCGGCAGCAACCCGGCGTCACGCGCGGGCTTCAGCGCCGCCGTGATCCGGTCCGGGAAATTCTCGCGATGCGCGGCGGGGATCTGATAGTCGCGCGGCAGCTTCCCGGCATCCTTCGCCTGCAATTTCAGCTCCACCTGGAACCGCGAGTCCGTGACATTCAGCATCGCCGCGATCACGTCCGCGTCCGATTTGCCGCGCAGGTCGGCGATGCCGTATTCGGTGACGATGATATCGCGCAGATGACGCGGAATGGTTTCGTGCCCGTAGCTCCACCGGACGTTGGAGACCGCGCCGCGCTTGCCCTGCCGCGTCGACTCCAGCGTCAGGATCGAACGCGCGCCCTCCAACTCGAAGGCTTGCGCCACAAAGTTGTATTGGCCGCCGACGCCGCTCACCACCTGCCCGTCGTCGAGCCCATCGGATACCACGGCGCCCATCAGCGTCGCCATCATCGCGTTGTTGACGAAGCGCGCGTCAAGGCGGGCACGCCGCTTGATGGCCTCGTCGCCGTAGAGCGCGTTGGTAAAGGATACTGCGGTCATCTGGATGCGCGCCCGATCCTCCGGCGCCATCTCCCGCAGCGCGCGATAGAACGATTTCGGCCCGAGGAAGAATGCGCCGTGCAGCACCGTGCCGTCGACCTCGCGCTTGAGAACGCCGGCCTCGATCAGCCCGAGGAACGCCTCGAACACCATTTCGCTGACGCCATAGAGGCCCGTCGTAAACGTCGCGTTCTCCGCGGCCGTGCTGCCCGGCGCGAGCCGCGCCACGGTCTCGCGGAAGCGGGCGTTGTCGCGATGGCGCAGGATCAGGCTTTGCGCCAGCGCGTCGCCGACCTGGCCGATGCCGATCTGAAGGCTGCCGCCATCCTTGATCAGCCCCGCCGCATGCAGGCCGATCGCGTATTTGGTGTCGGACACCGGCTCCGACGGCGGCGCGAACAGCGGGAAATCAGTCTCCGGACTGTCCAGAATGGCGCTGAACTCACTGGCCGGCAGATCGCCGTCACCCGGCATGAACGGCAATTCCGAATTCACCTGCCCGATCAATTTGAACGACACCCGGCCTTCATCACGGGCGCGCAACAGATCGAGCGTGGTGTCGGTGTTGCAGCTCAGACTGTAGCGTGTCTCGCCGTTCACAATCCGTTTCGCGACCAGTTGCGTGATGACGTTGAGGCCGCGGTCGCGGATATAGGCCGCGGCATGGGTGTAGTTGGCGGAAATGTAGTGTTGCTGCGCGTAGGCGTTGCGCAGCCACTTCCCGGCCAGGAAGAAGAACTCGATCACCTTGATGTTCGGCGGCAGGGCGCCCGCATGCAGTGCCGCCGCGTAGTCGAGGTCGGGCCAGCCGCCGAACAGGCGGTCGATCACAGGCGCGATAAACCGCTTCTCCAGTTCGTTCGAGGGGCGCGGCTTCTCCAGCGTCAGCGCGGAAAAGAAGGTGAGATCCAGGCCGCGATCCGCGGCGGCGCGGGCATACAGCGCGTTGATGATGTGGTTGGCCTTGCCGAGCCCGAGCGGCAGGCCCACCACCAGCCGCGGCCCGGTCTCACGGATGATATCATCGGCGACGGCGGCGGCATCGGAGAAAATTTTCGGCATCAAGGTCTTGTCCGCCCCTCCACGACTTCGGCGCCCAACGCTGCCTTCCATGCATCTTGCAACTTTGCAACAGGGGGCGCCCAATTTCGCCACGCGTCCCCGGGCCGTCAAGCAACCGGGCACGCATGCAACACATGCCCGAGAACGTGAGAAAAAGCCGGGATTTGTCGGCGCCCGGGTTTGCCTGCGGCGATGCAGCCCTCTAAACACAGGGCCAGAAGCGTCAGCGGGGGCGACGCCTCGGGTTCGTCACAGGGTCACATGGTTCGGCAAGCCGGAAGAAATGGCCTCCCGGGAGGGCGCGTGCTCCGGCGGCATCTGAGCCGGCTCGGCATGGCCTTCGGCCTTGGCGCCGCAATTTGTTTCGGCCCGGCGGCGATCCGGGCCGCCCGCGCCGACACCCTCGCGCAAGCCCTGGTCAAGGCCTACCAGACCAATCCGCAACTCAATGCCGAACGCGCCCGCCAGCGCGCCACCGACGAGAACGTGCCGCAGGCACTGGCCGGCTACCGGCCGCAGATCGTCGCGAGCCTCAGCGGCGGCCTCCAGGCGGTGCGCAACCTGCTGCCGGACAACACCATCCAGGGCGCGACGCTGAAACCATGGACCATCGGCGTCACCGTCACTCAGACCCTGTTCAACGGCTTCAAGACCGCCAACAGCGTCCGCGTCGCGGAATTGCAGGTCAAATCCGGCCGCGAGGCGCTGCGCAATGTCGGCCAGGGCGTGCTGCTCGATGCCGTCACCGCCTATGCGAACGTGCTGGCCAACCAGGCCCTGGTGGATGCGCAGCGCGCCAATGTCGCCTTCCTGCGCGAAACGCTCGCCATCACCCAGAAGCGGCTGACCGCCGGCGACGTCACGCCGACCGATACCTCGCAGGCCGAGGCGCGGCTGAACCGCGGCCTCTCGGACCTCAACGCCGCGGAAGTCGCGCTTGCCGTCAGTCAGGCAACCTACACGCAGGTCATCGGCAAGGCGCCGTCCCGTCTGGCGCCGGCTGATCCCGTGGATCGCCTGCTGCCGCACAGCAAGGATGACGCCATTGCCGAGGCCACCAAGGGCAACCCGGCGGTACTTGCCGCCGGTTTCGACGTCGATGTCGCCTCGACCACCATCCGCGTTGCGGAAAGCAGCCTCTATCCGACCGTGACGCTGCAAGGCAGCGCCAGCCACAGCGTCGATTCCGACCCGACGCTCGGCACCTTCCGCACCGATCAGGCCGCCGTGGTCGGATCAGTCACGGCGCCGATCTACGACGGCGGCACCGCTGCCTCGCAGACCCGGCAGGCCAAGGAACTCGCGGCGCAAAGCCGGCTGGTGCTGGATCAGGTTCGCAACCAGGCGCGCACCGCCGCGCTCGGCGCCTGGGTCGCGAATGAAGGCGCGAAGATCGCGGTCGGCGCAGCGGAATCCGAAGTCCGCGCCGCGACCGTCGCCCTGCAGGGCGTGCAAAAGGAAGCCCAGGGCGGCCAGCGCACCACCGTTGACGTGCTGAACTCGCAGCAGGACCTGATCTCGGCCAAGGCGCGCCTGATCGGCGCGCAGCGCGACCGGGTGATCGCCTCCTACACCTTGCTCAGCGCCGTCGGCAAACTGGATGTGCGCACGCTCGGCCTCAATACGCCGGACTACCTGCCCGACGTGCACTATCATCAGGTGCGCGACGCCTGGGAAGGCTTGCGGACGCAGACGCCGTCGGGGCAATAGCGGCCCGCAACCTCAATCGCCCGACAGCTCCAGCCGGTCGCGGCGGCGCACCGGAACGCCCTTTGCTTCCAGTCCGGCCACGATCGCGTTGCCGTGCGCCATGTCCTGCGCCTCGATCACCATCTCGACCTCGGTCATGCTGGCGGACAGCGCGCTGAACAGGCGCTGGTGCTGGACCTCGACGATGTTGCCGCCGAGTCCGGCGACCGTGCGCGTGAGTTCGGCGAGCGCGCCGGGCTTGTCGGAAATGCCCACAACGAGATCGATCAGCCGCCCGTCGCGCACCAGCCCGCGCATCAAGACGTTGGCGAGCGTGCGCGTGTCGATATTGCCGCCGGATACGATCAAGCCGACCTTGCGCCCGGCGAAACGCTCCGGCGCGGTAAGCAGCGCCGCGAGCGCGGCGGCGCCCGCGCCTTCCGCGACGGTCTTCTCGATTTCCAGGAGCAGGATGACCGCCTTCTCGATCAGGCGCTCGGGCACCGTCATCACGTCGACCCCATGCGCGCGCAGGATGTCCATCGGCAGCGCGCCGACCTCGCCGACCGCGATCCCTTCGGCGATGGTCGCGCCGCCGACGGCGATCGGCCGCCCCGCAAGCTGCTGCGCCGCGGCGGCGTAGGATTCGACTTCGACGCCGACCACCTCGACCGGCGATGCATGAGCCGCCGCCGCGATCGCGCAGCCGGCGGCGAGACCGGCCCCGCCGACCGGCGCGACGATGCAGTCGAGCGCCGGCTGGTCCCCGAGCATTTCCAGCGCCACGGTCCCCTGCCCCGCGATAATCATGGGATCGTTATATGGATGTACGAAGACGAGGTTGTCGCGCGCCGCCAGATCTCGGGCGAAGGCGCCGGCTTCCGCCAGCGTCTCGCCTTCGAGCAGCACACGCGCCGCATGATGGCGCGTCCGCGAGACCTTCACGAACGGCGTCGGCTTCGGCATCACGATCGTCGCCGCGATGCCGAGGCGATGGGCATGATAGGCGACGCCCTGGGCATGATTGCCGGCTGACATGGCGATGACGCCGCGCTTGGCCTCATCCGCCGAGAGCGTCAGGAGCTTGTTGGCCGCGCCGCGCTCCTTGAACGAGGCGACGAATTGCTGGCTTTCCAGCTTCAGCCAGACCTCGGCGCCGGTGATATCCGAGAGCGTGCGTGAATGAACGAAGGGCGTCCGGATCACGCGATCCGCAACCCGCCGTGCGGCGGCGTGCAGATCGGCGATGGTGACTGTCTCGCGGCCCGCCGCTTCGCTCATGTCCATTTTCTCCCCGGCGACGGATCATTGCGTCCGGCGCGAGAAATACGAGATCAGCACCGGCAGCGTAACGAGAATGACCACCGGCGCGAGCAGCATGCCGGTCACGACCACGACCGCCAGGGGCTTCTGCACCTGCGATCCGATGCCGGAGGACAATGCAGCCGGCAGCAGGCCGACGCCGGCCACCACGCATGTCATCAGCACAGGGCGCATCTGCAACTCGCAGGTCCGCACCACCGCCTTGAGGCGGTCGAGCCCCTCGCCGATCAACTGATTATACTGGGACAGGACGATGATGCCATCCATGACCGCGATGCCGAACAGCGCGATGAAGCCGATTGCCGCCGACACGCTGAAGGGAATCCCGGTGACGAGGAGTCCAAGCACGCCGCCGAAGATCGCCATCGGGATCACGCTCATGGCGAGCAGCGTGTCGATCATCGAGCCGAAGTTGAACCACAACAGCATGGCGATGAGCGCAAGGCTGATCGGCACCACGATCGACAGGCGCCGGATTGCGTCCTGCAGGTTGCCGAATTCGCCGACCCATTCGAGCCGCGATCCCGGTGGCAGCTTCACTTCGGCCGCGATCTTGTCCTGCGCTTCCTTGATCGTGCTGCCGAGGTCCCGCCCGCGCACCGAGAACTTGATCGGCAGATAGCGCTCCTGCTGCTCGCGATAAATATAAGCCGCGCCCGACACCAGCTTGATCGTCGCCACCTCGCTCAGCGGAATCTGCGCGATCGTTCCGTTCGGACCCGGCGCGCCAATTCTCAGATTCTGAATGGCTTCCGCGCTCTGGCGATACTTCGGCGCGAGGCGCACCACGATCGGGAAATGCCGGTCGGAGCCGGGTTCGTAGAGATCGCCGGCTGTATCACCGCCGATCGCAACCTTGATCGTGGCGTTGATATCGCCGGGCGAGAGGCCGTAACGTGCCGCCTTGGCCCGGTCGATGTCGATCTGGATCGTCGGCTGCCCGAGCGAGGTGAACACCCCGAGGTCGGTGATGCCCTCGACGGTCGAAAGCACGTCCTTGATCTTGTTGGCGGTCTCGGTGAGCGCCTGCAGGTCGTTGCCGTAGAGCTTGATCGAGTTTTCGCCCTTCACGCCGGAGACCGCCTCCGAGACGTTGTCCTGCAGGTATTGCGAGAAATTAAACTCGACGCCGGGAAATTTCTTCTGAAGCGTCGCGAGCAGCTCCGCCGTAACCTCGTCCTTGTCGTGCGACCCCGGCCACTCGCTGACCGGCTTCAGCGGTGCAAAGAACTCGGCGTTGAAGAAGCCGGCCGCGTCGGTGCCGTCGTCCGGCCGCCCGTGCTGGGACACGACGGATTCGACCTCCGGCCGCGCGCCGATGATCTTGCGCATCTCGTTGACGTAGGTGTTGCCCTCCTCCAGCGAAATGGTCGATGGCAGGGTGGCGCGAATCCAGAAATTCCCTTCCTCCAGCTTCGGCAGGAATTCGAGGCCGAGCAGCCGCGACAACACCAGCGTCAGCACGACGAGGCCCGCCGCGCCCGCCATCACGATCTTGCGGTTGCCGACCGCCCAGTTCAGCATCGGCGTATAGAGGCCGTGCAGGAATTTCACGATCCGCGTCTCGGTCTCCTCCATGTGCGACGGCAGGATGATCGCGCTCAACGCCGGCGTGATGGTAAAGGTTGCGAGCAATCCGCCGGCCAGCGCATAGGCATAGGTGCGCGCCATCGGCCCGAAGATGTTGCCCTCGACGCCGCTCAGCGTGAACAGCGGCAGGAACGCGGCAATAATGATGGCCGCCGCGAAGAAGATCGAGCGCGAGACGTCGGCCGCAGCGCTGAGGATCGCGTGGCTCTTCATGTCCATGGTGATGCCGGCCGAGATGTGACTCTGCTCCGCCTCGGACAAGGCCGTGGTTTGCGACAGCCGTCGGAAAATCGCTTCGACCATGATGACGGTCGCATCCACGATCAACCCGAAGTCGATCGCGCCGACCGACAGCAGGTTGGCGGATTCGCCCCGCAGCACGAGGATGATGACCGCGAAGAACAGCGCGAACGGAATCGTCGCGCCGACGATCAGCGCGCTGCGGAGATCGCCCAGGAACACCCATTGCAGCAGGACGATCAGCAGGATGCCGACCACCATGTTGTGCAGCACCGTGTGCGTGGTGATATCGATCAGATCCTTGCGGTCGTAGATGCGCTCGATCTTCACGCCGGGCGGCAGAATGGTCGACTTGTTGATCTCGGCCACGAGTTTCTCGACGCGCGCGATGGTCGGCGAGCTCTTCTCGCCCCGGCGCATCAGCACGATGCCCTCGACGATGTCGTCGTCCTGATTGATGCCGGCGATGCCGAGCCGCGGCTTTTCGCCGACCGACACGGTCGCGACGTCCTTGACCAGAACCGGATTGCCGCCGCTTTGGGCGATCATGGTGTTGGCAATGTCGTCGATCGAGCGGATCAGGCCGACGCCGCGAACCACAGCCGACTGCGAGCCGATGTTGACGGTGTTGCCGCCCACGTTGATGTTGGCGTTGCCGACGGCCTGCAGCAACTGCGGCAGCGTCAGGCCGTAGGCGACCAGCTTGTTGAAATCGACCTGGATTTCATAGGTCTTGGTCTTGCCGCCCCAGCCGGTGACGTCGATCACGCCCGGCACCGCGCGGAAGCGGCGCTCCAGCACCCAGTCCTGCAGCGTCTTGAGATCGAGCACGCTGTAGTGCGGCGGCCCCTTCAGCCGGTAGCGGTAAATTTCGCCGACGGCGCTGAGCGGCGAGATTTGCGGCTGGACGTTCCCGGGCAGCGGCGCAAGCTGCGACAGCCGGTTCAACACCTGCTGCAAGGCTTCGTCATAGGTATAGTCGAACGTGAACTGCAGCTTCACGTCGGACAAGCCGTAGAGCGAAATCGTTCGGATCGTCTGCAGGTTCTTGATGCCCGAGACCTGGGTTTCGAGCGGAATGGTGATATAGCGCTCGATCTCCTCCGCCGACAGGCCCGGCGACTGCGTCACCACGTCGACCATCGGTGGCGTCGGATCGGGATAGGCCTCGATGTTGAGCGCGCGGAACGCGATGAAGCCGCCGACGATCACCAGCGCGAGCAGACCGACCATCAGGAAGCGCCGGTTGACGGCAAGGGCGACGAGGCGGTCCATTCAGATCGGAGCTTTCATCAAGGCGAACCTCGTCATGCCCGCACTCGTTGCGGGCATCCACGTCTTTCGTCGCCGGAGAGAAAACACGGGGATGGCCGGGACGGGCCCGGCCATGACGCACCGCGCATATCGTGCCCAAGCGAAAATGACCTAACTCCCCGACGCGGCCCGGTCGATGAAAAGACTGCCCTTGGTGACGATGCGCTCGCCGGCTTTGAGGTTGCCTGCGACCTCGACGAGGTCGCCGTTGGTCAACCCGGTCTTGATCTGACGCAGTTCGATCGACCTGTCGTCGTGAACCACCCAGATCCGGACCGTGTCGCCCTCATAGATCAGGGCCTGCTTCGGCACCGCGACCGCCGACTGGTCGCCGGGCGAATAGATGGTGACGTTTGCGAACATTTCCGGCTTGAGCAGGCCGTCCTTGTTGTCAACGGTCGCCCGCACCAGAAGGCGGCGGGTCGCAGGATCGATCGCGGCCGCGACGTAGTCGATGCGCGCCTTCATCTTGCGCTCCGGCATCGCCAGCACGGTGAAGGAAACGTCCTGGCCGACCGCCACCGCCGATGCATCGGTCTCGCGGACGAACGCCGTCAGCCAGACTTTCGACAGATCGCCGATCACGAAAACGGGATCGCTGGCGCCGGCGTTGACGTACTGGCCGGGTCCGACCTTGCGCTGGACCACCGTGCCCTGGATCGGCGCGACGATGGTGGTGTCGGGGTCGATGCGTCCCTTGTCCTGAAAGGCGTTGATGGCCTGGTCGCTGAGACCGAGAATCCGTAGGCGATTGCGCGCCGCCTCGAGCGCCGTCTGCGACGAGCGCAGATCGCTCTGCGCCTGTGCGAGCGTCGCTTGCGCCTGCTGGTAGTCCTTGAGCGGAACGGCCTTGCCCTCGAACAGGTCCTTGGCGCGGGTCTCCTGGATTTGCGCGAGGTCGAGCGCCGACTTCGCCTTGTTAAGGCCGGTCGCGGCGGCAATGAAGTCGTTCTGCGCCTGCACGGTGTCGGCGGCCTCGATCACGAACAGCGGCTGCCCCTGCTCGACGTGATCGCCGGACCGGGCCAGCAGCTTGGTGACCCGGCCGGCATAGGGCGAGAACACCGGCGTCGCATGATCCTCATCGACCGCGATCTTGCCTTCGGTGACGTGCTCGGCGCGAAAAGTCCGCTCCTCGACCGGCTGGACCGTCAGGCTGGCCCATTCGGCCGGTGTCGGAGTGTAGCGATCCGACGCCGTCTTGCGCGACTGGCTGGAGATGTCGGAATCCCGCACAGGGGCGCGGTGGCCGGCGTATTCCACGGTCGCCACGGCGACCGCGGCAACCACCACCAGCCCCGCCGCGAACGCGGCAGGCCGTCCCCTCAGTCCCTGGAATCGGTCAATCAAACGGATCACTGTTGCTATCAATCGGATGCGGCCAATCCGGGCGAACGCCTGCGCGCTAATAGTGCCCAATTTGTGTGTCGGACAATCGAAAAACGCACCCCGATCGGGGTTAAGGATTAAAATTTTGAAAGGCCGGCTGTCCGTCAGCGCTTTGTGATCGAAGGTGTCCGGCCGCCGCCTAACCCGGCCAGAGCGGCGCATGGCTGCCGAGCGGCACCGCCGGGCGCGCCCAGAATGCGGGGGTCTCCGACAGGACAGCCGAATGCCTGACGGCGCTGAGCGTCCCGAACCCCGAGGGGACATCCTCCAGAAGCGGCCGAACGGCTTCGCCGCCGAGGTCCGGTGCCGCAAAACCGTTGGCGACCCGGCCCATGTCCCACAGCCATTGCCCGGTCCGGGCCAGCGAGACCTGGACGTGCCAGCTTCCGCCTTCGCGGGCCTGGCGCGCCCGCGCCATCATGGCGCCGAACGCCATGAGGTAGCCGGTGGCATGGTCGAGAATCTGCGCCGGCAGTTCCTTCGGGCCGTCGACACCAGCCGCCTGCCCTTCGGCATGGTTGAAGCCGGTCGAGGTCTGGACCAGCGAGTCAAAGCCACGGCGGCCGGCCCACGGGCCCGCCTGGCCGTAGGCCGACAGCGACACATAGACGACGCCGGGACGGATGCGCGCGGCCTCCTGCGGCGAGAAGCCGAGCGCGGCGATGGATTGCGGACGATAGCCCTGCGAGAAGATGTCGGCCTCCGCAAGCAGACCTCGCAAGGCCTCGCGCCCCTCCTCGGTTGCGAGATCGGCGAAGCTCGACAGCTTGCCGCGCCCGGTATCGATGGTGAGCCAGGGGATCGCCGGCAGGTTCGGGCTCGAGACCAGCATGACGTCGGCGCCATGCGCCGCGAGCGTGCGCCCGGCGACGGGACCGGCGATGACGCGCGACAGATCGAGCACACGCAAACCGGACAGTGGACGGCCGCCGGCGGGCCACGGTCGGGGCACAGCGTCGCCGATCTTTTCAATCGAGATCAGCGGCAGCGCGGCCAGCGCCGCCGCGTGCGGATGCGCCAGCCATTCGTCACGCGAGCGCATCATCGAAACCACGCAGCCGCCGGCATAGGCCGCGGTCTCGAACGCCTCCGCCTGCCACGTCATCAGCGCGGCCTGCACCTGCTCGCGCTCCGGCTTGCAGTTCAAGACCTTGCAGACGTTGTCGCGATGATGCGGAAAATTGGTATGCAGCCGCACAAAACGGCCGTCGCCGGTCCTGTAGACGCCGGCGATGGCGTCCCATGCCGGCGGCGGCGGATTGCCATCGCGCTTGAGGTAGCGCTCGCTGCGGCATTCGGCAGCGGCGTGGCCGATGTCGACGGCGACCGTCTGCACCTGCCCGCTACGCATTTTCCAGATCTCGGCGGCAGCGAGGCCCGCGGCGGCGATGCTGACCTGCCCCGCGGCGGCGACGCGAAACGACGAGGGCAGCAACGGCTCCGCGCCGGTCAGGGTGACGCGCGCGAGCGCAGCGGGATCGCCGCCAACGGAGGTCCAGAGATCGGAAAGAATGTCGCGCGGACCTTGCATGGGTATCGCCTTTCTCTACGTTCGCATGGAGACGAACGCCTGACGGTTCCTGTCCTAGGCCGTTTACGCTTCCGCGCATAGCGGTCGATATCGCGTCAGCCATGAAGGAGTTGCAATGGTTGCCATCGATCCCCTCACTGCCGCCGGCGTCGTGCTCGCCACCGCCGCGACCGACGCCGTGTATGTGATGTTCACGTCCGCGGTGGTGGCGCGGCGGCGCGTGCCCGCCGCGACCTGGAGCAGCGTCTGGTATCTTCTGTCGTCCTTTGCCGTCATCAGCTATACCGAGAACTGGGTCTATGTGATCTTCGCCGCGATCGGCTCCTGGCTCGGCGCGTTCGCGAGCATCACCTTCCTGCACCGGCCGCCCGGCGGTCCCCCGGTCGGCGCGTCGGTGGAGTGAAGGAAAAGACGGTCTAACTGTCGATCATTCCTGCCGTCATTCTGGCGCGTCGAAGGCGCGATCCGGAATGACGTGGGGAGCCCCTCAATGAAAGTCCCTTGACCGCGGCAGGATGCGGACATTGCGCGGATGACGGATGCGTTGCGCCGGACTGTCCGGATGATCGCGCCGGTCGTCGTTGAGCGGCTCGTCCGGCGACGACAGCGGATGACGCGGAATGAGCGCGTCGTTCGCCAACTCCATCAGATCGGCGGAGCGATCCGTCAGTTTGTTCGCGATCAGGTGCACGACCTGCTCCGGACTGCTCTGGATAAAACCCTCCACCTCGATCAGCCGCGCGCCCATCACCTCCTTGCGGTAACGCTCCATCACCTTCGGCCATACCACGACGTTGGCGATGCCGGTCTCGTCCTCCAGCGTCATGAAGACGACGCCCTTGGAACTGCCCGGCCGCTGCCGCACCAGCACCACACCCGCGCATCTGACGCGACGCCTGTCGTTGGCATGACAAACCTCGGCGCAACTCGCCACGCGCTCGCGGGTGAACATCGCGCGCAGGAATTCCATCGGATGCCCCTTCAGCGACAGCCGCACGGTCTGGTAATCGGCGACCACCTGCTCCGGCAGCGGCATCTCGGGCAACGGCGCGGCATGTTCGTCCGGCAGCTCGCGTGCGATGGCGCTTTCGAACAACGGCAGCGGCATATCGTCCGGCAGGCGGCGCACCGCCCACAGCGCCGCACGGCGGTCGAGGCCAAGCGAGCGGAAGGCATCGGCATCCGCCAGCAGGATCAGCGCGCGCTTCGGCAGCCTCGTGTCGCGCGCGAAATCCTCGATGGAGGTGAACGGCCGCCGCCGGCGCGCGGCGACGATGCGCTCGCCCCAGTCGGAGCAGATCTCATCATGGCCGGGCATAGCCGTTCGAAGAACGGCGTCGCTGCGCTCGCCTATGTCCCGGCCATCCACGTTTTTGCATCCGTCACGTTCTAAAGACGTGGATGCCCGGCACAAGGCCGGGCATGAGGAGGGCGTTGATTTGGTTGCATCCTTATCAACCCACTTGAATCCGTCGATCTGGCGAAAACCGAGCCGCACGGCGTGATGCGCGCCCACGCGCTCCTCCAGCGTGTTCTGGGAATGGCTGAACGACACGTCGATGGGCCGCACCTCGACACCGTTCTTTTTGGCGTCACCGACGATCTGCGCCGGCGCGTAAAACCCCATCGGCTGCGAGTTCAGCAGAGAGCAGCAGAACGCATCGGGATGGAAATGCTTCAGCCACGATGAGACGTAGACGAGTTGCGCGAAGCTCGCCGCATGGCTTTCCGGAAAGCCATAGGAGCCGAATCCCTTGATCTGCTCGAAACAGTTTTTCGCGAACACGGGATCGTAGCCGCGCGCGATCATGCTGTTGACCATCTTCTCCTGGAAAGAGCCTATGGTGCCTACGTTGCGGAACGTCGCCATGGCGCGGCGCAGGCCGTTGGCTTCTTCCGAGGTGAATTTCGCGGCGACGATGGCGATGCGCATCGCCTGCTCCTGAAACAGCGGCACGCCCAGCGTGCGCTTCAGAACCTTGCGCAGTTCGTCCTTGTCGCCTCCTTTGGGATAGGGATACTCGATCTTGTCCGGGTCCATGGCCCGCCGCTTGAGATAGGGATGCACCATATCGCCCTGGATCGGCCCCGGCCGCACGATGGCCACCTCGACGACGAGATCGTAGAACGTGCGCGGCCTCAAGCGCGGCAGCATGTTCATCTGCGCGCGGCTCTCGACCTGAAACACGCCGAGGGATTCGCCACGCTGCAACATTTCGTAGACCGGCTTCTCGTCCTGCGGAACGGTCGCAAGCTCGTAGCGTTTGCCCTTGTGCTCCGCGATCAGGTCAAAGCACTTGCGGATGCAAGTCAGCATGCCGAGCGCCAGCACGTCGACCTTCATCATCCGTAATGCGTCGACATCGTCCTTGTCCCACTCGATGAAGGTGCGGTCGTCCATCGCGGCGTTACCGATCGGCACATAGGTGTCGAGACGGTCCTGCGTTAGCACATAGCCGCCGACATGCTGCGACAGGTGGCGCGGAAAGCCGATCATCTCGGCGGCCAGTTCGACGGCTCGGCGCACCATGGGATTTTGCGGATCGAACCCGGCCTGCCGGATCTGCATATCACTGACATCGTCGCCCCAGCTTCCCCAGACCGTATCGGCGAGCGCCGCCGTGACATCCTCGGTCAGGCCGAGCGCCTTGCCGACATCGCGGATGGCGCTGCGCGGCCGGTAGTGGATAACGGTGGCGATGATCGCGGCGCGGTGACGGCCATAGCGGCGATAGACGTACTGCATCACCTCCTCGCGCCGCGAATGCTCGAAATCGACGTCGATATCGGGCGGCTCCAGCCGCTCCCTGGAAATGAAGCGCTCGAACAGCAG
Organism: Nitrobacter sp.; assembly: GCA_035546855.1. Lineage (GTDB taxonomy): Bacteria > Pseudomonadota > Alphaproteobacteria > Rhizobiales > Xanthobacteraceae > Nitrobacter. The sequence continues at coordinate 11,931 of DASZVY010000018.1, read as the reverse complement.
CTCGACCTTGGTGGGATCGACGGAGGTGATGCCGAGCACGTAGCACACGGCCGAATTCGCCGCCGACCCTCGCCCCTGGCACAGGATATTTTGCCACCGCGCCCACCGCACGATGTCATGCACGGTGAGGAAGTAATGGGCGTATTTGAGTTTCCTGATCAGACGCAATTCCTTATGCAAAACCTTTTTTGTTTTGGGCGGAATCCGGATGGTAAATTTCTGATGGGCTCCGCTCCACGTCAAATCTTCCAGATGACGCTGCGCGGTCTTGCCCGGCGGCACCGGCTCGTCGGGATACTGATATTTGAGCTGGTCGAGCGAAAACTCGATGCGCGATGCGAACGTCACCGTTTCGGCGATGGCCTCCGGGATATCGCGAAACAGCCGCGCCATCTCATGCGCCGGCTTCAGATGCCGCTCGGCGTTGGCTTCAAGTTTTCGGCCGATGGCGTCGATGGTCGCTTTTTCGCGAATGCAACTCAGCACATCCTGCAGCGGGCGGCGCGCGGGATGATGGTACAATACCTCGTTGGTCGCGAGCAGCGGCACGCGCGCGGTAGTTGCGATCCGCTGCAATCGCAGCAGTCGACGGCGGTCGTCACCCCGATAAAGCAGGCTTGCCGCGAGCCAGACGCCATCCGCACGACTTTGCTGCAATCGCTCCAGCACTTTCAGCGCGGCCGCCGCCTCGAAGCGATGCGGCACAGTCAGGACAAGAAGCTGCCCCTCGGAAAATTCCAGCAGGTCATCCAGTGTCAGATGGCATTCGCCCTTCTCCGCCGCGAGCTTGCCCTTGCTGAGCAGCCGGCAGAGCCGGCCGTAGGCGTCGCGATGGCGCGGGTAGACGAGAATGTCCGGCGCGCCGTCGATGAACACGAGACGCGAACCGACGAGCAGTCCTGGCTTGCAGCGAACTTTGGGATTTTCCAGTTCCGTGTAGGCGCGCACCACGCCGGCCAGCGTGTTGCGGTCGGCGATGCCGATGACGGGCAACCGCAGTTCGCTGGCCTGATGCACATATTCCTGTGGATGCGATCCACCATGCAGGAACGAGAAATTGGTCGTGATGCCGATTTCGGCATAGGCCGGGATATCGCGGAGATGCTTCATGCGAAAAGCCCGTGCACGAACCATTTCGGCGGAACCGCACCCCCGTTCCCGTCAATCACTTCCCCATAGAGGCCATCGCGATAGAGCCAGAACCGCAAGCCCATTTCATCCTCGACGCGGAAATAATCCCGCGTCGGCATCGCCTTCTGCGTGCGCCACCATTCCATCGCGACGCGCTCGGGCCCTTCGGCACGCACGACCGTATGGGTGGCGCGCCGCCATGTGAAATGACGTGGCGGTTTGTCAGGCACCTCCGCTCTCGCGACTTCGATCGGCTCCGGCCGTGCGAACATCCGCAACGGCCGCAGCGGCGGTTCGCCCTCGATACGCGTGGGCCATTCCGCGAGCATCGCCGCCGCAAGATGCTGCTGCGCCGGCAAGGTCAGGACCGCGCGTTCCGGGATGTGCGTGTCCTGCGGCAGATGCACGACGACGCGATGGCTGCCGATCCGCGCGGCGATGCGGTCGATCAGCGCCGCCACCTCGTCGTTATCCCGGACATGCGCATCGAGGTCGCGCTGCTCCTGCACCACGGGATCGGTGCGCACGGCGGACAGCCGCACCAGATCGAAGCCGAAGCCAGGGTCGAGCGGATCGGCCAGCGCATCGAGCCGTTCGCGGAACAGACGGTCGATGGTCTCGCTCCGCGTGACGGGACGCCCGGTGTCGACCGCGATAACGCGCACCGCGCCGTCGGTGCGAAAGAAGATCGCCTCGAGCCGCCGCGCGCCCTTGCCTTGTTTTTCCATCGCCGCGACGAGCGGACGGGCCAGACTCGTCAGCGTCATCGCGATCGCGTCATCGGTGGCGATCGGCTCGGCAAAGCGCTTCTCGACGATATAGTCCGGCAGCGGCTTGCGCGGCGAGATCGGCGCATCGCCCTGCCCCAGCGCCTGCTCCAAGAGCGCCGTGAACGCCGCTCCGAACCGCGCCGCGATCTCGTGGCGGCCGCGCGCGGCGACATCGCCGATGGTCTTCAACCCGGCGCGACGCAGCCCGCGCGTGATCGCATCGTCCGCGCCGAGCGTGTAGACCGGCAGCGGCGCGACTGCTTCGGCTTCGCCTCCTGGTGCGACAATGCGGCCATGACCATACCGGGTCAGCGCCCGCGCGCAGGCCGGCGTGCCCGCGATCGCCGCGCTGACAATAAAACCCTGCCGTCTCAGCGCGCCGCAGAGTTGCTTCATCAACGCGGCTTCGCCCCCGAACAGATGCGCGCAGCCGGTGATATCCAGAAGCAGGCCGTGCGGCGGATCGAGCGCCACCAGCGGCGTGAAGCGATCGCACCAGTCGGCAATATCGTTCAGGGTTTCGGCGTCGGCCACCTCGTCGGCGTCGAACACCTCGATCTCGGGACAGATCGCGCGGGCGTTGGCGAGCGGCCGACCGACCGCAAGGCCAAGCCGCGCGGCTTCGTCATCCAGCGCGACGATGACCAGCGCGTTGTTCTGTTTGGCGACGACGATGCAGGGTAACGTTTCCTTCGTCTTTGCCGAGCTCGATTGTGAGTCACATGTTTCAACCCGCCCGCCGGAACGCAACAACGCGCGCGCGATCCGGTCGGTCGGCAGGCGCGGCAGCCAGAGACTGAGAATGCGTCGCCCCACGAGGGAGCGAGGCGTCACGGAAGAGGCACTCATCACACTTCCACTCCATGATCCATTGGCCGGTCCGGCCATGACGATTGCGGACAAGCTGCGTGTCGAACGCAGGCGCCCCCCAGGCCTGCCACGCCGCGCCGGGTGACGAGCGCGCCGGGCGCACGATCCAGCGTGTCTCCGCCGTCGACGGCAACGGCGCCGCCGCTACCCGCAGCAGCAATCCGGCGACGCCGGACGCGCGCGCCGCCAGCGTCAGCCTGCGGCTGGCGACCAGATCCAGCAGCCGCGTCTCGCCCCAAACTTCCATCACGACGGCGCCGAGCGCATCGCAGGCCAGTGCATCGGCGGATGTCCGCAGCGCCGTCTCCACGTCGGGCGCATGCACGCTCACCACCCGGCGCGGATCGAGCCCAAGCTCGCGCCAACCCGGCATCGACAGCGCACCGCATTCGACCGCGGCAAAATCCTGCCGCACCCAGAGCAGCGGCCGATCGGCACTGACACGCTGCGCGAGGCCGGCGATGAACCCCGCCGCCGCCGCGCTGTGTCGTCCCTCCGCGAATACCTCATGCAGCACGCCCCGCGCGAGGCCGCCCTGCAGCACCGCATCCGCCTCGCCATGACCGAGCGCCACCCGGCCCGGCATTCCACCGGGACCGTCGGTCTCGATCCGCGCGATCCGGTCGCGCAGACGCGCAAGCGTTCCCGTGCGGGCGCTGGTCATGCGCCGCTCTCCCGTCCAGTCGTGATCAAAAAGTCCGTGACATCAGAACCGATGACAGGCTCAAATGTTCACTATATGTTCCAGTAAAAGCTGGCCACGGCAAAGAGTCAACCGGACTCTCTTCCGGATATCGAAAGCTCAGTTTTCTTGAGTAGAATCAAAAGGATTCAAGTCGATGGATGTGCAACGCAAGCTGGAAATCCTGGCCGACGCCGCGAAATACGACGCGTCCTGCGCCTCCAGCGGCACCGAAAAGCGCGACAGCCGCGACGGCAAGGGTCTCGGCTCGACCGCGCCCGGCATGGGCATTTGTCATTCCTACGCGCCGGACGGCCGTTGCATCTCACTGCTCAAGATCCTGCTCACCAACGCCTGCAACTACGACTGCCTCTACTGCGTCAACCGCGCCTCGTCGAACGTGCCGCGCGCCCGCTTCACCATCGACGAGGTGGTCAGGCTGACCATCGATTTCTACCGCCGCAATTATATCGAGGGCCTGTTTCTCTCCTCCGGAATCATCCGCAGCGCCGACTACACCATGGAGCAGGTGGTCGCGGTGGCGCGCAAGCTGCGCGAGGAGCATCGCTTCCGCGGCTATATCCATCTCAAGACCATTCCCGAAGCCGACGATGCCCTGATCGCGGAAGCAGGCAAATATGCCGACCGGCTTTCCATCAACATCGAGATGCCGCAGGAAGAAAGTCTGAAAACCTACGCCCCTGAAAAGGACGTACGTGCCATCCGCCGCACCATGGGACGGCTGCGCCTCAAGCTGGATGAGGCGGACGACGCTCAAAAGACCGAAGCCAGATCGCACACGAAAGCGCCGCGCTTCGCCCCCGCAGGGCAAAGCACGCAGATGATCGTCGGCGCCGATGCGGCATCGGATCAGACCATCCTCGCCACCAGCGCCAACCTCTACGGCTCCTACCGCCTCAAGCGCGTCTATTATTCCGCCTTCAGCCCGATCCCCGATGCCAGCCACGCCCTGCCGCTGCGCGCGCCGCCCTTGGCGCGTGAGCATCGGCTCTATCAGGCGGACTGGCTGATGCGCTTCTATGGGTTTGACGTTGGCGAGATCGTCGATGCAACGAACCCAATGCTGGCGCTCGACGTCGATCCGAAACTCGCCTGGGCTCTGCGCCACCGCGACCGCTTTCCGCTCGACGTCAATCGCGCGAGCCGCGAGGAACTGTTGCGCGTGCCAGGATTCGGAACCACGGCGGTCGACCGTATCATCGCCGCCCGCCGCTTCACCTCGATCCGCGCCGCGGATCTCACCCGTCTGCACATTCCCCGAAACAAGGCGCTGCCCTTCATCGTCCTGGCAGACCATTGGCCGGCGCCCCACGTGCTGGACAGCATGACGCTGGCCGATCGGCTGAAGCCAAAGGCCGCCCAACTCGGATTTGGATTTTGACTCATTACATTGTCCTCAACAGCGAAACCGACTTCGAGGGCTGGCGCAAAGCCGCCCGCGCGCTCGCGCTGAATGAGGTCGCGCCGCGCGATGTCGCCTGGCGTGTCTGCGGCAACGAGTCCGATCTGTTCGCGTCCACCGTTGCTTCTCTGCCCGATAGTGCGCCGCGCGAAGCGACCTTCAATGTGCCGGCGCAGTTCATCGAACTTGCCCGGACGGCCATCCTGCACCGCGACCCCGATCGCTTCGGCCTGCTCTACCGGCTCTTGTGGCGGCTGCGGATGAATCACGACCTGCTCGACGTCGCCACCGATGCCGATGTCGCCAAAGCGCGCGCCATGGCCAAGGCCGTCCGCCGCGACGAACACAAGATGCACGCCTTCGTCCGCTTCCGCGAAATCGGCCGCGAACGGAATTCGCACTTCGTGGCCTGGTTCGAGCCCGAGCATCACATCGTGGAATTGGCCGCGCCGTTCTTCATGCGGCGGTTCGCGGACATGAAATGGTCGATCCTGACGCCGGATGTCTGCGCTCACTGGCAAGGACATCGCCTGTCATTCACGCCGGGCGTCAGCCGCAACGAGACCCCGACGCAAGACCGGCTCGAAGAGGTCTGGCGCAGCTACTACGCCAGTATCTTCAATCCGGCGCGGCTCAAGGTGAAGGCGATGCGCGCGGAAATGCCGAAGAAATACTGGCGGAACCTGCCCGAGGCTTCGTTGATTAAACCCCTGATTGCCAGTGCCGCGCGCGTCTCGCATAATATGATCGCCGCCGGGGCAACCGCACCGAACAAGCCGCAACGGCGGGAGCAGCCCATGGCGCGCAAGTCCTCATCCCATGACAGCCTCGCCCGCCTCCGCAAGGAAGCCGCCGACTGCCGCGCCTGCCACCTGTGGAAGGATGCGACGCAGACCGTGTTCGGCGAAGGCCCGGCGCATGCACCGGTGATGCTGGTGGGCGAGCAGCCGGGCGACAAGGAAGACCTCGCGGGGAAGCCGTTCGTCGGACCGGCGGGCCAGATGCTCGACCGTGCGTTGAAGGAGGCCGGCATCGATCGCACGAGAGTCTACGTCACCAATGCGGTGAAGCATTTCAAATTCGTGCCGCGCGGCAAAATCCGGCTGCACCAGAAGCCGAACACTCCGGAAATCAGGGCGTGCCGCCCCTGGTATGAGCGCGAATTGGCCGCAATCAATCCGACGCTGGTGGTGGCGATGGGCGCGACCGCCGCACAAAGCGTATTCGGCAAGATCACGCCGATCAACAAATCGCGTGGACGGCTGATCGACATGGCGGACGGACGCAAGGCGCTTGTCACCGTACATCCGTCCTATCTATTGCGATTGCCTGACGAGGATGCAAAAACGCGCGAATACGAACGCTTCGTCGACGATCTCAGGCTCGCCGCGAACGCATTGAAATCCACACAGGCCGCCTGAAGCATGATGAAGTGAGGCTGAACCAGCCCGCGCTGTCATTGCGAGCCAACGGCTCGGCGCCGCAAGCACGGTCACGCGCGTCTTCGCCGCGCCATGAGGCCGCCCGATGACAGGCTCCGCGAAGCGATCCAGAGCCGCAAGGAAAGACCTGGATTGCTTCGCCGCTCCGGGACAACCCTGCGCGTTGCCCTCGGGCTCCTCGCAATGACGGTGATTCAACTCCATTTCATCACGCTTTAGCATACAACGCCAATCCGTGAGCGAGACTCCGGCTCGCCGTGCCGACACGGCAGCCGGAGTGACACGCCTGCCTCGACCGGGAGCCGTATTCCGATCAGGCCGCCGCAGCCAGATTGACGGCACTGTCCGCCAGTGCGGTCAGCGCCACATCGGTCTTCTTTTCCTGCTGCAGGGTCTCATCGATCAGCCGCACGGCGTCCTTCAGGCCGAGTTGCTTCGCCCACTGCTTCAGCGTGCCGTAGCGGGAGATTTCGTAGTGTTCGACAGCTTGCGCCGCCGCGAGCAGCCCGGCATCGAGCGCCTCGCAATTCTTGTATTCGTCCATGATCTCCTTGCCCTCGTCGAGAATGCCCAGGATGGCATCGCAGGTTTTGCCCCGCGCTGGCTTGTCCAGCAGTTCGAATATCTGTTCGAGCCGGTCGACCTGCCCTTCGGTTTCGTCGTGGTGCTTTTCGAAAGCGGCTCGCAGCTTGTCGGAACTGACGGCCTTCGCCATCTTCGGCAGCGCCTTCAAAATCTGCTTCTCGGCGAAATAGATGTCCTTGAGGGTATCGAGAAAGAGGTCGTTGAGGTCCTTGTCCTTCGCAGCCATGACGCGCACTCCTATGTGAGACGGGATCGTTCCCGCCTCTCAACGTCATGTGACCCGCAACGTTCCAGGGGCGCCCGCGCGCGAGCGATACACGCGACGCTATGTCCCCTTTTGGAACTTAAAGCGTCGTCAGGCCGCCAGCGTGTTCTCGACCAGCTTGACCCAGTACGAGGTGCCATAGACGATGGCATCGTCGTTGAAGTTGTAGGCAGGATGGTGCAAGCCCGCGCTGTCGCCATTGCCGCAGAAAATGAAAGCGCCGGGCCGCGCTTCCAGCATGTAGGAGAAATCCTCCGCGCCCATCATCGGCTGGGTCTCGCGCACGTTGCTGTCGCCGACGATCTCCTTGGCGATGCGGATCGCGTTGTCGGTCTGCTCGGCATGGTTGACCGTGACCGGATAGCCGCGCTCGAAATCGAGGTCGATTCTGGTGCCGGTGGTCTGCGCCACGCCGGCGGCGATCTCGCGAATCCGCTTCTCGACAAGGTCACGCACGTTGGGACGCAGGGTGCGGACTGTGCCGCGCAGCACCACCGTCTGCGGAATCACGTTACGGGCATTGCCAGCCTCGAATTCGCACACGGAAATCACGGCCGAATCCAGCGGGTCAACGCTGCGCGAAACGATCGACTGCAGCGCGATGATGAGTTGCGAACCGGCCACCACCGGGTCGATGCAGATATGCGGCCGCGCCGCATGACCGCCATGCCCCTCGATCCTGAAGTCGATGGCGTCGGTCGCCGCCATGATCGGACCCGGACGGATGGCGAATGAGCCGAGCGGCAGGCCAGGACCGTTGTGCATGCCGTAAACCTGATCGATCCTGAAGCGGTCCATCAGGCCGTCCTTGATCATCGCGGCCGCGCCCGCGCCGCCCTCTTCCGCGGGCTGGAAGATCACCACCGCGTCGCCGGCGAAATTCCGGGTCTCGGCGAGGTAACGCGCGGCGCCGAGCAGCATCGCCGTATGGCCGTCATGGCCGCAGGCGTGCATCTTACCCGGTATCTTCGAGGCATACGGCAGATTGGTCTCCTCATGGATCGGCAGCGCGTCCATGTCGGCGCGAAGCCCGATCACCTTGACGTCGCCATCGCCAGCCGGCTTCTTGCCCCTGATGACGCCGACGACGCCGGTCTTGCCGAGGCCGGTCGCGACCTCGTCGCAGCCAAATTCCCGCAGCCGGTCCGCCACGAACTCCGCCGTGCGGTGCACGTCGTACATGAGCTCAGGATATTCATGGATATTCCGGCGCCAAGCGGCGATATCGGGTTGCAGATCGGCGACGCGGTTGACGATGGGCATGACGGACTTCCGGATGGGTTGGATCTGTCTTTCTCTCTAGCATGGGCCTGTCATCTGCCCAATATGCTGATTTTGCTGGACATCGCGGCGGACCTATACTGGCCCGCATGACAACGCCATGCGGGGCGGACGCCACGCGGCGCTCATGACAGGACAAGAGACGGCAGGTGAGGATGGCGCGGCAGCTTGAAGGCGATTTCGATACCATCATTGTTGGCGCCGGAACGGCCGGCTGCATCGTCGCCAACAGGCTGTCCGCCGATCCGCGCCGCCGCGTGCTGCTGCTGGAGGCCGGCGGCCGCGATAACTGGATCTGGTTTCACATCCCGGTCGGCTACCTCTTCGCCATCGGCAACCCGCGCTCGGACTGGATGTTCAAGACCGAGCCGGAGCCGGGACTGAATGGCCGCTCGCTGTCCTACCCGCGCGGCAAGGTGATCGGCGGCTCCTCTGCCATCAACGCCATGATCTCGATGCGCGGCCAGGCCGCTGATTACGATCATTGGCGTCAATTGGGTCTGACCGGCTGGGGCTATGACGACGTGCTGCCGGTGTTCAAGCGGCTGGAGGACCACTTCCTGGGCGCGAGCGCACATCACGGCAGCGGCGGCGGCTGGCGCATTGAGGCGCCACGGCTATCCTGGGCCGTGCTCGATGCCGTCGCGGAGGCCGCGGTGGAAATGGGCATCCGCAGGACGCCGGATTTCAACACCGGCGATAACGAAGGTGTCGGCTATTTCCACGTCAACCAGAAGCGCGGGCGGCGCTGGTCGTCGGCGCGCGGGTTTCTCAAGCCCGCGCTTGGCCGCGGCAACCTGCGGCTCGAAACCAATGTCCTCACCGACCGGCTGATCGTGGAGAACGGGCGCGCCATCGGCGTCCGGTTCATTCAGAACGGCGAGACGATCGAGGCGCGAACCAAGGGCGAGGTGATCCTGTGCGCCGGTTCGATCGGCTCGATCCAGGTGCTGCACCGTTCGGGCATCGGCCCGGCCGACTGGCTCAAGCCGCTCGGCATCGACATGGTGCTCGACAAGCCGGGTGTCGGACGCAACCTGCAGGACCACCTGCAGCAGCGCGCGATCTATAAGGTCTCCGGCGTGAAAACGCTCAACGAAACCTATTACAACTTGTTCAAGCGCGGCTGGATGGGCGTCGACTATGCGCTCAGGCGGCGCGGTCCGCTGACCATGGCGCCCTCGCAGCTCGGCATCTTCACGCGCTCGAACGCGCATCACGAGCGCGCCAATATCCAGTTCCACGTCCAGCCATTGTCGCTCGACAAGTTCGGCGATCCGCTGCACCGCTTTCCCGCGATCACGGTCAGCGCCTGCAACCTGCAGCCGACCTCGCGTGGCACGGTGCGGGTGCGCTCGGCGACGCCCGACGACAAGCCGTCGATCGCGCCGAATTATCTCGCGACCGGCGAGGACCGCGAGGTCGCCGCCGACGCCATCCGAGTGACGCGGCGGCTGATGAAGCAGAAGGCGCTGGCGAAGTACCGGCCCGAGGAGTTTCTGCCAGGACCATCGGTCGGCGATGACGGCGTCTCGCTCGCGAAAGCCGCCGGCGACATCGGCACCACGATCTTCCATCCCGTCGGCACGGCGAAGATGGGAACGGCATCGGACCCGATGGCCGTCGTCGACGAGCGCCTGCGCTTCCGCGGTCTTGAGGGGTTGCGCGTGATCGACGCCTCGGTGATGCCGACCATCACCTCGGGGAACACCAACACGCCCACCGCCATGATCGCCGAAAAAGGTTCCTCATTCATCCTTGCGGACAACCGCTAGGAAAATCGTCGAATACAGCACTACGATTGCTGCCACATTTGATCTGCACAACGCGCGTAAAACCGGCGAGCGAAGACGGTGTTTGCCGGTTGCGTTTGGTATTCATCTCCATGGCCACTATAGTGCGAATCGCACCGCCATCAGACAAAGGACGAAAATGATCAGAACACTTCTCGTTGCCGCATTGCTTGCGTCCTCGACGGCTGCGGTCATGGCACAGGGGCAGGCCCGCAGCGGCACGCCCGAGGAGCAGAAGGCTTGCGCGAAGGACGTTTCGCGTTATTGCCGCTCTGTGATGGATCAGTCGGACCTCGTGATCCTCTCCTGTTTGCAGCAGCATCGTCCCAAGATCAGCAAGACGTGTGATGGCGTTCTGATCAGCCACGGTCAGTAAGATCGCCTGCGATATCCGGACAAACAAAAAGCCGCCGCATCATCGATGCGGCGGCTTTTTGCTGTCCCCGGCCCTTCTACGTTAAACAGGACTTGATCCGCACATCCCCCGATTCAAGCCCACCCACCATGAAAGGTCCGCGAGATGGAACAAGCGCAGCTTATTTTGATAACGGGTGGCGGTCGCGGTGTCGGCGCGGCAACGGCACGGCTTGCTGCGGCACAGGGCTACGATGTCGCGATCAGCTTTATCTCCAATGAGTCTGCCGCTCTTGCAGTGGTGCACGATGTGGAAGCCGTCGGACGCCGCGCATTGGCCGTGCGCGCAGACAGCGCAGACCCGAAGCAAATCGCTCAGCTCTTCGCCGCAATTGACCAGAAATTCGGGCGGCTCGACGTGCTCGTGAACAATGCGGCGATCATTGCAAAGCAGTCCCGGCTGGAGGACCTCGAATTCGAGCGGATGCAGCGTATTTTCGCAGTCAACGCAATCGGCCCGATTCTCTGCGCACAGCAGGCAGCGAAGCGTATGTCACACCGACACAACGGGCGCGGCGGCGTGATCGTCAACATCTCGTCGGCAGCGGCGCGGCTCGGCAGTCCCAACGAATATATCGACTACGCCGCATCAAAGGGCGCCCTCGAGACATTCACGACGGGCTTCGCCAAGGAAGTCGCGCGCGAGGGCATCCGCGTCAACTGCATTCGCCCCGGCCACATTTACACCGAGATGCATGCCAGCGGCGGCGAACCGAACCGCGTGGATCGCGTCAAGGACACGATCCCTCTTGGGCGAGGCGGTCAGCCTGAAGAGGTGGCGAAGGCGATCCTGTGGCTGGCCAGTAGCGAGGCGTCCTTCATCACCGGCACGTTCCTCGACGTCACCGGCGGTAAGTAAGCAACACGCGCGGTCATGTCGGGGCGCGAGCAGCTTCGCGAGCGACCCGGAATCCGGTGCGGCGAGTCCGCATCGATACCGAGAGAGATTCCGGGTCCGGTCCCCTGCAGGGCCCATCCCGGAATGACAATCCTAAACTGAGAAACGCATTACGCCGACTTGCGCACAGCGTTGTCCATCAGCGTCTTGCCGAGCGACCACACCGCGCCGGGGACGCGATGGTTCGCGGCGATCACGTCATCGAACGATTTCTCGATCCACGCGCAGTCCTCATCGGTGATGATGAGCGGCGGCAGCATCTTCACCGTATGGCTCGCATGACCCGCGACCTGGGTCAGGATCTTGTGGTCCTTGAACAGCGGAATGGTGATGAGCTGGCAGAACAGTCCCTTGCTCGCCGATTCCAGCAGATTCCA
>DASZVY010000017.1:0-32548 GCA_035546855.1 Nitrobacter sp. | reverse complement strand
ACCGCCGCCTTGTCGCCGGAGACAACCACCTGCCCGCCGCCGTTGTCGTTGGCGGCCTGGCAAACCTGCCCTTGGGCGGCTTCCTCGGCCACGGCAACCGCCGCGTCGTAATCGAGCCCCAGCAGCGCGGCCATGGCGCCGACGCCCACAGGAACCGCCTTCTGCATCGCCAGACCGCGGGTGCGGAGCAGCCGGGCCGTATCGCTAATGGTGAAGCTGCCCGCCGCCGCCAGCGCCGAATATTCGCCGAGCGAATGACCGGCGACGAACGCCGCGTCGCGCGCCACCGAGACGCCGGCCTCGGCTTCCAGCACCCGTCGCGTCGCCAGCGACACCGCCATCAACGCGGGCTGGGCGTTTTCCGTCAGTTGCAGGGTTTCCGCCGGCCCTTCCCAGATGGTGGCACTCAGCTTTTCCCCGAGCGCGGCATCAACTTCGTCGAACACCGCACGCGCGGCCGGAAAGGTATCGGCCAATGCCTTGCCCATGCCGACCGTTTGGGAACCCTGCCCCGGAAAGGTGAATGCTGCGGTCATTTGCGCCCCTGAAAATCCTGAAGTTCGGCCGTAAGACACCGCAGCCGGGCTTTATGTCAAGCAGTTCACCTTGCGAGGACGCCCCAACCCTGCCGCAAAGGCCGCATTCTGCCCGGCTTTCCCTTGCAAAGCCGGCCAAAACCCGTATAACCCGCGCCATCCGTGGATCCCGGCCGGGAGCTGAACGGACGGTCTCAGCAATTTCATCTGCCCAATTTCACGTTGCCAGACGATATTGATGCGGCAGGACCAGTCGGTCCGTCGTCCCGTGCTTCCGCCTTCTGAGCTTATCCCGAGTCCTTTCCGAAGGCCTCGAAGGGCTTGCCGCCGGTTCCGCGCCAACACAGGAAAGGAACTCCATGCCTCTTTACGAGCATGTCTTCCTCGCGCGTCAGGACGCGAGCGCCCAGCAGGTCGAGGAACTGACCAACCAGATCACGAGCGTGATCGGCGGAATGGGCGGCAAAGTCACCAAGACCGAGAATTGGGGTGTGCGCTCGCTCACCTATCGCATGAACAAGAACCGCAAGGCGCACTTCGTGCTGCTCAACATCGACGCGCCGTCCGCCGTGGTCAATGAGATCGAGCGGCAGGAACGCATTCACGAGGATGTCCTCCGCTACCTCACCGTGCGCGTCGACGAGCTCGAAGAAGGTCCGTCGGCCATGATGCGCAAGGCCGATCGCGACCGCGAGCGCGACGACCGTGGCGGCGGCTTCCGTGGCGACCGCGATGGCGGTGGCTTCCGTGGTGATCGTGGCCCGCGCCGCGAACGCCAGGACGCCGAAGCAGCGACCGAGGAGTAAGAACCATGGCTGATGCAGGCGCCCGCCGTCCGTTTTTCCGCCGCCGCAAGACCTGCCCGTTCACGGGCCCGAATGCGCCGAAGATCGACTACAAGGATTCCAAGCTGTTGATGCGTTACGTGTCCGAGCGCGGCAAGATCGTGCCGAGCCGCATCACGGCCGTATCCGCCAAGAAGCAGCGCGAGCTCGCGCGCGCCATCAAGCGCGCCCGCTTCCTCGGCCTGCTGCCCTACGTCATTCGCTGACGCGACCATCGCCGGCGAGCGCGCTCGCCGGCGACCATTTTGTTCATAAGGCTTCCGGGTCGTCCGGTTGCCGATGGTTGGGGTCTTGGGACCCCTAACCGCTCGAAGGGGGCGGGACAGCTGATGATCGCAAATGTTCTCATCGCACTCGCGGCCGGCTGCGCGTCGGCGCTGATGTTCGCTTCGATTGCATCGGGCGCGCTGATCTCGCTTGTGCTGTTTTATCTGTCGCCGCTGCCGCTGATGGTGGCGGCGATGGGATGGGGACCATTGACGGCCGCTCTCGGGGGCACTCTGGCCGCCCTGGCCCTCGGCGCCATTTTCAGCTCATCCTATGGCCTTGCCTTCGCGCTGACCATCGCGCTGCCGGCGTGGTGGCTCGGACATCTTGCCCTGCTTGGCCGCGAGGTCGGGCCGCCTTCCGCTCCGGGCGCGCCACCTGCCCTTGAGTGGTATCCACTCGGCCGCATCCTGATCTGGATCGCCGCTTTCGCGGCACTCACCACAATCGGCGCGCTGCTCACCCTCGGCCTGGATGCCGCCACCATCACGGCGACGCTGCGGCGCGGCTTGCTGCGGATTCTCGGCGTAAAAGACGGAACGACGCCGAGCAGCGGCGCCGAGACGGTGATCGACGCCCTCATTGCCATGGCGCCTGCCGCGGCTGCGATCATCACCATGCTGACTTTGACGCTCAACCTTTGGCTCGCGGGCAAGGTGACGGCGACATCGGGACGGTTGCACCGTCCATGGCCCGACATGAAGGCCGCCGCGCTGCCGCCGCTCACCCTCGCTGCTCTCGCCTTCGCGCTTGCGATCTGTTTCGCCGGGGGCCTGCCGGCCATCATGGCGCAGATCGTCGTCGCCGCTCTCATGATGGCCTACGCGCTGGTGGGATTTGCCGTGCTGCATACGCTGACGCTGGCGCTGAAGGCGCGCCCGCTGTGGCTGAGCTGCACCTACGCGATCATGCTCGTGTTCGGCTGGCCAGTGGTTGCAATGGCGGCCCTTGGTCTTGCCGACGCCATCTTCGGGCTTCGTCAGCGTTACCTGCAGCGGCACACGCCCCCTCCTCTCGCACCACATCCGTAACTCAACGCAACTTACTGAACTTTCAAAGGAGATCGAATATGGAAGTCATTCTGCTGGAACGTGTGGCCAAGCTCGGCCAGATGGGCGAAGTCGTGAAGGTCAAGGACGGATATGCCCGCAATTTCCTGCTCAAGCGCGGCAAGGCGCTGCGCGCGACCGCCGACAACCGCGCCAAATACGACGGCATGAAAGCGGAGCTCGAGGCCAACAACATCAAGGCCAAGGGTGAGGCCGCGAAGGTCGCCGAGAAGATCGACGGGCGCGACATCGTCATCATCCGCCAGGCTTCCGAAAGCGGCCAGTTGTTCGGTTCGGTTTCGGTGCGCGACATCGTTGCCGCCCTCGCCGCAGACGGCATCACCGTCAGCCGCCCGCAGGTCTGGCTCGACGCGCCGATCAAGGCGATCGGCCAGAAGACGATTACGATCGCCGTCCATCCGGAAGTCGAGACAACCATCTCCGTGACGGTTGCGCGCAGCGAGGATGAAGCCGATCGCATCAAGCGCGGCGAGGACATCAGCACCCGCCAGGAAGATCGTGACGCGGCAGCCGAGGCGATCGCCGCGGCCGGTGAGTTCTTCGATCCCGAAGCGCAGCACGACGACGTGGCGCCGGCTGCCGAGGAAGGCCCCGACGACAAGTAAGCCGGAATCCGGATACAAAAACGAAGGCCCGGCCGATCAGGCCGGGCTCTGTTTGCGATGGCGCCAACGCGCCGGACTATTTCGAGATCGGGGGCACCGGAGGACCGGACGGCGATGATGCCGACGGCGTCTCGGTCGTTTTTGACTCCGGCTTCGCAGCCGGCGCATCGGATGGCGGCGGCGAGGAGGACGCAGGTGACGTCTCGGCTTTTGGCGCCGCATCAGGGACCGCCGCGGGCGTTTTGCCGGCATCGCCGGGCTTCTCCTCAACCTTGCCGCTTCCCGTGTGGTCAGACTTGAGATCAGACTTGAGATCAGACTTGAGATCAGACTTGGGCGCCGGCGTCACCGCCGGGACCGGGTCGGCCCGAACGGGGGCGGCCGGTGTCGGCGTGTCGTTGCTCTTTGAGCCCTCCGAGGACGGCGCCTGACTCGCACGGCTGTCCGGTCCAGCCGCAGCCGGCTTTGACTCCGGCGGCGCAATCGATTTCCCGGCCTCGGCTCCGGAGGATTCCGGTTTCGAGGCGTCCGGTTTTGAGGCGTCCGGTTTCGTCGCCTCCGGTTTGGCACTCGCCGGCTCCGCCGTCCGCTCGCTCGGCGCTGCAGACTTTGGCTCTTCGGGCTTAACCGCCCCACCGCTTGGCGCCTCCGGCTTGGCTGTGGTCGCCTCGCTCTTGGGAGTCTCGTCCTTGGGGGTCTCGTCCTTGACGGATTCGGATTTCGGCGATTCGACCGGAGCGTGCTTGCCGCGTCTGGTCAGCTTCTCGCGCCGAGACGGCTTGCGCCCCTCGTGCTCATGCTCGGGAGAAGCCTCGGCGGCCGGACGCTCCTCGCCCGGCTTGACGCCGGCCGGCGTTTCCCGGGCAGGTCGCGCCAGACGTTTGCCATGTCGACCCTTGCGGCCCTCCCGCTCTTCCCGCGCCGCCGGCCGGCCGTCCTGTGGCCGCTCGGCTTCCGGCGTCCGTTCACGCGGGTTTCGCTCCGCCCGCTCCGGCTCGCCGGGAGGAGAGCGCATGTCCCTGGGATGTTCGCGCGGCGGCGCGGCCCGATAGCGCGGATCGGCCGCGCCGTTCGATAGCAGATAGGCACTGAGCGCCGAAGCCATGGCAGGGCTGGTTGTGTAGTGCTGGCGCAGAAATCCCGGCAAAGATCCCGGAGAAACCGACTTCACCAAACCGCGCGCGCCCTTGTGGCACGCCGTGCAGGTGGCGGCAAAAATCTGCGATGGGCTCTTGCCAGCCTCGAGATTCTGCGCCTCCGCCGGCGGCGTCGCGAACCAGCCGGCCAGAAGCACCACCGTCGCTAAACTGAGCGGTCGGCTTAACATTCTCTCCTCCAGGGTGCGGAAATCACCGCTACCGCGGCGCACACCTTATTAGCCGATTGTATTGCGAATGGAAGCGCGCAAGCGTGTGATGGGAACAATTCGGATATCGGCCCTGCAGTCTGGGTACTGGCCAACCGATCCGTCCGCGACTATCCTCATGGCTATAAAGTCAGGACAGTTTCACCCCGGGGGACACAGAGAGCGAACGCTCCAAGCCGGGATGTTTGCGATTGTTCAAGGGTGGTTGCGATGGACCGTCTGTTGCGGTTTTTTCTCGATCGGTTCGTAAAGCGTGGCTCAATTACGTTCACCACTGCGGCCGGTACAACCTTTTACTGCGGTGATGGCACCGGCGAGCCGGTTCACATCCGGGTGACCTCGAAAGCTGCCGAACGACAACTCCTTCTCGACCCTGAACTCGCGCTTGGCGAGACCTTCATGAACGGCACGCTCGTGGTCGAACGGGGCACGATCGCCGACTTCCTGTCGATCGTCCTCGATCAACCGGATGCCGTGCCGCGCTGGGCCAAGCTGCAATGGTGGCTGCGCTACCTCATCCGCAATATCCAGCAGTTTAATCCGCGGTCGCGATCGCGCGACAATGTCGCACATCACTACGATCTCGACGGACGGCTCTACTCGCTGTTCCTGGATGCCGACAAGCAATATAGCTGCGCCTATTTCGAGACTCCCGACACCAGCCTCGATGACGCCCAACTGGCCAAGAAGCGGCATATCGCCGCCAAACTGCTGGTCGAGCGCGGTCAGAGCGTGCTCGATATCGGCTCCGGCTGGGGCGGCCTCGGTCTCTATCTTGCGGAGACGACCGGAGCCAAAGTCACCGGCGTGACCCTGTCCACCGAGCAACTGCAGGTCTCGAACGCGCGCGCCATCGAGAAGGACCTGACCTCCTCGGTCAAATTCCTGCTGCAGGATTATCGCGACGTTCCCGGACCGTTCGACCGCATCGTTTCGGTGGGCATGTTCGAGCATGTGGGTGTCGACCATTACGACACATTCTTCAAGCGCTGCGCTGAACTCCTCGATGCGGATGGCGTCATGCTGCTGCACTCGATCGGACGCTCGGAGGGACCTGGGATCACCAATCCCTGGATCGCCAAGTATATCTTCCCCGGCGGCTACATCCCCGCACTGTCCGAAGTGCTCCCGGCGATCGAGCGTGCGGGCCTGCTGGTGTGCGACATCGAAATTTTGCGGCTGCACTACGCGGAGACCTTGAAGGCCTGGCGCGAGCGGTTCATGGCACGGCGCGAGGAAGCTGTGCGTCTGTACGACGAGCGCTTCGCAAGGATGTGGGAGTTCTATCTCGCCTCTTCGGAAATGTCGTTCCGGAAGCAGAACCTGATGAATTTCCAGATCCAGATCACGAAGCGGCAAGGCATCGTGCCAATGACGAGAGATTACATCGCGCGCGGGGAAGCGAAGCTGCGCGGCATCGAGCGCGGCCAGCGTCCGCGCCTCCAAATCGCGGGCGAATAGCCGTCTCACGCCGTCCGCGACACGTGAAGAAATGAACGATATCGTCAGTTGCGCAGGCTGAAATGCGATGGCGGCAGCGGCGCCGGATAAGCGGCATGCCTGAGGTGCGCCTCGGCGGCAAGCACCACCTCGGGATCGCACGCAATTCGGCGTTCCCTTAGATCGGACAGCCGCTCAAGCGTCTCGACGAGGAGCGACAGCCAAGCCCGCTCACCCGCCCCTGATCGCCATTGTGCCTGCTGTTCAATCACCTTGATGCGTCCTGCCTTGCCGTCAACCGATAACGATCCGTTCGCCGTTCGGTTCCAGATCGCAAACCAGATCGGCACGAAGCATGGACCGCCGCATGGCCGCCTCACATCCGTGAGTCGCTCGATCCGACAGCGAGGTTCATTGAAAGCGCGGGACTTTTTCCAACGGTCGGCAACTTGGCGGCAAGGCCGCGCCGAAGGTCGTCAAGCGACATCCCCGCTGCCGCGAATTTTCGTCCGGACGGCGTGTGGGAATCGGGCATAAGGGGCAAGGCATCGCTTTCGCCACCGGCCGGACCGGAGCTTTATGGCGTGCCCCGTATCCGACAAAATCCGGAGCCACACAGGTCACGAAGAGCCATGGCCGCTTTCGATTCAAATATTCTGAAACTTGCGCCCGATGCGGCCACACCCGCCTACCGCAGCGCGCCACACAATATCGAAGCGGAGCAGAGCCTCCTCGGCGCCATTCTGGTCAACAACGACGCCTTCTACCGGGTCTCGGATTTTCTCGAGCCGAAACATTTTTTCGAACCGATCCATCAAACGATCTATGAAACCGCCGGGAGCCTGATCCGCGCCGGCAAGATCGCGACGCCGGTGACGCTGAAAACCTTCGTGCCCGCCGAGACCGACATTGGCGGCATGACGGTCGGCCAGTACCTGGCGCGTCTCGCCGCCGAGGCCACCACGATCATCAACGCCCACGACTACGGGCGGACGGTCTACGAACTTTCACTCCGCCGCGACCTCATCAATATCGGCGAGGACATGGTCAACGTCGCTTATGACGCGCCGGTCGATTTCGCGCCACGCGCACAGATTGAGGACGCCGAGCGAAAGCTCTACGAACTGGCCGAAGCGGGCCGCTACGACGGCGGTTTCCAGAAATTCTCGCAGGCGATGAAGATTGCGCTCGATATGGCGGCCAACGCCTATCAGCGCGATGGAAAGCTGTCAGGCATCGCGACCGGCCTGCGTGAGCTCGACAACCGGATGGGCGGGCTGCAACGCTCCGATCTTGTGGTGCTCGCCGGCCGCCCCGGCATGGGCAAAACCGCGCTCGCCACCAACATCGCCTACAACATCGCCCGGGCCTACACCGGCGAACTGCAGGCCGACGGCACGATGAAGACCGTCAACGGCGGCATCGTCGGCTTTTTCTCCTGCGAAATGTCGGCGGAGCAGCTCGCGACCCGTATTCTCGCCGAACAGACCGGCATCGCGTCGAGTACGATCCGGCGCGGCGGCATCACGCAATCGGAATTTGACAAGATTCGCGACTACACCATCGAGCTGGAGCACCTCCCGCTCTTTGTCGACGAAACCGGCGGCCTCTCGATCTCGCAACTCACGGCGCGCGCGCGGCGCCTCAAGCGTCAGCGCGGCCTCGACGTGCTGATGGTGGATTATATCCAGCTTCTGCAAGGTTCGGGGCGACGCTCCGATAACCGCGTGCAGGAAGTCACCGAAATCACCACCAGCCTCAAGGCGCTCGCCAAGGAACTGAATATTCCGATCATCGCACTGTCGCAGCTCTCGCGTCAGGTCGAAAGCCGCGACGACAAGCGCCCGCAACTGGCCGACCTCCGGGAATCCGGTTCGATCGAACAGGACGCCGACGTGGTGATGTTCGTGTTCCGCGAGGAGTACTACCTTCAGAACAAGGAGCCGCGCATCGGCACGCCGGAACACGAGAAATGGCAGACCGAGATGGAACTCGCCCACGGCAAGGCGGAAGTCATCGTCGCCAAGCAGCGTCACGGCCCGACCGGCACCGTTAACTTGCACTTCGAAGGCCAGTTCACCCGCTTCAGCGACCTTGCGCAGGACGGACATCTGCCCGATCGCATGTAGCGGCGTGCGGTTGAACCCTTGTCGCGCCGTGCATAGGATGCGGCATGACTCCTGTTCCCGACCCCAAAGCGGTCTCCAGCCTGCTGTCACCCGAAGCCAATGCCGCAGCCGCCTTCGCGGCAGCGACTGTGACATCGACCGGCGTTCTCACCATCGACCTCGATGCGCTCGTCGCCAACTGGCGCAAGCTCGAGAAGACGGCCGTGCCGGCGGAATGCGCGGCCGTGGTCAAGGCCGACGCCTACGGCTGCGGCATCGATCCGGTGGCGCGCGCGCTCGCGGCCGCAGGCTGCAAGACCTTTTTCGTCGCCACCCTCGATGAAGCCCGCGTGGCACGCACCGCGGCACCTGCGGCCGATATCTATGTGCTCGACGGCTTCTTCCAGAACAGCGGCAACGCCTTCGCGGAGATCAACTGCCGGCCGGTCATCGGCGATCTCAACGAACTCGCGGAATGGGACGTGTTCTGTCGCCGTTCGGGCTGGTCAGGCGGCGCAGCGGTCCATATCGACACCGGCATGAACCGACTCGGTCTCACCCTGAACGAAGCACAAGGCATCATCCCCCGCATCAATGCCGGCGACCACGGCATTACGCTGGTGATGAGCCATCTTGCCTGCGCCGAAATGCTGAATCACCCGCTGAACGCGCGGCAGATGAACGCGTTCCGGGAGATCGCCAGCTTGTTCTCCGGCGTGTCCGCGTCGCTGGCGAACTCGTCCGGCATCTATCTCGGGCCACAATTCCAGTTCGATTTGGTGCGTCCCGGCGCCGCCCTTTATGGCGTCAATCCGACGCCCGAAGCCGACAACCCGATGCAGCCGGTGGTCGAACTCAAGGCCCGCATCGTCCAGACTCGCAATATCGAGCGCGGGGAAAGCGTCGGATACGGCGCGACATGGACGGCGCGCCGGCAAACCCGGCTTGCCATCGTCTCCGCCGGCTACGCCGACGGCTATTTCCGCGCCGCCGGCAGCAACGACGGCACCCGCGGCGCGGAAGCGATCGTGGCAGGCGCGCGCTGTCCGGTCGCAGGCCGCATCTCGATGGACCTGATGGCCATCGACGTCACGGACCTCCCGCCGAAAACGGTCCGCCGCGGCCAATGGGCGACCCTGATCGGCGAAGGCATCACGGTGGACGAACTCGCCCATCACTTCGGCACCATCGGCTACGAAGTGCTGACGTCGCTCGGCAACCGCTACAAGCGCATCTACAAGGGCGGCGGTGTGGAGACCTTGTCGAGTTCCTCGTCGATCGCGATTTGAGCGTGGCCGCCATTGCGGCGGTCGCGCAACGCGATCAATCCGCCCCTTCCAGCCGAAAGTTGCTAGGCTCGCCGGCCTGTCGCACCTGCGAATCATCGAGCCATTTCCTTGAACTATCTTTTCGTCCTCGCCGTCGGCCTGGTCGCCGGCACCATCAGCGGCATTGTCGGCACCGGCTCGTCGATCATGCTGGTGCCGGTGCTGGTCTATGAATTCGGCCCCAAACAGGCCGTGCCGATCATGGCGGTGGCCGCTGTCATGGCCAATCTCTCGCGTATCCTGGCCTGGTGGCGCGAGGTGGACTGGCGTGCCTGCGCCGCCTATTCGATCACCGGCATCCCGGCTGCGGCGCTCGGCGCGCGCACGCTGCTGGTGCTGCCGTCCCGTGCCGTGGATATCAGCATCGGCCTGTTCCTGATCGCGATGGTGCCGGTGCGACACTGGCTCGCCCGCCATAAGTTCAAGCTGTCGCGATGGCACCTCGCCCTTGGTGGCGCGCTGATTGGATTCCTCACCGGCATCGTCGTTTCCACCGGACCGTTGAGCGTACCGCTGTTCATGTTCTACGGCCTGAGCAAAGGTGCCTTCATCGCCACGGAGGCCGCGAGTTCGCTCGGGCTCTACTTCAGCAAATCGGTCACTTTTGAACGGTTCGGCGCGCTGACCTGGGATGTCGGCCTCAAGGGCCTGATTGCGGGATCGTCGCTGATGATCGGCTCGTTCATCGCAAAACCGTTTCTGCTCAAACTCGATCCGGGGCTGTTCCGGGTCGTGATGGACGCCATCATGCTCGCGGCGGGGCTATCCATGCTATGGAATGCGCTGCACGCCTGAGAGTCGTTGAAATCCATGGCTAAATCCGCCCTTTCCTTCGTCTGCCAGACCTGCGGCGCGGCGTATAACCGCTGGCAGGGCAAGTGCGACGCCTGCGGCGAGTGGAATACGCTGGCGGAGGAGGATACGACGGGCGCAACCACCATGCCCGTCAGCGTGCGGTCGAAACGCAAGGGCCGGCTGTTCACGCTGGAGACGCTAACCGGCAAGACGGAAGACGCGCCCCGCCTCTCCTCGGGCATGGCGGAGCTCGACCGCGTCACCGGTGGTGGTTTTGTCCGCGGCTCGGTGCTGCTCGTCGGCGGCGATCCCGGCATCGGCAAGTCGACATTACTGACGCAGGCGACCAGCATGCTGGCCCGTGCGGGGCATCGCGCTGTCTATATCTCGGGCGAGGAAGCGGTGGCGCAGGTGCGGCTGCGGGCCGAGCGGCTTGGTCTCGCCAACGCGCCCGTCCAACTCGCCGCCGAGACCTCGGTCGAGGACATCGTCGCCACCCTGTCGGAAGGCGCGGTACCGCGCCTCGTGGTGATCGACTCGATCCAGACCATGTGGACCGACACGGTGGAATCCGCACCGGGAACGGTGACGCAAGTGCGTGCCTCGGCGCAGGCGTTGATCCGCTTTGCCAAAAGGTCCGGCGCGGCGTTGATCCTGGTCGGCCACGTCACCAAGGACGGGCAGATCGCAGGTCCGCGCGTGGTCGAGCACATGGTGGACGCCGTGCTGTCGTTCGAGGGCGAAGGCTCGCAGCAGTTCCGCGTGTTGCGCGCGGTGAAGAACCGGTTCGGGCCGACCGACGAGATCGGGGTGTTCGAGATGACGGGCCTCGGCCTGCGCGAAGTGTCCAATCCGTCTGAGCTGTTCCTGTCGGAACGCGATCTCGGCAGTCCCGGCACCGCCGTCTTTGCGGGCATCGAAGGCACCCGTCCCGTCCTGGTCGAATTGCAGGCGCTGGTGGCTCCAACCTCGCTCGGGACCCCACGCCGCGCCGTGGTGGGATGGGATCCCAGTCGCCTCTCGATGGTGCTCGCGGTGCTCGAGGCCCACTGCGGGGTCAAGCTGTCGGGTCACGACGTCTATCTCAACGTCGCCGGCGGCCTGCGCATCAACGAACCGGCTGCAGACCTTGCCGCCGCGGCCGCGCTGGTCTCTTCGCTGACCCATGCGCAGCTTCCGACCGACGCGGTTTACTTTGGTGAGATTTCGCTGTCCGGCGCCGTGCGGCCGGTGGCGCAGACCTCGGCCCGGCTCAAGGAGGCGGCGAAACTGGGTTTCGGCCGCGCCGTCCTGCCGGAATCGGCACGGGGGGACATCGGCGGCGATAGTGGCCTGTCGCTCAGTCCGGTCGGCGGGCTGACTACGCTCGTGGCGGATATCGCTGCCCGCGGACAGGGCCGTCCCGCCAAGGGCGGCGGCGATGGCGGCAACAAGGGAAATGATCCGGAGAAAAATGCCACACCGCCCCGATTCCGTCGCCAGGACAGCTAAAGCAGGGTGACCTCCTCGCCGCTCGCCGCTATACAACGGCCACCTCTGTCCCCGGCGCTGAACACGGACTGTTAAGACTCGGGAACAATGGTGTGGTGAGAGGCGCGCGGGCGGTTTCCCGGCCTTGCGGGACGTGTCATATCACCGTCAGGTGGATTGGCGGCACGACGCCGATTCGGGGTTTTGAGATAGACGAGCGGACCTGACCAGCCGATGCCGATAACCATCCTCGATCTCGTCCTGCTCGGAGTGATGTTGATTTCGGGCCTGCTCGCGATGATCCGCGGGTTCATGCGCGAAATCCTGTCGATCGCCTCGTGGGGCATCGCGGCGCTGGTCACGCTCTATTCGTTCCAGAAGCTGCTCCCGACCGCCAAGACCTATTTCAACAACGATACCGTTGCCACCGCCGTCGTCATCGGCGGCGTCTTTATCGGTACGTTGATCGTCGTCTCGATCATCACAACGCGCATTTCCGACATGATCCTCGATTCCCGGATCGGCGCGCTCGACCGCACCCTCGGCTTCCTGTTCGGGCTGGCGCGCGGCCTCCTGATCGTGGTGGTGGCGTTTCTGTTCTTCACCTGGCTGGTTCCCGAAAAGCAACGGCCGGACTGGGTCACCAACGCCAAGTCCCTGACAGTGCTGAGATCGACCGGCGACTGGCTGATGGCGCTCTTGCCTGATGATCCCGAGAACACCATCTTGAAGAAGTTCAAGAAGAATAAGCCCGACGAGGAGCAATCCGACACGGAACCGGCTTCCCCCGGAGCCGGAAGCGAAGGCTATTCGAAACCTGCCCGCGACAGCCTGAAAAAGCTGATCGACGGCAAACCGGCGACCCGCTAGGGCTCCCGGAAAGCGAGGCGCGATGGACGAGATGCAAAGCCCCTCATCCGAGACGGACCTGGATCTCGACCTCGACGGCGATACGCTCCGCGAAGAGTGCGGCGTGTTCGGCATCTTCGGCCACCCCGACGCTGCCGCCATCACCGCCCTCGGGCTTCACGCCTTGCAGCATCGCGGTCAGGAGGCCGCCGGCATCGTCTCCTTCGACGGCCAGCGCTTTCATTCGGAACGCCGGCTCGGGCTTGTCGGCGACACCTTCTCCCGCCGCGAGGTGATCGAACGCCTGCCCGGCAACGCAGCGGTCGGCCACACCCGCTATTCCACCACCGGCGGCACCATCCTGCGCAACGTGCAGCCGCTGTTCGCCGAGCTCAATGCCGGCGGCTTCGCCGTCGCCCATAACGGCAATCTCACCAACGGTCTGACGCTCCGCCGCGAACTCGTGCGCCACGGCGCCATGATGCAGTCCACCACCGACACCGAGGTGATCCTGCATCTGGTCGCGCAGTCCAGGCGCAGCCGCTTCATCGAACGCTATATCGAAGCGCTGCGCACGATCGAAGGCGCCTATGCGCTGGTGTGCCTGACCAACAAGAAGCTGATCGGCGCCCGCGACCCCCGTGGTATCCGCCCGCTCGTTCTCGGTGAACTCGACGGTTCTCCGATTCTCGCGTCGGAAACCTGCGCGCTCGACATCATCGGGGCCAAATACGTCCGCGACATCGAGCCCGGCGAGATCATCGTGTTCGACCGCAAGGGCGAGCACATCGAGACCGAAATCCACAAGCCGTTCCCGCCGATGCCGCCACGGCCGTGCATCTTCGAATACATCTACTTCGCGCGGCCGGATTCGATCGTCGGCGGCCGCTCGGTTTACGAGGTCCGCAAGGCGTTCGGCGCGCAGCTTGCGCGTGAAAGCCACGCCGACGTCGATGTCGTGGTCCCGGTACCCGACTCGGGCGTGCCGGCCGCGATCGGCTACAGCCAGTTCTCCGGCGTGCCTTTCGAACTCGGCATTATCCGCAACCACTATGTCGGCCGCACGTTCATCCAGCCGAGCCAGAGCATTCGCGAGCTCGGCGTGCGCATGAAGCATTCGGCCAACCGCGCCGCCATCGAGGGCAAGCGCATCATCCTGATCGACGACTCGCTGGTGCGCGGCACCACCTCGAAGAAGATCGTGCGCATGATGCGCGACGGCGGCGCCAAGGAAGTCCACTTCCGCCTCGCCTCGCCGCCGATCATCCATCCCGACTACTACGGCATCGACCTGCCGGACCGCGGCGGCCTGCTCGCCGCGACTCACAGCCTCGAACAGATGCGCGAGATCATCGGCGCGGATTCGCTGGCGTTCCTCTCCATCGACGGCATGTATCGCGCCATGGGCGAGCCCGGCCGCGACCCCGCCAATCCGAAATACGCCGACCATTGCTTCACCGGCGCCTATCCCACTCATCTCACCGATCAAACCGAGGTCGAGCCGCAGCCGCATCAACTGTCGCTGCTGGCGGAGGCGAGCTAGGTGCCCGATGGCGTAGCGGCTGCACGCTCTGTCGAACCGGCAGGGCGCCCGTCGTTGACTAAAGCTGCCGCACCATGAAGGTTGCCGCGCTGCCGTAGCCTCGCAGCTTGCGCACGAGCATGGCATCGACGATTTTATCGGACATGATCTTGCGGAAGCCGTGCCGCTCCCAAAAACTCGCCGAGTCGTTCACTGCCACCAGTGACGCGGTGGCGAGTTTTTCCCGGCCCGCCCGCGCCAAAAGCAGCGCGACCGCCAGCGCCGCCGCGCCGCTGCCGTGCAATTCAGGCAGCAGCGCAATGTCGTGGATGTAGTAGGTCTCCGGCCGGCTCGGCAATTCGCCCAGCCTGGAATTCAGGGCCGGAGGATCCTTGGCGCGCCACGGATGGCTGACGACATAGCCGGCGACGCCGTCGTTCGTGCTGAAAGCGAGGCACCCGGCCGGGTAGAGCCGGAGCCGTTCCGCGAACACCTCCGCGTCCTCCGGAAAGGCCGGATGGACCTCGCCTGCAATGGCCAGCACGTCGGACAGGTCGGCCTCCGACATCGGCCGCCATTGCCCTTTGGCTTCGCGAGATAATTCAGGCATAACGCCTCAAAACTCCGTTCCGATCCTAGCATAAAGCACTCCATCCATGACAAAACCCCTCACCTCCCGCATTGCTCTCGTCACCGGCGCTTCTCGAGGCATCGGTTACGCGACCGCGCGGGCGCTGGCAAAAGCCGGCGCGCATGTGATCGCGGTGGCGCGCACCCAGGGCGGCCTCGAGGAGCTTGACGACGACATCCGCAAGGACGGCGGCAGCGCGACGCTGGTCCCGCTCAGTCTCACCGACTACGATGGCATCGCCCGGCTCGGCGCCGCGCTGAACGAGCGCCACGGCAAGCTCGATATCCTCATCGGCAATGCCGGCATCGCCGGTCCCTCGTCCCCGCTCGGCCATATCGACCTCAAGCCGTGGCAGGACGTGATAGCGATCAATGTTACCGCGAACTTCCAGCTCATCCGTTGCATGGAGCCGTTGCTGCGGCGCTCCGATGCGGGCCGCGCCGTCTTCATTACCTCGGGCGCGGCGAGCAAGGCCGACGCCTATCGCGGGCCTTACGGCGCATCGAAAGCCGCGCTGGATACGCTGGTGCGCACCTGGGCGAACGAGACCGCCACCACGCTGATCCGCGTCAACCTGTTCAGCCCCGGGCCCGTCCGCACGCGGATGCGCGCCACCGTATTCCCGGGCGAGGATCCCATGACCCTCGACACGCCCGAACAGGTTGCGGAATTCATCATGCCGATGTGCCAGCCGTCATGGCAGGAAACCGGGAAGCTCTACGACTACAAGAGCCGGACGCTGCTGACCTTCCGCGCGCCATCGGTCTGACCGCGGGCGCATGGGTGCTGCGCGCCGGGGCGATTGACTTGCCGAAGACTGCGCTATTCACTTCCTCAAAAGCGGGGCAGAACCCGCGTGAAAAACAAGGGAGGTTGCAATGCTCGGCATGCGCATGTGCGGAGGTGTTCTCGCTCTCGTCCTTGGGGCGGCCGTGGTTGCCGCAAGCCCGGCTCACGCCGGCGACGTCCCGAAATTCGAAGTCGATGCGTCCTGGCCCAAACCGCTACCGCACGACTGGATCCTCGGTCAGGTCGGCGGCATCACGACGGACAAGGATGGCCACATCTGGGTCTTCCAGCGGCCGCGCACGCTGACCGACGATGAGAAAGGCGCGGCGCTCACGCCGCCGCGCTCGAAATGCTGCGTCCCTGCTCCGCCGGTGCTGGAATTCGATGCGGACGGCAACCTGCTGCGCTCATGGGGCGGTCCCGGCGACGGCTATACCTGGGTCGGCAACGAGCATGGCATCGAGGTCGACGACAAGGGATTCGTCTGGCTCACCGGCAATGCGCCGACCGACGGCGTCGTGCTGAAATTCACGACCGACGGAAAGTATGTCGGCCAGATCGGCGGAATCGGACCGATCAAGGGCAGCAACGACACCACGAGCCTCGGCCGCCCGGCGGAAACATTCGTCGATGAGGCGAAGCGCGAACTCTACGTCGCCGACGGTTACGCCAACCACCGCGTCATCGTGTTCGATGCCGACACCCTCGCCTTCAAGCGTTACTGGGGCGCTTACGGCCACAAGCCGAGCGACGACAAGCAGCCGCCCTACGATCCGAAGGCCGCCGTCTCGCAACAGTTCGGCAATCCCGTGCACTGCGTGAAAGTGAGCCACGACGGGCTCGTATATGTCTGCGACCGCGTCAATGATCGCATCCAGGTGTTCAAGACCGACGGGACCTTCGTGAAAGAGTGGTTCTATGACAAAAGCACGCTCGGCAACGGCGCAGTCTGGGATGTCGCGATCTGGCCCGATCCGAAGCAGACCTATCTGCTGAGCGCTGATGGCGAGAACAACGAAATCCGCATCCTGAAGCGCGACGATGGCAGCGTGGTCGGCCGCTTCGGCCGCAACGGCCGCAATGCCGGACAGTTTCACTGGATTCACGCCATGGCGATCGACAACAAGGGCAACGTCTATACCGCCGAGGTCGATACCGGAAAGCGCATCCAGAAATTCAAGCTGGTGTCCGACACGCTGCGCTAAGGATGCTTCAGGCAGCCACGCCGCCGATAGCGCGGGCCGGTCATCATTTTCGCGAAAAGGTCATTGACGCTCACCGCATCGATGACCTTCTTTACCGTCTGCGGTATATTTCCTGACAGGTCCGGAGGTCGGCATGATACGACGCTTGATGATACCCGGATGGCTTGGCTTGGCGGTGATGATCGCGGACCCGGCCCTCGCCGGCGACCTCTCCGGCACGTGGTTGCGCGACACCGGCGCGTCGAAGGTCACGTTCAGCCGCTGCGGCGATGCCATCTGCGGCAGCATCTCATGGCTCAAGCCCGGCGCGGACTCCAAGGCCAAAGTGGGTCAACGCGTCTTTTTCGACATGAAGCCGGCCGGGCCTGATACGTGGTCCGGGAGCGCCTTCAATCCTGAGGACGGCAAGACCTATTCGGGCAAGATGACCCTTTCCGGAAACACGCTGACCACCGCCGGCTGCGTGATGGGCGTGTTCTGCAAATCGGCGACCTGGACACGATCGCATTAGGGTTACCGCCCTCCGTCTTAGACGAATTGGTCAATGCACATGGACGCTGTCACGCGCCTCCTTCGTAGGAAGCGCATGGAGACGGTGCTAGGCTGACATTGGACCCACACGTCCCCGCCTGCCCGGCGAGAGACGTGATCGCGGTTCGACCAATCCGGCAAAATGCAAAAGTCGCGGAAGACGATATTGCCTTGCCTCAATCCGGGAGACACCCAGTGATATTCAAATCTACCTTGCGTTCCCACCTGCTGGCGGGCGTCGCCATGGCGATCGCGCTGACAACGCCTGCGCTTGCGATGGACAAGACGGTCAAGATCGGCGTCCTCAACGACATGTCGAGTCTTTACGCCGATATCGGCGGCCCCAACTCGGTCGTCGCCGTCAATATGGCGGTCGAGGATTCCGGCCTGCTGAAGAAAGGCTGGAAGATCGAGGTCTTGAGCGGCGATCATCAGAACAAGCCAGACGTCGGCGTCAACATCACGCGCAAATGGATCGACACCGACAAGGTGGACGCGATCGCCGATACGCCGAACTCCGGCGTCGCGTTGGCCGTCAGCAATGTCGTGCGGGAGAAGAACGCTGTGCTGCTCAATTCGGGCGCGGCGAGTGCTGATCTGACTGGCAAGGCCTGCTCGCCGAATACGGTATCCTTCACATATGACACCTATATGCTCGCGCACGGGACCGGCCAGGCATTGACCAAGCCCGGCACGAGCTGGTTCTTCCTGACCTCCGACTATGCATTCGGCCATGCGTTGGAGCGCGACACCTCCGCGGTCGTCACCGCAAGCGGTGGCAAGGTTCTGGGCGACGTCAAGCATCCGATCAACACGGCTGATTTCTCCTCGTTCCTGCTGCAGGCCCAGGCGTCGAAAGCCAACGTGATCGGCCTTGCCAACGCCGGCGGCGATACCGACAACGCGATCAAGCAGGCGGCCGAATTCGGCATCGTCGCTCACGGACAGAAACTCGCGGCGCTGCTGCTGTTCATCAACGACGTCCACGCGCTCGGCCTCAAAACCGCGCAAGGTCTGTCGTTTACGGAATCGTTCTACTGGGACATGAACGATCAGACCCGCGCCTGGTCGAAGCGTTTCGCTGCGCGTGCCAACAAACATCAGATGCCTTCGATGACGCAGGCCGGCAACTATGCTGCCGTGCTGCACTATCTGAAGGCACTGGAAGCCCTCGGCGGCAATCCGCACGATGGCGCCAAGGTGGTCGCCAAGATGAAGGAGATTCCCGCCGTCGATCCGCTGTTCGGCAACGCGCCGCTTCGCGCGGACGGTCGCCGGATGGTCAAGGCCTACCTCTTCGAGGTGAAAAAGCCCGAAGAATCGAAGGGGCCGTGGGATTACTACAAGACCATAGCTACCATCTCGCCGGAGGACGCGGCACAGCCCGTCACCGACTGCTCTCTTGTGAAAAAGTGATATCTCCACCGGCCGGGTTCGCCCGGCCGGCCCCCGGCCGACATCGGCCGAGGAGCAATAACACGACTGCGACACTGGCACTCAGCGCGGCAAATCACTGAGCCGCGCTGTGGCCGATGCCTGGACAACGGCGGCGGCGCCCCGCCGCATTGCAGTCATCACCGGCAGCGCGATGACGAACGCCACGACCAGAAGCGTCGAGGCCAGGATGAATGGCGCACCGGGCAGCAGCAGCGACGCATTCTTGTCGATGAAGTGAGCGAAGGTCAGTGTGAACAGGAACGGGCCCGCAAGTTGCGCCACGCTCTGGACGCTGTTCACCGCACCCTGCAACTGCCCCTGCCGCTCTGGTGCAATACGATGCGTCATCAACGCCTGTGTGGCGGCGCCGGCAATGCCCCACAACGTCGTCAAGGGAATGCCGAGCCAGAATCGGGGCCCGGTCGATGCCAGGCCGAACACCAGAAAGCCGGCCGCACCGAAGGCCAATCCCATCAGCAGCGTCCGCCGCTCGCCGAAACGCGCGACGATCGGGCCAACCGCGACGCCCTGCACGATCATGGAGCAGACGCCGACCATCGCGAGCGTCAGGCCGACCGTGCGTTCCGTCCAGCCGTAACGATAGGTCGCATACAGCACGAAAGTGGACGGCAGCACCACATGGGCCACCTGCGCGATGAAGTTGACCACCGACAGACCGGCCAGAGCCGCATCCGAAGCGAGCAGCCGGAGTGCGCCGACCGGGTTGGCGTTCCGCCAGTGAAACGGCGAACGCCGGTCTTTTGGCAATGACTCCGGCAGGATCAGCAAGCCGTACACCGCGTTGGCGAAACTCAATCCCGCTGCGACCCAGAACGGCAGACGCGGATCGGCATTGCCCAGAAGACCGCCGAGCGCCGGCCCAAGAATGAACCCCGCGCCGAAAGCCGCGCCAACCTTGCCGAACACGGCAGCGCGCCGCTCCGGGGGCGTGATGTCGGCAATGTAAGCGAACGACGTCGAGATACTCGCGGACGTGATGCCGGAGATCACGCGTCCGACGAACAACCAGATCAGCGACGGCGCCAGCGCCATCAGCACGTAGTCGCAAGCAAGACCGAAGTTCGACAACAGCACCACCGGCCGGCGGCCGAACCGGTCCGACAGCGCGCCAAGAATTGGCGAGAAGAAAAATTGCATCAGCGCCCAGGCCGTGCCGAACAGGCCGAAGATGCGGGCCGCCGTCGCCGTGTCATTGCTGACGAAGCTCTCCACGAGTTTTGGCAAGATCGGCATGATCATGCCGAGCGCAAGCATGTCGAGCAGGATGGTGACGAAGATGAAGGCGAACGCGGCTGGACGGCGCGCGTCGACAATCGGTTCTGCCGCTGCGCCAGACGCCGGATCGGCCGTCATGATTTTCGCTTGCGTTTGTGCGCGAACGGGTTGGCCTTTTCGCGTAGCGTGATACGGACCGGCGTCCCCGGCAGATCGAAGGCCTCCCGCAAGCTGTTGACGAGATAGCGCAGGTAGGAGTCCGGAACGGCGTCCGCCCGCGAACAGAACACCACGAAACTCGGCGGCCGCGCCTTGGCCTGCGTCACGTAGTTCAGCTTCAGCCGCCGCCCGGAGACTGCCGGCGGCGGATTGGCGGCGACGGCCTGCTCGAACCAGCGATTGAGCGCCGCGGTCGGGATGCGCCGATTCCAGATCGCATACGCCTCCTGAATCGCCGTCATCAGGCGATCGATCCCCTCGCCCATCAAACCTGACACGGCAACGACCGGCGCACCCTTGACCTGCGGCAGCCAATGATCGGCATCCGCGCGCAACGCCCCGATCCGCGCCGGTTGACGATCCATCAGGTCCCACTTGTTGACGGCGATCACCAGCGCGCGGCCTTCACGTTCGATCAGGTCGGCGATGCGCAGGTCCTGCTCCTCGAAGCGGTTCTGCGCATCGACCATCAACACCACGACTTCCGCGAAGCGCACCGCGCGAAGCGTATCGGCCACCGACAGCTTCTCGAGCTTCGCCTCGATCCGGGACCGCCGGCGCAATCCGGCGGTATCGAAGATGCGGAAGTCCCGCCCCTTCCAGTTGAGTTCGACCGCGATCGAGTCGCGGGTCGTGCCCGCTTCCGGACTCGTGAGAAGACGTTCCTCACCGAGCAGATGATTGATCAACGTGGACTTGCCCGCATTCGGGCGGCCGACAACCGCCACGCGAATGGGCCGCCGCGGATCGTTGTCCTCCTCCTCACTATCGATGTCCTCCGCGTCCTCATCGGCAGGCGGCGGCATCAGG
Source organism: Nitrobacter sp. (assembly GCA_035546855.1). Lineage (GTDB taxonomy): Bacteria > Pseudomonadota > Alphaproteobacteria > Rhizobiales > Xanthobacteraceae > Nitrobacter. Next base: position 11,489 of record DASZVY010000017.1, on the reverse strand, counting down.
TCGCGGAGCGCGTCGTAAAGATCGACCATGCCCTCGCCATGCTCGGCGGACACGGCGATGGGCTCGCCGAGCCCGAGCGCGTAGGATTCCAGCGCGCCGGCCTCGCCGTGCCTGCCCTCGCTCTTGTTGGCCAGCAGGAGCACCGGCTTGTTGGCGCGCCGGGCAAAGTCCGCGAACGAGCGGTCGGTGGGCGTCAACCCCACCCGCGCATCGAACACGAACATCAGCGCGTCGGCGGCGGCGATAGCCGTCTCGGTCTGCTCCTGCATGCGCGCCGTGAGCGATCCGCGAGGCCCCTCATCGAGGCCGGCGGTGTCGATGATGGTGAAGTCGAGATCCCCGAGCCGCGCCTGCCCTTCCCGGCGGTCGCGCGTCACCCCCGGCTCGTCGTCGACGAGCGCGAGTTTCTGTCCGACCAGACGGTTGAACAGCGTCGACTTGCCGACGTTGGGCCGGCCGATGATGGCAATCGTGAACGACATCGACGATCCGTGCCCCCTTTACGGACGGCGTGTCAACAAGAGCCGTCTGCGCGGGCTCGATCAGCGCGAAAAGCTGCCGCTTGGCAATGGCGCCGGGAACGGCGATGCCGCCGGCTGGGATTGCTGCGCCGGCTGCTGCTGAGGCGCGGCCTGCTGGTCTTGCGCTGCGGGCTTCTCCTTGGGCAAGGAGGTGGCGCGCCGATGAATGAGCTTTTTCTTCTTCGGCGGCCTGGCCGGTCGTACTTCAGCGGCGGTCGCGGCCGGCTTGCCGGCAGCGGCCTCTTTCGCTCCCGCGGCATCCGGCGTGGGGGTCGCGGCGGCAGCGGCCGCAGCCGCGGCCTGCTCCTGCTGCTCGCGCTCGACGTTGCTCTTGTAGAGATCCTTGGGCACGCCCTGCTCAATGCCCGGCACGCCGTCCGGAAACACCTGCTCGCGCTTGCCCGGCAGTTTCTTCTTGGAATCGAGAAAATCGAACATGGTGGTCGGATCGAAATCGTCCATACCGCTGCTGCAGCCGGCCAGAATGGTGCATAGCGAGACAAGCACGGCGGAAGCGATCAGGCGTTGCGAGCGGCGCATCTCTGTTTCTCCCGCGTCAGCTCTTGGCAACGGGCGGCAAGAGGGCCTGCAAGGCTTCGGCACGGCTGCGCAATCCGGCGGGGGTCTGCCCATCCTCGCTGATCATATCAAGCCACTTGCGGGCGGCTGTCGCATCGTTGGCACGCCAGGCGGACAACGCAAGCAATTCGCGCGCGGTGTGGCGGAAGGTGGACGCAGGCGTCGTCGCCGATTCCAGCCGCTGTAACATGTTGTTGTAGGTTTCGGTGTCGACCAGCAACGCAGCGGCGCGGATGCGGGCGAGATCGCGCTCCTCGCTGCTGACGGAACTGTCGGCCGAAATCCCGTCATAGAGCTTGACCGCTGCCTTCGGATCCTGCTGCGCGGCTTCCCCGGCGGCACGGAGCCGCGCCAGATTACGGTAGCCGGCCGGAGCGGTCGCAGCGACCTTGGTGAAGGCGGCTTCGGCCTCGGCATACTTCTTCTGGTCGGCCAGCGTCACCGCCGCCTCGAAGGCTGATCCAGCGGCGGCGGCCTTCTTGGCCTGAAAATATTCGTAGCCGCGCCACCCGCCAACCCCTGCGATGATCAGCACCGCCACGGCGACGATCAAAGTCGAATACCGGTCCCAGATTTTCTTGAGCTGCTCACGGCGCAGCTCATCGTCAACTTCATCAAATAATTCAGACACTTAATGCTATCCTGTCCCCGGTTCCGCATAACTTACGCGGTGCGCTCGGCGCCAGCGCATCCCCACCGTTGCGCGGCGATACCCTACCGATATGGCGCTGGCAAGGCAAAGTCAGCTCGATCAAAGTGTTAACAGGTTCAGCATCATGACAGGCGCGCTGACCTTGCGTTATCGGGCCGCCAGGTCCTCCCGCAGCTTGCGCTTCATGACTTTGCCGTTGGCATTGCGCGGCAAGGGCTCCGTGCTGAATACGACTGTCTCGGGGACCTTGTAATCCGACAGCCGCGCCGCACACCAGGCACGCAACGCATCTTCGCCGACCGCATCATCCCGCCGCACCACCACCGCATGCACCCGCTCGCCCAGCACCGGGCACGGCTTTGCGATGATCGCGCTCTCGACCACCGCCGGGTGTCCGGCCAACACGGACTCGACCTCGGCAGAATAAATCTTCAGCCCGCCGCGATTGATCATGTCCTTCTGGCGATCGAACACGCGGACAAAATTCTGCGCGTCGATCGATCCGAGATCGCCGGAATGCCAGAAGCCCCCGGTGAAGCTTTCGGCGGTAGCCCTCGGATTATTCCAGTAACCCTTGATAACCGATCCGCCGTGAATCCAGATTTCGCCGATCTCCCCGCGCGGCAGTTCGCGCCCTTCGGCATCGACCACGATGATATCAGCACCAGGGCACGGCAGGCCGACGCTGTCGAGATGCGCGGCCGTCAGTTCCGGCGGCATGATCGTCGAGGGCGACGACGTCTCGGTCGCGCCGTAGGCGTTGATCAGCTTCAGTTGCGGAATCGTCTCGGCGAGTTTCTCGATCGTCGCCACCGGCATCGGCGCGCCGCCGTAACCGCCGATCCGCCACGCCGACAGATCGTGTGAGTCGAAATCGGCCTGCAGCAGGCAGAGGTTATACATCGCGGGCACCATGATGGTCTGTGTCGCCCGTTCGCGCGCTGCGATTTTCAGGTATTCGCCGGCCTTGAACTCGGCGACGATGATCAGCGCACCGGCACAGCGCACCATGCACATAATGTTGGCGACAACGCCGGTGACATGCGCCAGAGGCACCGCCGCGATCGACCGATCCGCCGGCGTCAGCGCCATGCAGGCTTCATAGATCATCGCGGAGTGGATGATATTGCAATGCGCGAGCATCGCGCCCTTGGGTCGGCCCGTGGTCCCGGACGTGTACATGATGAGCGCGGTCTCCTCCTCACCGACGTCGGCAGGCGGCGCCGGCTCGTCGGCAATCAGGCACGCGAACTGGGAGATCGATGTATCGTCGTCGACAGCGATGCGGTGCTGCAGGCCCGGCATGTCATCCGCATCAGGCAGCCGCCCAGCAAGCGACGCTTCATGGATCAGAGCCTTGGCGCCGCTGTCGGTGAGCACGTAAGCGATCTCGGGCGTCTGCTGGCGCGTGCCGAGCAAGACCGCCACGAGGCCGGCGTGCGCCGCGCCGAACAGCGCCAGCACGAATTCGATACGATTGCCGAGCAGAAATGCGATGCGATCGCCGGGTGCAAGGCCGAGCCTTCTCAGGCCGGTCCCGATCCGCGCCGACGTCTGCGCGACCTCGCGCCACGTCATCCGTGTCGCTCCGCAGACCAGCGCCTCGCCGTCGGGATTGCGGGTCACGGCATCGGCGACCATGGCCCAGACATTGTGCGGCCGCTCGCAGAACACGGGGACCACCCGGTCGCCGAAACGTTGCTCCAGACGCATGGCGGGAATGGGATAGTTCGACCAGTCCATCGTTTCCGTCCTTCCCCTGGTCTTCGCGCCTGTGCCTTGTCGCTCCGGAAGACCGGATTCAACGGGACAGGGGACGCCGGGTTCAGATCGGTGATTTAGACCTTTGCCTTCATCCCGTAAACATGTTCGGGACCGGGAAAAGCGCGGCTGCGCACATCGCGGGCGTAGCCTTCAATCGCGGCCTCGATTGCGGGACCAAGCTCGCCATAGCGCCGGACGAATTTCGGCGCCCGCGGCGACAGCCCGAGCATGTCCTCGAGCACAAGCACCTGGCCGTCGCAGGCAGCGCTGGCGCCGATGCCAATGGTCGGGATCGCCACCGTCTCCGTGATCTTCCGCGCCAGGGGCTCGGCCACCGCCTCGACCACCATGGAAAATGCACCGGCCTCCGCCACAGCGCGGGCGTCATCCTCGATCGGCTGCCAGCTTCCCTCATCGCGTCCCTGCGCGCGGAACGACCCCAGCGTATTGATCGACTGCGGCGTGAGACCGATATGCGCCATCACCGGAATCCCCCGTTCGGTGAGGAACGCGATCGTTTCCGCCATCTTGACCCCGCCCTCGAGTTTGACCGCGCCGCAGTGCGTCTCCTTGAGGATGCGCGCGGCCGAGTGGAAGGCCTGCTCCTTCGAGGCCTCGTAAGAGCCAAACGGCATGTCCACCACGACAAGCGCGTGCTGCGAGCCGCGCATGACGGCGCGCCCTTGCAGGATCATCATCTCCAGCGTCACGGGCACCGTGGTCTCGAAACCGTGCATCACGTTGCCGAGGCTATCGCCCACCAGAATCACATCGCAGTAACGGTCGACCAGCGTCGCCGTGTGCGCGTGATACGATGTCAGCATCACGATCGGCTCGCCGTTCTTGCGGGCACGAATGTCGGGCGCGGTCTTACGCCGGATGGTCGACTGGACTGACATGTTTATTTATGCTCCGAAAACGGGAATGCCGATAACATAGGGATGGAACAGGCCGCCGAGCGCCAGATAGGCGACAAGACCCACCACAACCGCGATCACGTCATTGCGAACGCCGTCGACCGGGATCGGCGGCGCACCGGCATCCGCCCGATGCTTGAGCGAAATGCGATCGACCACGGCCCACGCCAGAAACGATCCGAACAGGATGATTGAGCCGAGATCGCCGTTCGCCAGCAGATGCGCAAATGCCCACAGTTTGACGCCCGCCAGCATCGGATGTTTCAGCGTCGCGTAGATGCGGCCACGGATATAGGACGCGACCACCAGAATAACCGCGGGCAACATCAGCGCCTCGGTCACGTGCTTCATCGCAGCGGGCGGGTGCCAGATATCGATCCAGCCAGTTGCGCGGTAATGGGCAAAACCCCAGACGATCAACGCGAGGCCGGCCGCGGAGATGAGCGCGTAAACGGCTTTGTAGCCGCCTTCACCCAGCGTAGCGATCAGCCGCGCCCGCAAATCTCGCCGCGTCGTGACCAGGTGCGTGCCGATGAACAGCACGAGACCTGCGATCATCACTAGAAGTCCCATCGCCCGTCCTCCGGAAGCCGGCTTCGACCTATCACTTTTGAGGGCTTCCAGGCAACACTGGCCGACGGCACGGAGCTGCTCCCGCCACGGCCTGCAGCATTTCTGCCCAAAGCACGCGCGCGTAACGTCCGAAATTAAGTTTCATTCATCTCGCGATTTGCCGGAACGACGATGCGTGCCCGCCGATTGTTCTGCCGAGGCGGGGCAAGATTCAAGGAGATTCACATGAAACACACACTTGTCGTCGCCGCGGTCGCGCTGGCCACGGTCTCGTCCGTCGCGATCGCAGAAGCGGCCACCAACGACAACGCGCCTGTGACAAACGGCGACATTCAACAGGAGATGCTGACCAATCTCAGCCAGTCGGGCTTCTCCGATGTCAAAATCGTCCCCGGCTCGTTCTATATCCATGCGCGGGATTCGTCCGGCAATCCGGTGTCGATGTTCATCACGCCCAATTCGATGGAGGAAGTCACGACCGTCGGCGGGAATACCGTCCAACAGAGCAACATCCACCAGACGGCGATGACGTCCGACGGCTCGACCTTCGCGACGATTCCATCGAGCGACGAACTGAGTTCGAAAGTCGTCGGGCTCCATGTCTACAATCACGACAATAAGGATATCGGCACGATTCAGGATATCGCGATCAATCCGAACGGTGACGTGAAGGGCTATGTCCTCAGCGTCGGCGGCTTCCTCGGGATCGGCGACCACTACGTCGCGGTCAGGCCGTCAGCGATCGACCTCAGCTACAACGCGAGCAACGACAAATGGCATGCCAAGATGGATGTCAGCGCGGCCCAACTCAAAACCGCGCCTGAATACAAATACCCCGGCAAGGCATAACGACATCGCGTCAGAGCGCCCTCGGGGGCCATGGCGACCGGCTCCTCAGCGGCCGCCATGGCCGCTACGCGACATACGGGGATCCTCGATCACGTTTGCCGCTGAAGCTACGTCGTCTTCTTCACGTCCTTGACGCTCGAAAACGTAATGCCCTCGGCACGCTCTTTCGTGTAGCCGAGGTAGAACTCGTTCTTCGCCAGAAACACCGGATCGCCGTCGACGTCGTCAGCGACGCCCGATCCATTGGCCGCGATGAACGCATCGAGTTTCCTGCGATCGTCGGAAGAGATCCAGCGCGCGAGCTGGAATTCGCTGACCTCGAATTCCACCGGCAGCGAATATTCGGCGTCAAGTCGTGCCTTCAGCACGTCGAGCTGCAGCATGCCGACCACGCCAACAAGCGCAGGCGCGCCGTCGCGCGGTCGGAACACCTGAACGACGCCCTCTTCCGACATCTGCTGCAGGGCTTCCTTCAGCTTCTTCGCTTTCATCGCGTCGGTCAGCCGCACGCGACGCACGATTTCAGGCGCGAACGAGGGCACCCCGACAAAGGTGACATCCTCGCCTTCGGTCAGGGTATCGCCGATCCGCAGGGTGCCATGGTTGGGAATGCCCACCACGTCGCCGGCAAATGCCTGATCGGCGATGGCGCGATCCTGCGCGAAGAAGAACTGCGGCGACGACAACGGCATCGGCTTGCCGGTGCGCACCAGCTTCGCCTTCATGCCACGCGTCAGCTTGCCCGAACAGAGCCGTGCAAAGGCGATCCGATCGCGATGGTTGGGGTCCATGTTCGCCTGGATCTTGAACACGAACGCGGTCATGCGCGACTCATCGGCCTCGACCTTGCGCAGGTTCGACTCCTGTGCGCGCGGCGGCGGCGCGAACTTTCCCAAACCTTCGAGCAGATCGCCGACGCCGAAATTGCGCAGCGCCGAGCCGAAATACACCGGCGTCAGGTGTCCTTCGCGAAAGGCCTCCAATTCGAACGGCTTGCAAGCCTCGGTGGCCAACGCCAATTCGTCCCTGATTTCGTCGACGTCGAGATTCGGATTCCGCGCGGCGAGATCGGCGATGTCGATCTGCTCGGCGGCTCCGGTCTTGGCGCCGCCACCTTCCAACAACCGGATGCCGCCGGTCGCGATATCGTAAGTGCCGAGAAAATCGCGGCCGCGACCCACAGGCCAGGTCATCGGCGTAGTGTCGAGCGCCAGCGTCTTTTCGATCTCATCCAGCAATTCGAAGGTATCGCGGCTCTCGCGATCCATCTTGTTGATGAAGGTGATGATCGGAATGTCGCGCAGGCGGCAGACCTCGAACAGTTTTCGCGTCCGCGCCTCGATACCCTTGGCGGCATCGATCACCATGACCGCGGAGTCGACGGCTGTCAGCGTGCGATAGGTGTCTTCCGAAAAATCCTCGTGGCCCGGCGTGTCCAGCAGGTTGAACACGAGGTTCTCGAACTCGAAGGTCATCACCGAGGTCACGACCGAGATGCCGCGCTCGCGCTCGATCTTCATCCAGTCGGAACGGGTGTTGCGCCGCTCGCCCTTGGCCTTGACCTGGCCAGCGAGGTTGATGGCGCCGCCGAACAGCAGCAGCTTTTCGGTCAGCGTGGTCTTGCCGGCGTCAGGATGCGAGATGATCGCGAACGTTCGCCGGCGCGCAACCTCGGCCGAGAGCGGCGACGACGGCGGGGAGTCGGTCTGGAGTGCAAGGTGGGACACAAGATCGGACATATCGGACATGGGCGAGCGTGTGGCAGGGAAAATCGGCCGGATCAAGGGGTCAGGCGTACTGTATTGCGATCCGCGTCGTGCAGATCCATATAGGAACCGGAAGGACGACCTTCCACCAGCCAGTTTTTGGTCTGGTGCATTTTCTTACCGCGAACCCTGTCCACTTCGCTTGAAAATGCGCTGGCATCCGCGGGGACGACCCTGCCTATTTTGGGAGAAAGGGTCCGCGATGGCATGGGGCATGTTGTTCATTGCCGGTCTGATGGAAATCGCCTGGGCGATAGGTCTTAAATACACCGAGGGTTTCACACGCCTTGTCCCATCCGTGCTGACGCTTGCGGCCATGGCCGCCAGCGTGGCTCTGCTCGGTCTGGCGCTGAAAACGCTGCCGATCGGCACCGCCTACGCGGTCTGGACCGGCATCGGCGCGGTCGGAACCGCCCTGCTCGGGATCGTGCTGCTGGGCGAGCCTGCGACCGTGCTGCGGCTCACGTCGATAGGGTTGATCGTCGCCGGCATCGTCGGGTTGAAACTCGTTACCTGACCAGGGTGACCGCCCAATAGGCCAGCGCGGCGACGATCGCCGACGCGGGGATCGTGAATATCCACGCATAGACGATCGAGCTCGCAACATTCCAGCGCACCGCGGACAGCCGCCGCGACGCGCCGACGCCGACGATCGCGCCGGTGATGGTATGCGTCGTCGAAACGGGAACGCCGAGGAACGTCGCCATGAACAGCGTTGCCGCGCCACCTGTCTCAGCGCAAAAGCCCTGCATCGGCGTCAGCTTGGTGATCCGCAGACCCATGGTGCGAACGATGCGCCAGCCGCCCATCAATGTGCCGAGCGCCATCGCTGCCTGACAGGCCATCACGACCCAGAACGGAATCCGGAAATGGTCGCCGAGATAACCGTGCGAATACAGCAGCACGGCGATGATGCCCATGGTCTTCTGCGCGTCATTGCCGCCGTGGCCCAGCGAATACAGCGAGGCTGAGAAGAACTGCAGGGTCCGAAACGCGCGATCCACAGCGAACGGCGTCGACCGTACCGACAGCCACGAGACGATACCGACCAGCACGAGCGCCAAAACGAATCCGACGACAGGCGACAGAACAATTGCCAGCAGCGTCTTCGACAGCCCGCCCCACACCGCGACCGACAGGCCGCCCTTGGCGATACCGCCCCCGAGCAGCCCTCCGATCAGGGCATGCGAGCTGCTCGAGGGAATGCCAAGCGCCCAGGTGATGAGATTCCACACGATCGCGCCGACCAGCGCGGCAAAGATCACATGCGCATTGATGACGCTCGGCTCGACGATGCCCGTGCCGATCGTATTGGCGACGTGCAGGCCGAACACGAGGAATGCCACGAAGTTGAAAAAGGACGCCCAGAACACGGCGTATTGCGGCCGCAGCACGCGCGTCGAGACGATGGTCGCGATAGAATTGGCGGCGTCATGCAGGCCATTGAGGAAATCGAACAGCAGCGCGACTGCGATCAGTCCGACCAAAATGGGGAGACCAAGCGTGGCGTCCATCGCGGGCCTACCGTTCCGGGAAATGAGTTGGCGGCGCGGCGATGGAGGTGCTCTCCCTCTCCCCCGGAGAGAGGGCCGGGGCGAGGCGATAAGGTTTATCGATTGTATCGAAGGGTCCCCTCACCCGCGCCTCTGGCGCGACCTCTCCCCGACGGGGAGAGGTGAAAACCATGCATGAGGTTGGCTCGACGCCGGTACTCATGCCTATACCTGTTCGATGACGATGCTGTTGATCTCGTTGGCGACGTCGTCGAAGCGATCGGCGACCTTCTCGAGATGATCGTAGATCTCGGCGCCGACGATGAAGTCCATCGCGTTGGCGTTGCGATGCTTCAGGAACAGCTCCTTGAGGCCGATGTCGTGCAGGTCGTCGACGCGGCCTTCAAGCTTGCCGAGTTCCTCGGTGATGGCCGTCAGCAGCGCGACGTTCTCGCCGGACGATTTGAGCAGCGGCAGCGCGCGGCCGACCAGGTTGGCGCATTCCACGATCAGCGCGCCGATCTCGCGCATCGGCGGCTCGAAAGTGCGGACCTCGAACAGCACCACCGCCTTCGCGGTCCCCTGCATCTGGTCGATGGCGTCGTCCATCGACGTGATCAGGTTCTTGATGTCGACGCGGTCGAACGGGGTGATGAAGGTACGACGCACCGCGGTCAGCACCTCGCGGGTGATGCCGTCGGCGTCGTTCTCGAACTGGCTGACGCGCTGGCAGAACACCGGCGTTTCCTCGCCGCCATTCAGCATGCCCTGCAGCGCCTGGGCGCCCTGCACGACTGTCTGTGCGTGGCGGGCGAACAGGTCGAAAAACCGTTCCTCTTTCGGCAGAAAGGACCGAAACCAACGCAGCATTGTTTCATCCACTTTGCGGAAAAAATGTCCAGGACGGCCGGGCGCACGGCGCCCCGCCTCACCCGACTGTCATAGACCATTTCGCAGATAAGCGGGCAACCCGTGACCCCGCACGGCTGGTCTTCCACCGCTTTGTGGCGCGCCGAAAACCCGCCGTTGCGCGATATTTTCTACAGGGACCGCTTGAAATAATGGGCGATTTCGCCGATCACGCCGCGCCGGAAGGTCAGCACGCAGACCACGAAGATCGCGCCCTGGATCACCGTCACCCACTGTCCGAACCCGGCCAGATACTGCTGCATGGCGATGATCACGAAGGCGCCGACCACCGGCCCGAACACGGTGCCGAGGCCGCCCACCAGCGTCATCAGCACGATTTCGCCCGACATCGACCAGTGCACGTCGGTCAGCGAGGCGTTCTGCGCCACGAACACCTTGAGCGAGCCGGCAAGTCCGGCGAGCGTACCCGAGAGGACGTAAGCCATGAATTTGTACTGATCGGTCTTGTAGCCGAGCGAGATCGCGCGCTGCTCGTTCTCGCGGATCGACTTCAGTACCTCGCCGAACGGCGAGTTGATGGTGCGGTAGATCACAAGGAAGCCGAACAGGAAGCCTGCCAGGATGACGTAGTAGAGTGTCGTCGGCTGCGACAGGTCAAGGAAGCCGAACATCTTCCCTTGCGGAATGCCCTGGATGCCATCCTCGCCGTGGGTGAACGGCACCTGCAGATAGATGAAATACAGCAGTTGCGACAGCGCCAGCGTGATCATGGCGAAATAGATGCCCTGGCGGCGGATCGCAACCAGACCGGTAATAACGCTGAGTCCGGCAGCGGCTGCGACGCCGACGATGATGCCGAGTTCCGGAGGCAGGCCCCACACCTTCAGCGCATGCGCGCTGCAGTACCCGGCAGTGCCGAGAAACATCGCATGACCGAACGAGAGCAGCCCGCCATAACCGACGAGAAGATTGAAGGCGCAGGCAAGCAGAGCGAAGCAAAGTCCCTGCATCACGAAGAACGGATAGATCCCGGTCAAGGGCACGACGACCAGCAATGCCGTCATGACGATGAAGCCGATCATCTCGTCGCCGATGGCGCGGTTATCGGAAGAGCGGATGGTATCGTCTGTCAATGTGGTCATGTCAGGTCGCCCGTCCCGTCAATCCCGCCGGCTTCACCAGCAGCACCAGCACCATGAACACGAACACCACGGTGTTGGACGCCTCGGGATAGAAATATTTCGTCAGTCCCTCGATGATGCCGAGGGAGAAGCCCGTGATGATCGATCCCATGATCGACCCCATGCCGCCGATCACCACCACCGCGAAAACCACGATGATCAGGTCCGCGCCCATCAGCGGCCGCACCTGATTGATCGGCGCCGACAATACGCCAGCCAGCGCCGCAAGACCAACGCCGAGCCCGTAGGTCAGCGTGATCATGCGCGGCACGTTGATGCCGAAAGCGCGCACCAGCGTCGGGTTTTCCGTCGCCGCGCGCAAAT
>DASZVY010000016.1:0-42271 GCA_035546855.1 Nitrobacter sp. | reverse complement strand
CTGGATTCTTCGTCACTGACGCTACGCGTCCCCTGAGATCCTCGCAATGACGGTAATCTGACTCCGCAAATATGAACTGTTTCAGATCAGTTTCAGTCCCTTGAGGCTGCTATGGCCGTTCTTGCCGACGATGATGTGGTCGTGCACGGAGATGCCGAGCGGAGACGCAATCGCGACGATCGCCTTGGTCATCTGGATGTCCGCCTGCGACGGCGTCGGATCGCCTGATGGATGGTTGTGCACCATGATGATGGCCGTCGCGGAGAGTTCGAGCGCGCGCTTCACCACTTCGCGCGGATAGACCGGCGTATGGTCCACGGTGCCGACCTGCTGCAATTCGTCGGCGATCAACTGGTTTCGCTTGTCGAGGAAGAGGATTCGAAACTGCTCCTTGTCCGCGAACGCCATCGCGGTTCGGCAATAGTCGATGACCGTCGCCCATGACGACAAGACGGTGCGCTGCTTCAACTGTCCCCTGGCGACCCGGCTGGCGGTGGCGGCGATCAGTTTGATTTCGGTGATGGCGGCCTCGCCGAGCCCGTTGATTTCGCGGAGCCGCGCATCCGGCGCGTGCACGACTTCGGCGAACGAGCCGAACCGGCCGATGAGAGCCTTTGCGAGCGGCTTGACGTCACGACGGGGCAGCGCGCGAAACAGCACCATCTCCAGCAATTCGTAGTCGCTGAGCGCATCGGGGCCGACATCGCGGAAGCGTTCCCGCAGGCGCTCGCGATGGCCATGATAGTGCGGCGCTTCGGCAAAGCCTTGGGAACTGACGCCCTGGGGATTGTCGGCATCGGGAGGCATGAACTGCACACGGACGTTCGTGTCGGTCAGCAAACCTTGCCGCGCCCGGCAGCTTTTGCAACCCTCAATTCAGCGATGTGCAACGAAAGCGTGGATGAGCGCCGGGCCGTGACGCAAGCGACCGCGCATCAGGTGCCGTGAGGATCAGGTGCCGTAGGGATCAGGTGTCGTAGGGCGGCTTGTCGAGCTTGCGCGGCGAGAGCGTGAAAATCTCGACGCCGGTCTGCGTGACGCCGACCGAATGTTCGAACTGAGCCGACAGCGAGCGATCGCGCGTCACGGCGGTCCAGCCGTCCGACAGAATCTTCACGTGGGGTTTGCCGAGATTGATCATCGGCTCGATGGTGAAGAACATGCCGGGCTTGAGCAGAACACCCTCGCCGGGACGGCCGATATGGATGATGTTCGGCTCGTCATGGAACATCCGGCCGAGGCCGTGCCCGCAGAAGTCGCGAACGACGCTCATTCCCTGCGGCTCGACGAAGCTCTGGATGGCGTGGCCGATGTCGCCGGTGGTGGCCCCCGGCCTGACCGCCGCGATGCCGCGCATCAGCGCCTCATATGTCACGTCCATCAGACGCTCGGCCTTCCGCGCAATCGCGCCCACGGCATACATGCGGCTGGAATCGCCATACCAGCCATCGACGATGAAGGTGACGTCGATGTTGACAATGTCGCCTTCCTTGAGCGCCCTGTCTCCGGGCATGCCGTGGCAGACCACATGGTTGAGGGACGTGCAGGTCGAATAGCGGTAGCCCCGGTACATCAGCGTCGCCGGATAGGCGCCGTGGCTGAAGGCGAACTCACGGACGAAATCGTCGATGCGGGAGGTTGGCAGGCCGGGCTTGACCAGATCGGCGAGTTCGTCGAGGCAGCGGGCGACCAGAGCGCCGGCCTTGCGCATGCCGGCAAACCCGCTCGGGCCGTGCAGCTTGATTTGTCCGGTTTTGCGTAAGGAGGTTTCGGAGGCTTCGACGTAGTTCATCAGGCCATCTGGGCTCGGGAAGGGATCAGGCTCAATTTAATGGATGGAGCCCCGAGTGCAAGGATCGCCTGCGCATGGGGCCCTCTCAGGGTTCGATAGGAACCGGCTCTGCGAGCACGATGTCGTGGCCGGTGACGCGGCAGACGCGGGCGAGGGCTTCGACGCCAGCTGCGCGAGCCCGGTCGAAGGCCCGCCCATAGCCGGGATCGATGTCGCGAGCCAGCGCAAATGCCGTCGCCGAGCCGATCTGGATCACGAACAGCATGACGGCGCGGTGCCCGGCCGCCACCACGCCGGCGAGTTCGTCGAGATGTCTGGCGCCGCGCGCGGTGACCGAATCCGGGAATTCCGCCACGCCCGGCCGGCGCATGAGGTGCACGTTCTTGACTTCCAGATAGCAGGACGGGCCCCCGGGGCGCTCCAGCAGGAAGTCGATCCGTGACCCGCCGCCTTTCGCGCCCTGGCCGTATTTCACCTCGCGCCGGATCCGGCTGTACCCGGCGAGTTCAGGAACGGCGTCCTTTGCCAGCGCCTCGGCGACAATGGTGTTGGGGTGCATGGTATTGACGCCGACCAATTCGAGACCCATGCCGAAATCGGCCTCGATCAGCTCCCACGAATAAGGCAGCTTGCGCGCGGCATTTGGGGATTTCGACAGCCAGACGCGTGCGCCCGGCATCTGCAGGCCGGTCATGGCGCCAGGATTGGCGACGTGCGCGGTGATGACCGTGCCGTCCGCCAGTTCGACATCGGCGAGAAACCGCTTATAGCGTCGCACCAGCGTCGCCGGGATGAGATCGGATGCGAGCTTCATCGCGAGGGCGGAGCGTCGTCGATCGTCGCTTCGACCGGCAGGGCGCCGCCACGGACGCGGATTTCGCGCACGGGATAGGGAACGCGAATGCCCTCACGCCTGAAGACGTCCCATAAGGTCAGCATGACGTCGCTCTTGACGCCGTCCATGCCGTCGGGGGCGGCGATCCAGAAGGTCAGCGAGAATTTCATGCCGGCCTCGGCGAATTCGGTCAGCAGGCAGGTCGGCGGCTTGGCCTTGAGCGCGGACGGCGTCGCGGCGGCGATGTCGATCGCGAGTTTGCAGACCAGCCGGGGGTCAGCGTCGTAGTTGGTGCTGAAAACAACCTTCACCAGCGTGTTCTTGTCGGTGTAGGTCCAGTTCACCACCTTTTGCGTGATCAGATCCTCGTTCGGGATCAAGAATTCGCGTCCGTCGCCCGCCGCTACCGAGATATAGCGCGTGTTCATCGCGCTGATGCGCCCGGTGCTGTCGCCGATGGTGACGAGGTCGCCGGGCTTGACCGATTTGTCCACCAGCAGGATCACGCCACTGATGAAGTTGGCGATGATCTTCTGCAGGCCGAAGCCGATGCCGACGCCGACCGCGCCCGAGAAGATCGCCAGCGTCGACAGGTTGATGCCGACCGCGCCCAGCACCAGCACGACCGCGAACACCATCAGCGACAGTCGCACCAGCTTGATCAGCAAAACCTGGATCGAGGGGGTCAGGTCGTGTGATTCGGTGATCCGGCCTGCCAGGAAGTTGCTGATGACGGTCGCCAGCCACAGCGCCACTGCCATCAGCACCGTGAGCTTGATCAGCAGCAGCGGCGTCAGGCGCAGGCCGCCGAGCACGATCGCGACGGAATCCAGCGCGTCGAGCGTGGGGCCGAGCTGACCGAGAATGCTCAGCGCAGCGACACACCAGGCCACGACCGCGACCAGGCCGACGATGAATTGATTGCGGATGATGCTGGTGACGAGGCGGATGACGAGCCACGCCAGCGCCAGCTTCGCCGCCACCGCCAGCAGATAGCTGCGGCTCGGCCAGGTCGCCGCCTGCATCGCGAAGCGGGCCACGATCATCACCAGGACGAAGGTGGCGGTGGACGCGCTTCCTGTCAGGATGCGCACGAAGACGCGGAAGGGCGCGGGCCATGCCTGCGCCAACGCCGTCCCTCTGATCCGCGGCCGAACCAAAGCCCCGACCGCGAGGGCGATGCCGATGCCGACGAGGATCAATCCGAGTTGCAGGTAGAACCAGGGCGAGGTCATTTCCGCGCCCACCTGCCGGGCCGTGGATTGAAACATGTCCCAGACCTGATCCGACCCCATCATCGCCCACATCTCGTTTCAGGTTCGGTCGGATGACCGGCTGAAAACCTTTGATTCGAGTTCTTCCAGATTTCCATAACAGCGGAACGGGCGCCATCGATACTGCGCCGGACGAGCCCCGTCGGCTCGTCGGCGGGGCACCCCGCGCGCGGCGGAAAATGGGTTGGCGGACTGCGGCAGCGACGATAAGGATGCAAATGCAAGTATTTGCGGACTCCTGATGGCTTCCCTCGACTCGGTCAGTCTGGCGATCCTGCTCGGTGCGATTCTGGTCATGGCCGGCATCCTCTCGAGCCTGCTGGCGCTCAGGTTCGGCGCCCCCTTGCTGCTGGTCTTCCTGCTGATCGGCATGGTGGCCGGCGATACCGGGCCGGGCGGCCTGCATTTCGACGACGTGCGGACCACCTATCTGGTGGGGTCCGCGGCGCTGGCCCTCATTCTGTTCGACGGCGGTCTGAAAACCCGCTTCCAGAGCATCCGCGCGGTCCTCGCGCCGTCGATGGTGTTGGCAACCGCCGGGGTGCTGCTGACCGCGCTGGTCACGGCGCCGGTCGCCAAATATGCCCTCGATCTGAACTGGATCGAGGCATTGCTGATCGGCGCGGTGGTCGCCTCCACGGACGCGGCCGCCGTGTTCCTGCTGGTCCATGCGCAGGGTCTGCGGTTGCGGCCCCGTGTCGGTGCGACGCTGGAGGCGGAGTCCGGCACCAACGATCCCTTTGCGGTGTTTCTCACGCTGATGCTGGTCGAACTGATTTCCGTGGGGCACAGCTCGGCGGGACACGTGATTCTCGAATTCATCCGCGAGGCGCTGCTCGGCGGGATCGTCGGCCTGATCGGCGGTCGTCTCGTGGTGGTGGCGTTGAACCGGGTCGCGCTGCCGCAGGGGCTGCATGCGCCGTTCGTGACCACGGCGGCGCTCGTCATCTTCGGCGTTGCCCAGATTTCGCATGCCTCGGGCTTTCTCGCAGTCTATCTGGGCGGCATCATCATCGGCAACCGCCCGACCCGCGCCCACAATTCGGTCGTCACGTTTCTCGATGCCGCGACATGGCTCGCGCAGATCGTGATGTTTACGCTGCTGGGGCTGTTGGTGTCGCCGCAGCGGCTGCTCAGCAGCCTGGTGCCGGCCGTGATCGTCGCGCTGGTGCTGATGCTGGTGGCGCGACCGCTCGCGGTTTATATCTGCCTCGCGCCGTTCCGCTTCAACTGGCGCGAAAAGATGTTTATCGCATGGACCGGCCTGCGCGGCGCGGTGGCGATCTTCCTGGCCTCGATTCCGATGCTGGTCGGTTTGTCGAAGGCCTATCTTTATTTCGACGTCGCTTTCGTCGTCGTGATCATCTCGCTGCTGTTGCAGGGCTGGACGCTGGCCGCGGCCGCGCGCCGGCTTCACGTGGCGCTGCCGCGGGCCGAACGAGGGCCACGTCGCGTCGAACTCGATTTGCCGGGACAGCTCGAGCAGCAACTGGTCGGCTATCCGGTACGGCCTAAAAGCCTGTTCCTGCGCCGCGGGTTGATCCCATCGTGGTCCAAGCCGACGCTGGTCATTCGCAACGAGAAGATCCTGTCTCCGGCCGAGGCGGAGCCGGTGGTGGCCGGCGATTATATCTATTTGCTGGCGCCGCCGGAAAAAGCCGAGTCGCTCGATCGCTTCTTTGTCGACATGCAGCCGAGTGCGGCGCCCGACCCCCACCTGCTGGGCGATTTCGTGGTGTCCGGCGAGATCACGCTGGAGAATCTCGCGGAAATCTACGGCGTGGCGATTCATCCCGGGGAAGCGAAATGGACGCTGGCCGATTATTTCGACGTTCACCTCGACCAGGCGCCGAAGGAAGGCGCGACGCTGCCGCTCGACAGCATCGGTCTGGTGGTGCGCAGCGTCAGCGGCGGGCGTGTCAACGTGGTCGGTCTGCGTCTGCCGGAAGATGAAGACGCGCCGGCCCCGCCGAAGAGCGCAATCGACCGGCTCAAACGCAAGGCGTTCCAGGCCTGGGCCTCGCTTGTGGAGTTTTAGGCCAGGCTTATCCGCTGCCGTGGTCGGGCGGGGGCAACACCTCGGTGCCGCCGAACGCGACGATGCGGCCGCCTTTCAGCACGGCGACCTGCGACGCCAGCAGCCGGAGCTCGTCCGGATCGTGGCTGACATAGACCATGGGGATGCCGACCTCGTCGCGCAGGCGTGACAGGTAGGGAAGGATCTCGGCCTTTCGTTCCTGATCCAGCGATCCCAGGGGCTCGTCGAACAGCAGCAGGCGCGGGCGCGTCAGCAGCGCGCGGCCAAGCGCAATGCGTTGCCGCTCGCCACCGGACAGGCCGCCAATGCGCCGATCGAGCAGGTGACCGATGTTGAGCAGTTCGGTGACACGCGCTTCCTGCGCGGGGTCGCTCGCGAGGCGGTTCATGCGCCGGCCGTAATCGAGGTTCTTTCGGACGTCGAGATGCGGAAACAACCGCGCATCCTGAAACACATAGCCGATCCTGCGGCGGTGCGCCGGGACGTGCAGACGCCGTGCGGTATCATCGAGGGTTTCGCCGCCGAGCACGATGGTGCCGCGGTCCGGCCGCAACAATCCGGCGATCATGCTGATCAGCGAAGTCTTGCCGGCTCCCGACGCGCCGAACAGCCCGGTCACACGGCCTTCGCTCGCGAACGAGACGTCGATGGCGAAAGCGCCCAGTTGCTTGGCGACTTCGACGCGCAGCATGGATCAGCGTCCGTGGAGGCGCTGAGTGGCGCGCCATGCGAACACTTCGGACGCGATCAGCGCAGCCGTGGCGATGACCACCGACACGATCACCAGCCGCAACGCCGCGGTATCGCCGTCGGGCGTCTGGATCAGCGAATAGATCGCCGACGAAATGGTCTGTGTCTCGCCCGGGATATTCGACACAAAGGTGATGGTGGCGCCGAATTCGCCGATCGCCTTGGCGAAGCCCAGCACCATGCCGGCCAGGATGCCGGGGAGGGCCAGCGGCAACGTCACGGTGGTGAACACCTTCCAGCGCGAGGCGCCGAGCGTGCTCGCCGCCTGTTCGAGACGTTGGTCGATGGCTTCGATCGAGAGGCGGATGGGCCGCACCAGCAGAGGGAAGGACATGACGCCGCAGGCGAGCGCCGCGCCGGTCCAGCGGAAGGCAAAGACGATACCGAGATGGTCAGCGAGCCATTCGCCGATGAGACCACGGCGCCCCATCAACAGCAGCAGGAGATAGCCCGTCACGACCGGCGGCAACACCAGCGGCAGGTAGATCACCGCATCGACCAACGGCTTGCCCCAGAACCGGCCGCGCGCCAGCAGCCACGCGACGCCGATGCCGATCGGCGTCGCCACCAAGGTGGCCACGACGCCGACCCTGAGCGAGAGCAGGATCGCCGTCCATTCCGTGGGAGAGATATCGAACACCGGCGGTTCCGCGCGAACGATCAACCAGCCGGAGGGCTAGCCGATCGGACTGGCCAGGAACGAGAAGCCGTACTTCTCGAAAATCGCCTTGGCTGCGGCGGTATGCAGGAACGCGAGATAGCTTGCGGCATCGCTCTTGGCATTCACGGTGGCCGCGACGGGATAGATGATCGGCGGATGCGAGTTCGCCGGGAAGGTGCCGACGATCTTCACGCCGGGATCGACCTTGGCGTCGGTGGAATAGACGATGCCCAGCACCGCTTCGCTCCGTGACACCAGCGCCAGCGCGGCGCGGACGTTTTCCGCCATGGCGAACTTCGGCTCGGCGGCGGTCCATGACCCGAGCTTTTCCAGTGCGGCCTTGGCGTACTTCCCGGCCGGCACGGCCTTGACGTCGCCGGTCGCGATCTTGCCGTCGCCGGCAAGCCTGGCGAGGTCGAAGCCTTGTCCGATCTTGACGTCATTGATCTTCGAATCCTTCGGCGCGATCAGGACGATGCTGTTGCCGAGCAGATTGCTGCGGGTCGACTCGTTGATCGCCTTCTTCGTGACGACGTAGTCCATCCAGGCAATGTCGGCGGACACGAAGACGTCGGCTGGCGCACCCTGTTCGATCTGTTTCGCCAGCGTGGAACTGGCCGCATAGCTTGCGTTGACTTTGACGCCGGTCTTGGCGGTGTAGGCCGCGTCGACCTCATCGAGCGCGTTCTTCATGGACGCGGCCGCGAAGACGGTCAGCGTTTTATCCTGCGCGGCCGCGGGGGCGGCGGTGGACGGCTGAGCATCCTTGGCATGAACAGCAAAGGGGGCTGCAACCAGGAATGCCGTGACGAGGGTTCGGGTGAACATATTCATGTGGCGCTCCGAATCGGTCCGGCGCGAGACATCGCGCGGACGACGTGAGGAAACAAAAATGGCAGAGCGATCGGTGGAAGCGCCGTTCCAGGGATTTCCGGCGGGCTTACGGCCCGCGGAAAAGATCGTTCGCATCAGACAATATCAGCCGCAGGCGTCAGGTAAAGGGCTGCGGGACCTGGACCTCAGGGCGTGACCGGGGTGACGGCGACATTGATCGCGTCCTTGGCGACGCCGCTGATCTGGATCGTGACCGGGCCGGCCGCAAGGTCGAAGCGGACGCTCTTCCTTGCCCCGTCGCAGCCGGTCACACCGCTGAAGCCCTTTGGCTTGATGTAAATGCCGTTCTGGACGACGTCGATCCATGCGTAGTCCGAGATCGTAACGGTGTAGAGACCGGAGCCCACGCTGGTATGCAGGAAGCCGGCATAAGTCTCGGGCTTCTGCTTGCGTTCGGGCGGTCTGGGCAGCGCCGCGCCGGCAATCGGACGCAGCGAAACCGTCACGGCGATGGGTGGTGACGGCAACTTCGCGCCCGCTGACAGTTTCGGCAGCGTGGGCGCTCTGAGCGCAGCCAATTCCTTGTCCATCGGCCATTTGAACTTGTCGCAGCCGACGGGATCGGCGGCAAACGCCGGCGTGCCGGCAATCAACGCGAAGGCAACAAGCCAAACGAGGCGCACGGTCAATTCACCGCGATCATGACGTCGGACGCCTTGACCACGACGACGACCGCGCTCCTGGCCTTGATGCCGAGTTCGTCGACAGCCTCGTTGGTAATCGACGACGTCATGATCTGGCCGCCGCCAATATCGACGCGAACGTGGGATGTGGTCGCGCCCTTCGTCACCTCGACGACGGTGCCCTTGATCTGGTTGCGTGCACTGATGCGCATGATGAAGTCCTTCAATAATAGCGGTCCCGCGCGTGACGACGCGCACCGGCAGAACGGGATCGGGAAAGGATCAGTCGCCCTGATCCGAAGCTTCGCCGGCGCTTACGGCGCGGCGATGACGGACACTAGTGTCCCGAATTCGAAGTTCGCACCATCCGTCAGCGGGCGCTGTCGCGAACTTCGGATTCGAAAGGACACCAGCAAACCTTATGATGCTCGTGTGGTTCAGGTTCAGAAGTTCGCCGGAAGCGCCCGCTGAAAGGATGAAGCGAACTTCTGAACCACCACACTAGCCGATTTTCACGGAACGCGAAATGGCGGCGATCGCAGTGTTACGGCTTGGCGTTCGGCGCGGCCAGCACGTGGCGGCAATCGGGCGGCAACTGCGCCAGCGTTATCGGCGGTCTCGGTTTCGGCGGCACCTTCGGCGGTTTCGGATGCAGCACCGCATCGCTGAACCAGTAGGCGAAATCGGACGGGCTGCAGCCCTCTTTTTCCGGCGGCTCGGGCTGGGACACGCATTCGGTGGCGCCGAGCGGGCATTTGATGCGGACATGGAAGTGGTAGTCATGACCGTACATCGGGCGGACCTTCCACAGCCAGCTCCGGTCGCCCTTGGCCTCGCGGCACAGCGCCTTCTTGATCGCGGCATTGACGAAAATGCGTTCGACCGAGGGCTCGCGCGCGGCATCGCGGATCACGGCGAGGTGGCTTGGCGTCCATGCTTTCGGATCGATATCGAGCCGATCCTTGCGCACCATCATCGTCGCCGACATCTCCTCGCGTTCGCGGCGCGACAGCAGGCGGTTCGGCATCGGCGTCAGCCAGATGTCGGCGTCGAGGCCGATCTGGTGGCTGGCGTGGCCGGTAAGCATCGGTCCGCCGCGCGGTTGCGCCATGTCGCCGATCAGGAGTCCCGGCCAGCCGGCATCTCTGTGAATTTTGGCCGACAGCCGTTCCAGCAGCGCAATCATGTTCGGATGCGCCCAATTGCGGTTGCGTGACAACCGCATCACCTGCCAGGTCGGGCCGGTGATCGGCAGGGCTTGGGCGCCGGCGATGCAGCCTTTGGCATAGAAGCCGATGACGCGCGGCGGGCCCGCCGTCGGCAGCGTCTTGCGGCCGAACAACTCCTTGGCGGCGAGCTTGGGATCGTTAGGGTGGGCCAGCGGCGGCAGCGGTTTGGGATCGAGCGTGCCCCTGTCCTGCGCCAGCGTCGCCGTCGAAACGACCGCGGCCCCGAAGGCAACAGCGGCGACAACCGAAAAAAGCGGGGAAGGAATCCGGAAGGCGATCATCGCGCCGGACTATATCCGAACGCGCTCGCCAAAGCAGCCGCGAGCCCGCGCCTTGGAACCACATTTGTTTGAAGGGCGGGATGGCCGGGGCTCTGCCGGACCCCGGCTATCCTCTCGTCACGTCCATGAAGGAGGCTCCCTCCCGCGTTCGATCACGCAAACGAGCGCCGGCGAGGGAAGCCGGCCCGTCAGCGTTTGCGCGCGGCCTTCCTCGCCGCCGTCGAACGTTTGGTGGCTGCGCGCTTGCGCGTAGCGGCTGCCTTCTTGGCCGAGCGCGATCGTGCGGCTGCAGGGCGTCTGGCCGCGGCTTTGCCGCCACGCGGGCCGCCGATGCGGCCGCCGCGCTTCGACGAGACCTTGGTGGTCTTGCGGCCACGGCCCGAGCCGCTCTTCTTGCCGCCGCCGCTTTCCTTGTTGACCGTCGCCCACGCCCGGCGCTCGGCTTCCTTCTTCTTCACGCCGCGCGTCTCGTAACCTTCCTCGATGTGCTCGGCCTTGCGCTTCTGCTTGTTGCTGTAGCTCGACTTGTCGCCACGCGGCATGACATGTCTCCCGGTTGCGTTTCGATCAAGTCGAAACGCCGGGCGATTGCGAGAGTTCCCTTCGCGGCGGGATCGCGCGATCAGCCATCCACCGTAGCGTCCGGCGATTATCGAAACAGAAAGGATCAATGACCTTGGCGGATTGATGCCAGCATTTCCATGGGCGGCTCTGCTCGCTGCCAGGCTCCCGGCGCAAGCTTCTTGCTCGCAGACAGGATTTCGATGCCGAGGATATGTCCTTCCGCATCGACGTCATAGATGAACGGGCCAGCCTCATGGGTCCGGTTGATCTCACCGCGACCGACCTTGATATAGACGGCATCGGCTTCGGGATCGTAGGTCAGGTCTGTCATGGCTTTCGCCTCGCATTCCGGTCAAACATCGCGCTTATAACGCGAACATCGAAATGTCTCGATACATACGACCTGGAGAATCCGGCCGCCAAATGCCGGAATTGCGCGAAACCGGAGTTGAATCGCCGAAGTCTCCGATTCGGACTCGATCCATTCCGGACTAAGAAGAACTGTATCCTCGACCCATTTAAAATCGATTTGGCGGTCTCGCAACCTGATCCGGGCATGGGTAGTCAAGATCAGCGGCTTGGTCACTGTTCTACCGCGCTAGCCATCCACCTTCAGCGCGGCGATGAAGGCTTCCTGCGGAATGTCGACCTTGCCGAACTGCCGCATCTTCTTCTTGCCTTCCTTCTGCTTCTCCAGAAGTTTTCTTTTGCGCGTGATGTCGCCGCCGTAGCACTTCGCGGTGACGTCCTTGCGCAGCGCGCGCACGGTCTCGCGTGCGATCACCTTGCCGCCGATCGCCGCCTGGATCGGAATCTGGAACATGTGCGGCGGAATCAGCTCCTTCATCTTCTCGACCATGGCGCGGCCGCGGCCCTCGGCGCGGGTGCGATGAACCAGCATCGACAGCGCATCGACCGGCTCGCCGTTGACGAGGATCTGCATCTTGACGAGATCGGCCGGCTTGTAGTCGGTCAGGTGATAGTCGAACGAGGCATAGCCTTTCGATACGCTCTTCAGCCGGTCGTAGAAATCGAACACCACTTCGTTGAGCGGCAGGTCGTACTTCACCATGGCGCGGGTGCCGACATAAGTGAGCTCCTTCTGCGATCCGCGCCGCTCCTGGCAGAGCTTCAGCACGCTGCCCAGATACTCGTCCGGCGTCAGGATCGTGGCCTCGATCCACGGCTCCTCGATCTCGGCGATCTTCACCACGTCGGGCATGTCGATCGGATTGTGGATCTCGATCTCGCTGCCGTCGGTCAGGTGCATCTTGTAGATGACGCTCGGCGCGGTCGCGATCAGGTTGAGGTCGAATTCGCGGGACAGCCGCTCTTGGATGATTTCGAGGTGCAGCAGCCCGAGGAAACCGCAGCGGAAGCCGAAGCCGAGTGCGGCACTGGTTTCCATCTCGAACGAGAAGCTGGCGTCGTTGAGCCGCAGCTTGCCCATCGCGGCGCGCAGCGTTTCGAAGTCGTCGGCGTCGACCGGGAACAGGCCGCAGAACACCACCGGGATCGCCGGCTTGAAGCCGGGCAGCATTTCGGTCACGGGCTTGCGGTCGTCGGTGATGGTGTCGCCGACGCGGGTATCGGCGACTTCCTTGATCGCGGCGGTGATGAAGCCGATCTCGCCGGGGCCGAGTTCGTCCACCTGCTGCATCTTCGGGGTGAAGAAGCCGACGCGCTCGACGTCGTAGGCGGCGCCGGTGCCCATCATGCGGATGCGGCTCCCCTTCTTCATCACGCCGTCGACGATGCGGACGAGCACGACGACGCCGAGATAGACGTCGTACCAGCTATCGACCAGAAGCGCCTTCAGCGTGGCGTCGCGGTCGCCCTTCGGCGGCGGCAACCGCGTGACGATCGCTTCCAGCACGTCAGGGATGCCGAGGCCGGTCTTGGCCGAGACCATGATAGCGTCGGAGGCATCGATGCCGATCACGTCCTCGATCTGCTGCCTGACCTTGTCCGGCTCGGCGGCCGGCAGGTCCACCTTGTTGAGCACAGGCACGATCTCGTGATCGTTGTCGAGCGCCTGATAGACGTTGGCGAGCGTCTGGGCCTCGACGCCCTGGCTTGCATCGACCACCAGCAGCGAGCCTTCGCAGGCCGCGAGCGAGCGCGAGACTTCATAGGCGAAGTCGACGTGACCCGGCGTGTCCATCAGGTTGAAGATGTAGTCCTTGCCGTCCTTGGCCTTGTATTGGAGGCGGACGGTCTGCGCCTTGATGGTGATGCCGCGCTCGCGCTCGATATCCATCGAGTCCAGCACCTGCTCCTTGCCCGCCATTTCACGATCGGACAGGCCGCCGGTCGTCTGGATCAGGCGGTCGGCCAACGTCGACTTGCCATGGTCGATATGGGCGACAATGGAGAAATTGCGGATGTTGGAAATCGGAGCGGTCGTCATGCGCGCGAGATAGCATTGGCGGTTTTGGGCGGCAACCGAATTACCGGCCTTTTGGCGGCGCCGCTCGTCACCTCCGAGGCTGTCGGCGATCGGTCGACCGATTCCCCCACAGATGAAAATACGCTACGGAACGTCCATGACCGACCCGATCTCCCGACAGCCGAAAGCACCTCAGTTTCATTCCCTGCGAAGGCTTGGGGCCTGGTTTGGTGCATCCCTGAACAGCCGCGCGGGGAGCGGGTGGTTCGTCTTCGGGTTTGTCGTCACGCATGTCGTGCTCTGGACCATCATTCTCACGGTTCTGAAATCGGGGCAGGACGTGCATTTCGATGTCGCGGAGGCTTATGCCTGGGGGCAGAAGTTCCTGCTCGGCTACGGCAAGCACCCGCCATTGTCCGGATGGGTCGCCGGACTGTGGTTCAAGGTCTTCCCGGTTGCGGATTGGGCCACCTACGCGCTGGCGATGACCGTGACGGGGTGCGGCATGATGATCTGCTGGTTGATCGCGCTGCGCGTGGTTGACCGGAGGCGGGCGTTGCTGAGCGTGGTGATGCTGGCGCTGTATCCGATCTTCAATTTCAAGGGGTACAAATACAACGTCGACTTGCTGCAGCTCGTCACGCTGCCGCTGCTGGTGCTGGCCTATCTCCATGCTTTCGACAGGCGTACGGTTCGGTCCGGCGTCTGGCTGGGACTCGCGGGCGCTGCGGCGCTGCTGACGAAATACTGGGTGCTGACCATGATCGGCGCTGTCGGCATTGCCGCGCTGCTTCACCCCGCCCGCAAGGCGTTCCTGCGTTCGCCAGCGCCGTGGGTTGGCATCGGGACAATGCTCGTCGCGATGCTGCCGCATCTGTGGTGGTTGAAAAACGTCCACTTCGCCCCGCTGATCTACGCGGAGGACGTTTACAGTCTGCCGAACCGCGCGTGGGCGACCACGCTGATCATCGGCTATATCAAGCACAACGTGGCGCTGCTCCTTTTGCCGGTTGTGCTCGCCGTTGCGGCGTTGGCGTGGCCGCGTCACCGGTGGCGCGACGTATGGCATGCGCCGCGAACGTTCGTGGCGCAGGCGTGGTCGATGCGCGACCGATCGAGCGTGAATCTGACGCAGGCGATCAACATCTGGATCATCCAGATCGTCGTCGCCATCGGTCCGCCGATCGGCGCTTTCGCGTTTTCGATCTACATGAAGACCGACTGGGGCATTTCGCTGTTCTTCCTGGTGCCCTTGGCGCTGGTTGCGATACCTGCGCTGCGTGTCGAGCGGATCGCTCCGCTGCGGCTGGCGGCCGTCTGGCTGGCGATTACGCTCGTGGTGCTTGGGCTCGCGCCGCGTATCGCCGTCTATGACGAGACCCGTCGCGGCTCGGGCGTGATGGCCTACAGCTCGCGTTCGATCCTCGCGCGCCAGTTGACCGAGCTCTGGCACGAGCGATTCCATTCGCCCTGGCGCGTGGTTGCCGGCACCACGGAAATCGGCGAGCCCATGACGTTCTACAGTCAGGATCACCCCGCGCCGCTCACTCCCGGCGAATTGTGGCCGTCGGGTCTCGCTTCTCTCGCCGAAGCGAAGCAGCAGGGTTTTATCGGAATCTGCGACCCGACCGATGCTCGGGTCAAAACGTGTCTTGCGTGGATGAAGGTGAATGCAGCGGACGGCGAACGCGTCGAGGTCACTACCCGCAGGTTTTTCAAGGGAATCGCGGGGACGCCGACGAGATGGGATGTCTATATCGTGCCGCCCGCGGGTTGATCCGGCCTGGGTCGCGCATCGCGGGCTGGCGATGCACCGACATGGAGCCCGTTCGCCGGACTATTCTTCCTCGTTGAACTTGCTGCCGACAAGTTCGGCGAGAGCGTCGACGGCGGCCTGCGCCTCCGGACCCGTGGCCGCCACCGTGATCGTTGTGCCGATCCCGGCAGCCAGCATCATCAGCCCCATGATCGAATTGCCACCCACCGTCTCGCCGTGGCGCGTGACCGTGACGTCGGCATTGAATCGCTCGACCATCTGCACGAACTTCGCCGACGCCCGCGCATGCAGGCCGCGTTTGTTGACGATCGGAATTTCGCGGGATGCTGCGCCCGCAGCGGATGACGTTGTCGGCGCGGGTGCGTCGTTTGAAGGGGCCGCGTCGTTGGTCCCGTCGGTCATTTTCCGGCAAGAACCCGGCTGGCGATGGTGACGTATTTGCGGCCGGCCTCCTGCGCCATGGCGATGGCATCGGGAAGGGGGCGTTCATCGCGGACCTTCGCGAGCTTGACCAGCATCGGAAGATTGATCCCGGCGAGCACTTCGACCTTGGGGCGGCTCATGCACGAGATCGCGAGGTTGGACGGCGTCCCGCCGAACATGTCGGTGAGGATGGCAACGCCGTCGCCGCTGTCGACACGATTGACGGCTTCGATGATATCGCTGCGACAGAGATCGGCATCGTCTTCGGCGCCGATCGTAATGGCTTCGATTTGCTTCTGCGGACCCATCACATGTTCGAGCGCCGCCTTGAATTCGTCGGCAAGGCGCCCGTGGGTCACAAGTACCAGACCAATCATTGAAAACTCCTCGCGGGTGCCCTGGGTGCACCGCACGAACGGGCCACTTTGACCATCCCGCGCCCTGACGCAAGGGGGGAGGAGCGCGTTTTTCCCCGAAAAGCAGGTCATCCGGGGAAGCGCGCCAGTCTATTCTGTGGCGATAGTGGGACTTATATGGTTACCAAATTCCTGCCGGCAATCGGCCGAACGCATGGCATGTCTGCAATCAGAGGTTGTCGTCAGGGCAGCTACGACCGGAGGCAGCGGGGAAAATCCCGTTCCTATCGGAACTCGCGGCACTTGAACGCCTAAAAGGCTGATTTCAAGCGCTTCCTGTGGCGGCAGCCGCTCCGCATCGGAGGCTGACAGATCAACTACGAGGCCCAGCGGCGCCTCTGCGGCAAAAGCGCACCGGCGGATCCCCAGGCCTCGAATCTCAATCAATCCCGCAAGCTCCGGCGGAGGCCGGACCACGAGACGGTCTGATACGCGCGCCAGATGCAGACGGTCGTCGCCGACAAGCGTTGCTGCAGGAATCTGGCCGCTGCGGCCGGCGAGGATCAGGTCGAAGGCCAGCCGGGACTTGCCGCTGCCGGACGGGCCGCGAATGAGAACGGCGCGGTCGCCGACCAGCACCGCAGATCCATGAATCGTCTGGTCGTGACGCGCGCTCATGTGGCGGGCAGGCGAACGACGAAGCGCGCGCCGGCGATCGGCGTATCGCCGTCGCCATTGGTGGGGCCCGGCCGGTTCTCCGCCCAGATGCGTCCGCGATGCGCTTCGATGATCTGCTTCGAGATCGACAGCCCGAGTCCGGAATTCTGGCCGAAGCCCTGATGCGGCCGGTCCGTGTAGAAGCGTTCGAAGATCCGCTCGAGCGCGTCGGGGCGGATTCCGGGCCCATCGTCGTCAACCACGATTTCGATTTCCGATTTCAAGCGCCGGCAGACAATGCGAACGCGGCCTCCGGGCTTCGAGAACGATTGCGCATTGGTGAGAAGATTGGAGATGACCTGGCCGAGGCGCGAGTCGTGACCGGGCACCAGGAAGCCGTCACTCCGGGGACCCTCGAAGCGGGCGTCGACGCCGACGTCGTGGCCGAGCTTGGTCTCGTTGGCGACGGATGTCAGCGTCGTCAGCAGCCGGCGAAGATCGACCGGCGCGACATCTTGACGCTGCAATTCCGCATCGAGCCGGCTGGCGTCGGAAATGTCGGAGATCAGGCGATCAAGCCGCCGCACGTCGTGCTCGATGACCTCGAGAAGCCGCGCGCGACTGGTGTCGTTCTTGGCGAGCGGCAAGGTTTCGACTGCGGAGCGCAGCGATGTCAGCGGATTCTTGAGTTCGTGCGAGACGTCGGCGGCGAAGGTCTCGATCGCTTCGATGCGATTGTAGAGCGCGTCGGTCATGTCGCGCAGCGCGCCGGACAGATGGCCGATTTCGTCGCGCCGGCGGGTAAAGTCAGGAATCTCGACACGGGTGCGAATGCGGCGGCGAACGCGCTCGGCGCTGTCGGCGAGACGGCGCACCGGACCGGCAATGGTGCTCGCCAGCAGCAACGACAGCATGATCATGACCGCGGCGGCCACGCCGAACACTTTCAGGATGGCGAGACGCTCGGCGGCGACCATCTGGTCGATGTCGTCGCCCTGGGTCGATAGCATCAGCGCACCACGCACGGCACGGAAGCGCTGGACCGGCACCGCGACGGACACGATCACCTCGCCGCGATCGTTGATGCGCACCATGCTGCTCTTCTGGCCATCGAGCGCCTGGCGGACTTCCTGATAGCCGTTGCCGTTCTCCGGTCCCAACTCGCGGTAGAGCGGCAGGTCGCCGCGGTTGAGCCAGGTGCGGATGGCGATCATGGTCCGCTCGAAAAATCCCGGCTTTTCGTCGCTCGGCGGCGGCAGCTCGAAGCGCAACACATCGCCGCGGCCGTAGAGGTTGCGGCTGTCGAGAATCAACACGCCGTCGCGGTCGTAGATGCGAGCACGGGTCTTGGTCGGCGAGATCAGCCGCCGCAGCACGGGGGCAACCCGCTCCGGATTGATCGGAAAATCCAGTCCCTGCGCTTCCTCGGGCGCGCCGTAGCTCTCGCCGGGTTTCAGATCGAGCAGGCGGTCGGGATCGATGGTGATGGTGTTGGTTTCCACCGTTGCGGACGCCGCAATGGCGCCGGCGATGATCTCTCCCTGCACCAGCAAGCTTTGCGCGCGGGCGTCGATCAGGCCGGCGCGGAACTGGGAGAGATAGAGAATGCAGGCGACCAGCGCGATCAGGCCCGCCAGGTTCAGCGAAACGATCCGCCGCGTCAGGCTCGAGAAGCTGAGCGTGAAGAGAAATTGTCCGGCACGCCGCAGCCAGTCCGCCGGATGCAGATTCCAGCCGCGCTCCGCCGGCTGATTGGCAAAAGCATCCGGCGCGAGGGACGCGGAGGTGTCCTCGTCATCCAGATTCGGATCAGGCTGCGTTCGATCAAGCAATGGCCAAAACTGCCCGGTTATTCCTCTCGTGGTCCGATTCTAACATTCGTATCCCGTTGCGGAACCACCATTTGCGAACATTCGAACCGCGGGACGATCGGCGACTCCCAGCCCGCTGGCCCGCGGGCGTCGATCATGACGGAGTTTACTTCAGTCCGTCGCGGTCGTCAGTCGTCCAGCCGGATTTGTGATCAAGCCCTGATCAGGTTTCCTTGAAGCGATAACCCACCCCGTAGAGGGTCTCGATCATTTCGAAGTCGTCGTCCACGACCTTGAATTTCTTGCGCAGCCGCTTGATGTGGCTGTCGATGGTGCGGTCGTCGACATAGACCTGATCGTCGTAGGCCGCATCCATCAGCGCATTGCGGCTCTTGACCACGCCGGGACGCGTCGCCAGGGCCTGCAGGATCAGAAACTCGGTCACCGTCAGCGTCACCGGTTCGTTCTTCCAGGTGCAGGTGTGACGCTCCGGGTCCATGCGCAGCAGGCCGCGATCGAGTGCCTTGGCATCGGTCTCCTTCGGCGCCGCCGCCGGATCCTTCGGCGTCGAGCGACGCAGCACCGCCTTCACGCGTTCGACCAGAAGCCGTTGCGAGAACGGTTTGCGGATGAAGTCGTCGGCGCCCATCTTGAGGCCGAACAGTTCGTCGATCTCTTCGTCCTTCGATGTCAGGAAGATCACCGGCAAATCGGATTTCTGCCGCAACCGGCGCAACGTCTCCATGCCGTCCATGCGGGGCATCTTGATGTCGAGGATCGCGAGGTCGGGCTGGCTGGTGCGGAAACCGTCGAGGGCGGACGCACCATCCGTATAGGTCATGATGCGGTAGCCTTCGGCTTCGAGCGCGATCGAGACCGATGTGAGAATGTTGCGGTCGTCATCGACCAGAGCGATTGTGGGCATATGCCTGCTTTCCGAAGCGGATGGGTCAGACGCGAACTTTTCGTCAATCTGCCGTTTGGGGTGGCTTTAAGAACACAGTCAACGAGCAATGCAAGCTGGGCTGAAGTGTGACCGAGTTCCCGGAAACGCGCGAAAGCGCCGACCGTTCCGAGCCTGTTCAAATCCCTATCTAGCCCAATGGGGCAGTTTTTTCAAATAAAATTCGGGACTTAGCCATGCAGCCGACCGCCGCTTTCGAGCCTGACAAACTCGCCCGATCACTTTTGCGCCGCAGCCGGCACGGGGCGCTGGCGACCTTGATGGCCGGAACGGGCGATCCCTACAGTTCTCTCGTCAGCATCGCAAGCCATTGGGACGCCTCGCCAATTCTGCTGATTTCGCGGCTGGCCGTGCATACGCAAAATGTGATCGCCGATCCCCGGGTATCGCTCATGCTGGACGAGCGGGGCGCGGGCGACCCCTTGGGAGGTGCGCGCATCATGGTGGCGGGAACCGCCGGAGCGTGTTGCGGCGGACTCGAGGCAACGCTGCGCCGTCGCTATCTCAACGCCCACCCGGCGGCGGAAGCCTTTGTCGATTTTAAGGATTTTTCGTTTTTCCAGATCCGGTTGAAAGGCGTGCACTTGGTGGCGGGGTTTGGCCGGATCGTCGATCTCACGCCGGCGCAGGTGCTGACAAAAATTGACGATGCGGATGCGTTGCTTTCAGCCGAGCAGGATGCAATCGACCACATGAATACCGATCATCGCGAGGCCCTGAACCTCTACGCCACACGGCTGCTAGGCGCCGAAGCGGGGGATTGGCGATGCACCGGCTGCGATCCTGATGGCTTAGACATCACGACGGACGCGCGCACGCTGCGGCTGGACTTTCCGCGGCGTGTCGTGACGCCCCTCGCGCTGCGGTCTGTCTTGAAAGAACTGGCCGATCAGGCGCGGCGCTCCGCATGAAGTGAATCCGGGGCGCCTTGGAATCACCAATTTTCCCCGGATCAGCTTGGCAAGCTGGACGTTCGCCAGTATTAGGTCGCCGGACCGGGGCCGGATGGCTATATTGTTGATCGGCGGTCACTGCGACAAAGGCGTGTTGAATTCAACGCGCTGAGATACGCGGGTTCGAGGAGGAATTTCCGTGCAAGAGACGGGCGTGCGTAACGGTGCCTTCGGCGCCGACAAATTCGGCTTAAAAAATCTCAAGGCTGTGTTCTGGAATTTTGGTGCGCCACAGCTTTACGAACATGCGCTGCGCAACGGCGAGGCGATGGTGAACGCGGACGGCGCGCTGTGCGCGGAAACCGGCGAATTCACCGGCCGCAGCCCGAAGGACAAGTTCACGGTCCGCGACGCTCTCACGGACAAGACCATGTGGTGGGCGGGCAATCAGTCGATCACGTCGGAGCAGTTCGAAGAACTCTACAAGGATTTCATCAAGCACGCCGAAGGCATGACGCTGTTCGCGCAGGATCTTTATGGCGGCGCCGATCCGGCCTTCCACATCAAGACGCGCGTGTTCACCGAGCTCGCCTGGCACTCGCTGTTCATCCGCACGCTGTTGCGCCGTCCGGAAACGTCCGAGGTCGCGAGCTTCGTGCCCGAACTGACGATCATCGACCTGCCGAGCTTCCGCGCCGACCCCAAACGTCATGGCGTGCGCTCGGAGAACGTCGTGGCCATCGATTTCGCCCGCAAGATCGTCCTGATCGGCGGGTCTTATTATGCCGGCGAGATGAAGAAGAGCGTCTTCACCACGCTGAACTACTATCTGCCCGACAAGGGCGTGCTGCCGATGCACTGCTCGGCCAATGTCGGCCCGAACGGCGACAGCGCGATCTTCTTCGGCCTGTCGGGAACGGGAAAGACCACGCTCTCCGCCGATCCCAAGCGCACGCTGATCGGCGACGACGAGCACGGCTGGGGCAAGGACGGCATCTTCAATTTCGAGGGCGGCTGCTATGCCAAGTGCATCAAGCTGTCGAAGGAGGCCGAGCCGGAAATCTATGCGGCCTCGAAGCGTTTCGGCGCGGTGCTTGAGAACGTCGTGCATGACGACTATACGCGCGTGCCCGATTTCGACGACGGCTCGAAGACCGAGAATACCCGCTCGGCTTATCCTCTCGAGTTCATTCCCAACGCCTCGCTGACCGGCCGCGCCGGCCAGCCGAAGAATCTGGTGATGCTCGCGGCCGACGCGTTCGGCGTCCTGCCGCCGATCGCCAAGCTGACGCCGGCGCAGGCGATGTATCATTTTCTCTCGGGCTACACCGCCAAGGTGGCCGGCACGGAGCGCGGACTCGGCAACGAACCGCAGCCGGAATTCTCCACCTGCTTCGGTTCGCCGTTCCTGCCGCGCGATCCGACCGTCTATGGCAATATGCTGCGCGACCTGATCGCCCGGCACAACGTGGATTGCTGGCTGGTGAACACCGGCTGGACCGGCGGCAAGTACGGCACCGGCAGCCGCATGCCGATCAAGGTGACGCGTGCGCTGCTCAGCGCCGCGCTCGACGGTAGCTTGCGCAACGTCGAATTCCGCACCGACAGGTATTTCGGCTTCGCGGTGCCGACCGCATTGCCCGGCGTGCCGAGCGAGATCCTGGATCCGGTCAATACCTGGAAGGACAAGGCCGAGTTCGACAAGACCGCGCGTGCGCTGGTCAGCATGTTCCAGAAGAACTTCGCCAAGTTCGAGAACGATGTCGACGCCGAGGTCAAGGCCGCAGCGCCTGATGTGAAGATGGCGGCTGAATAAGCCGACGGCCTTTATTCGGACATCAAAGGGCGGCTCCTTGGGCCGCCCTTTTTGCTGCGGCGATTCTCGTGCGCAGTTCCATCAGTGCCAGCCAACGAGAGATGTGACGATCATGCTAACGCGCCGTCGCCTGATTCAGATGTCGGCCGCCTCGGCGGCAGGGAGTGTGTCGTGGCGTGGCGTTGGTCCGGCGCATGCAGCGGCGTCGGCGGAGGACTTCGTCGCTCGTTTGACGGCGCTGGAAACCGGAAGCGGCGGCCGGCTCGGCGTCGCCCTGCTCGACACGGCAACCGGCGCGTGGACGGGCATTCGGATGGACGAGCGATTCCCGATGTGCAGCACCTTCAAAGTGCTGGCGTCAGGCGCGATCCTGCATCGCGTCGATGCCGGAAAGGAGGATCTTGGACGCCGGGTCTACTTTAACGAGGCTGACCTCGTGACCTATTCTCCGGAAACGAAGAAGCATGTCGGCCCGACCGGCATGACCGTGGCCGAGCTCTGCAAGGCGGCGATCACGCTGAGCGACAACACCGCAGGTAACTTGCTGCTGGCGAGCATCGGGGGACCCAAGGGACTGACGGAGTTCGCGCGTTCGTTGGGCGACGACATGACGCGGCTCGATCGCATCGAGACCGACCTCAACGAGGCCTTGCCCGGCGACCCTCGCGATACGACCATGCCGAAAGCAATGGCGTCAGATTTGCGCGCGCTGGTGCTCGGCGATGCCTTGTCACCGAAATCCCGCGCTCAACTGGTGGCGTGGCTCGCCGCCAATACGACCGGCGGCAAGCGCCTGCGCGCTGGGTTGCCGACCGGCTGGAAGGTCGGTGACAAGACGGGCTCTGGGGAACGCGGCACGGCCAACGACGTCGCCGTGATCTGGCCGACGGTGCATGCGCCCATCGTCGTCGCCGTATACCTGACTGGCGCAACCATAGCCGCGGACGCACAGAGCGCGACAATCGCGGACGTTGCGCGGGCGGTAGTGAAACGGATGGGCGGGTAGAGTTATTCTCGGTTACAAGAAATCGATCCGCGTAATAGCGTCATGCGCGAGGCTTGACCCGCGCATCCATCTTTGAAAATTGATGAATTGCCGGGTCAAGCCCGGCAATGACGGTTCATATCGGCAGCAACTCTTCAGTTCAACTTCCCGGTCGCGGCCTTCAGCGATGCCGCGGCCTTGTCGTAAGCCGGACCACGGCCTGCTTTTCTTGAGCAGGGCCGGCCGGTGCGAAGCGTGAAGCGCTTCGGATCGAGCCCCGCCTTCACCCGCGCCGGTTCAGCGGCATCGAGACGGTTGCCGCGCCGGCGCGGGGCTTACGCAAAGTGCATTGCGCCGCGCACGCAGACATAGATGCCGGCCGCGATGACGACGCCGGCAAACACCGTGCGCAAGACATGATCGCGGCCGCCGATTGCCTTGCCGATGGCGACGCCGATCAGCCCTCCGGCGAGGCCGCCGCCGATAAAGATGCCCGCGAGACGCCAGTCGACCAGCCCCGACATCGCGTAGCTCGCGGCGGTCGATGCGCCGAACGCCACGACGGCAACCAGCGACGTTCCGATCGCTGCCGTCAGCGACATTCCGGTTGCAAGCATCAGGCCGGGGACGATCAGGAAACCGCCGCCAATTCCGAAAAAGCCGGCCAGCAGGCCGACAGCGAAGCCGAAGACCACCAGGCGCGGCATGAGTCGCGACGCCGTCTCGCGCGTCAACTGGATCGAGGGATCGCCGCCGCCGGTGCGTCGCCGCAGCATCAACGCGCCGATCACGATCATCAGCAGGCCGAACAGAATGAGCAGCTTCTGGCCGTCGACCTGCTTGGCGACG
This sequence comes from Nitrobacter sp., assembly GCA_035546855.1. Classification (GTDB taxonomy): domain Bacteria; phylum Pseudomonadota; class Alphaproteobacteria; order Rhizobiales; family Xanthobacteraceae; genus Nitrobacter. Next base: position 18,410 of record DASZVY010000016.1, on the reverse strand, counting down.
CTGGAGCCGGCGAACGCTCCTGCGATTCCCGCCAGCGAGAAGACGACGGCGCAGCGCCATTTCACGTTGCCGGAGGCCCAGTGCGCCAGCATGTTGGCGAAAGCGCTGGCCGCGACCGCGATCGCGCTGGTTCCGATCGCGACATGGGGCGAGGCGACGCCGACCCCATAGACCAGAAGCGGCACGGCCAGGATCGATCCGCCGCCGCCCACCAGCGCCAGGACGAATCCGACGAGGCCGCCCGAGAGGACCGTCGCGGTGTCTGCGAGGTTCATCAACACGACAATGCCGCTCAGCCCGCCGTGCTGATCGCAGCCTGCCGATTCCATGGCGCCAGCGACAGCAGGCGCGCCATCATGCAGGTGCCGCTCACGCCGGCGAAAACAAGTCCTGCGCCGACGAGACCCGACAGAGCGTAGAAGGCCGGATGGACCGTTGCGCCGAGGAGCGCGCCGGCGACCACCAGCGACCCCGCGGCGATCTGGACCTGCCGCATCATCGCGATCGGCTGCTTCCGGTTTTCGACGACAGGAAGCCCCGCGCTCTTCCAGGCATCGAGACCGCCGTCGAGGATAAAGGCCTCGCAGTCCGTGCTTTGCGCCAGACGGCCGGCGTTGACATTGGTTCGATTGCCGGTCTTGCAATGGAAGATCACGACTCCCTCGCCCTTGCCGATATCCAGCTTGTCGAGCGCCGACAGCGGCGCATTCCGGGCTGCAGCGATGCGGGCGCGCGCATGCTCGTCCGCCTCGCGGATGTCGATGAGAACAGCGCCGTCGTCGATCAGGGTTTTGGCTTTTGCGGGCGAAATATGGGGCAGCGACATGGTTCGGCTCTCCTTGATCTCGATCAGTGAAGCGATCCGTCAAACCTGCAATATTTGACATTGCTAAATTAGTAAATGCTAATATATCTGTCAACGACCCAACCCGGAGGTGACGTCCATGTCCCATCCTGTTTCACCGCAGATACGTGCTTTCTTCGATCAGCCGACCAACACCATCAGCTATCTCGTGTCGGATCCCGCGACCCGACGCGCCGCCGTGATCGATCCCGTTCTCGACTACGATCACCGGGATGGATCGGTCGACGTGCGTTCCGTCAATGCCATCCTCGACGTGGCCAAGGCCGATGGCCTGACCATCGAATGGGCGCTGGAAACTCATGCGCATGCCGACCACCTGTCCGGCGCGCCCTATATCAAGGCCAAAACAGGCGCCAAAATCGGCATCGGCGAGCATATCAAGGATGTGCAGCGGATCTTCCGTCCGATGTTCGATGCACAGGATCTCAAGACCGACGGCAGCGATTTCGACCGGCTGTTTGCCGATGGCGAATCGATTCCCCTGGGTGCTCTGACCATCGACATGATGCATACGCCCGGTCATACGCCGGCGGACCTGTCTTACAAGATCGGCGATGCGGTGTTCGTGGGCGATACGCTGTTCATGCCCGACTACGGCACCGCGCGCGCCGATTTTCCCGGCGGGGATGCACGGCAGCTCTACCGGTCCATCCAGAAACTGCTGGCGCTGCCGCCGAAGACGCGTCTCTTCATGTGCCACGACTACAAGGCGGCAGGCCGCGACAGCTACGCGTGGGAAACCACGGTGCAGGCGGAGCGCGACGCGAACATCCATCTTCGCAACGGCGTGACCGAAGATCAGTTCGTGGCCATGCGAACTGCGCGCGATGCGACGCTGGCCGCACCGACGCTGCTGTTGCCGTCGATCCAGGTCAACATCCGCGCCGGCCGCTTTCCCAAGGCCGAGCAGAACGGCGTTCACTTTCTGCGCATTCCGGTTCGCGCCAGGTCGGGCGCGGAGAGCGTATTGGCCTGAGCCCTCGAAGCCGTGACGAATCAAGCGCGTGAGAGCGGCAGACGGCCGCTCCCTTACGCTCCGAGCTTTGCGATCGCCGCCTTCAGCGGCCGCGCGGCCTTGTCGTAGCCGGCCCATGCCTTGCTCTTTTTCAGCAAGCCAGGCGCGGTCCGAAGCGTGAAGCGCTTCGGATCGAGCCCCGCCTTCACTTGCGGCCAGTTCAGCGGCATCGACACCGTCGCGCCGGGCCGGGCGCGCGGCGACAACGGTGCGACCGCGGTCGACTTGGTGTCGTTGCGCAGGTAATCGAGGAAGATTTTTCCCTCGCGTTTCTTCTTCGACATGTTGACGAGATATTTGTCGGGCGCGTCGTCCGCCATCTGCTCGCAGATGAGTTGCGCGAACATCTTGGCCTGCTTCCAGGTCGCTGCGTCCTTTGCCGCCGTCGAGAGCGGCGCCACCACGTGCAGGCCCTTGCCGCCGGTGGTCTTGCAGAAGGGCGCGAGGCCGAGCGCTTCCAGGCGGTCCTTCATGTCCTTTGCCGCAACGACCACGCTGTCGAAGTCCACGTCGGGAGCCGGGTCGAGATCGAACACCAGCCGTCCGGGTGTCTCGTATTCCTCCGGCGCGCAGTTCCACGGATGCAGCTCGATGCCGCCGATCTGCGCCACCGCGATCAGGGCTTCGACGCTGTCGAGCTGCAGATAGGGTTTCCTGTCGCCGGAGACCCTGGCCTCCGTGACGAGGTCCGACATCCCCGGCATGGCATGGCGCTGGAAGAATTTTTCGCCATCGATGCCGTCAGGGGCGCGCAGGATCGAGCACGGCCGCCCCTGAATGTGCGGGATCATCCAGTCGCCGATCGTTTCCATGTATTCGGCAAGGTCGCGCTTGGTGACCGGCGCGCCGTCGCCGGCATCCGGCCACAGCGCCTTGTCCGGCTTCGAGATCGCGATGCCTCTCACCGTGGCGCGATCCCGCGTCGCGGGCGCGCGCGGTTGCCGCGATCGCGTCGTGTCGGTGTGCGAGCGCGCGGCGGCCTGCGCGTCGAGCCGGGGAACAGGCTTGTGCGTGGGCCTTTCCGCCTTCACCTCGCGCGCGGGCTTGTCGGCGCGCAATCCCTTGAAGGCCGCCTGACGCACCATGCCGTCGTTGGTCCAGCCGGCGAACTCGATCTCGGCGACCAGCTCAGGCTTCAGCCAATGCACGTCGCGGCCGCCCGCTGGCGCGTTCGCTCCGGCGAACGGACTCTTCGAGGCCGCCGCCGCCTTCAGCGCCGGCATGATGCGCTTCACGGTGTCGCGGCCATAACCGGTGCCGACGATGCCGGTATAGACGAGGCGGTCGCCATCGTAGACGCCCGCCATCAGCGAGCGGAATTTTCCCGCCGTCGTCTTCCAGCCGCCGAGCACGACTTCATGGCCGGGGCGGCTCTTGATCTTGAGCCAGCTTCCGCCGCGGCCGGCGCGATAGGGCGCGTCGGCGCGCTTGGAGACGATGCCTTCGAGGCCCTCGCGTTGCGCCGATGCGAGCATCTGTTCGCCATCGGCATCGAAATGCTCGACATAGCGGATCGGCGCGCGGTCCGATTGCGCGGAGCGCCCGAGCAATTTACGCAGCCGCTCCTTGCGATCGAGCAGGGAAAGCGGGCGAAGGTCCTCGCCTCCGGCAAACAGCAGATCGAAGGCGAAGAACACCAGATCGTCGGTATCGCCGTCGGACAGCGCCGCCTGCATCGCCGAGAAGTCCGGGTCGCTCTTGTGGTTCAGCGCGACGATCTCGCCGTCGATGATGGCGTCCGGCAGTTTCGCGGCGGCCTTGGCGATGGCGGGAAACTTGTCGGTCCAGTCGAGTTGCTTGCGGGTCTTGAGGGTGACGTCGCCGTTCTCGATCCGCATCTGGATGCGATATCCGTCGAACTTGATCTCATGCACCCAGCCTTCCGCCGACGGCGGCGTCGCCGACGTCTCGCAGAGTTGAAGCCCGGCGAAGTCCGGCATGTCGTCCTTGATCGCGCGGGCCCTGCCGGTTTCCGACTGCTTTTTCGGCGCGCGCTTGCGGGCCGACGCCGGCTTGCTCGCCGTCCTGGCCGCCGGGCGCTTCGATCCGCCGGCGCGCGCCTCGGCGGCCAGCCCCTTGTTGGAGTTCCAGACGGCGGCCGCGGTCGCGGTGCGCTTGTCCATCATGAACGGTTTGGGCGCCTTGCCCTTGCCTTCCGCGATCTGCCGGAGCGTGCGGCCCGACGCCACGGAGCGGTCGTGCTTCAGCACATCCTCGCCGCTGCCGGGCTCGGCATATTCGTCGCGGTGCTTGATGAGGAGCCAGTTGGTGCGCTTGCCGCCCGAGCGGTCGTGCTTCATCCGCACCAGAACCCATTCGCCTTTGAGCTTCTCGCCCATCAGCGCGAATTTGAGGTCGCCCTTGGCGAGACCTTTCGCCGGATCGTCGGCGTACCAGTAGCCGCGGTCCCAGATCTCCACCGTGCCGCCGCCGTACTGGCCTTTCGGAATGGTGCCTTCGAAGTCGCCGTAGTCGAGCGGATGATCCTCGACCTCGACCGCCAGCCGCTTCTCGGCCGGATCGAGCGAGGGGCCGCGCGTCACCGCCCAGGACTTGAACACGCCGTCGAATTCCAGCCGGAAGTCGTAATGCAGCCGGGTGGCGTCGTGCATCTGGATCACGAAGCGCCGCTGCCTGGCGGCTGCGACGCGCGCCTGGCCGCTCGGCTCGGCGGTTTTCGAAAAATCGCGCTTCTTGCGATAGGTGCTGAGGTTTCGGGAGGGCAATTCGGGACCTCGCATTCAGCCTTTGAGCATGCGGAATTGCCGCTGTGGAACGAAAACCTGTTGCGGCGGTTGAAGTTCCGTCGCCGATCACAAGAGAGCCGTCTCGATGCCGCGCGCCTACTGGAAGGGATCGCTCAGGCTGTCCCTCGTCACCTGTCCGATCGCACTCTATCCGGCGATCACCGCATCCGAAAAGACCCGTTTTCACATGATCAATACCGAAACGGGCAATCGCCTGGTCCAGCAGATGGTGGATTCGGAGACCGGCGAGGTGGTGGAAAAAGATCAGAAGGGCCGCGGCTACGAGATCAGGAAAGGCCGCTACGTTCCGATCGAGAAGGACGACCTCGACGCGATCGAGATCGAAAGCAACCACACCATCGACATCGACAGTTTTGTGCCGCGCGACGAGATCGACCGGCGCTATCTCGACCATCCCTACTATGTGGTGCCGGACGGCAAGGCCGGCGTCGACGCCTTCGCCGTGATCCGCGATGCGATGAAGGAGCAGGATCGCGTCGCGCTCGGTCGCGTCGTGCTCACGAACCGCGAGCATGTCGTCGCCATCGAGGCGAGCGGCAAGGGTCTGATCGCGACCACGCTGCGTTACCCGTACGAGGTGCGAGACGCGGACGATTACTTCGATGGCATCAAGACGCCGAGAATATCAAAAGATATGGTGGAGCTGGCGGCGCACATCCTCGACAGCAAGGCGGCGCATTTCGATCCGCACAAGTTCAGGGACGACTACGAGGTCGCGTTGCGGGCGCTGGTGAAGCGCAAGGCGGCGGGAAAGACCATCGAGGCGCCGAAGCCGGCCGAGCGCGGCGAAAACGTGGTCGACCTGATGGATGCGTTGCGGCGGAGCCTGAAGGGAAAGGCGGGTTCGTCGCGGCAAAGGTCGCGGAGCGATCATGCCCGCAGCAGGGGATCCGCGCATCGCCGCGTCCCGAAGAAAAGTCACCGTTCGGCGGCGCGGACGAGGAGGGCGGGCTGACTTGTCTCGATCGCAACCTGGATTTGCAGCGAAGCCGTCACCCTGAGGTGCGAGGCGCTCTTGCGCCGAACCTCGAAGGGCGGCGGCGTGTCATCCTTCGAGGCTCGCTCGCACCTCAGGATGACCAGTTGTTATCGCATCGGGTCACGTTTTTCCTTTCGCCGGCCTACGCCTGACGCCCGCGCTCTTGCGCAAGGCGTCCTTGAGGTCGATCGGCACGCCGTGCTTCTTCAAAAGGTCGGCGAAGGCTTCGTCGGCGAGATCCTGAAGTGTCGCCATGCGGTCCCGGCCAAGCTGCGTCAGCGCCGCGAGGGTCTCGTCGTCGAAGGCGATCAGCTTGCGCATCGGCGCGAACGGTTATCCCGCCTTCCGCTTCGCGGTGGACGCCTTGCCTGCAGGGGCCTTGGCCGGACGCTTCGCGGGCTCGCGCCTGGCCTCCTGCGGGGCGGCCTTCTTGCCCTCGATCGGAAACAGCATCTCGCGCTGGCCTTCGATGCGCTTTTTGGATTTCTTCCCTTTTGCAGGAGCCGGCTTGGCGGCAGCCGGCGCGGCCTTGCCGCCCTTGAGGCTTTGCCGCAGCGCGTCCATCAGGTTGATGACGTTGCCTTCGGTCCGGACCTTGGCCTTGGCGATCGGATGGCCGGCCTTCTTCTGCTCGATCAGGTCGAGCAGCGCCGCTTCATAGTGGTCTTCGAACGCGGCCGGCTCGAAGTGGCCGGACTTCTGCTCGACGATATGCTTCGCGAGGTCGAGCATGTCCTTGGTGACTTTGACGTCCTTGATGCCGTCGAAATAGTCGGACGCGGCACGCACCTCGTAGGGGTAGCGCAGCAGCAGGCCGACCAGTCCGTTGCCGCGCGCTTCCAGCGCGATGATATGTTCGCGATTGGTCAGCACCACGCGCGCCAGCGCGACCTTGCCGGTGGCCTTGATGGTATCGCGGATGACCGCATAGGCGTCGTGACCGACCTTGCCGTCCGGCACGAGGTAATAGGGCCGCACGATATAGAGATCGTCGATCTCGGCGCGCGGCACGAACTGGTCGATCTCGATGGTGTGGGTGGAGTCGAGCGCGATGTTGTCGAGTTCGTCCTTGGTGACCTCGAGATAGGTGTCGGCGTCGATCTTGTAGCCCTTGACGATGTCGTCGTTATCGACGTCCTCGCCGGTCTCCGCATCGACCCGTTGGTATTTAATGCGGTGGCCGGTCTTGCGGTTGATCTGGTTGAAGCTGACCTTCTCGGACTCCGAGGTGGCCGGAAACAGCGCGACAGGGCAGGTCACGAGCGAAAGGCGCAAAAAGCCTTTCCAGTTCGCACGCGGGGCCATCGGATAAACTCCATACGCAACAGGCCGTAACGGCAGGATGGGATTCAATATCACGAGCCGGGAAACGTTCCGAGTCGGCAACGTGGTAAACGCTCAGGCCGAGTGCCGCAGGTGCGTGGCGTTCTGGTTGCGTTCTTGTTCGCTGCCGGACGTCGCCTGATGGATGGGGGTCATCTCGGGCGCTACGCCTTGAAGTAGGCGATCTGTTGCGTGGTGGCGAGCAGGCGTCCGCCGGGCGACCACAGTTCGCCGGTCTGATCGCCGTAGCTGCGGTTGAAGATCTTCGCGTCGGCGGTCGCGACGACGGCGCGGATGTCCTCGCTCAGGAGATCATCGGCGCTGACATGAAAGTAGGTCGTCAGCGACACCGTGCCGAACGGCACGAGTTCGCCGCGGACATGGAAGATGCGGCCGAAGAACGCGTCGGACATCGCCAGCAGCGACAGCATGTCGATGCGTCGCGGCACGCGGTCGCCGATCCACAGCTTTGAGTGCGCGGCGCCAGGCTCTGCGCTCGGCTGCCCGGACAACGACGGCGCGCCTTCGATGAAGCGGAAGTCGTATTGCTTCGTCCACGACATCGCGAACGAGCTTCTCGGCAGCGGTCTGGTCTGTTCGAACGGTGGAGCGCCCGGAAACGCCGCAGGCTGGTGCGTCCACGACGGACGGCGGATCGCGAGCACCGCGGTCGCGAACGCCGCGACCTCGTCGTTCTGCGTCAACTCGACCGACCAGTGCTGCGTGGACCGATTGGCCTTGACGAGGCGGACATCGAGCTCGAATGCGCCGCGCGCGATCGGCGCGCAGTAGTTGACCGTCACCGCCAGCGGGTCGCCGGAGCAATCGACATGTCCGATGATCGCCCGCAGCATGGTGGCGGCGGTGGCGCCACCGAACGGTCCGACGAAGGCCCAGTAGTCGTCGCTGGTGTGACCGTTCCATCGGCTGTCGCCGGGCGTGACATGCGTGGCGATATCAAAGACGTGCTCTGTCGTGTCGGACGATAAAGACAATGAAGCGGACCTTATACGGGAGGGCGAAATACCTGTGCGGCGAGGCTTTTTGTTTCAAATTATGTCTATGACGCATTCCGCAATCGATGGAAACCCGACGCAAGCTTCGATTAACCATGCGTATCCTGTAGTGAGGCCCGTCAAACCGGATTGCTTCCACGTATAGAGGCCTCATGTCCGACATCTTCAGTGTGCTGTCCTCAAGTTATGCGTCGGTCTCTCTCTCGACGCCTTCGAATACGCCTTACACCGCCGTCGATCCGAAGAGTTACGAAGGGACATGGTCCGGCACCTATTCGAACAACACCAAATTCCAACTCACAATTTCGCAGGTGAACGGCTTTCGCGCGCAGGTGAAATATCAGAGTGGATCGACCGTGCAGTACCAGAACGTTCTGATCAAGGACGGCTCGTTTCGCGTCGGCGACACCAAGTTCTCTCTTTCAGGCACGGGCACCGCGACGGTGGGGACTGTCATCACCAGCCCGGTGGACGGGAGCTCCACCTTGATTCAAGGCAGCGCCAAATTGGATACCTGACGAGGGCGGCGGCCCTGTTTCTGAACAGGTGGTCTTTGAACCTTTGTCGCGCGTCGCCGACGGATTGCCGGGCGGGGTTTCTCTTTTGGGTAGGGTCGGTCATGAGCGTCATTGCAAAATCCTGTCGCGCGCGTGCGTCCAGTTCACCGGAGTCAACGATCGAGGTGCTCGCCATCTTCTGTCTGGCCGGGCTTCTGCTGTCGCTTCTGGCTGTCCGGTTTGGGATCGATCCGGACATCGGCCTGTCTGCGATCGCTGCCGCGCAATAGGCGCGGATGCCGCTGGAAGATCGGTATCGGCCGGCTGGCGCGCTCGGCTCCGTCGTTCTGCGGGGGATCGTTCTCCGGAACAAATTAAGAACACTTTAGCAAGTCTTTGATATATCATTGTGATTCGGTGTTACGCCGACACAATATCTATGGTCTGTCAGGGATTTCGAGGACTACATGTCCACCATCGCCTTCGATCAGTTCGCACTCACCCGCATCGCCGACTTCGCACGGTCGCTGTCCAGGCTGCATCGCATTTCCCGCCGCCAACGCGTCGATGACGACCAGTTCGACCGTGCGTTCAACGCGGTCTGCATGTCGGTCTGGGGCTACACCATCGACGACATCAGCGACGATCTGTTCTCCGCGGCCGACCACGCCTTTCTCGACTCGCTCGACGAGGCCCAGGCGCGGATCTTCGCCGCCGAACAGGGCTACGACCTTATCGACGATACGGGCATGCTCACGGATTGGTGGGGTTATTGCTGGATGATCCTGGCCGAGAAGCGCGGCCTGCTGACGCCGGAGAACCGCGCGGCCGCGCGCGCCGCGATCGAAGAAAAATATCTCGCCGTGCCCAACGTGATCGGCGTGATCGTCGGGCGTTGACCCGATCCCCGATCAATCCAGCGACGCGCGCTTGTCTTGGGACGCCGCCGCCTTCGGTACGTTCGAAGCAGGCGAGGGGATCTGGCGATTCGCTGCGGCCGCGGTCCCGTCGGGAACCGTCTCGGCCGCAACAGGCGCAACCTTCATTTCGCTGAGTTGCTCGCGCAGGCTCGGGGCGAGGCCGGGATAGTCGGCAATCGGGGTGAATTCGGCGGTCTGATCCATGCCGACCCGAACGCTGGAATAGGCGACGAGCCCGTCGGTGGTCGCGACCAGGTCGCCCGGCCGGAGCGTGGGATCGAGCGAGAGGTCGATCGGCGCGAGGCCGGCGGGGTCGCGGCCGTTGCAGGTGCATCCGGGCTTCAGGGCCTTGCGGTAGGCGTAGGCATTGGCGCTGTCGGCATAGCGTTCGCCATCGGCCGCGACCGCATTGTCGATGCTGCCGCCTGAAAACACCTTGGTCGGGCTGGCCGGACAGAACGCCTGGCACATCCGGGCCGGCGTCGCGCCGCCTTTCGCCGGCACCGGGAAATACCGGCCGTCGCAACTGCGCACGCAGAACGCCGTCGCGCGGCCGGTGCTTGAGACGGCGGGACGTGGCGGCGCGCTTGGCGGCTGCGACTCGTTCACGCCGAACGGATCGGCCAAGGCGCTGGCCGCTTGCGAGTGAGTCGGCGGGCTGGACAGGCCGCCGAACAGGAAATCGAACAGGCCCTCGGCGGACGCGGCGCGTGGCGCAACCGCGAGCGTTGCGGTCACTGCAAGGATGCCGGCAGCAACGCGCAGGCGGCGGCGTGAATGTCCGGTACGCAAGTCTGTACGCAACGCTTACTCCACCCAACGCGGTCACGGCACGCGATTTCAAGGCCGGACACGGCGTGTCCGGCCTGAATCGACATTAGTGCGGGATGGTAAACGAGGCGTGAGCGAGGCGTCCGCACGGCGCAGATGGGAAGGCGCAGCCGCCTCGCAGGCGTCCAGCCGGGCCGCGTCAGTCCTTGAGGAATTCGCCGGCCTTGTAGAGCGAACGGAACGGCAGGCCGGCTTCGGCAAAAGCTTCCGCCGCGCCTTCCTCGCGATCGACCATGGTGAAGACCAGCGCGATCTCGCCGCCGGCTTCACGGACGGCGTCGACCGCCTTGATGGCGGAGCCGCCGGTCGTGGTCACGTCCTCGACGATGACGACGCGCTTGCCCTTGAGGCTCTCGGTCTTGGTCAACCCCTCGACCGACAGCCGCGCGCCGTGTTCCTTCGGCTTCTTGCGCACGAAGAACGCCGCGATCGGATGACCCTTGAGCCAGGACAGTTGGGCGATTGCGCCGGCCAGCGGCACTGCGCCCATCTCGAGCCCGCCGACATAGTCGAGCTTGTCGTCTTTCAGCGCTTCGTAAGTGAGTTCGGCCAGAAGCGCGGCGCCTTCGGGATCGAGCATGGTCGGCTTGAGGTTGAAATAGAAATCGCTCTTGCGGCCCGAGGCGAGCGTGATTTCGCCGCGCCCGAACGAGCGGGTGCGGATGATCTCGGCGAGGCGGGCGCGGGAGGCTGATTTGGACACGGACGATGCTCTCTTCGCTGAACGCGGCGCAATCTATCGGCCAATCGGCGCGCATTCCAGTGCCGATGACACGTCTTCAACAGCGCCGGGCGTCGCCGTCCGCGCACGCGAATGATCAGTATGCCGAGAGGTCAGTTGTGATGCCGAGAGGTCAGTTGTGATGCCGAGAGGTTTCGGGTTACTGGATACCCCGGTTTCGCGGGGTATGACATCAAATGACCATCGAACTGCACACCTGGAACACGCCCAACGGCCGCAAGATCAGCGTCGCGCTGGAGGAAATGGGGCTGCCGTACCGGGTCATCCCGGTGAACATCAGCAAGGGCGAGCAGTTCAAGCCGGAATTCCTCGCCATCAGTCCGAACAACAAGATTCCGGCTATCGTCGATCCCGACGGGCCGGGCGGCAAGCTGGTCAGCGTCTTCGAGTCCGGCGCGATCCTGCTCTATCTCGGCGAGAAGACCGGCAAGTTCCTGCCTGGACCGCTGATCGAGCGCATTCCCGTGCTGGAATGGCTGATGTGGCAGATGGGCGGCTTCGGGCCGATGCCCGGACAGGTCCATCACTTCATCGCGCTCGAGAACGAGCAGGACCGCGCCTACGGCCTGAAGCGCTACATGGCCGAGACCCGGCGGCTCTATGGCGTGCTCGACAGGCGACTGGCGGATCGCGACTACGTGGCGGACAAGCTGTCCGTCGCCGACTTCGCCATTCTCGGCTGGGCATGGCGGCACCCCCGCCACAAGGTCGACCTCGCCGATTTTCCCAATGTCGCGCGCTGGTACGAGCGGCTCATGGCGCGGCCGGCGGTCAGGCGCGGCATGGAGGCGAAGCTGGATTAGGGCGGGCGCGCTCGCCCCGGCGCGATCGTCATCGCCCGCGCAGGCGGGCGATCCGGTAGATGGAGGCGGTTGCAGTTTCGATTTAGCGGCTCGGAATACCGGATGCCCGCTTCCGCGGGCCCGGCCGGCAGGCGTTCAATGCGCCTCGTCCCAGTTGTCGGCGGCGCGGGCGTCGACGTGGAGCGGCACCGACAGCAGCACCGCCGGAAACGGCGCGTCCTGCATCACGTGCTGGACCACCGGAAGCGTTGCCGCCACCTCGTCATCGGGCACCTCGAAGATCAACTCGTCGTGGACCTGAAGAAGCATCCGCGCCGACAGCTTCTTCGCCGCCAGCGCGTCTTCCATCCGGATCATGGCGCGGCGGATGATGTCGGCGGCCGAGCCTTGCAGCCGTGCATTGATCGCGGCGCGCTCGTTGAAGGCGCGATGCGACGGGTTTGGCGACTTGATGTCGGGATAGTGACACTTGCGCCCGAACAGCGTTTCGACATAGCCGTGCTCGCGGCAGAAATCGCGGGTCGAATCCATGTAGGCGCGGATGCCGGGAAAACGCTCGAAATACTTCCTGATGTAGGCGGAGGCCTCCTCGCGCGGGATGCCGAGCTGATTGGCGAGGCCGAACGCCGAGATGCCGTAGATGATGCCGAAGTTGATCGCCTTGGCGCGGCGGCGGATTTCACCCGGCATGCCCTTGACCGGCACGCCGAACATTTCCGATGCCGTCATGGCGTGAATGTCGAGCCCGTCGCGGAACGCCTGCTTCAACACCGGGATGTCGGCGATCTCGGCCAGCAGCCGCAGTTCGATCTGGGAGTAGTCGGCCGACACCAGCTTGTGGCCGGGCGCCGCGATGAAGGCGCGGCGGATCTTGCGGCCTTCCTCGTTGCGCACGGGAATGTTCTGCAGGTTCGGCTCGTTCGATGACAGCCGGCCAGTGGTGGTGGCGGCGAGCGCGTAGGTCGTGTGCACACGCTTCGTCTGCGGATTGACGTATTCCGGCAGCGCGTCGGTGTAGGTCGACTTCAGTTTCGAGACTTGCCGCCAGTCGAGGATCCTGCGCGGGAATTCGTGGCCCTGCTCGGCGAGTTCGTCGAGGATCTGCGCAGACGTCGACCATGCGCCGGTCTTGGTCTTGCTGCCGCCCGGCAAACCCATCTTGCCGAACATGATGTCGCCGATCTGCTTCGGGCTGCCGACATTGATCGGCTCGCCGGCCATTTCCTGAATCTCGGCCTCCAGCCGCGCCGCGGTCTGCGCGAATTCGCCCGACAGCCGCGACAGCACCTGGCGGTCGATGGTGATGCCGCGCCGCTCCATCCGCGCCAGCGTCGCGATCATCGGGCGTTCCAGCGTCTCGTAAACGCCGGTCATCCGTTCCGCGACGAGCCGCGGCTTCAGGATGTGCCACAGCCGCCAGGTCAGGTCGGCGCTTTCCGCCGCGTAGGTCGTGGCGCGATCGATCGCCACCTGATCGAAGGCCAGTTTATTCCTGCCGCTGCCGGTCAGTTCGCCGAAGCCCTGCGCGGTGTGGCCGAGCCAGCGCTGCGCCAGCGACGCGAGATCGTGGGAGCCGCGCCCGGCATCGAGCGCGTATGAGATCAGCTCCACGTCGTCGTGGTTCCGCAGGGTGACGCCGTGTTGGGCCAGCAGCACCGCGGTGAACTTGACGTTGAAGCCGATCTTCAGATGTCCCGCGTTCTCGAGGAGCGGCTTCAGCAGCCTGAGGGCATCGCGAGCGACGATCTGGTCCGGCGCGCGGCCGGCGGCGAACAGGCCCGCGCCGTCGCCCGCCTGCTTGTGCGCGAGGGGGACGTAGCAGGCCTTGTTCGGTCCGAGCGCCAGCGCGAAGCCGGACAATTCCGACTGCAGCGGGTCGATGGTCGGGGCCAACGCTTCGAACGCGAAATTTCCGTTGCTTTCGATGCGGGCCACCCAGTCCTGCAACTGATCGAGGGTGCGGATGGTGTCGTACTTATCTTTTTGGACCGGCAGCTTGCGCACCGCTTCGAGACGCGCCGCCGCGAGGGCCTGCGGCGTCTTGATCTCGGTGTCGCTTGTCGCCTTTGCCCTGCTTGCCGGCGCGTCCGTCGCGCCGCCGTCGTTGCTGAACAGGTCGCCGGTGACAGCATCCGCCGATGCCTTGGCGGCGGTCGCGGCCGCGCCGCTCGCGTTCTTCATATCCGGCTCAACTTCGGCGGCGTTGACTTCGGAGTATTCCGCGACGCGCCTGGTCAGCGTGGTGAATTCCATGGCTTTCAGGAACGCGATCAGCTTGCGGGCATCGGGCTCCTGCACGGCGAGATCGTCCAGCGGTACGTCGAGCGCGACCTTGTCGTCGAGCAGCACGAGCTGCCGCGAAATGCGCGCCTTCTCGGCGTTATCGATCAGCGCCTCGCGGCGTTTCGGCTGCTTGATCTCGCCGGCGCGCTGCAGCAGCGTATCGAGGTCGCCGTATTCGGTGATGAGCTGCGCCGCCGTCTTGACGCCGATGCCCGGCACGCCCGGCACGTTGTCGACGCTGTCGCCGGCCAGCGCCTGCACCTCGACGACCTTCTCGGGCGGCACGCCGAATTTCTCGATCACCTCGGGAATGCCGAGCCGGCGGTCCTTCATGGTGTCGTACATGGTGACGCAGTCGGTGACGAGCTGCATCAGGTCCTTGTCCGAGGACACGATGGTCGCGGTGGCGCCGCGCTCGCACGCCTGTCGCACATAAGTCGCGATCAGGTCGTCGGCCTCGAACCCGTCCTGCTCGAGGCAGGGCAGGTCGAATGCCTTCACCGCCTCGCGGATCAGCGCGAATTGCGGGATCAGGTCGTCGGGCGCGGGCGGCCGGTGCGCCTTGTAGTCGGGATAGAGCTTGTTGCGGAACGTCACCTCGGACTTGTCGAAGACAATCGCGAGGTGGGTCGGCTTGTCGTCCTTCGGCATGTCGCGCAACAGCTTCCACAGCATGTTGCAGAAGCCGAGCACGGCGTTGACCTGCAACCCGTCGGATTTGCGGTTCAGCGGCGGCAGCGCGTGATAGGCGCGGAAGATGTAGGAGGAGCCGTCGACCAGGAAGACGTGCTGGCCCTGCATGCTGGCTCCTGCTGCCATTTTTGTGGCGGGAGCCTTCGCAGGAGCGGCTTTGGTTGCGGTCCTGGCTGCGGGCTTCGCGGGTGTGGCGGCTGGCTTTTTCGGCATGGCCGCAACTTAGGGATTTTTCCCCCGGATTGACAGTGTTCGCGATCCGGAGTTCGCGGATTTATTCGCCCCGTCTGCGCGTTGTACAGTCCGATAAGAAATCCATCACGGCGCGCATGATCGGCGTTCGGCGCAGGTCACGATGGACCAGCAGCCAGATGTCCCGATCCGGCGGCGCCGACATTGCGTTGTAGCGCCGGAGCTCGGGGTCGCGATCCCCGAGAAAGTGAGGCAACACCGCCAGTCCGACGCCCGTGCGCGCGGCCGCCGCCTGGTTTTCCAGATCGTTCGTTCGCAGCACGGTTTCCCGTCCGGCGACCAGCGTCCGCAACCATTTCTGCTGAGGCGCATCGTCCATGCTGCTGTCATAGGCGATGAATGCGAGGGCGTGAGGGGGCGTCTCCTTCAGATATGCATGTGCGCCATACAGGCTGAAGCCGAAGCGTCCGATCTTGCGTGCGATCAGGCCCGGCTCGCTTGGCCGGGACAGCCGCAGGGCCACGTCCGCCTCGCGGCGATTCAGGGACGCGGTCCGCTTTTCTCCAATGAGGTTGATATGGATGCCCGGGTGCCGACGGCGCAACGCGATCAGCCGCGGCGCGATCAGCGCATTGGCGAGCGAGGGCGGCGAACTGATTGAAACCTCGCCGCGCAGGCCCGGCCGGACCGCCTGGACGGCGCGGCCGACAGCGAAGGCGGCTTCCTCCATCGGCATCGCCGTGTCCGCGATGCGCTTTCCGTCGTCAGTGAGCCGGTACGACCGGGCGCGGCGATCGACGAGCTTCAGGCCGGTTTCGGCCTCCAGCGCGGCGACGCGTCGGGCGACCGTGACGTGATCGACGGCAAGCACGCGGGCCGCAGCCGAGAGGGTGCCCTCGCGGGCCAGCGTGACGAAGAAGCGGAGATTCTCCCAATCCGTCATTGTGCGAAATCTCACAATACGAGTGCATGATTGAGGAATTTCGCACAATTCGCGGTGGCGGCAAACTCCCCATACATCAAAGGGAGAGCCATCAATGACCGACATCATACGCGTGAGAGCCCCGGGCGGGCCCGATCAACTTGTGCTTGCGAAGATCGATCTTCCCACGCCCGCCGCGGATGAAATCCGCATTCGCCAAACCGCAATCGGCGTCAATTCTATCGACATCTATCATCGGCTGGGGCTGTATCCGTTGCCGGCCGCTGCCATCCCCGGCGTCGAAGCCGTCGGCGTGGTTGCCGCCGTGGGTGAGAATGTGACGTCCTTGCGCGTCGGTGACCGGGTTGCCTATGCGGGCGCGCCCGTGGGCGCCTATGCCTCGGAGCGGAATCTGCCGGCGGCGCGCGCAATTCCGCTTCCGAATGACGTGACCGACGAGGCCGTGGCTTCGGTGCTGGTCAAGGGCATCACTGCACACATGCTGCTGACGCAAATCTATCCGGCCGGCCCGGGGGCGACGCTTCTGGTGCACAGCGCCGCCGGCGGTCTCGGGCAACTGCTGACGCGCTGGGCGTCCCATCTCGGCGCGACGGTCATCGGCGCGGTTGGCTCCGATGCGAAGGCCGCGATGGCGCGCAGGGCGGGAGCCCGCCATGTCGTCGTCGGTCGCGACGCGGACTTTGCCGGCATTGTCGCCGATCTGACCGATGGGCGAGGGGTCGATGTCGCCTACGATGGCGTTGGCGGTTCGACGCTTGCGAAGACGCTGCAATGCGTCAGGCCGTTCGGGGTCGTCGCCAGTCTCGGTCAGTCGGCCGGTGCCATTCCGCCGCTCGATGTGAACGATCTCGGTCCGCGACGCAGCCTGATGTTGGCGCGGCCCAGCGTGATGGCCTACATGAGCCATACCGGACGATACCGCGCTGCTGCCGAAGAGGTCCTGGCGGCGATGCGGGCAGGCATCCTCCCGTCGTCCGCTACCGCATACCGGCTGGCCGATGCCGCCGAGGCCCAAAGAGACCTCGAGTCAGGGCGAACCACCGGCTCTCTGTATCTCGTACCGTAAGCGGGCGAGAGTCCGGTTACTCCGCCGCCTGCAGCGTGGCCGCGCGCTTCTTCGGCGCGATCCAGAACGCATCGGGACGCTCGAACAGGAAGCCCAGTCGTGTCCCGCGGGTCGCCCACCAGATCGCGACCGAGCCGACCACGCCAACCGCGGTGACGATCACCGACATCGTGCCGATGTCGTGGATCACGCCGGTTTTCAGCAGTAGCGTCCGCGTCGCCGCCATCGGCAGGAAGAAGGCGAGATAGATCACGATGGAGTGCTCGCCGAAGTAGCGCAGGACATCGAGCCACTGCATCTTCGCCAGCAGCGTGCCGATGGTGATGATGGCGCAGGCGCCGGCGAGGCCGAGCGCAAGCGAGATCACGGGCCGTTCGCTGGCGCCGGCGTAGACCAGCCACGCATCCGTGATCGCCCACAGCGCGAGGCCGGCCAATGCCAGCACCGGATAGGCGCGGGCGCGGTTCGACAACGCGAACACGTAGTTCGCGAACAGGTAGCCGGAATAGATGTAGACAAAGCGCGCGGCGAACTCGTCGATCAGCGTCCAGCCGGTGGAGATGTGCGCCATCTCGAGCGCAGCCGCGATGCTCCAGATGATCCAGGACGGAATCCGGCGCGTGGACTTGATGACCACGAAGAACACCGGCAGCAGATAGATGAACCACAGCGTGCCGAACGGGTCGATGAACGACATCAGATAGAGGCGGGCGACGCCCGGCCATCCCACCTCGGCTGCAAAATGGGGTGCCTTGAAGCCGAACTGGATCGCGGTCCACAGCACATAGAAATACGCAAAGTGCACGACCTTGCGGTCGAGGTAGGTGCGCCAGTCGCGATTGATGACCAGCGGCAGGAACAGGCCGGAGATCATGAAGAAGTCGGGCATCCGGAACGGCCGGGCGAACTCGACCACGAGGTTCATGAAGCCGGCCTGGTCGGCGGCCTTCTGCACCCCCAGCACCGAATGCATCATCACCACCATGACGATGCAGATGCCCTTGGCATAGTCGACCCAGTCGACACGTTCAGTTTTGGGTGCGGCTGTGCCGTTTCCGGTCATCGGTGTCTCTTTTCGGCGCGATCAGGTGCATTTACGGGAGGATCGGTTTCATTCTCCTTTCTCCAATCAAATAATGTGCCGGGTTTTCCGGGAATTGTGATCGGGCGGGTGCGCTTTGCCCGCGTTCCGGGTTGTGCGCTAGGGCATGTTTCATTTGGACGGTATGTGCCCGTCATGCCCGGCTTTATGCCGGACATCCACGTCTTTGGAATTTCAGCGAAGAAAGACGTGGATGGCCGGGACGAGCCCGGCCATGACGGATCAGTTTGTTTCCGTCAAAATGCAAATCGCTCTAAGAGGCAGACCGGTACAACCGTTAACCATGCCGCGTTCCCGGACCGATCCTTGACGAAAACATTCAACACCCCGCTCCCTATCGACGCCGTGCTTGACGAGCTTTCGCGCACGCTC
>DASZVY010000015.1:0-35815 GCA_035546855.1 Nitrobacter sp. | reverse complement strand
GAGGGGCCCGGTGTGTTTCACCGGGCCCCTCATTGTTCGCGCCGAGTGGCGCGACGGATGTCAGCCAGCCTGTAAGCCGGGTTCTGTAGGGCCTGAATGGTTTGCACCACGCAGACGTGACGGCCATTCCTCTGGGACGTGGATTGCTCCGCGCCTCTAGCAACCTACCCGGATGGCGGGCTCGACATCGCCCCGCGGAGTTATCGCCCTGAGGCGAACTTTCCACTGTGCCATCCCTATTCGGTCTTGCTCCCGGTGGGGTTTGCCATGCCGTCGCCGTTGCCGGAAACGCGGTGCGCTCTTACCGCACCTTTTCACCCTTGCTCGCCCTCTCCCTTGATCCCTTCCCCGCAAGCGGGGAGGGTAGGGCGGGGGAAGCGGTTCCTTCTCTGTGGCACTGTCCCTGGGGTTGCCCCCGCCGGACGTTATCCGGCACCGTATGTCGATGGAGCCCGGACTTTCCTCCCCCGCGGCCTTTCGGCGGATGCGGGAGCGGCCGTCCGGCCGACTGACGCGCTACGCATGGGGGCTTCGGGCCGTGGCGTCAAGCCGGTTGGCCGATCCGCTCCGCCGAAAATAATTTATTGTGGTTGTGTCGTTTCGCGGCCGGCTCGTTCGACCAGGGGCGCGATCCGGGATGCGGGTCGATTTCAGGAGTTCCCGATGCAATACCTGCTGATGATCTACCGGAACGAAGCCGAATACGACAAACAGCCGGCCGATGAGATCGCCCGGATGACGAAGGAGTACGAGGCCTTCACCCAATCCATCGTGCAGTCCGGCAACTTCAAGGCGGCCGACCGCCTGCAGCCGGTCGCGACGGCCACGACCGTTCGCGTCCGCGACGGCAAGACGCTCGTGACCGACGGCCCGTTCGCGGAAACGCGCGAGCAGCTCGGCGGCTACTATCTGATCGAGGCCAAGGACCTCGATGCGGCGCTGGCGATCGCCGCGCGGATCCCGACGGCGCGCACCGGTTCGATCGAGGTGCGGCCGATCTGGGTCTATGCCTGAGCCGCGATGACGCCGGGCGAGATCGAAGCAATCCTGCGCGAGGAGACGGGGCGGGCGCTGGCCACGCTGATCCGCCTCGTCGGCGATTTCGATCTCGCCGAAGACGTCTTGCAGGACGCGGTCGCGGCGGCGCTGGAACGCTGGCCGCACGCGGAGATGCCGGCCAACCCGCGCGCATGGCTCGTCAGCGTCGGCCGCAACAAGGCGATCGACCGGATTCGCCGTCAGGTGAATTTCCGCGGCAAGCAGACCGCGCTCGCGCACGAATGGCAGTTGAATGCCTGGCCGGACGCCGCCGATGACGCAACCGGGCCGCTTGGCGACGACATGCTGCGGCTGATCTTCACCTGCTGCCACCCGTCGCTGGCGATCGAGGTGCAGGTGCCGCTGACATTGCGCACGGTGTGCGGCCTCACCACGGCGCAGGTGGCGCGCGCCTTTCTGGTCAGCGAGGACGCGATGGCGCAGCGGCTCGTGCGCGCCAAGCAGAAGATCCGCCTTGCCGGGATTCCCTATGAGGTGCCGGAGCGCGATGCGCTGGCGCCGCGCCTGAACGGCGTGCTCGCGGTCATCTACCTTGTCTTCACCGAAGGCTATGCCGCGACCTCGGGCGAGGATCTGATTCGCGTCGATCTCGTGCGGGAGGCGATCCGGCTGTGCCGCCTGCTCGATGGCCTTATGCCGGCGCGCGGCGAGATCAAGGGGCTGCTGGCGCTGATGCTGTTGCACGACGCCCGCCGGGGCGGCCGCGCGAGCGCGGGCGGCGACATCGTGCTGCTGGAGCATCAGGACCGCAGCCGGTGGGATCGCGGCCAGATCGTCGAGGGGTTGCGGCTGGTGGACGAGACGTTGCGCCTGCCCGGCCGGCCCGGGGCGTATGCGGTGCAGGCGGCGATCGCCGCGCTGCATGCCAGTGCGCCGAACTACCGCGACACCGACTGGCCGCAGATCGCGGGTCTCTACGAGGTGCTGCTGCGGATCAACCCGTCGCCGGTGATCGAGCTCAATCATGCCGCCGCGGTGGCGATGGTCGATGGTCCCGCGCGTGCGCTCGCCTTGATCGACGCGCTCGATGCGCGCGGCGCCTTGCGCGGCTACGAACTGCTGTTTGCGGTGCGCGCCGACCTGCTGCGCCGGCTCGGCCGGCGCGAGGCCGCATCCGAAGCCTATCGCGCGGCGATGGCGGCGACGCGGCTCGAACCGTCGCGCCGCTTCTACGCGCGGCGGCTGGCCGAACTGGCCGCGGCCAGGACGCCGTCGCGGGCGCGGCGTCGGCGGGAAGGCTAAAGCGGGATGACATGCGGTTGAATCACCGTCATTGCGAGGCGCGCGAGCGACGAAGCAATCCAGGTCTTTCCTTGGGGCTCTGGATCGCTTCGCGGGGCCTGTCATCGGGCGGCGTCATGGCGCGGCGAAGACGCGCCCGCCCGCGCTTGCGGCGCCGACCCGCAATGACAGCGCGGGTTGGTTCAACCTCACTTCATCATGCTTTAGCCAGGAGCGCCTCGAGCGTGGCCAGCGTCGAGCGGTCGGCGATGCCGTCCACGCGCTCGGGCCGGAAGTGGCGCTGGAACGCCGCCACCACATCCACCGTTGCCGGATCGAACTTGCCGGTGGGCTTGAGGCCGTAGCCGTAGCGCGCGAACTGTTCCTGCAGCGCCTGCACCTGCGGACCGTGGCTGCCCAGCTTCAGCACATCGCCGCGCACGATGGGCGCCGGCTCCACCCAGAGGCCGACGCCGGAATTCGCCAGCGACCGCCACGGAAACTTCTCGCCGGGATCCTTCTTGCGGGATGGCGCGACATCGGAGTGGCCGAGCACGCGATGCAGCGGGATCTCGCGTCTCAGCATGATGCCGCGGCACAGCGCGATCACGGCGGCGATCTGGCGCAGCGGAAAGTCCGGATAGCCCCAGTCGTGGCCGCGATTGACGATCTCGATCCCGATCGAGCACGAATTGATGTCGTCTTCGCCGGCCCAGGACGCAACGCCGGCATGCCAGGCGCGCTTCGCTTCCGGCACGCATTGCACGACGCGGCCGTCCTCCAGCACCACGTAATGCGCGGAGACGTCGGTGCCGGCGGTGCAGAGCCGCGCCAGCGCGCCTTCGACGTCGGGCATGCCGGTGTAATGCAGCAGGATCATGTCGGGCCGGCGGCCGTTGACCCGTTCGCCGAAATTCATCGATGGGATGGTGTCGGACACGACCGACGAATCCGGAACGAAGGTCTGCATGCCGAGAAGGGCCTTGGGAACGGGGAGCGCACGCCGCCGCTTCGCAAGACTTTCAGCCGGCGTGGACGAATTTGGGGGCATGCGGCGACTCAAAACAGGCAACGGGATGGCGGGCGGCTTGCGGGCGAACCGTCCGCCAGCGTCGCTAACGGATTGTTTGGTATCACTATCCAGCCGCGCCGCCGCTGTTGCAACCGATCGGGCGTCACCGTCTCGCCGTTTTCCACGACCGTGATGCGTTCCACGTTGTCACCATTGCGCGAAGGGGCGCAGGCCGGCCGGCCGGATTCAAATCCGGGCGAAACCATCAACCCTTTCTTAACGCTAAACGCCGTTACTCAGTGGTGAAGAGCCGACCCTGGTTCGGGGTGGCCGAGGTCCCGTTTGCGCTCGATATCCGATGGCAGCCCCTCAAATTCCGTGCGGAAACCCGGGTCGGCCAGCTCAGTTCGCGGGCCACGGCCGCCGTGGGGCGCGTATTGCAGCGCGGCAGGCGATCCATTGGAGAAACCGGCGCGGAGTTCCGGGGCAACATGAATTTGCGCGTGGGCAGCTTGAGAACCGCCGACCGGCCCGACAGGACCGGCCGATGACGGCCGCGCCGCGCCACGTTCCCGTGCTCGGCCGCGAGGCGGTCGAGATGCTCGCGCCGCGTCCCGGCGCGCTTTATATCGACGCGACCTTCGGCGCCGGCGGCTATACGCGCGCGATCCTGCACGTTCCCGGCACGCGCGTCCTCGGCATCGACCGCGACCGTGCCGCCATCGCCGGCGGCTTCGGCCTCGTGGAGGCGGCGGCCGGCCGGCTGACGCTGGTGGAGGATCGCTTCTCCAATCTCGCCGAGGTTTGCGCGGCGCAAGGTGCCGACGCCGTCGACGGCGTCGTGATGGACATCGGCGTGTCCTCGATGCAACTCGATGGCGCCGAGCGCGGCTTTTCGTTCCGCCTCGACGGCCCGCTCGACATGCGGATGAGCCGGCACGGGCCGAGCGCGGCGGACGTGATCGCGACGGCGTCGGAAACCGATCTCGCCAACATCATCTACGTCTTCGGCGAGGAGCGTCACTCCCGCGCGGTCGCCCGCGCCATCGTGGCGGCGCGCAAGGCCACGCCGATCACCACGACGCGGGCGCTCGCGGAGATCGTGTCGCGCGTGGTGCGCGCCAGGCCGCACGAGATCCATCCGGCGACGCGGACCTTTCAGGCGCTGCGGATCTTCGTCAACGAGGAGCTCGACGAACTCCACATGGCGCTCGCGGCGGCCGAGCGGGTGCTGAAGCCGGGCGGCCGGCTCGTGGTGGTCTCGTTCCACTCGCTCGAAGACCGGATCGTAAAGACGTTTCTCGCCGCGCGGAGCAAGGCCGGCGGCGGCTCGCGGCATTTGCCGGAGGCTGCGCCGGCGTTGCCGCGTTTCCGGATTCTGACCAAACGCCCGATCGAGGCCGACGCGGACGAGGTGCGGGCCAATCCCCGCGCGCGCTCGGCCAAGCTGCGCGCGGCCGAGCGCACCGATGCGCCTCCCGGCGCGCCCGATACGCTGCCGGACTGGCCGACCCTCGCCACCGTGATGGGGAGGGGCTGACCGATGCGGATCATCCATCTCCTCGTCATCTGCCTCTTGGTCTATGGCGCCGCACACGTCTATCGCATCAAGATGGAATCGACGGCGCGCACCGAGCGCGTGCAGCTTCTGCAGTCCGAGGTTCGCGCCGAGCGCGACAAGATCGCGGCGCTGCGGGCGGAATGGGCCAAGCTGGATTCGCCGGGCCGCCTGCAAATCCTCGCCGAGCGCCACACCAAACTGAGGCCGATCGACGCTACGCAATTCGACTCCCTGAAGAACCTGCCGGAACGGCCGCCGACCCTGGTTCCGCCGGGCACAACCGATCCGATCGGAGCCATGATCGATATCGTCGATCCCGACGTCGTGACGGGATCGCTGCCGTCGCCGGAGAAAAAGCCATGACCGGTCGGGACGACTCTCCCCAATCCGGGGCGGCACGATCCCGGGCCCTCCGGCCCGCCGCCGTGGCGTCCGCCGAGCCCTGGCGCCGCCGGATGATCCGCAGCCTCTTGTACGGGCGCAACGTCGACCGCGCCGCCAAGGCGCGGGCGCGCGTCGGCCTGGTCATCATCGTGTTCGGCCTGGTCTATACGGTGATCGCCGCGCGTCTCGTCATGTTCGCGACCTTTCCGGAAGGCCGCGGCGGCCGCCATTCCGTTGTCCAGGACGCGGTTGCCACCGCGCGTCCCGACATCATCGACCGCAATGGCGAAATTCTTGCGACCGACGTCAAGGCGCCGAGCCTGTTCGCCGAGCCGCGCCGCATCATCGACAAGGACGAGGCGGAGGAATTGCTGACGGCGACGTTGCCCGATCTCGACGCCGAGGAGGTGCGCCAGCGTCTCGGCACCCACAAGGGCTTCGTCTGGCTGAAGCGCGAGATTACGCCGCGCCAGCAGAAGGAAATCCACAACCTCGGCATTCCCGGCATCGGCTTCCTGCGGGAGAACAAGCGCGTCTATCCGAGCGGCCGCGAGGTCGCGCACCTGATCGGCCTGGTCAACACCGACAACCAGGGCATCGCCGGCATGGAGAAGTGGCTCGACAGCAACGGGCTTGCCGATCTGCACCGCGCCGGCTTCGCCACCGACCGCCTGCAGAATCCGGTCGAACTCTCGATCGATCTCCGGGTCGAGCACGCGCTACGCGACGAACTGCTCAAGGCCAAGGAGCATTTCCATGCCAAGGCCGCCTCCGGAATCGTCTCCAACGTCAAGACCGGCGAAGTCGTCGCGATGGTGTCGCTGCCCGACTTCGATCCGAACAACCCGAAGGAAGCGCACGACCCCGACCGCATCAACCGCCTGACGACAGGCGTTTACGAGATGGGATCGACCTTCAAGGCCTTCACGCTGGCGATGGCGCTCGATACGGGAAAATACGGCTTGAACTCGATGTGGGATGCCCGCGCGCCGCTGCGCTATGGGCGTTTCAAGATTCACGACGACGAGCCGAAGGGCCGCTTCCTCAGCATGAAGGAGGTGTTCACCTTCTCGTCGAACATCGGCGCCGCCCGCATCGCGCTGGCGCAGGGCGTCGACGCGCACAAGGCGTTCCTGCGCAAGATGGGTCAGCTCGACCGTCTGCGCACCGAACTGCCGGAAAGCGCCGCGCCGATCGTGCCGCGCAAGTGGGGCGAACTGAACACCGTGACCATCGCCTTCGGGCACGGCATCGCGGTGGCGCCGCTGCAGGCGGTGATGGGCATCGATGCGCTGGTCAACGGCGGTTACCTCATTCCTCCGACGTTCCTGAAGCGCTCGGAAGCGGATGCGATGAAGGTCGCGAAGCGGGTCATCAAGCCCGAGACCAGCGAGAAGATGCGCTTCCTGCTGCGACTCAACGCCGAGGTCGGGACCGCGCGCAAGGCCGACGTGAAAGGCTATTACGTCGGCGGCAAGACCGGCACGGCCGAAAAAGTCATTCATGGCCGCTACGCCAAGAAGAAGGTGCTCACCGCGTTTACGGCGATCGTGCCCGCCGACAATCCGCAATATCAGCTTCTGGTCATGCTCGATGAACCGCAGGCGACCAAGGAAACCTACGGTTTCATCACCTCGGGCTGGAACGCGGTGCCGACCGGCGGTAAGGTCATCGCGCGCATTGCGCCGCTGCTCGGAATCAAGCCGCGCTTCGATCTGCCGTCGGCCGAGCGCCTTATTCTTGCGGCATCGAAGGTGACACAGTAGACGCAGATCGAACAGCCGATCCTTTGAAGGCTGGCGGGAGACCATGACACTTCGCGAGCTTTTCGGCGACGACGCCATTCTGGACGCGCGGGCCGGTGACACCGCCGTCAGCGGCCTCGCCGTCGACAGCCGCGCGGTCAGGCCGGGCGACCTGTTCTTCGCGCTCGCCGGCGCAAAGACCGATGGCGCGCGCTTCATCGCCCAGGCCGTTGCATCCGGTGCCGTCGCGGTCGCCGGCGAACATGCGCCGGCAGGCGGCTGCCCGGTGCCGTTCGTCGCGACATCCAATCCGCGCCGCGCGTTGGCGCTCGCCGCCGCGAAATTCTTTCCCCGCCAGCCGGCGATCATCGCCGCCGTGACCGGCACCAGCGGCAAGACCTCGGTCGCGGCGTTCACCCGCCAGGTCTGGCAGCGGCTCGGTCATCCGTCGGCGAGTATCGGCACGATCGGCGTCGTGGCGCCGTCGCGCACCGTCTATGGCTCGCTGACGACGCCGGATCCGATCGCGCTGCATCGCGAACTTGATGCGCTGGCCGGCGAGGGCGTCACGCATCTTGCGCTGGAAGCCTCGTCGCACGGGCTCGATCAGTTCCGGCTCGACGGCGTGCGGGTGCGCGCCGCCGGTTTCACCAACCTGTCGCGCGATCACATGGATTATCATCCGACCGTCGCGCACTATCTCGAGGCGAAGCTCCGGCTGTTTCGCGAACTGGTCGAGCCCGACGGCGTGGCGGTGATTTCCGCCGATCACGATTGCTCGGATGAGGTCATCGCGGCCGCGCTCGCCCGCAACCTGCCGGTCATGCGGGTCGGCCGTCATGGCGACGGCGCGCATCTCGGCATCCGCCTCGTCGAAGCCGTCGTCGACGGCTTCGCGCAGAAACTCACTATCGAGCATGCCGGGCAGCGCCACGCCGTTCGGTTGCCGCTGGTCGGAGAATTTCAGATCGAGAACGCGCTGGTGTCGGCCGGGCTTGCCATCGGGACCGGCGGCGATGCTGCGCAGGTGTTCGCGGCGCTGGAGCATCTCGAAGGCGCCAGGGGGCGGCTCGAACTGGTCGGCGATCGCAACGGCGCGCCGGTCTTCGTCGATTACGCGCACAAGCCGGACGCGTTGGCGAAGGCGCTTCAGGCGCTGCGGCCTTATGCGAAGCGGCGGCTCGTTGTTGTATTTGGCGCAGGCGGCGACCGTGATGCCGGCAAGCGCCCGCTAATGGGCGAGATCGCAGCCGCGCATGCCGACATGGTGATCGTCACCGACGACAATCCGCGCAGCGAAAATCCGGCCGGGATCCGTGCGGCGATCCTGGCGGCGGCGCAAGGCGCTCGCGAGATCGGCGACCGCGGCGAGGCGATCCGGGCCGCGATTGCCGGCCTCGAGCCGGGTGACGCGCTGCTGATTGCCGGCAAGGGACACGAGACCGGGCAGATCGTGGGCGACCGGGTGTTGCCGTTCAGCGATCATGAAGCCGCGATGGTGGCGTTGGGGGCGTTACAATGATTGGTTGTCGTCATTGCGAGGAGCTTTCGCGACGACGCAATCCGGATTCCTTCCCGGCAAACCTGGATTGCTTCGCTCAGTGCAAAATTGGCAAAAGCCAGTTTTGTCACGGGCTCGCAATGACGGCTGAAACTTCGAGATCAAGCATGAGCGTCAGATGAACCAGCAACCCCTATGGACGCCTGACGCCATGATGGACGCGATGCGCGCCGAGGCGCGCGGCGCGTTGCCGCCGGCGGTGACGGGCATCTCGATCGACAGCCGCACGATCGCGCCGGGCGAGGCCTATTTCGCGATCAAGGGCGAGGTGCATGACGGCCACGCGTTCGTCGCGGCGGCGCTGAAGGCCGGCGCCGCGCTGGCGGTGGTCGAAGCTGCGCAGCGCGACGGTTTTGCCGCCGATGCGCGGCTTCTGGTTGTCGACGATGTGCTGGAAGGCCTGCGCGATCTGGCGCGCGCGGCCCGCGCCCGGCTCGGCGCGCAGGTGATCGCGGTGACGGGCTCGGTCGGCAAGACCTCGACCAAGGAGGCGTTGCGCCGGGTGCTGGGCGCGCAGGGCGCGACCCACGCGTCGGTCGCCTCGTTCAACAACCACTGGGGCGTGCCGTTGTCGCTGGCGCGCTGCCCGGCGGATGCGCGCTTCGCGATCTTCGAGATCGGGATGAATCACGCGGGCGAAATCACGCCGCTGGTGAAGATGGTGCGGCCGCATGTTGCTGTTGTCACCACCGTCGAGCCGGTGCATCTGGAGTTCTTTTCCGGCGTCGAGGCGATCGCCGACGCCAAGGCGGAAATCTTCGAAGGCGTCGAGCCGGGTGGCGCCGTCGTGCTCAATCGCGACAACGATCAGTTCGCGCGGTTGCAGCGGCACGCGAAGAAGCGCGGCATCGCGCGCATCGTGTCCTTCGGCGCCGACAAGAAAAGCGATGCGCGCCTGCTCGATGTGGCGCTGCATCCGGCATGCTCGGCGGTTCATGCCTGCATTCTCGGCCAGGATCTCACCTACAAGCTCGGCATGCCCGGCCGGCATATGGCGATGAACTCGCTCGCGGTGCTGGCGGCGGCCTCGCTCGCGGGCGCCGACCTCGCGCTGGCGGGTCTCGCTTTGTCGCAGGCGGAGCCGGCCGCGGGGCGCGGGATGCGCCACACCCTGAGGGTTCCGAACGGGACGATCACGCTGATCGACGAGAGCTACAACGCCAATCCGGCCTCGATGAAGGCCGCGCTGGACGTGCTCGGGCAAGCGCAGCCCGGTCCGCAGGGCCGCCGCATCGCGGTGCTCGGCGATATGCTGGAACTCGGCCCCATGAGCGCGGATCTGCACCGCGGGCTGGCCGGGGCCGTCGATGCCAACGCGATAGACATGATATTTTGCTGCGGCTCGCTGATGCATCATCTGTGGGAGGCGCTTTCCTCCGGACGGCGGGGCGGCTATGCAGAGACGTCCGCCGCGCTCGAATCGCAGGTGGTGGGGGTGGTCCGGGCCGGCGACGTGATCATGGTCAAGGGATCGCTCGGTTCGCGCATGAAAGTGGTCGTGTCAGCTCTTGAAAAGCGATTTCCCCGTACCGCCGCGCAGGACGAAGTCGCGGTTTAGGGCTTTGAAGAATGTTCTACTGGTTGATCGATTTGTCCAACACCGTGCCGGGTCTCGGCATCTTCCGGCCGCTGCTCAACGTCTTCCGTTACATCACCTTCCGCACCGGCGGCGCGATGATCACCGGCGCGCTGTTCGTGTTCCTGTTCGGGCCCTGGATCATCGACAACCTCCGCCTGCGCCAGGGCAAGGGGCAGCCGATCCGCACCGACGGGCCGCAATCGCATCTCGTCAAGAAGGGCACGCCGACCATGGGCGGCCTGATGATCCTGTCGGGGCTCGTGGTCTCCACCGTGCTGTGGGCCAATCCGCTCAACCCCTATGTCTGGATCGTGCTGGCGGTGACGCTCGGCTTCGGCTTCGTCGGGTTCTATGACGACTATCTGAAAGTGACCAAGCAGACCCATGCCGGCTTCTCCGGCCGCACCCGCATCCTGATCGAGGCGCTGATCGCCGGCGCCGCATGCTTCGCGCTGGTCAAGCTCGGCCGCGAGCCGATTTCCACCGCGCTGGTGATCCCGTTCTTCAAGGATGTCATGCTGCAGTTCGGCTGGTTCTTCGTCGTGTTCGGCGCTTTCATCATCGTCGGCGCGGGGAACGCAGTGAACCTCACCGATGGTCTCGACGGCCTCGCCATCGTGCCGGTCATGATCGCCTCGGCGAGTTTCGGCATGATCGCCTATCTCGCCGGCAACGCCGTGTTCGCGGACTACCTGCAGATCAACTACATCGCCGGCACCGGCGAACTCGCGGTGCTGTGCGGCGCGCTGCTCGGCGCAGGGCTCGGCTTCCTCTGGTTCAACGCGCCGCCGGCTTCGATCTTCATGGGCGATACCGGCTCGCTCGCGCTTGGCGGCATGCTCGGCTCGATCGCGGTCGCGGTGAAGCACGAGATCGTGCTGGCCGTGATCGGCGGGCTGTTCGTGCTCGAGGCGGTGTCGGTCATCGTGCAGGTGGCGTCGTTCAAGCTCACGGGCAGGCGCATCTTCAAGATGGCGCCGATCCATCATCACTTCGAGCAGCTCGGCTGGACCGAGCCGCAGATCGTGATCCGGTTCTGGATCATCGCGGTGATGCTGGCGCTCGCGGGCCTGTCCACGCTGAAGCTGCGGTGACGTCGTGATCCCCGTCACCTCCTTCGCCGGCAGGACAGTCGCCGTGTTCGGCCTCGGCGGCTCCGGCCTTGCGAGTTGCCATGCCTTGAAGGCCGGCGGCGCGCATGTGGTCGCCGGCGACGACAACGCCGACAATATCGTGAAGGCCGTGCAGGCGGGCTTTACGACAGCGGATCTGCGCACCGTGTCGTGGGCGAATTTCGCCGCGCTGGTGCTGGCGCCCGGCGTGCCGCTGACGCATCCCAAGCCGCACTGGACCGTGCTGGCCGCGCGAGAGGCGGGTGTCGAGGTGATCGGCGACATCGAGCTGTTCTGCCGCGAACGAAAGCGCCACGCGCCGGATGCGCCGTTCGTCGCCATCACCGGCACCAACGGCAAGTCCACCACAACGGCGCTGGTCGCGCATCTGATGCGCGAAGCCGGGCATGACGTGCAGATGGGCGGCAATATCGGCACCGCGATCCTGTCGCTCGCGCCGCCGCGCAAGGGCCGCGTGCATGTGATCGAGATGTCGTCCTACCAGATCGATCTCTGTCCTTCGCTCGATCCGGCCGTCGGCATCCTGCTCAACGTCAGTCCCGATCATCTCGACCGGCACGGCACCATCGAACATTACGCGGCGGTGAAAGAGCGGCTGATCGCCGGCGTTCCAGCGCGCGGCACGGCCGTCGTCGGCGTTGACGATCATTGGTGTGCGGCGATCGCCGACCGCAAGGAGCAGGCGGGCGGACAGGTGGTCCGCATCTCGGTCAAGCGCCCGGTGCCGAACGGCATCAGCCTCGACGGCGAGACGCTGGTTCGCGCCTCCGGCGGCGCGCGCAGCGAGATCGCCGCGATCGGCGGCATCGGATCGCTGCGCGGACGGCACAACGCGCAGAACGCGGCCTGCGCCTCGGCGGCCGCGCTCGCGCTCGGCGTCGCCAGCGACGTGCTGCAGAAGGGCCTGCGCAGCTTTCCCGGCCTCGCGCACCGCATGGAGCAGGTCGGCCGCAAGGCCAACGTGCTGTTCGTCAACGACTCCAAGGGCACCAACGCCGATGCCACCGAGAAGGCGCTGTCGTCGTTCGCCGACATCTTCTGGATCGCGGGCGGCAAGCCGAAGAGCGGCGGCATCGCCTCGCTCGCCGAATTCTTCCCGCGCATCCGCAAGGCCTATCTGATCGGCGAGGCGGCGAAGGAATTCGCGGCGACGCTCGACGGCAAGGCGCCCTACGAGATCAGCGGGACGCTGGACGCCGCCGTGCCCGCCGCGGCGCGCGATGCCGAGGCGTCCGGACTCGGGGATGCCGTGGTGCTGCTGTCGCCGGCCTGCGCGTCGTTCGACCAGTACCGCAACTTCGAAATCCGCGGCGACCGCTTTCGCGAACTGGTGCGGGCGCTGCCGGGCGTGAAGCCGGCGGGGTGACTATTGTCGCCAAGGGAAGGCCAAGGGAAGATTGATCGGTCTTCCGTCGTCACCCGCGAAGGCGGGTGACCCAGTATTCCGGTCAATTCGCAATTATCGAAAGCTGCAGGTACTGGATGCCCGGGAGCCTGTCATCGGGCCAGCGACGCAGGACCCGTTGGCGAGCATGACGAATGTGGAACTCCCGAAAACTTGCCCTATTCCCTTAACCCGCCGGTAACCACGATGGGGGACCAATGGGAGATAGCTGCCCGCAGGACCCGCCATGATCTCACGCGAACAACGCACGCCGCTCTCGGAATGGTGGTGGACCATCGACCGGCCGATGCTCGTCGCCATGGCGCTCTTGATGCTGACCGGCGTGGTGCTGTCGCTGGCGGCAAGCCCGTCGGTTGCGACCCGCATCGGGCTCGATCCCTTTCATTTCTTCCATCGCCATGTCCTGTTCCTGATTCCCTCGGTCATCGTGATGATCGGCGTGTCGTTCTTCACGCCGCGGCAAATCCGCCGCTCGGCGCTGATCATGTTCGCGCTCAGCGTCATTTTGATCCTGGCGACCCTTTGGCTCGGGCCGGAAGTGAAGGGCGCGAAACGCTGGATCACCATTCTCGGCGTAAACATCCAGGCCTCGGAATCCGCAAAACCCGCCTTCGTGGTGCTGGCGGCGTGGCTGTTTTCGGAATCGGCGCGCAAGCCCGAGATGCCGGCGACCTCGATGGCGCTCGGGCTTTTGCTCGGGTTCGTGACGCTCCTCGTGGTGGAACCGGACTTCGGCCAGACCATGCTGGTGCTGATGGTATGGGGCGCGCTGTTCTTCATCGCGGGCATGCGCATCGTCTGGGTGTTCGGGCTGGCGGGAGCCGCGATGGCGGGATTGTTCGCCGCTTACCTGCTGGTGCCGCACGTCGCGGTGCGCATCCAGCGCTTCATGGATCCGGCGTCGGGCGACACCTTTCAGGTCGATACCGCGATGGAGGCGTTCAGCAATGGCGGCTGGTTCGGCCTCGGGCCGGGCGAGGGCATCGCCAAGCGCAGCCTGCCGGACAGCCACACCGATTTCGTGTTCGCGGTCGGCGCCGAGGAGTTCGGCATCATCATGTGCCTTGCGCTGCTCGCGCTGTTCACCTTCATCGTCATCCGCACGCTGTCGCGCGCCTACGCGTCCGAAGACCTGTTCTCGCGCTTCGCGGCGTCGGGCCTTGCGATCATGTTCGGCGTCCAGGCCGCGATCAACATGTCGGTCAACCTCCATTTGATTCCGGCGAAGGGCATGACGCTGCCGTTCATTTCCTACGGCGGTTCGTCGATGGTGTCGTTGGCTTATGGGGTCGGCATGATGCTGGCGCTGACGCGGCAGCGGCCGCGCATCGAGATGGAATCGCTCGGCGACGCCAACGCCGCCGCGAGCTATGCCTGATTTGATTGTGGTGTGCCGTCATTGCGAGCGAAGCGAAGCAATCCAGATCTGATATGCTGTGAAAAGGAACTGGATTGCTTCGTCGCAGTCAGTACGACGCGTCGCGTCGTTCCTGCGCTCCTCGCAATGACGAACAGCAAGACGTAACACGCATGACCACTCCGCCTCTCATCCTTCTTGCTGCCGGCGGTACCGGCGGCCATCTGTTTCCCGCCGAGGCGCTCGGCGTCGAACTGATGAAGCGCGGGCTGCGGGTGCGGCTCGTGACGGATGCGCGCGCGCTGCGCTACGGCGGGCTGTTCTCCAAGGACATGATCGACGTGGTGCCGAGCGAAACGGTGCGTGGCAAATCGCCGCTGGCGCTGGCGCGGACCGGCGCGATGCTGGCAACCGGCACCGCCGTCGCCTTCAACCTGATGCGACGGCTGAAGCCGGCCGCCGTGGTCGGCTTCGGCGGCTATCCGACGCTGCCGCCGCTGATGGCGGCGCGGCTCGCCGGGATTCCGACCGTGATTCACGACGCCAACGCGGTGATGGGCCGCGCCAACCGCTTCCTGTCGAAGCGCGTCAGCGCCATCGCGACCTCGCTGCCCGGCGTGCTCGACAAGGAGCCGTCGCTGGTCGGCAAGACCACGACGACGGGCACGCCGATGCGGCCCGCCATTCTCGCCGCCGCCGCCGTTCCGTTCGCAGCGCCGGGCCCGAACGATCCGCTGCGCCTGCTTGTCGTCGGCGGCAGCCAGGGCGCGCGGGTGATGAGCGACATCGTCCCCGGCGCGATCGAAAGGCTCGAACCGGCGTTGTGGGCGCGCCTCGTCCTGACCCAGCAGGTGCGCAACGAGGATAGGACGCGCGTTCGCGCGACCTATGACCGGCTGAACCTCAAGGTGGACCTGGCGCCGTTCTTCGCCGACCTGCCGGCGCGGCTCGCGTCGAGCCATATCGTCGTGTCGCGTTCCGGGGCGGGCACGGTGGCTGAACTCGGCGCCATCGGCCGTCCCTCGATCCTGGTGCCGCTGCCCGGCGCGATCGATCAGGACCAGTTCGCCAATGCCGGCGTGCTGGCGGATGCCGGCGGCGCGCTCCGGATTCCGCAATCGGATTTCACCCCGGACCGCCTCGCATCGGAGTTGTCCGCGCTCGCGGCCGATCCGGCGCGGCTCGCGGCGATGGCGTCGGCCGCGCGCACCGTCGGCCGGCTGGACGCCGCGGAGCGGCTCGCCGACCTGGTGATGAGAGTGGCGAGGCTCCCGGTCTGAGACGGTACGTTAGCGGCTCTGCTATATTGTCGAGACCATGAGCAACGACCCGTTCGGGACTATAGCGGCCAATCACCGGGAGACGGCGCACGTCGCGCTTCGTGCGGCTTTCGGTGCGGCACCGGTCAGCTCCATCAGGCCTGTTCCGGGTGGCGTATCCGGCGCGTCGGTGATTTGCGTCGAGACCGGCGGCCGCCGTTACGTTCTGCGGATCGAAGGCGAACCGAGTCCGCTGCGCAATCCGCATCAATATGTCTCGATGCGCATCGCATCTGAAGTCGGCATTGCGCCGCGCGTTCACTACATCGATGAACGCGCGCGTGTCGCGGTGATGGATTTCATTGCGACGCAGCCGCTCAACTCCTATCCGGGCGGCCCTGCGGGATTGGCGCACGCATTGGGACAATTGCTGGCTCGTCTTCAGGCGACCGAGCCGTTTCCGTCCTTCGTAACCTATCCCGATATCGTTGCGCGGCTGTGGGCTCATGTCTGCCGCACCGGGCTGTTTGCGCCCAGCGTGCTCGACGTTGCAACCGAACGCCTCGCATGGATTCGGAAAATGTATGTCTGGAATTCCCGGCATTCCGTTTCGAGTCACAACGACGTGCTTCCACGCAACATCCTGTTCGACGGCCGTCGCCTGTGGCTGATTGATTGGGAGTCGGCGTATCGCAACGATCCGCTCGTCGATATCGCGACGGCGCTCGACAACTTTGCGCCGTCGCCGGAACTGGAGACGGTGCTGTTGAAGGCGTGGCTGGACGGCGAGCGAGACGAGAAGGTGTCCATAGGCTTGCTGCGGCACAAGCGCTGACACGCCTTTATTACGCGAGCGTTCTCTTCAGCGCGGCGGCGGCTGTGAACCAGTCCAAACCGGATACGGATATCTCGGCACTGACGCTCGATGAGTTTACGCGCGCCATCCGCAGCGGGCAGTTGAAACCCGATACATTTGAGACCCGTCATGCGCTCGGCAAAATGTACCTGGCATCTTTTCTCTCCGGCGATCGGCCGCCCGGACTGCCGCCGCCTTTGAGTGCGTTTGCGATCAGGGGGCCGGAATAGGGTGGTTTTCGAATCGCCGAAATTCGAAATGCCCGGATTGTCGGGGTGGCGCGGTTGGCCGATCTGATGAAGGTGGCGGGAATAGGGTAGTGACCACTACCATTTTAGCCTTGTCATGCCCCGCGAAGGCGGGGCATCCAGTATCCGCAAAGTCAACGGAATCATATAAGTCTCACGATACTGGATCGTCCGCCTTCGCGGACGATGACCCTCGATAGCTTCGGAAAACTTGACCATGAGACTGCCGCGGGAAATCGGCCCCATCCACTTCGTCGGCATCGGCGGTATCGGCATGAGCGGCATCGCCGAGGTGCTGTGCAATCTCGGCTACACGGTGCAGGGCTCGGATGCGTCGGAAGGCGCCAACGTGGTTCGGCTGCGCGAAAAGGGCATCAAGGTCACGGTCGGCCACAAGGCCGAGAACGTCACCGGCGCTGACGTGCTGGTCGTCTCGACCGCGATCAAGCGCGACAACCCCGAATTGATGGCGGCACGCGCGCAGCGCATTCCCGTGGTGCGCCGTGCCGAGATGCTGGCGGAACTGATGCGGCTGAAAAGCTGCGTCGCCATCGCCGGCACCCATGGCAAGACCACGACCACCTCGATGGTCGCAGCCCTGCTCGATGCCGGCGACTTCGATCCGACCGTCATCAACGGCGGAATCATCAACGCCTACGGCACCAACGCGCGGCTCGGGGCGGGCGAGTGGATGGTCGTCGAAGCCGACGAGAGCGACGGCACCTTCCTGAAGCTGCCGACCGACGTCGCCATCGTCACCAACGTCGACCCCGAGCATCTCGACCACTTCAAGACCTTCGATGCCGTGCAGGATGCGTTCCGTTCTTTCGTCGAGAACGTGCCGTTCTACGGCTTCGCCGTGATGTGCATCGATCATCCCGTGGTGCAGGCGATGGTCGGCCGCATCGAGGATCGCCGCATCATCACTTACGGCGAGAATCCGCAGGCCGATGCACGGCTTGTCGATCTCAAGGCGGCGAACGGCGGCTCGCAGTTCCGTGTCGTGTTCCGCAACCGCAAGACCGACGCCGCCCACGAGATTTCCGACCTGATACTGCCGATGCCGGGCCGCCACAACGCGCTCAACGCCACGGCGGCGATCGCGGTGGCACACGAGCTCGGCATTCCCGATGCGACGATCCGGACGGCGCTCGCCGGCTTCGGCGGCGTCAAGCGCCGCTTCACCCGCACCGGCGCATGGAACGGCGTCACCGTCATCGACGACTACGGCCATCATCCCGTCGAGATCGCGGCGGTGCTGAAGGCGGCGCGCGAATCCACTGGCGGCAAGGTCATCGCCGTGGTGCAGCCGCATCGCTATACCCGCTTGCAATCGCTGTTCGAGGAATTTTGCACCTGCTTCAACGACGCCGACACCGTCATCGTCGCGGACGTCTATCCGGCGGGCGAGGCGCCGATCCCCGGCATCGACCGCGATCACTTCGTGCTGGGGCTGCGCGCCCACGGCCATCGCGAAGTGATCCCGCTGCAGGATTCCGCCGCGCTCGCGGGCGTGATCGCGGGGATCGCCAGGCCCGGCGACTACGTGGTCTGCCTCGGCGCGGGCAACATCACCCAATGGGCCTACGCGCTGCCGGGCGAACTCAAGGCGCTGGGATGAAGGCAACGGCTTTTCCCGACATCACCGCCAAACTGAAATCCGGCATGCCGGGCCTGCGCGGGCGAATGCTGGCGAACGAGCCGCTGGCGCCGCTCACCTGGTTCCGGGTCGGCGGACCGGCGCAGGTGCTGTTCACGCCGGCCGATGACAACGATCTCGCCTATTTCCTGCGACATTTGCCGGAGGAGATTCCGATCTATTGCATCGGCGTCGGCTCCAACCTGATCGTCCGCGATCGCGGCCTGCCGGGGGTGGTGATCCGCCTCGCGCCGCGCGGCTTCGGCGAGGTGACGACCGACGGCGACACCGTGCGCGCCGGCACCGCGGCGCTTGACAAGCGCGTCGCGGAGGCGGCGGCGGCGGCGAATATCGGCGGGCTTGAATTCTATTTCGGCATTCCCGGCACCATCGGGGGTGCCTTGCGGATGAACGCCGGCGCCAACGGCCGCGAGACCAAGGACGTGCTGATCGAGGCGCGGGCGGTCAGCCGCCGTGGCGACAAGAGGACGTTCGACAATGCCGGCATGAAATTCGAATACCGCAACAGCGCGATCTATCCGTCGGTGATCTTCACCGCCGCGATTTTTCGCGGGCGCATGTCGGACCCCGCGGCGATCCGCGCGCGCATGAATGAAGTCCAGGCCCACCGCGAGACGGTGCAGCCGATCCGCGAGAAGACCGGCGGCTCCACCTTCAAGAACCCGCCCGGGCAGAGCGCGTGGAAGCTGATCGACGCCGCCGGCATGCGCGGCCATCGCGTCGGCGGCGCGCAGGTGTCGGAGATGCACTGCAATTTCCTCATCAATACTGGCGACGCCACCGCGCGCGATATCGAGACGCTCGGCGAGACCGTGCGCGCGCGCGTCAAGGCGCATTCGGGCGTCGATCTGCAATGGGAAATTAAGCGGATTGGGCTGGAGTAGAGTCGCGCGACCACGCGGGAACGCCCAGTCAGGAAAATCGGAACGGGATCATGCGCACGACCATACTGTTCGGAGGCTCCAACAAGGAACGGCTGGTGTCGGTCGCGTCGGCGCAGGCGCTGAACGCCGCGCTGCCCGAGGCCGACCTCTGGTTCTGGGACGCCGACGACGTCGTGTACGCGACGACACCGGAAGCGCTGCAGGCGCATGCGCGCCCGTTCGAGGAGCCGTTCAAGGGATTTGGCGCGCGCATCGGCGCGCTGGCGGCCGCGCTCGACCGCGCCGCCGCCGACAAGCGCGTGCTGGTGCTTGGATTGCACGGCGGCCGCGCCGAGAACGGCGAGTTGCAGGCGATGTGCGAGATGCGCGGCGTCGCGTTCACCGGAACAGGCTCGGCCGGCTCGCATCTGGCGTTCGACAAGGTCGCGGCCAAGCACTTTGCCGCGATCGGCGGCGTGCGCACGGTGGCCGGCGTGACCCTCGCGGAGGCCGAAGCGGCGTTGGCCGAATACGGCAAGCTGATTGCAAAGCCCACGCGCGACGGCTCGAGCTTCGGCCTGATCTTCGTCAACGCGACGCAGGACATCGTCGCCGTCCGCAACGCGGCGAAGACCGAGGACTACCTGATCGAGCCTTTCATATCGGGCACGGAAGCGACCTGCGGCGTGCTCGAGCGGTCCGATGGGTCGCTGATCGCGCTGCCGCCGATCGAGATCATTCCGGCCGAGGGCCAGTTCGACTACACGTCGAAATATCTCGCCAAGGCGACGCAGGAGATCTGTCCCGGCCGGTTCGCCCCGGCGCTCGCGGCCGAGATCATGGATCATGCGGTCAGGGCGCATCGGGCGCTGTCCTGCCGCGGCTATTCCCGCACCGATTTCATCGTCTCGGATCGCGGGCCGGTCTATCTCGAGACCAACACCCTGCCGGGACTGACCCGGGCCTCGCTCTACCCGAAGGCGCTGCGGGCGCAGGGCATCGACTTCGCCGATTTCCTGCGGGATCAGGTCGCCCTCGGCGAACAGCGGGCTCAATCCCCGGTTCCCCGTTGAGATTTGGGACGCGAGCCACAAAGTCCTCAAAAGATGGACCAAATCGTATCCTGGTCACAGGTGCTTTACCTTTTGTTTACCAGGACATCCGAAGGTTAACGCTGGCGGCGCACGTGGCGCTTGGTTGCCGGGGCGTGAGTTTGTTGCGGATTTTCCGCTTCGGACGACCGCGTGGAGGAAACTTCGGGCTTCATCGGCCTCCGGCATAGCCGAAACACCACGGGAGCCAGGGTCCGCGGTTGCGGGCATTAACATGTGACGAGCTCGTGCAATGGATGGTGGTGGACGCCTCGATCGATCAAGGAGATCGCCGAGGGCCGAGGCTGGCCTTTTCGACAAGGCCGGCCTGGTGAAGACCGCTGATCTGCTGAAGCTGGCCGCCGTGGGCGCCGGCGTTTTGCTGCGCGAGCGCGTGGCGCGGGCGAAACGGGCGCGCGCGCAACGGCTTGACGCGCGCGCCGCGAATCCCAACCGCCTGATTGCCTGGCTCGAACGCCATGTGCCGCGCCGCTTCGGAATCGCGATGACGGTGCTGCTCCTGGGCGGCAGCGCCTGCTTGGGAACCGTGCGCGGCGGCCATCTCGACGACGCGATCCAGGCGTTGAGCGACGCGCGCAACGCGCTCGCCAATGCGGCCGGGTTCCGCATCGCGACGGTCACCATCAACGGCCGCAGCCAGTTGAGCCAGGATGAAGTTCTCGCCATCGGCGGCGTCAATGGCCGTTCGTCGCTGCTGTTCCTTGATCCCGCGGCGGTCCGCGACCGGCTGAAGGCCAATCCGTGGATTGCGGACGCCACCGTGTTGAAACTCTATCCGGGCGCGCTGCAGATCGACGTCACCGAACGGCGCGCCTTCGCGCTGTGGCAGGAGCACGGCCACGTCTCGGTCATCGCCGATGATGGCACGGTGCTGGAGCCGTATGTCAGCCGCCGCTTCCTGTCGCTGCCGCTCGTCGTCGGCGACGGCGCGCAGACCGAAGCCAAGAATTTCCTCGCGCTGGTGGCGCGCTATCCGGAAGTGAACAGCCAGTTGCGAGCCGCGATCTATGTCGGCCAGCGTCGCTGGAATCTGCGCTTCAAGGACGGCCTCGACATCAGCCTGCCGGAGAACGATGTCGGCAATGCGCTGGCGGCGCTGGTGAAGTTCGACAAGGAAGACAAGTTGTTCTCCCGCGACATCACCGCGATCGACATGCGGCTGCCGGACCGGCTGACGGTGCGGTTGTCGGAGGACGCCGCGAAGGCGCGCGAGGAACAGTTCAAGGACAAGAAGTCTGCCAAGAAGGCCGGCAACGCATGACCCAGCTCGATCGCGGTCAGACTCCGAAGACGCGGCCGATGCCGCAGAAGCGCAGCGCGCTCGTCGCCTCGCTCGATATCGGCACCAGCAAGATCGCCTGCATGATCGCGCGGCTGCGGCCGAGCGCGCCGAACGAGGCGCT
The DNA here is from genome assembly GCA_035546855.1 of Nitrobacter sp. Taxonomy (GTDB): domain Bacteria; phylum Pseudomonadota; class Alphaproteobacteria; order Rhizobiales; family Xanthobacteraceae; genus Nitrobacter. The sequence goes on along the minus strand of DASZVY010000015.1, from coordinate 14,397 downwards.
GCGTGGCCGCACTCACGCGGTGGAGTTGATCGGCTACAGCCAGATCCAGTCGCGCGGCATGAAGGCCGGCGCGGTGGTCGATCTCGCCGAGTGCGAGCAGGCGGTGCGCCAGGCGGTCGGGCTGGCGGAACGGATGGCCAAGGTCCGCGTCGAGGCCGTGCTGCTGCCGGTGTCCGCGGGTCGCCTGCAGGGCCAGTTGGTCGAAGCCGCCGCCGATATCCGCGGCGGCGCGGTGACGCCGGACGACATGAATCGGATCACCTCGGCCGGCATGCGCCACGCCACGCCTCCGGGACGCACCGTGCTGCACGCGCTGCCGGTGAGCTACTCCCTCGATGGCGTCAAGGGCATCCGCGATCCCAGGGGCATGGTGGCGCGCCAGTTCGGCGTCGACATGAATGTCGTCACCGCGGAAGCGACCGTCGCCAAGAACCTGATGCTGGTTGTCGAGCGTTGTCATCTGACCGTCGAAGCGATGGCTGCGAGTCCCTATGTCGCGGGTCTGTCGGTGCTGACCGACGATGAGGCCGATCTCGGCGCCGCGGTGGTCGAGATGGGCGCAGGCACGACGACGACCGCGATCTATTCGGCGGGCCGCTTCGTTCACGCCAGCGGCTTTGCGGTCGGCGGGCAGCACATCACGATGGATCTCGCCCGCGGTCTCGGTGCGTGCATTGCGGATGCCGAGCGAATCAAGACGTTATATGGCACCGTGCTGACCGGCGGATCCGACGCGCGCGAGCTGATGACGGTGCCGGCGGCGGGCGATGTCGAGCGCGACTCTCCGCAGGTCGTGTCGCGCGCCACGATCGCCAACATCGTGCGCCAGCGCGCCGAGGAGATTTTTGAAATGGTCAGGGACCGGCTCGCGGATTCGCCTCTGGCGGCAGAGCCGCGCGCCCCTGTTGTCCTCAGCGGCGGCGCGTCGCAATTGACCGGTCTGCCCGAACTCGCCAGCCGGATTCTCGGCCGTCCCGTCCGGGTCGGACGTCCGCTCGGTTTCGGCCGCCTGCCGAACGAGGCCAAGAGTGCGTCGTTCGCGGTGCCGACCGGTCTGCTCGTCTATCCGCAATACGTTCATCTCGAATATGTCGAACAGCGTCATACGCGGCAACTGAAGACCGGGACGGACGGCTATTTCGGGAAAGTCGGGCGATGGCTCCGGGAGGGCTTCTGATGATTTTTTCCGACCTCAACCAATTCCATCAACTCCTTCGGTCGGTGACCGCGGGCATTGCGACACAGCGCGCGTAATCGAGAGGCAACCATGACACTCAATCTCAACGTTCCTGACATTCACGAGTTGAAGCCCCGGATTACCGTGTTCGGCGTCGGCGGCGCGGGCGGCAACGCGGTCAACAACATGATCACCGCCGGCCTTCAGGGGGTCGATTTCGTCGTCGCCAACACCGACGCGCAGGCGCTCACCATGTCCAAGGCGCAGCGCATCGTGCAGATGGGCACGCAGGTGACGCAGGGCCTCGGCGCCGGTTCGCAGCCGGATGTCGGCGCGGCCGCCGCGCAGGAAGTCATCGACGAAATCCGCGATCACCTCTCGGGCGCCAACATGGTGTTCGTCACCGCCGGCATGGGCGGCGGCACCGGCACCGGCGCCGCGCCGGTCATCGCCAAGACCGCGCGCGACATGGGCATCCTGACCGTCGGCGTCGTCACCAAGCCGTTCCACTTCGAAGGCCAGCGCCGCATGCGCACCGCCGACTCGGGCATCAGCGAGTTGCACAAGGTGGTCGACACGCTGCTGATCATCCCGAACCAGAATCTGTTCCGGGTCGCCAACGAGAAGACCACCTTCGCCGACGCCTTCGCGATGGCCGACCAGGTGCTCTACTCGGGCGTCGCCTGCATCACCGACCTGATGGTCAAGGAAGGCCTCATCAATCTCGACTTCGCCGATGTCCGCGCCGTGATGCGCGAGATGGGCAAGGCGATGATGGGCACGGGCGAAGCCTCCGGCGAGAAGCGCGCGCTGACCGCCGCCGAAGCCGCGATCGCCAATCCGCTGATCGACGACTCATCGATGAAGGGCGCCAAGGGGCTGCTCATCTCGATCACCGGCGGCAAGGACCTCACGCTGTTCGAGGTGGACGAAGCCGCGACGCGCATCCGCGAGGAGGTCGATCAGGACGCCAACATCATCGTCGGCGCCACCTTCGATGAAAGCCTCGACGGCATCATCCGCGTGTCGGTGGTGGCCACCGGCATCGATCAGGGGGCCATCGCGCGGGCCACGACTCCCGCGGCCGCCCCGGCGGCGGTGGCGACGGCCGGAACGCCGGACAGCCGTCTCGCCGACCTGACCGCAAAGCTGCGCGCCGACAATCAGCGGATCGCCGCCGGCATCGCCCAGAAGGCCGAGGCCCCGCGTCCCGCTCAGGCTCAGCCCGCCGCTCCCGTCGCGGCTCCGGCCCCGGCGGCCAATGTCGAGCGCGCCGCGCTCGCGGCCATCGCCGCGGCGGTTGCCGAGCCGATGCCGATGCAGCCGGTCGCGCCCGTGGCGATGCAGCCGGCTTCCTACGGCGACGTGACGGTGCGCCCGATCGCCCAGCAGAAGCCGACCCTGTTTCCGGATCACGACGTCTCGCACCACGAGATGCACGAGCCGCCTCCGGAAAACTTCATCCCGCAGCCGGCCGAGCGCGCCCCGGTCCGCGCGCCGCGGATGCCGAAGTTCGAGGAGCTTCCGATGCCGGCGCAGAATGAAATCCGCCAGGCGAGGGGCGATGCCGAGGACGAGCATCCGCAGAAGACCCGGCTGTCGTTGCTGCAGCGCCTGGCCAATGTCGGCCTGGGCCGTCGCGACGAGGAGACCGAGCCTCCGATCGCGGCCCGTGCGTCCGGGCCGGCCATGGCGCCAATGCCTCCGCTGCCGGAGCGCCGTCCGCAGCGCAGCGTTGCCGAGCAGATGGCCGCCAACGCGGCCAAGGAGCCGGTATCGGAATACGCGCGCCGACCGGCGCCGCAGGGACTCGATTCCCATGGCCGTCCGGCGCCTGTTGCTCCCGCGCCACAGGGCGATGATCATCTGGATATCCCGGCCTTCCTGCGCCGCCAGGCGAACTAGCCGTTGTAACAATTGAGGCAGAAACGAAGGCCCCGGCCAGCAGACCGGGGCCTTCGTCTTGAGGCTGTGACATCGCTTTCATATCCACCTCTAATCCAGTGGAATTTAATGAGAATTTAACGACTTAATGTTGTGCTTAAGGGTTGGATGACGTTCATTTTCCGGCGTCAAAATTGGTTAATGCGCGGCGCGATTGCGGCGGAGATGGGGTAACAATCGGTAAAGAAGCGTGAGTTGGCGCGCTTTGTGGCAGCCGGTATTGTTTGGCCCGTGACTTGGGGAATCGCGAAGCGAATCGCAGCCTGTCCGGCCTGATCCGATCTCGCGATGAGTCATAGAGTGGGCCATATCTGTATGAAATTCAGCCGTCAGACAACGCTTCGGTCGCAAGCTACCGTGACGGGTATCGGCGTGCATTCGGGATTGCCCGTGAGTCTTACGCTTGGGCCTGCGTCGATCGACGCAGGTTTTATTTTTGTCCGGACCGCTCCGGATGGCACCCGCCGGCAGGTCGGCGCTGCTGCCAAGTCCGTGACGTCGACGGAATTCGCGACCGTGCTGGGCGATCGGGAAGGGCCTCTGGTTTCGACGGCCGAACACGTTCTCGCTGCGCTTCGCGGCATGGGGATCGACAACGCCACCATCGAAGTCGATGGCCCGGAAGTGCCGATCATGGACGGCAGCGCCGCGGCGTTCGTCGCCGCCATCGATCAGGCCGGGATCGTCGAGCAGTCCGCATCCCGCCGCTTCATCGAGGTGTTGAGACCGGTGCAGGTGACGATGGGCGAAAGCTTCGCCGAATTTCGTCCTTATGCGCGCGGCTTTCGTGCCGAGGCGGAGATCGATTTCGCCAATCCGGTGATCGGCCAGCAGACCTTTTCGCTTGATCTTACGCCGGACAGTTTCCGCCGCGAGGTCAGCCGCGCCCGCACCTTCGGCTGCATGAACGACGTCGCCAAGCTCTGGAGTGCGGGTTTCGCGCTCGGCGCGTCCTTCGAGAATTCGGTCGTGTTCGATGATGAGCGGCTGCTGAATGCCGAGGGCCTGCGCTACGCCAACGAGTGTGCCAGGCACAAGGTTCTCGACGCGGTCGGCGATCTTGCGCTGGCCGGGCTGCCGCTGATGGGAGCCTATCGCTCGGTGCGTGGCGGCCACAAGCTGAACCACCTCGCGCTGACGACGCTGCTGGCCGACCGTAGCGCGTGGCGGGTGGCCGAAGCGCAGCAGCCGGCCCGGCGCCCGCGCGCTGCCCAGGCCGAGGCCGCCGGCGGCATGATGGGCGGCATGGTTGCCGCCTACGGTCCGGACGTCTCCTGACCGCAGACGTTTTCTGACCGCAGACGTTTTCTGATCGCGGACGTCTCTGATCGCGGACGTCTCTGATCGCACCTGCGAGTCGCGCAGCCACGCGGACAGCGGCATTTCGTAACGGCGAAGATTTCGGTCCGGCGGGCTGCGAACGGCCTGCGGCGTTCTCAGGTCGTGTTGCGGGATGGAGCCGCGGAACACGCGCGTTTCGCCACAATCCCGGCGAAATGCCTGCGTAGTCGGTTGGTTAACGGGGTTTTTTCAGTTATGACGCAGCATGCGTCCGGCCGCCGAGCGCTCTCGCTGCCGGGTGAAAACGTCCACGGCGACGGGTCGTGGAGGATCGCGGGCGCTGCATCACGAACGTCAGGTTTTTATCGATGTTGGCAAAGCGTATGACGCTCGAACTGCACGCGCTCCCTTACCATGCCGTCAAGCGGTTGGGCCGCCCGGTTCGCCTTGCCATGAGTCTCGCTCTTCTCGCGGTGACGCTGGGGGGCTGCGGCACCGGGGCGCTGTGGGACAAGTTCCTGGCCAAGGACGAGCAAACGGTCTCGGACCAGCCCGCGGACAAGCTCTATAACGAGGGCTTGTACCTGATGAACGAGAAGCACGACCTCAAGGCCGCGACCAAGAAATTCGATGAGGTCGATCGCGAGCATCCGTATTCGGATATGGCGCGCAAATCGCTGCTGATGTCGGCCTACGCGTCCTACAAGGCCGGCGATTACGACAACTGCATCGGCTCCGCCTCGCGCTACATCACGCTGCATCCCGGCAGCCCCGACGCTGCCTATGCGCAGTACCTGATCGCGGCCTCGAACTATGACCAGATCCCGGACATCTCCCGCGATCAGACCCGGACCGAGAAGGCCATCGCCTCGCTGGAAGAAGTGATCCGGAAATATCCGAATTCGGAGTACGCCGGCGAAGCCAAGAAGAAGCTCGAGGGCGCTCGCGACCAGCTCGCCGGCAAGGAAATGGACATCGGCCGCTACTACATGCAGCGGAAAGACTATACGGCCGCCATCAACCGCTTCAAGACGGTGGTGACGCGCTACCAGACCACGCGTCACGTCGAGGAGGCGCTGGAGCGTCTGACCGAGGCCTATATGGCGATCGGCATCGTCAGCGAGGCGCAGACCGCGGCCGCGGTGCTGGGCCATAACTTCCCCGACAGTCCCTGGTACAAGGACGCCTACAGGCTCGTGAAGTCGGGCGGCGTCGAGCCGAGAGAGAATCAGGGATCATGGATCAGCAAGGCTTTCAAGAAGATAGGTCTCGGCTAGAAACAGGTTTACGCGTGAGGCGTGCCGATCTGGCGGATATCCGAGCCGGAATTGCTCGTCGCATAAAACTGCTAGTGTCGTCGTGATTCCGAAGTTAGCATCGAAGGCCGCCGCAAGGCCCATGCGAGCTTCAAAACCGGGACACCAGGAACCATCGTTGCATGCTGACGCGTCTTTCGATCCGTGACATCGTCCTGATCGAACGGCTCGATATCGAGTTCGCGTCCGGCCTTGCAGTGTTGACCGGCGAAACCGGGGCCGGCAAATCGATTCTGCTTGATGCGTTCGCGCTGGCGCTCGGCGGGCGGGGCGATGCCGGTCTCGTTCGCCATGGCGCCGAGCAGGGGCAGGTCACGGCCGTGTTCGAGGTGTCGGGCAAGCATCCGGCCGCGGCCATCCTCGCCGCCAACGGCCTCCACGGCGAGGGCGCGGGCGACATGATCCTGCGCCGCGTGCAACTGGCCGATGGCCGCACCCGCGCCTTCATCAACGACCAGCCGGTCAGCGTGCAGACGTTGAAGGCGGTTGGCGCGGCACTGGTCGAGATCCACGGCCAGCACGACGAGCGCGCGCTGGTCGATGCCGCGACCCACCGCCGTCTGCTCGATGCCTTCGCCGGGCTGGAGAAGGATATCGCGGCGCTGGAGGGGCTGTGGGAGGCCCGCCGCGCGGCGCGTGTGGCCCTCGACGAGCATCGCACCGAAATGGAGCGCGCCGCCCGCGAGGCGGATTATCTGCGCCACGCCTCCGACGAACTGAAAATCCTCGCGCCGCAGGATGGCGAGGAGACCGCGCTCGCCGAGCGGCGTACCGCCATGATGGCGGGAGAAAAGATCGCGAGCGACCTGCGCGAGGCGCAGGAGGCGGTTGGCGGTCATGGGTCGCCGGTGCCGGCGCTGGCGGCGGCGGTGCGCCGGCTGGAGCGCCGTGCCGCAGGTTCGCCGCATCTGGTCGAGCCGGCGGTGAAGGCGATCGATGCCGCGCTCAACGCGCTGGAGGAAGCCGACCAGCATCTGACCGCGGCCTTGGCGGCGGCGGATTTCGATCCGGCCGAACTGGAGCGCATCGAGGAGCGTCTGTTCGCGCTGCGTGCCGCCTCGCGCAAATATGCGACACCGGTGGACGGCCTTGCCGCGCTCGCCGCCAGGTTTGCGGGCGATGTGGCGCTGATCGATGCCGGCGCGGAGCGTCTGACCGTGCTGGAGAAAGATGCGGCCGACGCCGACAAGCGTTACGCGGCAGCGGCCGCCAAGCTGTCGGCGGCGAGGACTAAAGCCGCGGAGAAACTCAACAAGGCCGTCAATGCCGAGCTGGCGCCGCTGAAACTCGAGCGCGCGAAGTTCTCGACGCAAATCGACTCGGATCCGGACGCGCCGGGGCCGCAGGGGTTTGATCGCGTCGAGTTCTGGGCGCAGACCAATCCGGGGACCCGACCCGGGCCGCTGATGAAGGTCGCCTCCGGCGGCGAGCTCTCGCGTTTCCTGTTGGCATTGAAGGTGGTGCTGTCGGACAAGGGCTCGGCGCCGACCCTGGTGTTCGACGAGATCGACACCGGGGTTGGAGGTGCCGTGGCCGACGCCATCGGCGCGCGGCTGGCGCGGCTCGCCGGCAGGGTGCAGGTGATGGCGGTGACGCACGCGCCGCAGGTCGCCGTGCGGGCCGACCAGCACCTGCTCATCTCGAAGGACGCGCTCGATCGCGGCAAGCGCGTCGCCACCCGCGTCGCGACGCTCGCGAAGGATCATCGCCGCGAGGAAATCGCGCGGATGCTTGCCGGCGCGGAGATCACCGCCGAGGCCCGCGCCGCCGCCGAACGGCTCTTGAAGGCGGCGGGGTAGGTCGCGATGGCGGCAAAGCCCAAAACGCCACTCCCCATTTCCTCGCTTACCAAGGCGCAGGCCAAGGTCGAGCACAAGCGGCTCGCGCTCGAGATCGAAGCGCACAACGAGCGCTATTATCAGAAGGACGCTCCGACCGTATCGGACGCGACTTACGACGCGCTGCGCCGCCGGCTGGAAGAGATCGAAGCGCGCTTCCCCGATCTCGTCACCGCGAACTCGCCGACCCAGACGGTCGGCGCTGCGCCCGCGCGCGGCTTTGCCAAGGTGCAGCACGCGGTGCCGATGCTCTCGCTCGGCAACGCCTTCAGCGACGAGGAGGTCGCCGAATTCGTCGAGCGCATCCGGCGGTTCCTCAAGCTCGGCGCGGATGAGATTCCCGCGATCGTCGCCGAGCCGAAGATCGACGGCCTGTCGCTGTCCTTGCGCTACGAGAACGGCGACCTGGTTCGCGCGGCGACGCGCGGCGACGGGTTCACCGGCGAGGACGTCACCGCCAACGTCCGAACCATCAAGGATGTGCCGCATACGCTGAAGGGCCGCGCCATTCCCGCCGCCTGCGAGCTGCGCGGCGAAGTCTACATGCTGAAAAAGGATTTTCTCGCGCTCAACAGGAAGCAGGAGGAAGCCGGCGACACTGTGTTCGCCAATCCGCGCAACTCGGCCGCGGGATCGCTGCGCCAGAAGGACGTCGCGATCACCGCGTCGCGGCCGTTGAAATTCTTCGCCTACGCCTGGGGCGAGATGAGCGACTATCCGATGAAATCCCCGACCCAGCACGGTATGCTGGACTGGCTCGACCGGGTCGGCTTTACCGTCAATCCGCTGATCACGCTCTGCAAGAGCGTCGATGATGCGCTCGCTTTCTATCGCAGGATCGGCGAAGAGCGCGCCTCGCTCGGCTACGATATCGACGGCGTGGTCTACAAGGTCGACCGGATCGACTGGCAGGCGCGCCTCGGCTTCGCAGGCCGCTCGCCCCGCTGGGCCATCGCGCACAAATTCGCCGCCGAGCAGGCGACCACGATTCTTAACGGCATCGACATCCAGGTCGGCCGCACCGGCGCGATGACGCCGGTGGCACGGCTCGAACCCGTGACGGTGGGCGGCGTGGTGGTGCAGAACGCCACGCTGCACAACGAGGACTACATCAGGGGCATCGGCAACGACGGCCAACCGATCCGCGACGGCGTCGACCTGCGCATCGGCGACACCGTGGTGGTGCAGCGCGCCGGCGACGTGATCCCGCAGGTGGTCAGCGTTCTCACGGACAAACGGCCGAAGAGCGCGAAGCCCTATGTGTTTCCGCACAAGTGCCCGATCTGCGGCAGCCACGCCGTGCGCGAGGAGGGCGAAGCGGTGCGCCGCTGCACCGGCGCGCTGATCTGTCCGGCCCAGGCGGTGGAGCGGCTGAAGCATTTCGTCTCGCGCCTCGCCTTCGACATCGACGGTCTCGGCGAGAAGCAGATCCAGGAATTCTACGACGACGGCCTGATCATGCACCCCGTGGACATCTTCACGCTGGAGAAGCGCGACGCGCGAGCCGCAAAGAAGCTCAGGGATCGCGAGGGCTATGGCGAGGTCTCGGTGCGCAACCTGTTCGCCGCGATCGATGCGCGCCGCAAGATCGAATTGAACCGGCTGATCTTCGCGCTCGGCATCCGCCATGTCGGCGAGGGCAACGCCAAACTGCTGGCGCGGCATTACGGCAGCATCGAGAATTTTCGTGCCGCGATGGCGGAAGCGGCCGCGGCGCAGACCGAAGATGGCAACGCGTCCGAGGCTTATGCCGACCTGAACGACATCGGGGGCATCGGCGATATCGTCGCCGACGCCGTCGTCGAGTTCTTCGCGGAGAAGCGCAACGTCAAGGCGCTGGACGGTCTCCTTGAGGAAATCGAGGTGCTGCCGATGGAGCAGGCCCGCAAGGATTCCGCCGTCGCCGGCAAGACCGTGGTGTTCACCGGCTCGCTGGAGAAGTTCACCCGCGACGAGGCCAAGGCCTCGGCCGAGCGCATGGGCGCGAAGGTCTCGGGCTCGGTGTCGAAGAAGACCGACCTCGTGGTCGCCGGTCCCGGCGCGGGGTCGAAGCTCAAGGACGCCGAAAAGCACGGCGTCAAGGTGATCTCCGAGGACGACTGGCTGAAGCTGATCGAGGGATAGTGCCAGACGCTGCGATCTGCCGCTCGTCATGCCCGCGCTTGTCGTGGGCATTCCAGTCTTGATCGCATTTGATTTGAAGACGTGGATGGCCAGGACAAGTTCGGTCATGACGGAGGTGGGGCTTCGTCGGATTAGTTGACGTTGGTTCCAGCAACCTTGCGCGCGCGGCGCCGTTGTCCGGGCATCCTCAACCCCGACAACGGAGCTGATCCATGGCAGGTAAACTCGACGGCAAGCGCATCCTTATTCTTGCGACCAATGGTTTCGAGCAATCGGAACTTGAGGTTCCACGCGACAAGCTCAAGGCAGCCGGCGCGCAGGTCGATGTGGTGTCCCCGGAAGCAGGCGAGATCAAGGGCTGGGACAAGAAGGACTGGGGCCGCCCCGTGAAGGTCGACAAGGCGCTCGGCAGCGTCTCCGCCGATCAGTATGACGCGATCGTGCTGCCCGGCGGGCAGATCAATCCCGATCTCCTTCGCGTCAACAAGGATGCGCTGGCGCTGATCAAGGCTTTCTTCAGCGCGGGCAAGACGGTGGCCGCAGTTTGCCATGCGCCGTGGCTCTTGGTCGAGACCGGCATCGCCAAGGGACGGCACATGACATCGTACCATTCAATCAAAACTGACGTGATGAATGCCGGTGCGACCTGGGAGGACAAGGAGGTCGTCACCGACAATGGCATCATCACCTCGCGCAATCCCGGCGACCTCGATGCTTTCTGCGCCAAGATCGTGGAAGAGGTGTGCGAGGGCAAACACCAGCGAAAGGCGGCTTAAGATCGAGAAGGACAGCTTCATTCGGGGTGACGGGTCGCATCGCCCCCGGAGGACGCATGTCGAGCGCGCAACCCCTCACCCAACCCTCTCCCGATAGGAGAGGGCGTTCCTCGACGCGCGGCGGACGTTGCCATTTAAATCGGAAATGCTCTAGCCGGGCGCATGATCCTCGAGCGGCAGTGGCTCCGTGGCCGCGTCGAGCCAGACCTTGGTGGCTTCGTCGACATGCGGGCGCACCTCGTGGCGGACGCGGGCGTGATAGGCGTTGAGCCACATCACGTCCTTCCTGCCGATGCGGCGGTCGATCAGGCGGCGGTCGATCGGCGCCAGCGTCAGCGTCTCGAACGCGTTCATGGGTTTTTCGGCGCCTGGAATATCCGCCGGCACGACCAGTTCGAGGTTCTCGATGCGGATGCCGAAGGCGTCGGTCTTGTAGTAGCCGGGCTCGTTGGAGAGGATCATGCCGCGCTTCAGCGGCGTGGTGCCGAGCTTGGAAATCCGCGCAGGCCCTTCGTGCACCGACAGGTAGCTGCCGACGCCGTGGCCGGTGCCATGTTCGAAATCGACGCCGGCCATCCAGAGAAACTGCCTTGCCAGCGTGTCGAGCTGGGCGCCGGTGGTCCCGTCCGGAAACACCGCGCGCGCGATGGCGATATGGCCGCGCAGCACGCGGGTGAAGCGGTCGCGCATCTCGTCGGTCGGCGTGCCCACGGCGATGGTGCGGGTGACATCGGTGGTGCCGTCCTCGTATTGCGCGCCGGAGTCCACCAGCAGCAGGTCGCCGGGATGGATGCGGCGGTTGCTCTTGCGGGTGACGCGGTAATGCACGATCGCGCCGTTCGGTCCGGTGCCGGCGATGGTGGGAAACGAAACGTCCTTCAGCGCGCCGGTCTCGCGGCGGAAGCTTTCCAGCGCCTCGACCACGTCGATCTCGGTCAGCGCGCCCGTCGGCGCCTCGCGATCGACCCAGGCGAGGAAGCGCGCGAGCGCCACGGCATCGCGCTGGTGCGCGGTGCGGGTGCCCGCGATCTCGGTCGGGTTCTTCACGGCCTTGAGCAGCGCCACCGGATCGTTGCCGCGCACCGGCTTGCCGCCGGCACTTGCGATCAGCCGGCTCAGCGCATCAGCCGCGGTGGCGCTGTCGAGCGCGATCGCCGCGCCGGTGCGCGAGAGTTCGGCCAGCGTCGGCGTCAGCATATCGGGTTCGCGCACGTCGGCGCTGCGCTCGAGATGGTCGCGGCTGCTGTTCGACAGCTTGTGGTGATCGATGAAAATCGTGGGACGCCCGTCCTTCGGCACCAGCGCGTAGGAGAGCGGCAGCGGCGTATGCGAGACATCGGCGCCGCGGATGTTGAACGTCCACGCCACGGCGTGCGAATCCGACAGCACCAGCGCGTCGACGCCGAGTTTTGCCGTCTCGGCGCGGATGCGCGCGAGCTTGTCGGCCTCTGCTTCGCCGGCGAACTGCGCGCCGTGAACGGCAACGGGACCGAGCGGCGGCGCTGGGCGGTCCGTCCACACGCTGTCCACCGGGTTGCCCTCGACCGCAACGAGTTCGGCCCCCGCCCTGGCGCAGGCGGCCGCGAGGCGTTCGGCCGCGGCCGTCGTATGCAGCCATGGATCGAAGCCGAGGCGGTCGCCGGGGGAAAGATGCGCCGTCAGCCAGGCTTCCGGCGGCGGATCCACCAGCGGCGCGATCTGCCACGCCTGGCCGTCGACCTGCTTCGCAGCCTGCAGGGTATAACGGCCGTCGACAAACAGCGCGGCCTCTTTCAGCAACACTGTCGCGAGCCCCGCCGATCCGGTGAAGCCCGTCAGCCAGGCCAGCCGCTCCTCGGATGGCGCCACGTATTCGTTTTGTTGCTGATCGGCGCGCGGAATCACGAAGCCGGTCAGTCGCCGGCGCAGCAGTTCGTCCCGGAACGAGGCGAGGCGCGCGGTGAGAGCGACGCCGCCTTCGGGCTCGTCGAATGTCTGGAAATGCGCCTCGAACATGGTGATGACCCCGATTTCTCAATTCTAGCACTCGCACGTCGTTTCAGCGAGCGTCCCGCGGATTCGGCATAACTTATGCTACAAATTGATGAGTGGCGTTAGGCCAGGCGGAGTGGTTTGCTGTCAAAAATCATTCTCAAAACGCCAGTCAGGGAAACGCCAGGAGTGCCTCAACTCAACGACGAGGGGATGCGCTTTGGCTGCTTTCACGTTCGAGAAGATTTCACCGCCGGTTTCCGCAGGCTCCGCGGCGGTCGATGAGACCGAGGAGACTCCGCGCGGCCTCATCGTCCAGATGGTCGAGCGCGTGACGAAAAGACGGGCTCCGCGCGGGAGAGCGGCCAGTATCGCCGACAACCAGAAACAGAATTAACGAGGCTCGCGGTTCTGCAGCAGCAGGCTGCTCCAGCCGTCGATCCGGATGTGCCGGATCAGCACGAGCCCCTGGGTGCGATAGGTGGCGATCACGCTGCGCGCCTGATGCGGCAGCAGCCCCGACAGGATCACCATCGCGTCGGGCGCGAGATGCGCCGCCATCGCCGGCGCCAGTTGCCGGAGCGGATTGGCCAGAATATTGGCCATCACCAGATCGAACGGCGCGCGCATGCGGAATTGCGGCGCGGCGAAGCCGGTGGCGCAGATCGACTCCACGAGGTTTCCGACGCCGTTCAGCACGGCATTCTCGCGCGCCACGATCGCGGAGCGCGGATCGATGTCGCTCGCGAGGATGCCGCGGCGCAATGCCTTGGCGGCGGCGATGGCAAGGACGCCGGTGCCCGAACCGAGATCGAGCACGCGGCGCGGCATCTTGCTGCGCAGGACCTCGCCGAGCAGCAACAGGCAGCCGCGCGTCGTGCCGTGATGTCCGGTGCCGAACGCCAGCGCGGCTTCGATCTCGATGCCGAGCTTGTTCGGCGGCACGCGTGCCCGATCGTGCCGGCCGTGCACGACGAAGCGGCCGGCGGCGACCGGCACCAGGTCTTCGAGGCTCGCCTTGACCCAGTCCTTGGCCGCGATGGTATCGAAAACGATCGTCTGTGCGATGTCGTCGCCGGTGGCGAGCGCGACCAGCGACGTGATGCGCGCCCGGTCTGGCGGTTCGGCAAAGTGCACGGTCACGTCCCAGCGTCCGTCGCTTCGCTCGAAGGCGGCGACGGCGGCCTCGCCGTCCTCGAGGCTTTCGGTCAGGAGATCGGTGACGCGCCGCGCGATCTGTTCATCGCCGATGGCGAAGGTGGCGCGGCTGGTCGCGGGAGTCACGGTGTCGGCCATGGGGGTCGGGGGTCCGGGAAACGGAAGACTTCACAGGTTGACGAGGCCGGGTCATACGGGATTCTGCGGCGGCTCCCACATGCTTTTAACGGGAGTGCCCCGGTTTGGAAACGGACCTGGTTTCCCGCCGGCGGGAAACGCGGGGGACAAAATCGCTCTTGCTTGCAATGCCGTGAGCTCAGACACTCTCTCGATCGCGGGATCAAGCGACAGGAGAGACGCCATGCGAACAATCGTCATGTCACTGCTGGTCATCGCACTGACGTCGGGTGGGGCGCTCGCTCGGATGGAGCTGAAGACGTGCAGTGCCAACCGTGCCTATTGCGCTGCTGAGGCGAAGAAGCGCGGCTGGACGCGCCCCCAGTGCGCCGAAGCATTCAACCGCTGCATGAGCAGCGGAGAATGGCACACCAGCGGACCGCTCGGCCGCTCGGTTCGGAACGTTGAGCGCCGATAAACGATCGGTAGTGTCTCGGTTTTCAATTTCGGCGCGGTCTTCCGCTTGGTTCAGCGAGATCGGTAGTGTCTCAGTTTGAAATTTCCTCAGCAACTCGCTTCTTGTAAGGGCCGCGAAGAGCCGGGACCGGATTAGCGGCGTCGATCAGCGCAACCACGTCCGTCATCTTCATAACCCGGTCGATCAGTCCGGACGCCATAGCCGGAGTTGCCCCGAG
>DASZVY010000014.1:0-40298 GCA_035546855.1 Nitrobacter sp. | reverse complement strand
ACGCTCGCGACAGGAGTACAATGAGATGGTGACCGCAGCAGAGATCGAAGCGGGAGTCGCGGCCGCGGAGGCCATCATCGATGCCATCGTCAAGATTGCACCCGCCATCGAGCAGGGCATCGTGTCGTCCGTCCCCTATGTGCAGGCGATTGCGGGGCTGATCCGCGGCACCAACGCAACGGACGAGCAGATCGATGCCGTGCTGGCGCAAATCGATGCGGCGAGCGATGCGTTCCTCGCGCCGTTGCCGCCGGACGATGGCACCACGACGACATGAAGCGTCGGCAGCAAATGGCCATCGGGTGACCAAAAAGTAAGGTTTTGTGCCCGGTGGCGTTCATTTGCCATTCACGCCGCGACAGGTCATCTTGACGGGATTATAAGCTGGGAATCAGCGGAGCCCCGTCTTGCGACTTCTTGTTGTTGAGGATGATCCGGATCTCAACCGTCAACTCACGACGGCGCTCGGTGACGCCGGCTATGTTGTCGACCGCGCGTTCGATGGCGAGGAGGGGCATTATCTCGGGGACAGCGAACCCTACGATGCCGTCGTTCTGGATATCGGCCTGCCGAAGATGGATGGTATCTCGGTCCTGGAAGCCTGGCGCCGCAACGGCCGCACCATGCCGGTCCTGATCCTGACCGCGCGCGACCGCTGGAGCGACAAGGTGCAGGGCTTCGATGCGGGCGCCGACGACTACGTCGCGAAGCCGTTCCATCTCGAGGAAGTGCTGGCCCGCATTCGCGCGTTGCTGCGCCGGAGCACCGGCCATGCCCAGTCCGAGTTGACCTGCGGCCCGGTGTCGCTCGATACCCGTACCGGCCGCGTCAGCGTCAATGGAAACCCGATCAAGATGACGTCGCATGAGTATCGGCTGTTGGCCTATCTCATGCACCATACCGGCCGCGTGGTGTCGCGGACCGAACTGGTGGAACATCTCTACGATCAGGACTTCGATCGCGATTCCAACACCATCGAGGTTTTCGTCGGCCGCATCCGCAAGAAGCTCGACGTCGACATCATTCAAACCGTGCGCGGTCTCGGCTATCTCCTCGCGCCGCCGACAGATGCGCGCTAGAGCAATTCTGGGCCGGCACTCGAATTCGCTGGCAACGCGGCTCTTTCTGTCCGCGACCGCATGGGTCGTGGTCATCCTGCTCATCACCGGCGTGGTGCTGTCGTCGGTGTACCGCTCGGCGTCGGAGCGAGCCTTCGACCGCCGCCTCAATCTTTATCTTCGCACGCTGATCGCGGAAGTTGCGACGCCGGACGAGCCGGCCGACCGGCAATTCCAGTCGCTCGGAGAACCCTTGTTCGATCTGCCGCTGTCGGGCTGGTACTGGGAAATCACCCGAGCCGACCCCGAAAGGACGGAAGTTCGCGCATCCCGCTCGCTGTGGGACAAGAAATTGCCGTCGCTGGAGGATGAGGGCGTCGAACTGACGTCGTCCGGGGTGCGTGTCGGTTATGTTGATGGTCCGGAGGGCCAGACGCTGCGCATGGTCGAACGCCCGGTCGACCTCGGCTCGGACGGCAAGTTCCGAGTCGCCGTCGCTGGAGACGCGACCGAAATTTTCGATGAGACCCGCACCTTCGACTACTATCTTGGCGGCACCTTCGTCGCCCTGACGATCGGATTGCTGCTGACAACGATTTTTCAGGTCCGCTTCGGTCTCGCGCCGCTGAAGCGTATCTCCGATGCCATCGCCGACATCCGGTCGGGTCGGGCCGAGCGGCTTGAAGGCGAATTCCCGGTCGAGATTGCGCCGCTGGCGCGCGAAACCAATGCCTTGATCGACGCCAACCGCGAGATCGTCGAACGCGCCCGCACCCATGTCGGCAACCTTGCGCATGCCATCAAGACGCCGCTCTCCGTCATCGTCAACGAAGCCACGACTCACGGCGGCGATCCCTTTGCGTCGAAGGTGCTGGAGCAGGCCGACGTCATGCGCAATCAGGTGACGCATCATCTGGAGCGGGCGCGGATCGCCGCGCGCCTGACCATCGTGGCCACCGTGACCGAGGTGCATCCGGTGATCGAGGCGCTGAGGCGCACAATGGAGAAGATCCACCGCACCCGTGGGATCGTCATCGATCTCAAGGCGACACCCGGCATCCGCTTTCGCGGGGAGCGTCAGGATCTCGAGGAAATGGCAGGCAACCTTGTCGACAACGCCTGCAAATGGGCGCGATCGCGCGTGATGATTGAAGTGCGCGACATGCCGCGCGACGATGCTGCGACAGCGCCCATGTTTCAGATTATCGTCGACGACGACGGGCGGGGCCTGTCGGAGGACGAACGGGTGCAGGTGTCCCGGCGCGGCCAGCGGCTTGACGAAACGACGCCGGGATCAGGACTTGGCCTCTCCATCGTGACCGAACTCGCAGGTCTCTACGGCGGACGCCTTGCTCTCGGCGCAGCACCGATTGGCGGCCTGCGGACGGAACTGACATTGCCGGCGGCCGTCGGATGAGGGCGGAAATGCCCCAGTCCCGCCCGAATTTGCCGCTCCCTTGCGGATCGCGCAGTTCCCGTTCTGGGACGCGGGAGGGGTTATGACGAAGGCGAAGGGTATGCTGGTGCTGATGACGGCGCTGGCGCTCGGCGGGTGCGATATCACCGCGACCGGACAGAACGAGGGGAGCGGCATGCTGGCCGGTGCCTTCAGCGGCGGTGGCTTGGAAACGGCCGCGGGCAACCCCGCCGACCGGGCGGCGGCGGCCGCGACCGCGGCTGCGCTCAACGGCCTGATCGGATCCGGTATCGGTTCGGCCCTCGATGATACCGACCGTCGCTTGGCCTACGCCGCGCAGATCGATGCCCTGGACCGGGGTGCCCCCGGCGCTCCGATCGCCTGGCGAAATCCGGAGTCCGGTCGCCGCGGCAATATCGTCGCCGGCCCGCTCTATAGCCTCAAGGGCGCGAAATGCCGGGGCTACTCCCATACCGTGACGTTCGGCACCAATCTTGAGACCGTCCGCAAGACCGCTTGCCGGAACCCGGACGGAAGCTGGACCGCAGTCAGCTAGCGGTGCGTCGGCAGGGCTATCCCTTTGTCCGAATGGCGCCTTTTGGTGACATCGGCGTCGGCGGCGGCCGGGTTCCTCAACGCCTCCTTAACGCCGTCCCTGCTACGGTGCTTTTTGGTCACCCTGGTCTCGGTGTCCGCGTGATCCTCCGCGTCCCGATTTAAGCGCATGAACCAGTCATCGATCGAGCGGCTGAAGGACTACCTCGCACAGCTCCCGCCAAAGTCGCAGGCGCTGTTGATGCGGGAGTTCGAGCGCGCCGTCGAGCGCGGAGAAGACGCCACGATCGCGAACCTCGTCCTTGAGGAACTTCGGAAAATCGTGCGCGGATCGGACGACGGCGTCCAGGCGCGCAGCGAGAATCCCGCCCGTCAATTGTTCCGGATTGTCGAGCCATTCCTGGTCGAACACAGTTCCGCGCTGCGGCCCGGACAAATCCGACGCTCCTCGTTGCTCCCAATCTGGCACTGGCTCGCACGTGATGGGGCGCCTGCGGCCGTGCGCGAATTCGAGGACGCGCTGGAACGGGATTCCGGGTCGGTCTCGGCTGTCGACCGGGCGGTTCGCAGCATCCAGCTTGCGGCGGCCGAAGCGATTTCAGCCGTATTGGACCCGGACGCGGCTGGCGGCCAGCGGGCGCTCGCCCGCATCGGCGCGCCCAATGTAATTGAGGATTTGAGTTCTATCGGCGCGCTGCTGAAGGCTCGCGAGGCCATCGATACCTTGAGCGGGCGGTTGCCGAGCTATATGCGTGCGCTCGGCGAATCCCAGATCGCCTCGTTGATGAGCTCACTCAACGTTCCCTCCCTGCAAACCCCGCAGGTTCTGCCATTTGCCCTGTCCCTTGTGATGCATCGGCTGTCGGCATCGTGGCAGATCATTCGCCTTGCGGTTCGCGTTGCAGGGTCCGACGACGAGCTTCGAGTCGCCGCCACGCCCTACGGCGTTGCCGTTACGCTTGCGATCGACGATTTATCGCGGATTTCGGCTGAACTGCGTGCGGACATCCGGCGCGGGCGCTTCGACAACGTCTCCGAGCACCTCAAAACGGTCCACGACGGCATGCGCGGTCTGCGGACCGAACTCGATATCCGCAGTGACTCCGGGTGGGGACGTCAACTCGCCGGAATCCGGGTCGATATTTCGAATGGGCTGCAGTCTGAAATCGAAAGCGTGCCGGGTCGCGTGCGGCGGCTGTTGCGACAGCGCCCGGACAAGGACATCGCACCGGGCTCCAGACTTGATGTCACCGAAGTGGAAGAGACGGCCGCGCTGATCGATTTCGTCGCGGTGTGCCGGACCTACGCCAGCGAACTTGCCATCAACGAAGTGACGCTGCGTACCTATTCCGACATCCAGCATTATGTCGAGCAGGCGACCGAAGCGTTGGTCGAGTCCTTGCGCAGCGGCGATGCCCGGGTTCGTGCGTTCCGGGAACAGCAGGTCAAGGCGGCCATCCGCTTCTGCGATATTCTGTTTGGCCATGACTATTCATCGCTGATGAGTCGAGCTGCCGAGAACGCGCTGGCCGTCGAGCGCAAGTCGTCGCGGGCCGGCTGACCCCTGATTTCAAATCTGTTTTGGGCCGGGCTCGGTGTCGCAATTGTCAATTGCGCCATCTCCCGAGCCATGGTGTAACCCGGCCATCGAACGGTGCCGGTCCCGGCCGCCGTTCGGCCGGAACCCGTTGAATGACTTTGTGGTTTTTGTTCGCGCTGATGACGGCCGCAGCGGCTTTCGCCGTGCTGTGGCCGCTCGGCCGCCGGGCGCCCGCCCAAGGCGGCAGCGAGGCTGTGGTCTACAAGGACCAGCTTGCCGAAATCCGGCGCGATGCCGCGATGGGTCTGATCGGACCGGCCGAGGCCGAAGCTGCGCGCGTCGAAATCGGCCGCCGTCTGCTCGCAGTTGCGGACGCCCGCACGCCGGACTCCTCACATCTGAAGATGCGGCGCGGAGTCGCCGTACTCGCCCTGGCGGGAATCCCCGTTCTGGCGCTCGCGGTTTATCTTCCGCTCGGATCGCCGCGACTGCCGGATTTTCCCCTGGCGTCGCGCTCGCGCGCGCCGACGGCGTCCGAGCCGCTGGAAAATCTCGTCGCGCAGGTCGAATCGCATCTCGAAAGGAATCCGACAGACGGGCGCGGCTGGACTGTCCTTGCGCCGGTGTTGATGCGGATCGGACGCTTCGACGATGCCGTGCGCGCTTATCGCAATTCCATCACCTATGCCGGTGAGACCGCGTCACGCCGATCCGATCTTGGCGAGGCGGTCGCGTCAGCCGCCAACGGCGTCATCACCGACGCGGCAAAGGCGGAATTCCAGCGCGCGCTCGCGCTCGATCC
This sequence comes from Nitrobacter sp., assembly GCA_035546855.1. Classification (GTDB taxonomy): domain Bacteria; phylum Pseudomonadota; class Alphaproteobacteria; order Rhizobiales; family Xanthobacteraceae; genus Nitrobacter. Next base: position 34,926 of record DASZVY010000014.1, on the reverse strand, counting down.
GAAGGACGCCAAGGCGCGCTATTTCCTCGGTGTCGCCGCCGAACAGGACGGCCGCAAGGAGGATGCGGCCAAGATCTGGAAGGCCATGCTCGCGGATGCACCGGCCGACGCGCCGTGGCGTCATACGGTTCAGGTGGCGTTGGCCCGGGTCGGAGGGCCGGCGGTCCCGGCGCTTTCCGAGGAGACGCTGTCGGCTGCCAGCGGCATGAGCGCAGCCGATCGATCCGCCATGATTCACGGCATGGTCGAGCGGCTGGCGACGCGCCTCAAGCAGGACGGCAGCGACGTTCAAGGATGGTTGCGTCTGGTTCGCGCCTATATCGTTCTCGGCGAGCGTGACAAGGCGATTGCCGCCCAGGACGACGCGCGGCACGCCGTGAGCCATGATGCCGAACGTTTGCGCACGCTCAACGACGGGCTGAAAAGCCTCGGGCTTGATGGTTGAACTGATGCAACTGCGCGCAACCTGGTTTTGGGAAGACGGCACCGGGCCGAAAGTAGAAGGTACATCATGACCCGCAAGCAGCGGCGGCTGACGATGATCGGGGGATCGCTCGCGGTGTTGGCGATCGCCGCCGCGCTCGTGCTGAATGCTTTCCGCGATTCCATCGTGTTCTTCTCGACGCCGGTGATGGTCGCCGAGCAGCATATCGCGCCGGGCCAACGGTTCCGGCTTGGCGGGCTTGTTCTGAAGGGGTCGCTGGTCCGCGGCGACCACCTGGCGGTCAGCTTCAAGGTCTCCGACGGCACGGCAACGCTGCCGGTGACATATCAGGGCATCCTCCCGGACCTGTTCCGCGAAGGGCAGGGCGTGGTCGCCGAGGGGGCCCTGGACTCCTCCGGTGTCTTCCGGGCGGACACCGTGCTGGCGAAGCACGACGAGACCTACATGCCAAAGGAAGTGGCCGACGCGCTGAAGAAACAGGGCCATTGGAAGGACGACTACGGCGAAACGGGTGCTCAGGCGTCGAACAAGCAGGGGGCCGCGCAGTGATCGCAGAAGCCGGACATTATGCGCTGGTGCTGGCGCTCGGGCTCGCCCTGATCCAGTCCACGGTGCCGATCATCGGCGCGCGGCTGAATGACGGCGCCCTGATGAACGTGGCGCGCTCGACGGCTCTTGCGCAATTGCTGTTCGTGCTGGCCTCGTTCGCGGCGCTGGTCACGCTGCATGTGACGTCGGATTTCTCGGTCCTCAATGTTTACGAGAATTCGCACTCGCTGAAGCCGATGATCTACAAGATCACCGGCGTCTGGGGCAATCACGAGGGCTCGTTGCTGTTGTGGGTGTCGATCCTCGCGCTGTTCGGCGGCCTGGTCGCGGCCTTCGGCAACAACCTGCCGCTGTCATTGCGCGCGCATGTGCTCGCGGTGCAGGCATGGATCGCATCGGCGTTCTATCTGTTCATTCTGCTGACCTCGAACCCGTTCCTGCGCATTGCGAACCCGCCGATGGAAGGCCGCGATCTCAATCCGGTGCTGCAGGACGTCGGCCTCGCGGTACACCCGCCGATGCTCTATCTCGGCTATGTCGGCTTCTCGATCTCGTTTTCGTTCGCGGTCGCGGCGTTGATCGAGGGGCGGATCGATGCCGCCTGGGCGCGCTGGGTGCGGCCGTGGACGCTCATGGCCTGGATATGCCTGACGCTCGGGATCGCGATGGGGTCCTACTGGGCCTATTACGAACTCGGCTGGGGCGGCTGGTGGTTCTGGGATCCTGTCGAGAACGCATCGCTCATGCCATGGCTGGCCGGCACGGCGCTGTTGCATTCGGCGATCGTGATGGAAAAGCGCAACGCCCTGAAGGTATGGACCATCCTGCTCGCGATCCTCACGTTCTCGCTGTCGCTGCTCGGCACCTTCCTGGTCCGCTCGGGCGTGCTCACATCGGTGCATGCCTTTGCCACCGATCCCAGGCGCGGCATTTTCATCCTGCTGATCCTGTGCGTGTTCATCGGCGGCAGTCTTTCTCTCTATGCGTGGCGTGCATCGGCGCTCAAGCAGGGCGGATTGTTCGCGCCGATTTCGCGTGAAGGCGCGCTGGTTCTCAACAACCTGTTTCTGACGACGGCGTGCGCGACCGTTTTTGTCGGTACGCTGTATCCGCTGGCGCTCGAAGTTCTCACCGGCGACAAGATCTCGGTCGGCGCGCCATTCTTCAATCTGACGTTCGCACCGTTGTTCGTGCCGCTGCTGATCGCGATGCCGTTCGGGCCATTCCTGGCGTGGAAGCGCGGCGATCTCGCCGGCGCATCGCAGCGACTGACCGCTGCCGGGATCGGCGCGCTGATCGCTGTGGCCGTGTTGTGGGCCTGGACGCGCGGCGGCGGCGCATTCGCGCCGCTCGCCATCGGGCTCGCCGTCTTCGTCGTGCTGGGCGCCGTCAGCGATCTTGTCGAGCGTATCGGATTGTTTCGCGTTCCGGCTTCGATTGCGCTGCGCCGGGCACGTGGGTTGCCGCGCGCCACCTGGGGAACGGCGTTTGCCCATGCCGGCATCGGCATCGCCTTGATGGGCATCGTTTGCGAGACGACGTGGAATAGCGAGCACATCGCGTCCATGAAGCCGAACGACGTCGCCAATGTTGGTGGCTACGCGCTGAAATTCGATGGCCTGATCCAGCGACAGGGATCGAATTTCCGCGAAAACGTCGCAAGGTTTTCCGTCAGCCGCGACGGCCGACCGATCGCCGTCATGACGCCGTCCAAGCGCAATTTCACCACGCGGGGGGCGTCGACCACCGAAGCCGCGCTCCTGACGCGCGGCGTGAGCCAGCTCTATATTTCGCTGGGCGATATCAATGCAAACGGCTCCATTGCCGTTCGCATCTATTACAAGCCTCTGGTGCTTCTGATCTGGTTCGGGCCGGTCTTGATGGCGTTCGGAGGCGTGTTGTCGCTGTCGGATCGACGCCTCCGCGTCGGCGCGCCGAAGCCGGCCAGGGCGCCGCGCGCCCTGCAAGCCGCGGAGTGAGACAGTGCGGCGTATTCTCGCGGGCTGCTTTCTTCTGATCGTAACGCTGGCGTCGCCTGCTGTTCACGCCGTTCAGCCGGACGAGATCATGTCGGATCCGGCGCAGGAATTGCGAGCGCGGAACCTGTCGCGCGAATTGCGCTGCATGGTCTGCCAGAACCAGTCGATCGACGACTCCGAGGCGCCGCTGGCACGCGATATCCGGCTGCTGGTCCGTGAGCGGATCGCAAAGGGCGACAGCGACAAGCAGGTGCTGGATTTTCTCGTGGCGCGTTATGGCGCATTCGTGCTGCTGAAGCCGCCCTTCGAGGAACAGACGTGGCTGCTGTGGCTGCTGACGCCGCTGGTGCTCGCTGGCGGCGCAATCTCGCTATGGGTCTTCGCTCGCCGAGGGGGCCGGACGGCAACGGGACAAGAGAATTTCTCCGCGCCGCTGACCGCGGAGGAGGAGGCCCGGCTGGCACAACTTACAGCGCCGGAATCGGCGGCCGACCGCTCCATGTAGGCCTGCGCCAAACTGCCGCATCTGCGATGCCTTTTGTTACAAAACATTAATTCCCCAGCCAGCACGCTGTAAGGCGGTGATCCCCATCTTCAGAGCCATAAGGTGCATCGCACCGGCACCGATATACAGGCTCTGGAGACTCCCTATGACTGACCGCCCCGATCTCTCGTCCCTTCCATCCTTCAAGTCCGGCCGCCGATCGTTGCTCTCTGCGCGCAAGTTTGCGCTGATGGCGTCGGTTGTCGCGGGGCTTGGCATCGCCGCTTACGGCTTCGGCTCGTCGACGAGTCACCCCGATATTTTCACGACCCCGGCGCATGCACAGGTCAACAATGAGGTGAGCAAGGTCGCGCAGCCGGTCGGCTTCGCAGACATTGTCGAGCGCGTGAAGCCGTCGGTCATCTCGGTGAAGGTGCGAATCAAGGACAAGGCCGAAAGCAGCGACACCGATAATCCGTTTCCGCCGGGGTCGCCGATGGAGCGTTTTTTCCGTCGCTTCGGCGGTCCGGACGGACTGCCCATGCATCCGCACGGCCATGAGGTGATTACGGGGCAGGGCTCGGGCTTCTTCATTTCATCTGACGGCTACGCCGTGACCAACAACCATGTCGTCGATGGCGCCGACAGGGTGGAAGTGACGACCGATGACGGCACCACCTATAAAGCCAAGGTCATTGGAACCGATCCGAGGACCGATCTCGCGCTGATCAAAGTCGAGGGCGGCTCGAATTTCGCGTTCGCAAAACTGTCGGATGCCAAGCCCCGGATCGGCGACTGGGTACTCGCCGTCGGCAATCCGTTCGGCCTCGGCGGCACCGTCACCGCCGGCATCGTCTCGGCCGAGGGGCGCGATATCGGCAACGGTCCTTACGACGACTTTATCCAGATCGATGCGCCCGTGAACAAGGGCAACTCCGGCGGCCCGGCTTTCAACATGCAGGGCGAAGTGGTCGGCGTGAACACCGCGATCTACTCGCCGTCCGGCGGCAGCGTCGGCATCGCCTTCTCGATTCCGGCCAACACCGTGAAGAGCGTGGTGGCGCAGCTCAAGGATAAGGGCAAGGTCAGCCGCGGTTGGATTGGCGTGCAGATTCAGCCCGTGACGAAAGATATCGCCGACAGCCTCGGCATGAAGAAGGCCGAAGGCGCGCTGGTGGCCGAGCCGCAGAAAGACGGCCCCGCGGCCAAGGCGGGCATCGAGTCCGGGGACGTGATCACCGCCGTTAACGGCGAGACGGTGAAGGACGCCCGTGAACTCGCGCGCACCATCGGCGGTATTGCTCCCGGCAATACGGTGAAACTCGATGTCCTGCACAAGGGCCAGGACAAGGTCATCAATCTGACGCTCGGAACCCTGCCGAACAAGCTGGCCAAGGCCGACTTCGATGACAACGGCAACGGATCGTCATCCGGCAGCGTCGAGGTGCCGAAGCTGGGCATGACCGTCGCGCCGGCGCGGACGGTCGCCGGGGCCGGCAAGGAGGGCGTCGTCGTCACCGACGTCGATCCGAACAGCGCGGCGGCGGAGCGTGGCTTCAAGGAAGGCGACGTGATCCTCGAGGTCGGAGGCAAGAACGTCGCCAGTTCGGATGACGTGCGCGAGGCCATCAAGGCCGCGCAGGCCGATCACAAACATAGTGTCCTGATGCGAGTCCGCACCGGAGGGACCGCGCGCTTTGTCGCGGTGCCGCTGGCCAAGGGCTGATGCAGGATGCCCAGGAGATGGGAAGTGTCGCCGGCATTTGTCGCCCCCGCTGACGGCGCTTTCCGGGGGGCGGGCCAAAAGCTCGTCCCCTTCGGCTCCCTTCCGGTGGAAACAGCCCCCCTCCGTCGGAAGGACTAGGGCGGTGGAGTCCCCCCAAGCTTCACCGCCCGCTTTTTTAGAGTGAGGCGGCGGGGTGTTTGCTCAACCTTGCGCACGGACGTCCCTCGCGCCATGGTGATAGAGAGACCTGCGACCTTGACCGATTCCAGCCATCAGATGCGCCTGCTGATCATCGAAGACGATCGCGAATCCGCGGACTACCTCGTGAAGGCGTTTCGCGAGGTCGGCCATGTTGCGGAGCTTGCCGGCGACGGAGACGAAGGGCTCTCGCTGGCCGAGAGCGGTGAATACGATGTGCTGGTGATCGACCGGATGCTGCCCAAGCGCGACGGCCTGTCGGTCATTGGGACGTTGCGAGACAAGGGCAACCGGACACCTGCATTGATTCTTTCGGCGCTCGGACAGGTTGACGACCGCATCAAGGGATTGCGTGCGGGCGGCGACGATTATTTGCCGAAGCCCTATGCGTTTGCCGAACTGCTTGCGCGGGTCGAGGTGCTGTCGCGCCGCCATGGTGGACCGAGCGAGGAAACCGTTTATCGCGTGGGCGACCTCGAACTCGACCGCCTCTCCCATCGCGTGATGCGCGGTCAGGACGAATTGACGCTGCAGCCGCGCGAGTTCCGCCTGTTGGAATATCTGATGAAGCATGCAGGGCAGGTCGTTACGCGCACGATGCTGCTCGAAAACGTCTGGGACTATCACTTCGATCCGCAAACCAATGTGATTGACGTGCATATCTCGCGACTGCGCTCCAAGATCGACAAGGGCTTTGATCGGCCCTTGCTCCACACCATTCGCGGCGCAGGCTACATGATCCGCGATGGTATCCGGTAGGTCCGGTGACCGCATTCAGGAAACTGATCCGGACAACCGCGTTTCGCCTGACGCTGGTCTATCTGCTGCTGTTCGCGCTGTTTGCCGCGTCGCTGCTCGGCTATTTCGCCTGGAATACGCGGCGTCTGATCACCGAGCAGATCACCACCAGCATTGGCGGAGAGATCGGCGAACTCACCGACCTCTACAATCGCCGCGGCCTGCGCGGCCTCGTCTTCGTGATCGAGACCCGCGCGCTGCGGCCCGGCGCCAACCTTTATCTCGTCACCACGCCGGCCGGACTGGCGGTCGCGGGCAACGTCGGTTCGCTGCAGCCCGGCGTCATGGCCAGCAAGGGCTGGTCGGAGGCCGCGTATAAGAGGCTCGACGAACAGGACCGGGCCGATCACCGCGCGCTTGTGTATGTCACGGAGTTGCCGAGCGGCTTCCGCCTGCTGATCGGGCGCGATCTCGAGGAGCGGCGGCGGATATTTGGCGTCGTTGCCGCGGCGGCCCAGTGGTCGCTCCTGATCGTCGTTGTGCTCGGCCTCAGTGGCGGCATCTTCGTTGCGCGACGCGTGCTGCGCCGGATCGACGCCATGACCGGAACGACGCAGCGGATCATGGCCGGCGACCTGAGCGGACGGTTACCGGTGGGTCGCAGCGGCGATGAACTCGATCGCCTGGCGGAAAACCTCAATGCGATGCTCGAACGAATCGAGGCGCTGATGACGGGCCTCAAGGAGGTATCCGACAACATCGCTCACGACCTCAAGACGCCGCTGACGCGATTGCGCAATCGCGCCGAGGAGGCGCTCGCCAGGTCCAGTAATGAGTCCGAATACCGTGCAGCGCTGGAGCGTACGATCGAGGAGTCCGACGGACTGATCCGGACCTTCAATGCGCTGTTGATGATCGCGCGAGCTGAATCAGGGCAGGCGCGCGATAACATGGACGATTTCGATGCGGCGGAGGTGGCGCGGGGCATTCATGAGCTCTATGAGCCGCTGGCCGAAGACAGCGATCTCGTGCTTGAGGTCAAGGCGGAGCCTGCGCCTGTTCACGGCAACCGCGAACTGATCAGCCAGGCGCTGGCCAATCTTGTCGAAAATGCAATCAAATACGGCCGTCCCGCTGCCGCCGCGCAGCCGTTGGGCGCGGATACGGCGGCAGTCTCCGGCAACAATGCAATTCTCATCGAGGCAGGCCGCGACGGCGACAAGACCGTTCTTAGCGTCACCGATCATGGCGCCGGCATCCCCGAGGCGGACCGCAAGCATGCCGTCGAACGGTTCGTGCGGCTCGAAGCCAGCAGGACCTTGCCTGGCTCGGGACTCGGGCTCAGTCTGGCCGCGGCCGTTGCGACGCTGCACGGCGGTGATCTGACGCTGAGCGACGCTCAACCTGGCTTGCGCGCGACATTGACATTTCCGGCCCGCGTCGGAGAGGCTCTTGCAGTTCAAACCTCCGATGTGCAACAGAATGGCGCATGACTATCTCCGCGACGGGCGACGCGGACCGGGCTTCTCTGGCGGCGCGTCTCACGGACGGCCCGAAGGTGGCTGCGTCTGCGGAAGCCAGAAAACGACTGGACGACTGGCTCGCCGATGTAGAGCCTGAGCAGTCCGCTGCGATCAGGCAGTTGGCTGGCGCCTCTCCCCGCGCTGAGACCATCCTTTTGGGGATCGTCGAGGCGTCGCCGTATCTTTTCGATCTGATGCGGAGCGATGCCGGTCGTGTTGTACGTCTGTTCAGTTGCGATCCCGATCGTTACCTGCCGGAGTTGATTGCGCGAGCCGCCGGTGTCGCCGCCGTTGCCGTCGACGAAGCGGACACAATGAGGCGGTTGCGTTTGGTGAAGAACGAAGCCGCGCTGCTCATCGCGCTTTGCGATATCGGGGGCGTCTGGCCGGTCATGCAGGTCACGGCGGGCCTGACAGATCTGGCAGTCGCGTCGGTGCAGGGCGCGCTGCGCTTCGCGCTGATGCAGGAGACGGGGCGGGGCCGGCTGAAGCCTCCGGATGCCGAACATCCCGAAGACGGCAGCGGCCTTGTGGTACTCGCCATGGGCAAGATGGGCGCCGGTGAACTGAACTACTCCAGCGACATCGACCTGATCGTCTTTTTCGATCTGGCTGCCCCGACGCTGGCGCCGGACATCGAGCCGCAGCCGTTTTTCGTCCGCGTCACTCAGGCGATGTCCCGGATGCTGCAGCAGCGGACCGGTGACGGCTATGTATTTCGCGTCGATCTGCGGCTGCGGCCGGATCCGGCTTCGACCCAGGTGGCGGTCTCCACGGCCGCGGCGCTCGACTATTATGAGCGGGAGGGCCGGACGTGGGAGCGCGCCGCCATGATCAAGGCGCGGCCCTGCGCCGGCGATCGGCAGGCCGGGGAAATCCTGATCGGCGAACTCGCGCCATTTGTCTGGCGCAAGCATCTCGACTTCGCGGCGCTTGCCGACGTCCACGACATGAAGCGGCAGATGCAGACCTATCGCGGACAAAGCGAGATCTCCGTCGAAGGGCACAATGTCAAGGTCGGCCGCGGCGGCATCAGGGAAATCGAATTCTTCGCGCAGACGCAGCAATTGATCGCCGGCGGGCGCCACCCGGAATTGCGCGTGCGGCCGACGCTCGAGGCGCTCGACGTGTTGGCGTCGAGCAACTGGATCACGCACCAGGCGCGCGACGAACTGCACGCCGCCTATCTGTTCCTGCGGCGGGTCGAACATCGCCTGCAGATGATGGCCGACGAGCAGACCCACAGCTTGCCGGATACCGTGGAGGCGATGGAGCAATTCGCCCGTTTCCTCGGATTCCAGGGGCGCGAGAGCTTTGCCAAGGAATTGCTCGGGCATCTCGAACGCGTCCAGGGTCACTATGGCAAGTTGTTCGAAGGCGATCCGGCAGGCACCGCCAGGCTGCCATCGATCGACTATCACGCCGGCCCGGAAGATCAGCGGCTGATCGAGCATCTCAGAGGGCTTGGTTTTAAGAAGCCAATGATGGTCGCCGCCACCGTGCAGCAGTGGATGTCGGGCGAGTATCGGGTGCTGAAGATCGACGCGACACGGCGGGCGTTCGAGGAGTTCGTTCCGGCGCTGATCGACGGGCTTGCGCGCGCCGAGGAGCCGGACAACGCGGTGGTCGCTTTCGACCGTTTCCTCCAGGCGCTCCAGCAGGGCGGACGACTGATTTCGTTGCTCGGCCAGAACCGCGATCTGGTGGCGCTGGTGGCGCTCGTCCTCGGCGCCGCGCCGCGGCTCGGCGACATGCTGGCCCGCCGTCCCCAGATCATGGATGGATTGATCGATCCGCGCTTCTTCGGTGCCATGCCCGATCGTCGCGAACTGTCGTTGCGGCTCGCGGCGACGCTGTCGGATGCGGACTCTTACGAGGAATTTCTCGATCGTTTGCGGTTGTTCGGGCAGGAAAGCCTGTTTCTGGTCGGCACGCGGATTCTCTCGGGCACCGTATCGGCCCAGCAGGCGGGTGTTGCATTCGCGGACGTCGCTGAAGGCATCGTCGATACCGTGCATGAGCTGGTGAAGAATCAGTTTGCCACCCAGCACGGCCGGATTGCGGGTCAGGAAACCGCGATCCTGGCGATGGGACGACTCGGCGGTCGAGAGATGACGGCATCTTCCGATCTCGACCTGATCCTGATTTATGATTTCGATTCCGAGCATCCCGATTCCGACGGGCCGCGCTCGCTCCACGGTGCTCAATACTTCGCCCGTTTCACGCAGCGCTTGATAAGCGCCTTCACCACACGGACCAATTACGGCGTGCTGTATGACGTCGACATGCGCTTGCGACCGTCGGGCCGCGCGGGTCCGGTTGCCTCGCACATCGACGCCTTCGCGGACTATCAGGACAAGGAAGCGTGGACATGGGAACACATGGCGCTGACCCGCGCCCGGGTGGTTTCAGCTTCGCCGGCGTTCCGCCAGCGACTTGAGCGGATCATTCGCGACGTGCTGTGCCGTCCGCGCGCCATTGCCATCACCGCCAACGATGTCGCGGAAATGCGCCGCGCGATCGCGCAGGAGAAGGGCGAAGACGACGTCTGGGATCTGAAATATGCGGCCGGCGGCACCGTCGATATCGACTTCATCGTCCAGTACCTCCAGCTCGTGCACGCCGCGGGCAGTCCGGACATTCTCGCCGTGAATACCGCGCAGGTGCTGGACAATGCTGGGCGGCTCGGCCTCCTGTCGCTGCCCGACGTCGAGGTCTTGCGGGCCGCGGCGCGCCTCTATCATGATCTGACACAGGTTCTGAGGCTCTGCGTCAGTGAGAAATTCAAACCCGACACCGCAGGCGAGGATTTGCTGAGGGTGATGACCCGCGCCGGCGACGCGCCGGATTTTTCCTCCCTCGAGGCGCGGGTTCGGGAAATGCAGGCGGACGTGAGGGCCGTCTTCGTCAAAATCGTCGAAGGTGCCGCCTAAAGCGGGATGGGATTAGGTTGAACCAATCCGCGCTGTCATTGCGAGCCAACGGGTCGGCGCCGCAAGCGCGTTCACGCGCGTCTTCGCCGCGCCATGAGGCCGCCCGAGGACAGGCTTCGCGAAGCAATCCAGAGTCACAAGGAAAGATCTGGATTGCTTCGTCGCTCCGGGACAACGCCGCGCGTTGCCATCGGGCTCCTCAATGACGGTGATTCAACCTCATTTCATCCCGCTTTAGCTAGGCGGCGGCGTCGATCTCGACCGAGGATGTCGAGCCGGCGTCGCAGGGGAGGGCGACCCGGACGACGGTGCCAGCGCCGAGCTTCGAACGCAATCGCATCGAACCTCCGTGCAAGCCGGTCAGCGATTTCGCGATGGCCAGTCCCAGGCCCGACCCCTGGTAGGTCTTCGTCAACTGACTCTCGACCTGCTCGAACGGCTTGCCCAGCCGGCGCAGCGACTGCGGTGCGATCCCAATTCCGGTATCGGCGATCATGAGGACGATGGAATTGTCCACCACCCGGCTGCGGACGGTGACCTTGCCACCCTCCGGCGTGAACTTCACGGCATTTGACAGCAGGTTGATGACGATCTGCTTGACCGCACGGCGATCGGCCACGACGGGAATGTTGGTTTCGATCCTGGCGTCGATCGTGAGATGCTTGTCTTCGGCGCGGCCGGACACAACGCGCAGCGACTCCGAGAGCGTCCTGGCGAGGTCGAGCGGTTCCTTGTCGAGTTTCATGCGGCCGGCTTCGATCTTCGACATGTCGAGGATGTCGTTGATGACCTCGAGCAGGTATTTCCCGCTTGTCAGAATGTCGTGGCAGTATTCACCGTATTTCTCCGAGCCGAGAGCGCCGAACATGCCGCTGCCCATAATCTCGGAAAAGCCGATGATGGCATTGAGCGGCGTGCGCAGTTCATGGCTCATATTGGCCAGGAATTTCGATTTGGTCTGGTTTGCTTCTTCGGCGCGGGTCTTTTCCTCGGAATATTTTTGCGCGAGGTCGGCGAGTTCGACGGCCTGACGCTCGAGGATGGCTTGCGTGCGTTTCAGGTCGATCACGGTGGCACGCAGACGAAGGTCGTTATCGATGAGCTTTTGCTCATGCTCCTTGATGCGGGTGATATCGGTTCCGACCGAGACATATCCGCCGTCCTTGGTTCGCCGCTCGCTGATATGAAGCCAGCTTCCGTCGTCGAGCTGGGCTTCGAACGTCCGCGCGCCCGGTGCGATCGGATTGCCGTCGGATTGGCGCGTTTTCACCTCCGGCATCCGTCCCACCTCGATCACGGTTTCATAAGAGGTGCCGGGAACGATGGCGGAATCGGGCAGCTTGTGCAGCCGCTGGAAATGCGAGTTGCAGAGCACGAGCCGGTCGTCGGCGTCCCACAGCACGAAAGCCTCGGGAATGGTCTCGATGGCGTCGCGTAGCCGCAGGTCCGCTTCCACGCTCTTTTCCGCGAGGCTTTTCTGTTCCGTGACGTCAACGGCAATTCCGATGAGATGAACTCCGCCGTCGTTGGCGCCATGGCTCACCTCGCAACGTACGCGCAACCAGATCCAGTGACCGCTGCTATGCAGCATGCGGAAGCTCTGGTCGATGTGGTCGATCCGGCTCGAAATCAGTTGGTCGGCGATTTCAAACAGATCGATATCATCCGAGTTCACGAGAGCGTTGACCTCGCCGAAAGTCAGGAGGTCGCTGCGGCTCTCCAGGCCGAGCATTGTGAACATCGACTGCGACCAGAAAATCCGCCCGCGCGACAGGTCCCAGTCCCAGAGTCCACAACGGCCGCGGTTCAGCGCGGTGTCGATGCGGCCACGCACCGCGTCATTGATGAGATCGCCTTCGCGCGCGCGGGTCGATTGCCAGTGGAAAGCAAATCCGAGAATCAGCACCACGAATCCTGTCGTGGCCGAGAGCGTCACCGACAGCGCGGTGTCCGATCGCCAGAGAGATTCGTTTTTCTCCTGAATGACGATGACTTGTCCGGGCAGCGATTTGACGACGCGCTGGGTCGCGAGGGCGCTGGCGCCATCCGGCAGCGCCACTTCCGTGACGGCCGCGGGCGAGAGACCAAGCGTGGTCAGCGGTTGCGTGGCGCTCAGAACATCCAGAATTCGGTCGGTCTGTCCTTGCCGCTCGATCGGCACGTTTGCGAGAATCCGCCGGTCGGCTCCCATCACGATGATGTGGCGGCCCGGCGCGATCGCCCAGGACGGGATGAGTGCAGGCAGCAGATTTTGCAGGCGAGCAATGGAAGCGGGGCGGTCCTGTCTGACGACGCCGGCATGTTCGAGGCGTTCCGCCAGGAGATCGGCAAGCGCCGCGAGATCGCGCTGCGTCGTCGCCTGCTTCTGCCGGCTCTGGTCGACGATCTGGACGAAGGCGCCGAAGAAGATCGTGACGAGGAAAGCAATAATCAAGGTCGGGACAGCCCGGCGGAGCGCTGGCTCCGCGATCAGGAGCCGGTGGTAGGCCGGTTTTGCGATCGACTGCGCCAATCCCTTGATCGAATCGGATTGGCCGCATGCGCTCACCGCGTGCGCCATGCCTCGAGCCCCCTTGAACTTTTCCTTAACGATTGTTCGGAGCGAACCCCCTTCGTCCGAATCACAGCGATTTGAATCCACTTTTCGCACGCTGTCGAGAGTCAACGATTCGTTAATGCGAAATAAATCTTGTCCAAAGGGGAATTGAACTCGCATTGACGGTGCGCGGTGAGTCCGAAACGAGAACGTACGGTGTTTTTGGACTCACGACCCGCGAAGCGGCTCGGCGTGACTGATGACCCGCTTGACCGAAGGGAAAGCGCGGCGGAGCGCGCGTTCGATTTCGTCGACGCTCTCGTGAACACTTGCCACGCTCATCGACGGCGCCGCGCGACAATGGAAGTTGACGATTTCGCCCGCATCGGTATCGCGAACGCGGACGTTATGAACGTCTTCGATCGCGCTGTGCGCGGCAAAGCCGGAGAGGGCTTTCTGGATATCCTCAACGCGCGCAGGTGAGGCATCGGTTCCGAGCGGAAGTTCGGGCTCAAGGGGTTCGATATGCGTATCGACCTCGACGTCGGCGCCGAAGTCGTCGCGAATAGCCTGCTCCAGGCGGTGTGCGATATCGTGAGCGGCCACCAGCGTCATGCCGCCATCGACCTCCAGATCGATGCTGACCGTCAGCTTTTCTCCGAGATCGTGAACGGTGACATGATGAATGGCGAGGCCCGAATTGCGCGCGATCACCATGATGCGGTCGCGTACGCTTTCATTATCGCGTGCGACAGGAGTGGCCGTGAATGTCAGGTCGGCGTCGCCAAGGACCTTTGACACGGCTGTCTGCGCCTGCTGCTTGATCTCGTCGATCCGATCGATCGGATAGGTTCTTGGAACTTTGACAGTGGCGTCGACGAAATGACGCGGTCCGACCATGCGAACTCGCAATCGCTCGACGCCGATGACGCCCGGCAGCATCCGGATCGCCGCCGTTGCTTTTTCGGCGGCGCCTTCAGGCGCGCGATCGAGCAGCGTTTCGACGGTGGAACGCGCCAGCCGTAACCCGAGGAGGGAGATCACAACGGCGACGCCGATAGCGGCCGCCGCATCGCCCCAGCGGTAGCCTAGGCCCGACAGTGCGAGTCCGACAATCACGGCAAGCGACCCAAGGACATCGGAGGCAAAGTGCAGCGCGTCGGCGGCGAGAGCCTGGCTCTTGGTATCTGAGGCCGCACGATGCAGGGCGCGCGCGCGCCAGAGATTGACCGCGATATCGATCACCAACACCGCGAAGGGCACCATGGACAAAGTCGGAGGTGGCGTGCCCTCTCGCAGGTGGCTGTAGGCCTGCACGATGATGCCTCCCGCCAGCACATACAGCATCGCGATCACGACGAGCGCTGAGAGGCTTTCGAGCTTGCCGTGGCCATAGTGGTGTTCGTCGTCCGCAGGACGGTCCGCGATGCGGACAACAACCCACGTAACCATCGTGGCGATCAGATCGACCGAGCTGTGAAGTGCTTCGGAGATCAGCGCAAGACTGCCGATCATGATCCCGACCACGAGCTTCAGGGCCGCCATGCTGGCGCTGGCCAGGATCGAAATCGCAGCGACACGCGATTTGGTTCGAGCGGACGGGGACATCATGGGCGGGGTGTAGCAGCCCGCCCATGAACATGAAAGCCGTGGCTTGCAGCCGCAACCGCCACTCATTCGTAACTGAAGGCGTGACGTTGCGATTGCGAATTATTCCGACTTCAAAAAGCGCTGCAGCGGCTTACGAATGCGTCACGACGATCTTGCCGAGATGCTGGTTGGCTTCCATGCGCTCGAACGCCGTACCGATCTCGTCGAAAGGATAAACCCTGTCGATTGGCAGCTTGAGCTGTCCCGATTCGACCAGCGGCCAGATATCCTCGCGGACGTCGTTGAATATCTCCCGGATCTCGTCGATCGTGCGGGTGCGGAAGGTCACGCCGATGTAGTGGATGCGGCGCGCCGCATGAAGATCGAAATTGAAATCTCCATGGGTTCCGCCAAGCCGGCCGACATTGACGATACGGCCCTTGACTTTCGTCGCAGCCAGATTCTGGTTGGCGACCTTGCCTGAAACCTGATCGACGACGAGATCGACGCCATCGCCGCCGGTCGCCCTCAGCACCTGATCGACCCATCCGGGATCGGAGGAGTCGACCGCCAGATCCGCGCCAAAATCCTTCAGCCGCGCGCGGCGCTCCGGATTGGTCGACGAGCCGATGACGAGCTTTGCGCCTTTCAGCTTGGCGATCTGCATGGCCATCAAACCGACGCCCGAACTTGCGCCTTGAATCAGCACGGTCTGACCGGGCTGCAGCGCGCCGTTGGTCACCACCGCGTTGTGCATGGTCGTCAGGGCGACGGGGAGGGTGGCTGCCGTCTCGAAACTCATGTTGGCGCTCGCGGGAATCGCGAAGAGCCGCCCGTGATCGGCCAGCGTATATTCCGCGAACGCGGCGGCGCCTGATCCCATGACGCGGTCGCCGACCTTGACACCTTTGGCGTCCGGACCGATTTCCGCCACCTCTCCAGCCCATTCCATCCCCAGCACGGTGCCAACGCCCCCGGCGCTGCCGTGAACGTGCCCCTTGGCCATGCCGAGATCGGCGCGATTCAGCGCGTTGGCGCGAACGTGGACAAGAACCTGCGTGCCTTTCGGCACCGGCTTGACCACGTCGGTAACTTCAGCGCCATTGGCGCCGTAAACAAAGGCCTTCATGATATTTTCTCGTTTTGCTGGCGTATTTATTCTGCTGCCTCACGACGGCCGCCGGATGTCATCGTCGTCAGCCGGTTAGCAATAATGGCTTCGGCGTCGCGGATAATCCGCGACACCAGTTCGGCGCAGCTCGGAATATCATGGATCAGTCCCTGCACCTGCCCCGCGGACCAGATGCCGTGATCGGCGTCGCCGGTCGCATAGACCATCTTGCCGCGAGCGCCCGCGACGAGGTCGCGAACCTGCTCGAATGCGGCGCCTTCCTTTTCCATGGCAACCACCTGCCTGCTCACCGCGTTGCGGGCGACGCGCGAGGTGTTGCGCATGGTGCGGAAAATCAGCTCGGTCTCGCGCTCGTCGTTGGCGACGATGCGTTCCTTGATTAATTGATGGATCGGGCTCTCCTTGGTGCACATGAAGCGTGTGCCCATGTTGATGCCGTCCGCGCCGAGCGCCAGCGCCGCGACGAGTCCACGGCCGTCGCCAAAACCTCCCGAGGCGATCATCGGAATTTTGACCTTGTCGGCGGCGGCCGGGATCAGGATGAGACCGGGCGTATCGTCCTCGCCAGGGTGGCCGGCGCATTCAAATCCGTCGATCGAGATCGCGTCGACGCCCATGCGCTCGGCCGACAGCGCGTGCCGGACGCTGGTGCATTTGTGGATTATGATGACACCGTGTTTCTTGAACTCGGTGACGTGTTCCTGCGGCTTGTTGCCGGCGGTCTCGACGATCTTGATGCCGCTTTCGATGATGGCCTGACGGTATTCCGCATAAGGCGGCGGCTTGATCGAGGGCAGGATGGTGAGATTGACGCCGAACGGCCTGTCGGTCATCTCGCGGCAGCGCGCGATTTCCTTCGTCAGGTTCTCCGGCGTCGGCTGCGTCAGAGCGGTGATCAGGCCGAGCGCGCCGGCGTTCGCGACAGCCGCCACCAGTTCGGCGCGCCCGACCCACTGCATGCCGCCTTGGACGATAGGGTGCTCAACTCCGACCAGTTCGGTGAAACGCGTCTTGATCATTCTCCGTCCTCTGCGACGTTGGAGCAGGCGCGCGCTTCGCGCTCCCGCTTCATTGACTGCAGGGGAGGATGCCGCCGGTCAATTCAAATGTCCATCAGCCGAGGACTGCGTTTTCGGTAACGGGCATCGCCGAACCCGTCATCGCGGATCCGGATGCAGGCAAGGTCGGCGGCGGCGCACTGATGTTCGGCCGGAGCGTCACCAGGCATTCAGGCCGAGAGAAGTTCAGGTGCTCTGCTGGCGTTGTTCTGTTCTACAGCGGCCGTAATGTCCCTGATGCTGATTACGCCGACCAGCGTGTGATCGTCGATCACAGGAACGTGGCGAATGTGATTGGCGTTCATGAGATGGCGGACATGCTCAAGCGTGTCCGTCGAGCGGCAGGATATGAGTCGTTGCACGGAGATCAGGTTCGAGACCTTCAGGTTCAGGCCCGCCGGCCCGTGTTCGGCGACAGCGCGCACGATATCCCGCTCCGTGAACATCCCGACCGCGGTATTGCCCTCGGTGCGAACCACGTCCTTCACCACAAGCGCGCTGATATTGCTGGCGCGGAGCAACTGAGCCGCGATCGCGACGGTCTCGTTCATCCGTACCGTGACGATCCGAGTCCCTTTCTTGCGCAGGATTTCTCCGACGTTCATCGCAACCTCCCTTGATTTGCCGATAATCGGCTTTTAGCTCCCTATTTTGGTATACTGTATGCCAGATGTCAAGGAAATCTGATCGTCGAGATCATGGAAAACGGCGGCGCAGCCGGCGCTGACCTTGCCGGCGCAAAAAAGAAAGGGCGCACCGGTGCGCCCTTCCTTTGTTACGGCGTCGCCGGAAGGCTCACTCGGCAGGCTGCCCCAACGCCGCCTTGTTCTCCGATGCGCTGATCGAGCGCCGCATCGGCCGCACCACGAACAGCGCCAGGATCACCACCGCAAAGTTCATCAAGGCCGCGATGACGAAGACCGCATGCCAGCTTCCGGTATGCGCCTTGATCACGTTGGCGAACGGCACCACGAACGCCGAGAGGCCCTTGGCGGTGTACAGAAGGCTGGTGTTCGTGGTCGCGTATTTCGGGCCGAACATGTCGGTGCAGGTCGATGGAAACAGGCTGAAAATCTCACCCCAGGTAAAGAAGATCAGCGCCGCGCAGATCACGAACGTCC
Source organism: Nitrobacter sp. (assembly GCA_035546855.1). Classification (GTDB taxonomy): domain Bacteria; phylum Pseudomonadota; class Alphaproteobacteria; order Rhizobiales; family Xanthobacteraceae; genus Nitrobacter. The sequence goes on along the minus strand of DASZVY010000014.1, from coordinate 16,914 downwards.
ATGGCGTCGTGCCGAACGAGCCGAGCAGCCAGTAGGCGATGCCGCCGGCGCCGAACGCGATCGCCATGGTATATTCGCGCCCGATCTGGTCCGACACCCATCCGAAGAACGGGCGCGCGCCGCCGTTGGCGAGGTTGTCGAAGATGCCCGCCACGATCAGCGTCGTTCCGCCGAACAGGATGATGGTGTGAGCGACGTTGTAGTCCCGCGCGATCAGCGCGACCTGGGCGGTGACCATCAGGCCGCTCGCGGACACCATGACGAACATGAGGTAGAGCAGCCAGAACACCGGAGACGACAGCATTTGTCCGGGGGTGCTGCTGGTTTTGGATTGCAGGACTTTGACGGCCGAGGCGGAGGGCACTTCGCCGGCGACCGGCGGCCGCAAAATCCAGGCGAGCACAAAGATGATGATGCCCTGTCCGATCGCAAACCAGAAGAACGTGGCCGAGTAGCCGATCGACGCGATCATCTTCTGGATCGGAATCACGGTGACGGCGGCGCCGGCGCCAAATCCCGCCGCCGTCAGGCCCACAGCGAGGCCGCGGCGGTCCGGAAACCATTTCACCGCATTGCCGACGCAGGTCGCGTAGATCGCGCCAGCGCCGATGCCGGACACCACCGCGCCGACATAAAGCATCTCGAGCGAGGCGGCCTTCGAGTTGATGAGCCACCCCAATCCGACGAGGATGCCGCCGGCCGCCACCACCAGTTTCGGACCGCGCGGACCGAGGGAGTCCACAATCCATCCTTCCAGCGGCGTCAGCCAGGTCTCGAGCGCGATGAAGATGCTGAACGCGACCTGGATGCCCGCCACCTGCCAGGAATTCGCCTTGGCCATCGGCCCGACGAAATAGGTCCAGCCATATTGAAGGTTGGCAATCATCGCCATGCAGATGATGCCGATGATTAATTGCGTCCAGCGAAAGCTGTTCGATGGCGGCGATGCATTTGCTTGTGTATTGGAAACCATCATTCCTCCTTCGCGCTTTTCTTGATGTGGCTTGATGCCGCACGAATTGTGGCTTAACGCCGCAAGCGCCTCCGGCAAGTCTGGTATATCATATTCCAATTTGCAAGCTGATCTTGAATGCTCAAGGGGTTTCTGCCGGCGGAAGATTTGCTGCGCTGCAGCGGCAAACTGAAACCCCTTCCTGAAACGCTTCACGACGAGCAAAAGCGCCCACCGCGATGCGGTGGGCGCGAGCCAAGCGTCGGAACGGAGAGGTGAAATGCCTTACGGCGTCGCGCCGGCAATCACGGACCGGCGCCAGGGTTTCAGGACGAGAATTGCCAAAAGCGATGCCAGAATATTCGCGCCGGCAGCGATCAGGAACACATGGTCCCAATTTCCGGTCGACTGCTGCACGTAATTGGCGATCGGGACGAGCAGGGATGCCGTTCCCTTTGCGGTGTAGAGCAACCCGGCATTGGTGGTCGCGTACTTCGCGCCGAACGTGTCGGTGCACGTCGAGGGGAATAGCGAATAGATCTCGCCCCAGGCGAAGAACACCAGACCCGACAAAATAACGAACATGAGCGGGCTGTGGCCGAACAGGTACAGCAGGTAGATGCCGATCCCTTCGAGGCCGAAGGCGATGAACATCGTGTTCTCGCGTCCAATCATGTCCGAGACCCAGCCGAAGAAGGGGCGGGTCAAGCCATTGAGCACGCGATCGATGGTGGCTGCGAAGGTCACGGTCGTCATGGTGACAGCCATCAAGGTGACCGGGACGTTGTCGATCTTCCAGTCCGCGGCAACCGGCTTGAGATTCGCGGTAATCATGAGTCCGCCGGCCCCGACCATCACGAACATCAGATACATCAGCCAGAACAAGGGTTGGCGGATCACTTCCGTTGGCGCAAAATTACGCCGGCTTTGCTGAATAGCCGCGCTCTGAACCACCGCCGGCACCTGCCCACCCTTCGGCGCCAGCAAGAGGAAAGCGAGAACGATAATCACAAGGCCCTGGCCCAATCCGAAATAGAGAAACGTGGTCTGAAAGCCGGAGCCCTTGATCATCGCCTGGATCGGTGCCACGGTCAGTGCGGAGCCCGCGCCGAAACCGGCCGCGGTAATGCCGGCGGCGAGGCCGCGCTTGTCCGGAAACCACTTCAGGGCATTGCCGACGCAAGTCCCATAGACCGCACCCGCCCCGATACCCGCGACAATCATGCCGAAATAGAATCCGCTGAGGGTTGTTGCATACGCGTTGATCGCCCATCCGGCGGCGCAGAGAAGGCCTCCGATGAGGACCACGAGGCGCGGGCCGTATTTGTCGACGAACCAGCCCTCGACCGGCACCAGCCAGGTTTCGAACAGCACGAAGAGCGTGAAGGCCCACTGGATCGAGGCGCGGTCCCAGCCGAATTTTTTCTGGATGTCCGGGACGAAGAACGTCCAGCCATATTGGTAGTTGGCGATCATCACCATGGCGCCCACGCCGATGGCGAGTTGCGTCCAGCGATAGGCATCGCTGACCCGCGCGGTTGCGGGTGCCCCGCGAATTACGTCCGTCATACATCCTCCCGATCTGCGCTTCTGTCTTGGTTGTGCGCGCAGGCGGGAAAAATTGGTATCCGATATGCCAATCCCTCAAGCGGCCAAGATGTCGCGGGCGAAAATGTCGCAGAGCGGGGCGTGCGAGGATTCAGGCGATTTCTACAAGGGAAGGCGTGGGGAAGGTGAGCACAAAAAATAGCTCCGGATCCGGAGCTATTTTTGTCGCAAAGCAGGAACTTAAAGCCCGAAGCGCGGAATATCGCCGTTGCGGGTCGAAATCTCGTGCCACGCGAGCAGCAAACGATCGAGCGTGTTCATGAAGTTGCCGAAAAGGGACTGGGGCCGACGAAGCGTCGAAGTGGCGGTAAGAGACATCGGACTTTCCTTCTGCAGTGGATATTGTTGCAGACCTTATATGTATGCCAGATGCCAAGGACAACAATCCTGTTTGCATAGCAGCAATATTTATTTTGCAGTGCAAGATTTATTGGGCCGGCCGGGCTCGATTTCGCGCAATAAATGAAAAGGCCGCCGGGCAACCCGGCGGCCTGATCGCGATCTATGAGATGAGGTGACTATTCCGCAGCCTGCTTGCGCGGAGGATCAAGTGCGCCGGAGTCATGAATCTCGGCCACCTGATGGTCACTGAATCCCAGGACGTCGCGCAGGATCTCGTCGGTATGCTCGCCCAGCAGCGGCGAGCGCTTCACCTCGGCCGGACTGTCCGAAAGCTTGATAGGACTGCCGACAGACAGATACTTGCCACGAGTCGGATGATCGACTTCCACCACGGTCCCGGTCTTGCGCAGCGATTGGTCCTCCGCCAGTTCCTTCATCGAGAGGATCGGGCCGCAGGGGATGTCGTCCTTGTTGAGGATGTCCATCGCCTCGAATTTGGTTTTGGTCATCGTCCATTGCTCGATGCGGGCGAAGATTTCATTGAGCCGCGGCAAGCGCGCCGCCGGCTTGGCGTAGTCCGGATGAGTCTTCCAACCGGGTTCGCCAATAATGTCGCAGATCTTTTCCCAGACCGGCGCCTGCGTGATGAAATAGATGTAGGCGTTGGGGTCGGTCTCCCAGCCTTTGCACTTCAGAATGCGGCCAGGCTGACCGCCGCCCGAGTCGTTGCCGGCGCGCGGCGTGGCGTCGCCGAACGGGATGCCTTCGCCGTACTGACTGTATTCGGTGAGTGGGCCGGCCTTGAGGCGTTGCTGGTCGCGCAGCTTCACGCGGCAAAGGTTGAGCACGCTATCCTGCATCGCCACGCTGACCCGCTGGCCCTTGCCCGAATGGGTGCGCTGGTAGAGCGCGGTAACGATACCGAGGGCGAGATGAAGGCCGGTGCCCGAGTCGCCGATTTGCGCGCCGGTCACGAGCGGCGGACCGTCGCGGAAGCCTGTGGTCGAGGCCGAGCCGCCGGTGCACTGCGCGACGTTCTCGTAAACCTTGCAATCCTCGTACGGTCCCGGCCCAAAGCCCTTGATCGAGGCAACGATGATCCGCGGATTGAGACTGCTGATGTGCTCCCAGGTGAACCCCATGCGGTCGAGCGCGCCGGGTGCGAAGTTCTCGACCATCACGTCGCAGGTCTTGATCAGCGCTTCGATGACGCGCTTGCCCTGAGGGTTTTTGCTGTCAACGGTAATCGAACGCTTGTTGTGGTTGAGCATCGTGAAGTAGAGCGAGTCGGCGCCCTTCACGTCCACGAGCTGGCCACGCGTGATGTCGCCGACGCCGGGCCGCTCCACCTTGATGACGTCAGCTCCGAACCATGCCAGCAGTTGGGTGCAGGTCGGCCCTGACTGAACGTGAGTGAAGTCGAGAATTTTGATGCCTTCCAGCGCCTTCGCCATAGCTATCTCCAGATATCGAGTACGTGTCTTTGCTCCGGCGCCGCCTTATGGGCCGTGCCGATGCGTTGCTATTTCTTCTTGAGTGCACTTTGCGGATTGAGGTTGCCGATACGGCCGCTCTCGCTTCCCGCAGCCGGGTCGAGCACGGCGTTGATCAGGGTCGGCTTGCCCGAATCCATCGCCTCGTTGACCGCGCGCCTGAGTTCGTCCGGCGACGTGACGTTGAAGCCGACGCCACCGAAGGCCTCCATCATCTTGTCGTAACGCGCGCCCTTGACGAACACCGTGGTTGCGGGGTCGGAACCCGCCTTGTTCACGTCGGTGCCACGATAGATGCCGTCATTGTTGAAGATGACGATGCAGACCGGCAGCTTGTAGCGGCAGATCGTCTCGATTTCCATGCCGGAGAAACCGAAGGCCGAATCTCCCTCGATCGCCAGCACCGGCTTGCCGGTCTCGATAGCGGCGGCGATGGAATAACCCATGCCGATGCCCATTACGCCCCAGGTGCCGACATCGATGCGCTTGCGCGGCTGATAGACGTCGATGATGCCGCGCGCGAGATCGAGCGTGTTGGCGCCCTCGTTGACGAGGATGGCGTCGGGGCGCTCCTTCACGATCATGCGCAGCACGCCGAGCGCGCCGTGGTAATCCATCGGCGAGTTGTTGTTCATCAGCCGCGGCGCCATCTTGGCGATGTTGTCGTCGCGCTTCGTGGTGACGGTTTTGATCCAGTCGGCCGAAGGTGGGGTCCAGTTGCCGCCCATTGCGGCGAGCATCGCCGAAACGCAGGAGCCGATATCGCCCACCACAGGCGCCGCGATCTCGACGTTCGAATCCATTTCGCGCGGCTCGATATCGATCTGGATGAACTTCTTGGGCGCGTCGCCCCAGGTCTTTCCCTTGCCATGAGACAACAGCCAGTTCAGCCGCGCGCCGATCAGCATCACGACATCGGAGTCCTTGAGCACGGTCGATCGCGCCGCGCCCGCGCACTGCGGATGAGTGTCGGGCAGCAGACCCTTGCCCATGCTCATGGGCAGGAACGGCGCGCCGCTCTTTTCCACGAACTGGCGGATCGTGTCGTCGGCTTGCGCATAAGCGGCGCCCTTGCCGAGAATGATCAGCGGCTTCTTGGCCGACTTCAGAACGTCGAGCGCGCGCTTGACTGAGTCAGGCGAGGGGATCTGGGCCGGCGCGGCATCGATCACCTTCACCAGCGACTTGCGCCCGGCTTCTGCATCCATGACCTGGCCGAAAAGTTTGGCCGGCAGATCGAGATAGACTCCGCCAGGCCGGCCCGATACCGCCGCGCGAATGGCGCGGGCGAGGGCGATGCCGATGTCCTGCGCGTGAAGGACGCGGTAGGCGGCCTTGCACAACGGCTTGGCGATCGCGAGCTGGTCCATCTCTTCGTAGTCGCCTTGTTGCAGGTCGACGATTTCGCGCTCGGATGAACCCGAGATCATGATCATCGGGAAGCAATTGGTCGTTGCGTGCGCGAGCGCCGTCAGGCCGTTCAGAAAACCGGGCGCCGAAACGGTGAGACATACGCCAGGCTTCTTGGTCAGGAAGCCGGCGATCGATGCGGCATAGCCGGCGTTCTGCTCATGGCGGAAGGAGATGACGCGGATGCCGGCGGCCTGCGCCATGCGGCCGAAATCCGTGATCGGAATCCCGGGAACGCCATAGATGGTCTCGATATCGTTGAGCTTGAGCGCGTCGATGATGAGATTGAAGCCGTCAGTCAGCTCGCGTTCGGCCTCGACGGTATTTGCGGTTATGCTCTGTATCGCTGCGGACATTCCGCTCTCTCCCTGATCTCGTGTTGGACGAGTTCCTCGTCTTCTTTCTTCTGAGCCTTGCGGATCAGCCCTTACGTGAACAACTCCTGACCGTGCGCCTCGACATAGGCCGCCAGTCCCAGTGTGTGATCGCGCGCACGCTTTTCTGCGAGTTCGGTATTGCGGTCTTCCAGTGCTTCGATGATCGCAAGGTGCTCGGGCAAGGACACCGCCGTTCGGTCCGTCCGCCCGATCGTCAACTGACGATAACCGCGCACGTGCAGCAGGATGTCGTTGGTCATATCGACCAGCGTTGGTGACTCGCTCAGCGAGATCAGCGCCTGGTGGAATGCGATATTCGCCCGGGAATATTCCTCCACGTGATCTTGCGGCAGACGATCCTTGCCAAAATCCTTGAAGAAGTCGCGCAGCGCGGAAATATCTTTCTTGCGGGCGATGGTCGTGATCAGGCGTGCGGCCATGCTCTCAAGCGCGGCCCAGGCCCGGATCATGTCGACGATCTCGCCCTTGGTCCGCCGGACGACGACGATACCACGTCGCGGAACCGTTTTGACGAGGCCGTCCTGCTCAAGCATTGCAATGGCTTCGCGGATCGGCGTGCGGCTGACGCCGAGCCGTTCCGACAACGCGCGCTCGTCCAACATGACGGGTTCCGGCGTCGTGTAGATATCCATTTTCAGGATGGCTTCTTTCAGGGCGTCGTAGGCCTTGGTCTTGAAGCTCGTTTCCGGCGCGATTCGGACAATCGCGATGTCTGCCTCTCCCATTATCGGCGCCACCTTGGTTGATTTCCGTTCGGCCATGACAAGTCTCCGTTGGGGAGCTGTCGTAATACCAAAATATTTGTGGTTTGATTTTTGGCATGCCAAATACCACACGTCAAGTTCGCAATGTTTTGAAGGTCAGACGCCGTTGAAGGCTTGACAACAGAAAATCTGGCATACCAAATGCCATCGCCTCATCGCAAGTTGCGCGGAGCTCCCGTCGCGACCCGCTGTTTGGCGAAACAGACGGTGTCCGATGCGGTTCCGCATTCGTGACCGTCACCGAATTTACGCGGCCTCTACGAGCTATTCGCCATGCCGTTGAGGGAGCCGCGCGGCAAAAATGAAGGAGGAAACAAATGTCCCAATCCAAAGATGCGGTGCGCAAGGTTCTCGATGCGGTCAAGGCCGACAAGCGGACGAGCCTGACGGCGCCGGAGGGTAAACTGGTTTGCGACGCCTACGGTATTCCCGTGCCCAAGGAAGGCGTGGCAACGTCCGCCGCGGACGCCGCCAAGCTTGCCGGCGGCATGGGCTTTCCGGTGGTGATGAAAATCGTCTCGCCGGACATCCTCCACAAGACCGAAGCGGGCGGCGTGATCGTCGGCGTGAAATCCGCAGCCGAGGCCGAGAAGGCCTACGAGACCATTCTTGCCAATGCCAAAAAATACAAGTCGGACGCGAAGATCGAGGGTGTCCAGGTGCAGCAGATGCTGGCCGGCGGCACCGAGGTCATCGTGGGCTCCATCACCGACGGCTCGTTCGGCAAACTCGTGGCATTTGGGCTCGGAGGCGTGCTGGTCGAGGTATTGAAGGACGTCACCTTCCGTCTCGCGCCGGCGTCGAAGGACGACGCGCTGTCGATGCTCGACGGCATCCAGGCGCATGAAATGCTGAAAGGCGTGCGCGGTGGCGATCCGGTCAATCGTGATGCGCTCGCGGACACCATCGTCAAGGTCTCGCAGTTGGTCACCGACTTCCCGGAAATCGTCGAGCTCGATCTCAATCCCGTCTTTGCAACCAAGACGGACGCGATTGCGGCGGACGTGCGCATCGTCGTCGACTTCGCCTACAAGCCGCGTCCGGCGCCGCGCCCGAAGGCGGAAATCGTCGCGGCGATGAACCGCATCATGATGCCGAAAGCGGTGGCGGTGATCGGCGCATCCTCGGAGGAGGGCAAGATCGGCAACTCCGTGATGAAGAACCTCATCAACGGCGGTTACAAGGGCGAGATTTACCCGATCCATCCCAAGGCCGGCGAGATCATGGGCCGGAAGGCCTACAAGAGCGTCAAGGACGTGCCGGGCGTGATCGACGTCGCGGTGTTCGCGATCCCCGCGAAGTTCGTCGCCGGCGCATTGGCCGAATGCGGCGAAAAGAAAATCCCCGGCGCGGTGCTGATCCCGTCGGGTTTCGCGGAAGCCGGCGCGCCCGAATTGCAGGCCGAGATCGTCGAGGTCGGCAAGAAATACGATATCCGCCTGATGGGGCCGAATATCTACGGCTTCTACTATACGCCCGCGAACCTCTGCGCGACGTTCTGCACGGCTTATGACGTGAAGGGGTCGGCGGCACTGTCATCGCAGTCCGGTGGCATCGGCATGGCCATCATCGGCTTCTCGCGTTCGGCCAAGATGGGCGTCTCGGCGATTGTCGGCCTCGGCAACAAGTCCGACATCGATGAGGATGACCTGCTCGCATTCTTCGAGCAGGATCCGAATACCAACGTCATCGCAATGCATTGCGAGGATCTCAAGGACGGCCGCGCCTTCGCCGACGCCGCCAAGCATGTCGCAAAGAAGAAGCCGGTCGTGGTGCTGAAGGCGGGACGCACCTCGGCGGGCGCACGGGCCGCGTCGTCGCATACCGGCGCGCTGGCCGGCAACGACAAGATTTACGAGGACGTGTTCAAGCAGTCGGGCGTCATCCGGGCCCGCTCATTGCGCCAGCTTCTCGATTTTGCCCGCGGCGTGCCGGTCCTGCCGACGCCGAAAGGCGAGAACGTTCTGATTATCACGGGAGCGGGCGGTTCAGGTGTGCTGCTGTCGGACTCGGTGGTCGACAATGGCTTGTCTCTCATGGCGATGCCGCCCGATCTCGATGCCGCGTTCCGCAAGTTCATTCCGCCGTTCGGCGCTGCGGGAAATCCGGTCGATATCACCGGCGGCGAGCCGCCGATCACCTACGTCAACACGGTGAAGCTCGGTCTCTCGGACGAGCGCATCCACGCGCTGATCCTCGGTTACTGGCACACCATCGTAACGCCGCCGATGGTATTCGCCAGGAACATGGTCGAGGTGAAGAACGAGATGAAAGCCAAGGGCATCGAGAAGCCGATGGTGGCCTCGCTCGCCGGCGATATCGAGGTCGAGGAGGCCGCGGAATATCTCTACCAGAACGGAATTCCAGCCTATGCCTATTCGACCGAGATTCCAGTTGAGGTGCTGGCCGCCAAGTACAAGTGGGCACGAGGTGCTGGATTGCTCTGAGGCGGGACTTCCTCGCTAACTTTCGGAACTGGACATGCCGCCCGGGTTAGCCCGGGCGGCATTTTTTGTGTCAAAGCGGAGCTCGGGGCGAAGTCGATCCGTGCACTCGCGTCAGAAGCCAGCCGATCGCGGCCGCGATAGCCAGACCAGCGCAAGCCGTCACCGCATCCACGACAAAATCCCCCAGCCGCGCATGGCGGCCCGGCGCGAACAGTTGCATCAATTCGAGACCGCCGGTCAGGACGACAACGACGACGGCCGTCAGGACGCGGCGGTTTGGATAGGCGAAGCCGACCGCAAGACCGACGAGGATAAAGGCGAGCGCATGCTCGCCATCACGGCCGATCGGCAAATGGGGCCGGTCGCGCGGGGGACCGAGGGTCGCGAAGGCGACAGCCGCGACCAGCAGCCACGCGCCGAGACGAAGAAGAACTTTCATGCTTCGCGCTTAGCATGGATTCTGCGGATGGCGAGCGACGGCGTGCTCAAATTGTCTTGCGCACGCCAAGCCCCAGCATAAAGCGCTGGCGAATCTGAACCGGGTCGCGGTCGGTGGTGCCGGCGCCCGGCTTGTCGTCGATCCTTGCTGCAATCAATGTCGGACCCGCGGCCGTCAAGGCGTCATCGATCAGCCGCTCGAAATCGTCCTCATCCGCGGCCCAACTGCTTCGTGTCAGACCGCAGCCGCTGGCAATCGCCACGATGTCGGACACCGTCGCGGCCGGCGTCGGCTGCGCGCCGGTGATCTGATAGATGCCGTTGTCCATCACGATCATCGTCAGGTTCCTTGGCGCCAGCGATGCGATCGTGGTCAGGGAACCGAGCTGCATCAGGAGCGAGCCGTCGCCTTCCAGCGCGAAAACCCGGCGATCCGGCTGCGCCAGCGCCAATCCCAGCGCGATCGGGAAGGCGAGACCCATGCTGCCCAGCATGTAGAAATTCTGCGGGCGATGGCCGGCGGCCCAGAGGTCGAAATTGGTGTTGCCGATGCCGCCGACAACGGCCTCTTCGTTCTTCAGCCGGCCGACCAACCGTTTGGTCAGATCGGAGCGGTTCATCACCTTGGTGTTGCGGGTGCGGACGTCCGTTGTGCTGGTCATGACATCCTCACGCGGCAAAAACCTTGCCGCCGGTCAAAAGCGGCGACAGGATGAGAGCGACGGGCGCCTGGGTGGCGATAGCCTGCTTGATCGAGCGGTCGACGATGAATTCGACCTCGTCGAGCCGCGTCAGCGTGTGATGCTCCATCGCGAGCGACTGCAACACCGGACGCATGGTGCGGCAGACCAGCGATTGCCCGTAGTTGAACTCGCCGAGCGTGCCCCGTTCGGATACGAACATGACAAGCGGAATCTGATAGGGCAGCGCGAGCGAGGCCAGCGCGTTCGGCAGGGTTGCGAAGCCGCTCGTCTGCATCAGGACCGCGCCGCGCGTTCCGCCCATCCATGCGCCCGATACGATCCCGACCGCTTCTTCCTCGCGCGCGGTGGCGAATGTCGTGAAAAAGGCATCGGCGTGCAGGTTCCTGATGAGGGTCGTCAGAACCCGGTCGGGCACATATGGCACGATCCTGATGTTGTTCTGCTTCAACACGCGTTGAACGATGTCGTGCCATGCTGGCGGCGATGTCGTTCCGGCCTCACCGTTCGTCATTGATCCCGCTGTCCTTCGGTTCCAGTTCTTACGACATATCCGGTTCGGCGTCATGAACGCCGGGAGCAGGGAAACCTTGACGTGATTGACAAGATTGTCAACAATCCTGTTACCAAAAGAAAAAGGTGCGGCATGGGCCGCGCCTCGGGGTGACCTGGTCCGGATGAAAGCAATCGCGCCCGAGCACGATGGCCGCCACGACATCGCCGCGCGCTTGCGTGAGCTGATTACGGGCGGCCGGTTCATGCCGAACGAGCGGTTGATCGAGGCCGATCTGGCTTCGCTGCTCGGAACCAACCGGGCCAATGTCCGCATGGCGCTTGCGATGCTGGATCAGGAGGGGCTCGTTACCCGCGAGCGCAACCGCGGCGCCCGGGTCCGTCTCGTCTCCGATGCCGAGGCGATCGAAATCGCCGAGGCGCGCCGCTCGCTCGAAAGTCTGGTCGCGGGCCAGGCTGCGCTGCGGGTTTCCAAGGCGGATCGCGTGGCGCTGCGGAAAATCATCGCGGCGATGAGAAAGGCACATGCCTCGGGCGATTTCCTTCTCATTTCCCAGTTGAACGCCGCGCTTCACGCCGAAATCCAGCGGATCGCCGGCAATGCCACCGTGGCGCGGCTTCTCGAGACGCTGAAATCGCAGATCGTGCGGCAGCAATATCGCGCGATCCTGCTGCCGGGACGGGCCAGGAATTCGGTGCAGGAGCATGCCGCAATTGTCACGGCGATCTGCGAGGGCAATGAGCGGGCGGCGGCGAAGGCCATGCACCGGCATATCGACGGCGTGATCGCCGCGCTCAAGCGCGCCATCGCGCACAAGGGGGAGACAGTGTGACACAACCGCGGCGCCACGGACGCGGCGGATCGATCAAACAAGACGCGCGCAGGGGAGGAATATCATGAGCAGAATCTGGCGAACGCTGATCGTGGCGATCGCGACGCTGACGGCGTGCAGCGTGGCGCATGCGCAGGGCGGGTTTCCGACACGGCCCGTCCACATTCTCGTTCCATATCCCGCGGGCGGCGGGGTGGACATTCTCGCCCGCACACTTGGCGACGCGCTCTCGAAGCAATGGGGACAGAGCGTCGTCGTCGAGAACCGCCCGGGAGCGGGCGGCGTGGTGGCATCGGAGGCGCTGGTGAAGTCGCCGCCGGACGGGTATACGCTGATCGTGGTGGCCAGCGGTCATGCCACCAATCCATATCTTTATCGCAACATTCCATACGATACGTTCAAGGACTTCACCCCGATCTCGCTGCTGGCGTCATCACCGAATATCCTGCTGGTGCGCAAGGACTCGCCGTTCAAGACGCTGGCCGATCTGATCGCGCAGGCCAAGGCGAAGCCGGGCAGCCTGTCGTATGGACATGCCGGCAACGGGACCTCGACCCACCTCGCCGGTGAGCTCTTGAAGAATCTCGCGGGCATCAACATGACGGCCATTCCCTACAAGGGGGGCGCGCCTGCCATCAACGACCTCCTGGGCGGACAAATTCCGATGTCGTTCAACAACGGGCCGGAATCGGTGGGACAGATCAAGGCCGGCACGGTCCGCGCCCTCGGCGTGACCACGGCCAAGCGTGCTGAGTTCTTGCCGGACGTCCCCACCATCGCCGAGGGCGGCGTGCCGGGCTACGATACGGAAGTCTGGTGGGGCGTGCTCGGCCCGGCCCACATGCCCGCGGACGTCGTGACAAAACTGTCGCACGACTTCGTGGCGGCTCTGACCGCGCCGACGGTCAGGGAACGGCTCAAGGGACTTGGCGCAACCACGATCGGAAGTTCGCCGCAGCAATTCGCCGCGAGGATCAAGGCCGACTACGATAAATGGGGCCCGATCATCAAGGCGGCCGGCATGAAGGTCCAGTAGCGCGATGGCTTCCGTGATTCCCGCCTGTCCGCCGCCGCGCGAGCCCAGCCGTCCGCGCGTGCCGCCGCCGCCGAATGCCTGCGATACTCACGCGCATGTCTTCGGGCCCGCCGTCCGTTTTCCCTACGCCGCCGATCGCAGCTATACGCCGCCCGACGCGCCCTGCGAGAAATATCTCGGCATGCTCGGCGCGGTCGGGTTCGATCGCGGCGTGCTGGTGCAGGGCAGCGCGCATGGCCGCGACAATTCGGCGATGCTGGATGCCGTTGCGCGCCATCGGCATCGTCTGCGCGGCGTCGCGGTCGCTGACGCCGATGTCCCGGCCGCGACGTTGTTGGAGTGGGCGCAGGGCGGCGTCCGCGGACTGCGCTTCAATCATTTTTTCCGCGACGGACAGTTGCATTATCGCGGCGGTGTCCCGCTGGCTGCCGCCGAGACCCTCGCTCCGGTCATGGCCGACCTCGGGTGGCATTTGCAGCTCTGGATCGACGTCAAGGATTTTCCCGATACGATTCCCATTCTCAAAAACATCGGTCTTCCCGTGGTCGTTGATCATATGGGACGTACCGATGCGCGCGCCGGCATTCACACTGCCGGCTTTCAAGGTCTGCTGCGCGCGCTGGGCGAGGGCTGGTGCTGGGTCAAGCTCTCGGGCGCGCATCGACTGAGCCGCAACGCGCCGGACTATCCGGACGCGCGTGCATTCCACGAAGCGCTGGTGCGGGAAAATCCGGACCGTCTCGTATGGGGCGGCGACTGGCCGCATCCGCGCGTCGAAGGCGAGATGCCCGACGTCGGCCATCTCTTTGAGTTGTTTCAGACCTGGACACCGGACAGGGGCATCCAGGAACGCATCCTCGTCAGCAATCCGGCCCGGCTTTACGGGTTCTCATAAACCAGCGCAGGACGTCAATGTCGGTCAACAACAAGCGTGTCTTCTACGTCAAATATCTCGCCAGCCCGATTTATGCGGAAATCCTGCAGGCGCGACCCGATGTGCGGCTCGACCGGCTCGAGACCGACAGTCCTGACGATGTGGCGAAGCCGATCCTGGCAGCCGCCCATGCCTACCAGATCGGCGCGGCGCGCGACGAGATGCAGAGGTTTCAGGTGGACCGGGACTTCCTCAGACGGACGCCGAACCTGCTGATCGTGTCGAGCAACGGCGCGGGCTACGACACCGTCGATGTCGATGCCTGCACCGAGGCCGGCGTGATCGTCGTCAACCAGTCCGGCGGCAACGCGCATTCGGTCGCCGAGCACGCGCTGGGCATGATGCTGACGTTGTCGAAGCGAATCATCCAGGCCGACCGTCTGCTGCGGCGCGAAGCCAATGTCGATCGAAACACGCTGATCGGCAATGAAATCCACGGCAAGACCATCGGCATCATCGGCATCGGCAATGTCGGCCGCCGCCTGGCCGAACTCTGCAAGGGGCTGTTCGGCATGACGGTGGTTGCCTACGATCCCTTTGTGTCCGCGGAGGATGCCGCCGCGCGCGGTGCGCGGAAAGTCGAACTCGATGAGTTGCTGCGGCAATCCGATTTCGTCTCGATCAACTGCCCGCTGACCAAACAGAACCGTGGCATGATCGGCGCCCGTGAATACGCGCTGATGAAACCGAATGCCTATTTCATCACGACCGCCAGAGGGTTTATCCATGACGAGGCGGCGTTGCTGGACGCGCTGCGCGCAAAAAAGATCGCGGGGGCCGGGTTGGACGTCTGGTCGAAGGAGCCGCCGCCGCCTGAACATCCGCTGCTGCAGCTCGACAATGTGCTGGCCAGCCCGCACACGGCAGGCGTGACCATCGAGGCGCGCACCAATATGGGCCGCATTGCCGCCGAACAGATGCTCGGTGCGTTGGACGGCAAGCGGCCGCCGCGGCTCATCAATCCGGAGGTGTGGCCGATCTACGTGAAGCGTTTTGAGAAGGCGTTCGGATTCACGCCGGGCTAAGGCAGGGAATGACAGACATGACGAAAAGGAAATCCGCCGACAGCCTGCGCAGCGCTCGCTGGTTCGCGCCCGACGATCTCCGCTCCTTCGGCCATCGCTCGCGCGCCATGCAGATGGGCTACGCGCCGGAGGAATGGAGCGGGCGGCCGGTGATCGCCATCCTCAACACCTGGTCGGACGCCCAACCTTGCCACATGCACTTCAAGTCGCGCGTCGATGACGTCAAGCGCGGTGTGCTGCAGGCGGGCGGCTTTCCGATCGAACTGCCGGCGCTGTCGCTGTCGGAGTCGCTGCTGAAGCCGACCACGATGCTCTACCGCAACCTGCTGGCGATGGATGCCGAGGAGTTGCTGCGCGGCCATCCCGTCGACGGCGTGGTGCTGATGGGCGGCTGCGACAAGACCACGCCGGCGCTGCTGCTCGGCGCGACCAGCATGAACCTGCCGGCGATCTACCTGCCGGCGGGTCCCATGCTCCGGGGCAACTGGCGGGGCAAGACGCTGGGCTCGGGTTCGGACGCCTGGAAATACTGGGACGAACGCCGCGCCGGCAAGATTTCGGAGACGGACTGGGTCGATGTGGAGGCCGGCATCGCCCGCAGCTACGGCACCTGCATGACCATGGGCACGGCGTCGACCATGACCGCGATCGCGGAATCCATCGGCATGTCGCTGCCCGGCGCGTCCTCCATTCCGGCGGCCGACGCCAACCACATTCGCATGAGTTCGGAATGCGGCCGGCGCATCGTCGAGATGGTGTGGGATGATTTGACGCCGAAAAAGATTCAGACGCGCAAGGCGTTCGAGAACGCCATCACGGTGGCGATGGCGATGGGCTGCTCGACCAATGCCATCATTCACCTGATCGCGCAGGCGCGGCGGGCAGGACAGGACATCGGACTCGACGATTTCGAGACGGCGAGCCGCAGGGTGCCCGTGATTGCCAACGTGCGGCCGAGCGGCGACACCTACCTGATGGAAGACTTCTTCTACGCCGGCGGCTTGCCGGGCCTGATGACACGGATCAGGGATCATCTCCACCTCGATGCCATGACGGTGACGGGCAAGACGCTTGGCGAGAACATCGCGCGCGCCGAGGTTTACAACGACGATGTGATCCGCACGGTCGATAATCCGATCTACGCGGAGGGCGCGCTGGCGGTGCTGAAGGGCAACCTCGCGCCCGATGGCTGCGTCATCAAGCCAAGCGCCTGCGATCCGCGTTTTCTCAGGCATACCGGGCCGGCGCTGGCGTTTGATGACTATCCGTCCATGAAGAAGGCGATCGACGATCCCGATCTCGATGTGACCGCCGATCATGTGCTGATCCTGCGCAATGCGGGGCCGCAGGGCGGACCGGGCATGCCGGAATGGGGCATGCTGCCGATCCCGACCAAGCTCGTGAAGCAGGGCGTCCGCGACATGGTTCGGCTGTCGGACGCCCGCATGAGCGGAACCAGCTACGGCGCCTGCATCCTGCATGTCTCGCCCGAGTCCTACATCGGCGGGCCGCTGGCGCTGGTAAGGACCGGCGACATGATCACGCTCGACGTGGCGGCGCGGACCATCAATCTCGATGTGCCCGAAGCGGAGCTTGCGAAGCGGCGCGCGGCGTGGAAAGCCCCGGAGCCACGCTACGAGCGGGGATACGGCTGGATGTTCACGCGCCATATCCGGCAGGCCAACGAGGGCTGCGACTTCGATTTCCTGGAAACCGGGTTCGGCGCGCCGGTGAACGAGCCCGCGATTTACTGATCGGGAAAAGCGCTATGGCGGCGCCCGGGGCTCCCTCCGAACTCGCCGGTGCCGGCAAGACCGAGGCTTGTCGTCCGGAATATGCGGGCTCTATCGGAAAGGCCTTGTCCTGCTAACATGCGGGGTGTGAGCCTGGTCAAGTCATGGTTGAGGGCAGTCTGCGGAGCATCGCGTGAAAAGTCCGTACGAGATTCTGGGTGTGGCCCCGACGGCGTCGGCGGCCGATATTCAGAAGGCCTATCGCAAGCTGGCGAAGAAACTGCATC
>DASZVY010000013.1:0-84903 GCA_035546855.1 Nitrobacter sp. | reverse complement strand
GATTTCCGCATCCGCAACGGCCGGCTCCACATGCGCGACGACAAGGCGCGGCGCACGCTCGAACGCATGCTTTGGCAGCGCCCCGGGGACCGCGAAATCCGGCCGACGCCGAGCGGATACGAAGGAAACATCGTCGTCGCGCGGCGCGAAGCGAAGCGGCCGATCCTGATCAAGGTTCTGTCGGTTCAAAGCGTCGCCCGTTCGCCCTTTCTGGGGGCACGCTTCATTCTGCTTCTAAGAGATATGGAAGCCGTCAGGACACCGGCCGCGACCATCATCGCGGAGGTGTTCTCACTGAGCCCCGCCGAGGCAAGGGTGGCCGCGATGGTGGCGGCCGGGTCTTCCCCTGAGGAAATCGCCGACGAGTTGCTGGTGACGCGGGAGACGGTGCGCAATCAAATCAAGGCCATCTTCGGCAAGACGGGAACGCATCGGCAAAACGAACTCGCCGCGCTGATCGCCCGCATCCAGGAGGCATAGCGCTCTGCCTTGTCATGGTCTGCCTTGCCACAACGCACTGAATCGAACATTCCGTGACCATCCACCTCGCCAGCCAGTCCGACCTCGACGACGCCATCCACGCGCTGGTCAGGCAGGACCCGCGGCTGAAGCCGATCCTCGAGCGCACCGGCCTGCCGGCCCTGCGCCGGCGGCCGCCCGGCTTCGAGGGCCTCGCGGCCATCGTCTGCGGCCAGCAACTGTCGACCGCGAGCGCCGCCGCGATCTGGGGGCGGCTCAGCGCCGCGTTCGCGCCCTTCGATCACGACGCGATCCGCGCCGCGCGCGCCAACCGGCTCGGCCGGCTCGGCCTCTCGGCGGCCAAGATCAGAACGCTGAAGCTGCTCGCCCGCGAAATCGCCGCGGGGCGGCTCAACCTCGACGTGCTCGCGGAGGAAGATGCCGACGCCGCGCACGCCACGCTGGTGCGGCATCACGGCATCGGGCCGTGGACCGCCGATGTGTATCTGCTGTTCTGCCTCGGCCATGGCGACGCGTGGCCCGCCGGCGACATCGCGCTTCAGGAAGCGATGAAGATGGGACTGGGTCTCGCGACACGGCCGACCCCGAAACAGATGGCGCCGCTTGCCGAGCCGTGGCGGCCGCTGCGCGGCGCGGCCGCGCATCTGTGGTGGGCTTACTATCGCGTGCTGAAGAACCGCGAGGGCGTGCTCGCGACACCCGGCGTTTCAAACGCCGCTTCAAACACGGACGCTGTTTTAAACAGCCCCGCTGTCGCAAAGCTGACATCGGCTCCGGCAAAAATTGCGCCTGGACGCAAGCCGAAGTCGAAATCATGATCAATACGCAGTTCATCGTTTCTCGCGACGACCTCACACGACCCGCATCATCGAAACACCGCTGCCTGCGCATGATGCGCTCGCCGACGGATCGCTGCTCGTGGCGGTCGACCGCTTCGCTTTCACCGCGAACAACATCACCTACGCCGTGTTGGGCGACAAATTGAAATACTGGCGCCTGTTTCCGGCGCCCGATGGCTTCGGTATCGTTCCGGTCTGGGGGTTTGGGGATGTCATCGCCTCGCGCCATCCCGGCATCGCCGAGGGCGAGCGGCTGTTCGGCTATTTTCCGATGGCGACGCATCTCGTCATCGCAGCCGACGGCGTCAACCAGCGCGGCCTGCGCGACGCCGCCGTGCATCGGCAGGACGTCGCCCCGGTCTATAACGCCTATGCGCGTGTCGGTCGCGATCCCGCCTTCGCCGGCCGCCATGGCGACCATCAGGCGCTGCTGCGGCCGCTGTTCATGCTGTCGTTTCTCGTCGATGATTTTCTCGCGGAGAACAAGTTCTTCGGCGCGCGCAGCGTGGTGCTATCCAGCGCCTCCAGCAAGACGGCTTTCGGGCTGGCGCACCTGCTGCAGACCCAGCGCAAACCAATCCGCGTGATCGGGCTGACCTCGCTTGCGAACGCGCCGTTCGTCACGTCGCTCCGCTGCTACGATGACGTCGTCACCTATGACGGCATTGAAGCGCTGGCCAGCGATCAGCCGGCGGTCTTCATCGACATGGCCGGCAACGGCGAGCTGCGCGCGCGGCTGCACCGGCATCTCGGTGATCGGCTGACCTATAGCGGCCGCATCGGCCTCACCCATCACGATACCTCACGCGACGACGCCGACCTGCCGGGTGTCAAGCCGCAATGGTTCTTTGCACCCGACCAGATCCGCAAGCGCGCGCGGGAATGGGGACCGGGCGGCATCGAGCAGCGTTTTGGCGCGGAGTGGTCGGGCTTCGCGCCGCATCTCGACGGCTGGATCGGGATCACGGAAAACCGCGGACCGGGCGCGGTCGAACGCGTCTATCGCGACACCCTCGCCGGCCGCGTGGCGCCAAACGAGGGGCACATGCTGTCGCTGCATTCCACCGGACACACGACCGAGGTGTAGCCACGGCCCTCGCTGCGCTCCACCCGGGACGTTCTTTTTGCGTCAGACGATCACCGCCTCCGGCGCGGTGCGGCCACGGATCATGTCCGACGCCTTGTCGGCGATCATCAGCGTCGAGGCGTTGAGGTTGGCCGAGATCATGCGCGGCATGATCGAGGCGTCGACCACGCGCAGGCCCTGCAGGCCGTGGACGCGGAGCTGATCGTCGACGACCGCCCAGGAGCTGCCGGCAGGGCCCATCCTGCACGTGCATCCCGGATGGAAGGTGGTGGTGCCGCGCTCGGTCGCGGCCGCGAGGAATTCGTCGTCGCTCTGCACCTTCGGCCCCGGGAAATCCTCGTAGGCGTAATAAGGCGCGAGCGGGGCCGAGGCGAGCAGTTTCCGCGCCAGCTTCATGCCGGCGACGACGACGCGGCGGTCGAGTTCCTCCACCAGATAGTTGGTCTGGATGATCGGCGCAGCGAACGGATCGGACGAGCGCAACCGCACGTAACCGCGGCTCTCCGGGCGCTGCTGCCATGACGCGACCGTCATGCCGGGCTCATCCTCGAGCTGGCCCTGCACGCCCTCCTTGTAGGAGGCGGGCGTGAAGGTGAGTTGCAGGTCGGAGCTTTCGGTGGTCTCGCCGGAATGCCAGAAGCAATAGACCATGGTGGGCGACAGCGACAGCAGGCCGCGCCGCGTCGCCGCCCACTTGAACGCTTCCCTGACGAGACCGAGGCCGCGCCGCATTTCGTTGATGGTCTTGATGTTCTTGACGCGCGCGACCGAGCGCGGCGCGTAATGATCCTGCAGACCCTCGCCGACGCCGGGCAGCGCGTGGCGCACCTCGATGCCGAGCGAATTGAGCAGATCCGGCGCACCGACGCCGGACAGTTGCAAGAGCTGCGGCGAATTGTAGGAACCGCCGGACAGGATCACTTCCTTCGCGGCGCGCACCTCATGGATCGTGCCGCCACGGCCACCTTTGGCGAAGGTCACGCCGACCGCGCGCTTGCCGTCGAGGATGATCCTTGTCGCGTGCGCGTGAGTGATCACGTGCACGTTCGGACGCTTCATCGCGGGACGCAGGAACGCCTTGGCGGCGCTGACGCGCAGGCCGTTCTGGATCGTGCGCTGCGCGTAGGAGACGCCTTCCTGAATCGCGCCGTTGTAATCGGGGTTGCGCGGAATGCCGAGACTCTGCGCGCCGGCCATGAACGCCTCGCACAGGGGATCGCGCCAGTCCATGGTGGTGACGGTCAGGCTGCCGTCGCGGCCGCGATAGGTGTCCTCGCCCTCGCCGACGCGCCGCTCCATCCGCTTGAAATAGGGCAGCACGTCCGCATAGCCCCAGTTGCGGTTGCCGAGTTGCGCCCAGGTGTCGAAGTCCTGGCGCTGGCCGCGGTTGTAGATATGGCCGTTGATCGACGAGGAGCCGCCGAGCGTCTTGCCGCGCGGCGCATAGATGCTGCGGCCGCCGGTCCATGGTCCCGGCTCCTGCTGGTAGGCCCAGTTGATGCTGCGCATATGGAACGTCTTGATGAAGCCCGCCGGCAGATGAATGTAGGGATGCCAGTCGCGCGGCCCCGCCTCGAGCACGCAGACGGTGGTTCCGGGATCCTCGCTCAGCCGGTTGGCGAGCACGCAGCCGGCGGAGCCGGCGCCGACGATCACATAATCAAACGTGTCCATGGGAGTCCTGTGGTGTGACGTGCGAGCGTAACCGCGGCCAAGACGACGGCCAAGACAATGGCCAAGGCAATGGCCAAGGCAGAAGCAAATTTCTTATCGTGGAAAACGCATGGCGGGTATCGCGAAAATCGGAGCACCGGTGCCGCGTTTGCTCATGCCGAATGCGCCGCCTATTCTGCCTGATGCAATGCGGCACGCTGGCCGCGACATCTTGCGGCGCGGCATGGACCCTGCCCTGCGCGGACGTCACTCGATTTCCCCGGATTTTCGCAACATAGTGCGTAGCAGAACCACGATGGACGCACGCATGCTGGACCGAACCGACACCACCGCCGCCATGACCGAGGCGTGGCTGGCGCAATTCAACGCCGCGCTTGCCGCCGGCGACGACGACGCGCTGCGGCTGCTGTTTCAGGCCGACAGCTACTGGCGCGACGTGCTGGCGCTGACATGGAGCTTCACCACGCTCTGCGGCATGGACGAAATCGTCACCGCTCTCGCGGCGCTGGCGCGCGAGGCGAAACTCGAAAACGTCCGCATCGCGGCCGGCCGCGCGCCGCCGCGGCAGGTCACCCGCGCCGGAACTCCCGCCATCGAGGCGATCGTCACCTTCGAGACGGCGCAGGGGCGCGGCAGCGGCATCGTCCGGCTGATCCCCGGCGAGAACGGCGCGCCGAAAGCCTGGACGCTGCTGACGGCGCTCGACGAGATCAAGGGGCATGAGGAGAAACTCGGGCGCGAGCGGCCGCGCGGCGAGGCCTATTCGCGGGATTTCCGCGGGCCCAACTGGCTCGACCTGCGCAAGGCCGCCGCCGAATACGCCGACCGCGATCCGGAGGTGTTGGTGGTCGGCGGCGGACAGGCCGGCCTCACCATCGCGGCGCGGCTGACGCAACTCGGCATCGACGCGCTGATCGTCGACCGCGAGGCGCGCATCGGCGACAACTGGCGCAAGCGCTACCACGCGCTGACGCTGCACAACCAGGTGCAGGTCAATCACCTGCCCTACATGCCGTTTCCGCCGAACTGGCCGACCTACATCCCGAAAGACAAGCTCGCCAACTGGTTCGAGGCCTATGTCGAGGCCATGGAACTGAACTTCTGGACCTCGACGGACTTTTTGGGCGGCAGCTACAATGATGCCGATGGACGCTGGACGGTCCGGCTCACGCGCGACGGCGCCGCGCGCACCCTGCATCCACGCCATGTGGTGATGGCCACCGGCGTCAGCGGCATTGCGAACGTGCCGGACATTCCGTCGCTGAAAAGCTTCAAGGGCGAAGTGGTCCACTCCGGCCGTTATCACGACGGCGAGGCGTGGCGCGGCAAGCATGCCATCGTGATCGGCACCGGCAACAGCGGCCACGACATCGCGCAGGACCTTTGTTCGAGCGGCGCGCATGTCACGATGCTGCAGCGCTCGTCCACCCTCGTCACCAACATCGAACCGTCGGCGCAGCTCGCCTATGCGGCCTACAACGAGGGCACGCTCGAGGACAACGACCTGATCGCGACCTCGATCCCGACGCCGCTCGGCCGCAGGAGCCATCAATTGCTCACCCTCCAGTCCAAGGAACTGGACAAGGCGCTGCTCGACGGCCTCGCCGCCAGAGGCTTCCGCCTCGACGACGGATATGACGGCACCGGCTGGCAGTACAAGTATCTGATCCGCGGCGGCGGCTATTATTTCAACGTCGGCTGCTCAGACATGATCGTGCGCGGCGAGATCGCGCTCCGGCAATTTGCCGACGTCGCGGAATTCACCGCCGACGGCGCGCGCACGACGGGCGGCGAGACGATTCCGGCCGACCTGATCGTGCTCGCCACCGGCTACAAGGGACAGGAATATCTGGTGCGGCACCTGTTCGGCGACACGGTCGCCGATCGCGTCGGCCCGATCTGGGGTTTTGGCGACGGCCACGAACTGCGCAACATGTATGTGCGCACGCCTCAGCCCGGCTTGTGGTTCATCGCCGGCAGCCTCGCCCAGTGCCGCATCAACTCGAAATATCTGGCGCTGCAGATCAAGGCGATCGAGGCGGGGCTGCTGCCGAGAGGCGCGGCTTGAACTCGGAGGCGGTCCACCCGTCATGCAGGTCTCGCCCCGGCCGGAGCCGATCTCAGGCCTCGCCGAGCACTTCCCGCCGCCGCCGCTCGGATTCCTCGGCATAGCGGCGCATCGCGTGACTCTCCGAAAGGACCCCGACCACGCGGCGCTGACCGTCGGGCTCGACCACCGCAAGGGATTCGGCCTCGGCGGCGTCGAACACGGCCGCGGCCTGCTGGATGTTCATGGAGGGATGCAGCACGACGTCCCGGCAATGCAGGATGCTGTCCAGCTCGGTGGCTTCGAGGTCGTTGGCATGGGCATCCGCCACCAGCGCCAGGCCGGCATAACGGCCTTCGGCGTCGACCGCGACCACCTGGGTCTTGGAGCCGAGCGGAAACTTGGCGCGGAATTCGTCCATCGGCATGGTCGAATTGACGGTCTCGACCTCGGGCCGCATCATGGTGCGGACGGTGAGGTCGCGAATCCAGCCGACGTCGGCGGCGCTGCGGATGGTCTCGCCCCGCAGGTGCATGCGCCATGTCGCGAACGAATAGCCGAACAGCTCGCGCGTGATCTGGGTCGAGATGATGACCGCGATCAGCACTGCCGATGTCAGCCACAAGTTGCCGGTGGACTCCAGCGCGATGAATGACATGGTCAGCGGACCGCCGATCACGGAGGCCGACAATGCGCTCATGCCGATCACGGCGTAGATGTTCGGATCGAGGTCGAGGCCGAGGCTCGGCCACGCGGCATCGAACCCGGCCGCGAACAACCGCCCTCCCAAGGCGCCGAGCAGCAGAGTCGCGAAGAACAGGCCCCCGCGGAACCCGGTGCCGAGCGAGGCGATCGAGGCCAGCGATTTCAAAAGGAATACCGTCGCGATCGTTCCGATCGTCATCGGCAGGAAGCCGGAATAGAACAGCGCGCCATGGCCGGATGACAGGACCTGCGGCGTCACCAGCGCCAGAAGCCCCACGCACAATCCGCCGATCATCGGGCGCAGCGGCGGCCACAGCCGTGTGCTCGTCATCGCCGCCTCGCAGAGGGCGACACCGCACATGATGCCGATGCCGGTCAGCGCGGCGAGCAGCCCCAGCAGCGCCGCGATGGCGAGATCGTGACCGAACACGATGCCGAACGGGCCGACCGCGACACCCAGCGACATCGGCAGGAAGCTGTGGGCGACCAGATAGCCGATCACCGCGGAGACCCCCACGGGCGTCAGGCTCGCCGGGGTATAGCCGCCGATCACCAGTTCGAAGGCGTAGAAGGCGCCCGCCAGCGGCGCTCCGAACGCGCCGGCGATGGCCGCGGCGGCGCCGCAACCGACCACGATCCGCTGGTCGGCGCGGCGCAGGTGGAACGCGCGCCCGATCGAGGCGCCGAGGCCGCTGGCCAGTTGGGTGTAGCCGGCCTCGAGGCCGACCGAGGCGCCGACGCCGCTCGACCAGATGGTCTGCAAGGCCACGATGACGCTGCCGCGAAACGACATTCGCCCGCCGTGCAGCGCATTGGCCTCGATCGGGTCGACCTCGCGTGCCGGCCGCCAGCGCAGCAGCAGCAGGAACGCGATGCCGAGAAGCAACCCTCCAACGGTCGGCACCACGATGGCCCGGATCGGATCGACCTTGGTCTGGCTGGAAAGATGTTCGCCCGCCGGAATATGGAAAAGCAGTTCGTGCAGCCCGGCAACCGCGACGCCCATGATTCCGACCGCGAGGCCACCGATCAGGCCGATCAGGGCGGCCAGCAGGACGAGGCTCGCTTCGTGAGCGCGTACGAAGGCCCTGAGCCGTCTCGGCGCTTCAACGAAACGGAAACCTGCAAACATTCGTCACGTCCGGAGAATCAGGGGTCGACGGTATCGCGCCCCCCATAGCGCGATTTAGCCGTATCGAAGTCCGCAGGCCAGTAAAACAACTCGGATTTCGGATTTTTACCTTACTGTTTCTACTGTTTCTGTCCGAACGTCGGACACACTTGCGCCTCGGATGCGTCGGCCGGAGGCGGCCCTTCCGGAAAAGCCGGCCGACGCCCTTCACAATCCCGTCGCGGACCTTGTAGTATGCCGGTACGAACTGCTTCACAGCCAAATACGGAGCCCGCGCGCGCTCCGCAGAAGCGGATACCGGTTTTGCGGTCCGAGCGCGCGCAGGCTCCAGAGAGAGCATAGGTTCCGGCAGACCGGTTCCACCTTGCCGGATGGTGCTCCAGGAGCGCTATTTGAACGCACACGTCGCGCAAGGCGGTTGGCCGGTGCTGGTGTTGAACGCGGACTTCCGGCCGCTGAGTTATTATCCGCTGTCTCTTTGGTCGTGGCAGGACGCGATCAAGGCGGTGTTTCTCGACCGCGTGAACATCGTCGAGCATTACGATCGCGCGGTGCGCAGCCCAACCTTCGAAATGCAACTGCCGAGCGTCGTCTCGCTGAAATCCTTCGTCAAGCCGACCACCCACCCGGCCTTCACGCGATTCAACGTGTTCCTGCGCGATCGCTTCCACTGCCAGTATTGCGGCGCCCCCGACGACCTCACCTTCGACCACGTGATTCCGCGCAGCAAGGGCGGCCAGACCACATGGGACAACGTGGTCGCAGCCTGCTCGCCGTGCAATCTGCGCAAAGGCAGCCTGACGCCGCAGCAGGCGCGGATGTTTCCGAGGCAGACGCCCTTTGCCCCGACCGTACATCAGCTCCACCGCAACGGCCGGCTGTTCCCGCCGAACTACCTGCACGATAGCTGGCTCGACTATCTCTATTGGGACACCGAACTCGATCCGTAGGGCGGGCGTGCCACCGCTGCTGCCGCTCGGCCCAATCCCATAGGGCGGGCGCGCTTACGGGTATCGCATGACGATCCATCTAGGGGTCAGCGACCATCGAGATATCGGGGCGCCGCGATGCAGCCCGATCCTGGCGGCTATGATCTCCGCCGTTCGCGGCCTAAGATCGCAACGTCCGGGGCGCGATATCGATACCGGCATCCGTGGGAGAACCGCATGGCAGCGTTGACCGAATGGAAGGTGCCGTCCAGCGCGCAACCGCGCGCCGAGGATTACAGTTTCGATCTCGACCGCACGCTGTCGGCGATGGTCGGCATCCACAGCATCATCCCGGCCGACGCCTTCACCGCCGAGACGCTCGGAACCGAGCGCGCCGGCAACGGTGTGCTGATCGACAGCGGGCTGGTGCTGACCATCGGCTACCTCATCACCGAAGCGGAGACGGTCTGGCTGCATCTCGGCGATGGACGGGTGGTGCCCGGACATGCGCTCGGCTTCGACCAGGACAGCGGCTTCGGACTGGTGCAGGCGCTCGGGAAGATCGATATCGAACCGGTTTCGCTCGGATCCTCCGCCGCGGCGCGCGTGGACGATCGTATCGTACTTGGCGGCGTCGGCGGACGGACCCGATCGCTGGCCGGGCACATCGTCGCCCGCCAGGAATTCGCCGGCTACTGGGAGTATCTGCTCGACGACGCCATCTTCACCTACCCCGCGCATCCGAACTGGGGTGGAACCGGATTGCTTTCGGCGCGCGGCGAATTGATCGGCATCGGCTCGCTGCAGCTCGAACGCGAACGCTCCGGCAAGAGCGAGCATCTCAACATGGTGGTGCCGATCGATCTGCTCGCTCCCGTGCTCGACGACTTGCGCCGCTTCGGCAAAGTCAACAAACCGGCGCGGCCCTGGCTCGGCATGTACGCGACCGAGATCGACGACAGGATCGTCGTTGTCGGCCTCGCGTCGAAGGGACCGGCGGCGCGCGCCGAACTTCGCACCGGCGATGTCATCCTGGCGGTGAAAGGCCAGAAGGTATCGAACTCGGCGCAATTCTACCGCACGCTCTGGTCCCTCGGCTCCGCCGGCGTGGACGTGCCGCTCACGCTCTATCGCGAGGGCGACACGTTCGACGTGGTGGTGGTCTCGTCCGACCGCGCGAAGATGCTGAAGGGACCGAGGCTGCACTGAGCTCGTGTGGCGGTTCAGACGTTCGCTTCACTTTCTGCGAGTCCCTCGAGCGATCGTCTGAACCAAAACCACACGAGAATTAAATCTGCTCGTGCCCTTTGATTCCGAAGTCCGCATCAAAGACTGCTCCAAGCGCTTGCGAACTTCGGAATCGGGACACTTGCTTCAGCGAGGCGTCCATGCTCCCTTCCGATCCGTCACCCGCCGGCGAAGCCGTTGTCGACAACATCGTCGCCATCCTGCCGCCGCTGCTGCAGACGCTGGAAGCACTCGCCTTCATCGCGCGCTACATGCATCCGCCCGCGTTCGGCGCGGTCATGGAGCGCGCGGGAACGCCGGACCGCACCCTGCAGGCGGAGCGGTCGCGCCTCGCGCACTGGCCCGAAACGTTCAACGACATCCGCACGCCGCTTGAAGCCGCCTGCGACACGGCGCTCGCCGGATTCACGGGCCTGCGCGACGTCGCGGCCGGCAACGGAGACTTTCGGGATGTCATCCGCGCGATGCGCAACCTCCCGCGCGCCGAGGAGGCGCTGTATCCGCTGGCCGCGCGATTGCCGCCGGTCAGCCAGTTCTTTCTCGATTCCGATCGGCGCGAGGATGCCCGTCAACTGGCGCGCTTCGCGAAACCGGTTCATCCCGGCACCGGCGTCAGTCACCATGACGGTCCACCGGGTGCGCGCGGCGGCTATTCGCTTTACGTGCCGGAAGATTACACGCCCGGCCGCCGCTGGCCGCTGGTGATGGCGCTGCACGGCGGAAGCGGCAGCGGCCGCAGCTTTCTGTGGAACTGGCTGCGCGACGCCCGCGGCCACGGCGCGATTCTCGTCGCGCCGACGGCTACGGGATCGACCTGGACGCTGATGGGCGATGACAACGACACGCCCCGCCTCCAGCGCATTCTCGACAGCGTGCGCGCGAAATGGATGATCGACCCGGCGCGCCTGCTGCTCACCGGCATAAGCGACGGCGGCACTTTCTGCTATGTCAGCGGCCTTGAACGAACCTCGCCGTTCACGCATCTGGCGCCCGTGGCCGCCACCTTCCATCCGCTGATGGCGGAGATGGCCGATGCGGAGCGGCTGCGCGGCTTACCCGTCTATCAGGTCCACGGCAAGCTCGACTGGATGTTCCCCATTGAAGTGGCCCGCCAGGCGAACGATGCCCTGTCGGCGGCCGGCGCCGACACCCGCCTTCGCGAGATCGACGACCTCAGCCACAGCTATCCGCGCGAAATCAACGCGGACATTCTGGCATGGCTGCAGGACGCGACAGCCTGAGGCATCTGGCAACGCTCGGTCAGACGCATGCCCGCCCGTTCCGGACCGCGCTTAAAGATATATTTTGAATATTGCTTTTAAGCACGCGCGGCACTACTGTCATCCACTCCGCTAGAAGAAAGGGAGCAATGCCATGAGCAAAGCCGCCCATATCAGCGACAACGTCGCGCGATCGTTTCTCTGGCCCGGCACCGCCGCCTGCCACGCCCTCGGGCTGGACGCGAAGACCGGGGATCACAGCGATCTGGTGCGCATGCTGATCAATTCCCTGATCTGGACCATTCTTGGCGTCATCGTCGTGGCTGTGATTGTATGATGCTTGCTGCCCAGCGAATGGACCATGTGTCCGAGGACGGCATTCGACGACTGGTCGATGCCTTCTATACGAAAGTGCGGGCCGATCCCGAGCTCGGGCCGATCTTCGATGGCGCGATCAAGGACAACTGGCCGCACCATCTCGAGAAGATGTATGCGTTCTGGTCATCGGTGATGCTGACCACCGGCCGCTACAAGGGCAACCCTGTCGTGAAGCACATGGTATTGCCCGGCATGAAGCCGGAACTGTTCAGGCGCTGGCTAAAGCTGTTCGACGAGACCTGCCTTGAATTGTGCGACGAGACCGTTCGCGCGGCCTACAAGGAGAAGGCGGAACGAATCGCCGAAAGCCTTCAGCTCGCGCTGTTCTACCGGCCCGACCGGCCCTGGCCGCCGCAGTCCTGAACGCGGACGTTATTTCCGCTTGGCCGCCGCCTTGCGGGCGTCGCCGATGGCCTGCTCGAACTGCGCCATGGTCAGCACGCCCGGCACGCGGAACTTGCCGATGATGAAGGCGGGCGTGCCGTTGAAGCCGAAGGCGGTCGCCTGCGCGTTGTTGCGCTTGAGGATGGCGGTGATCTCGGCCTCGTGCGCGCCCGCGTCTTTCATCGCACGGTCGACGTCGATTCTGGCGGCGGCAAGCAGTTCCTGGATGCGCGATTCCGTCAGCCGCGAACTGGTGCCCATCAGCGCCTCATGCGCCTCGGCGAACTTGTCCTGATATTTGGTGGCAAGCGCCATCTTCGCCGCATAGACCGACACCGGCCCGAGGATCGGCCAGTCCTTGAAGATCATGCGGACCTTGCCGTCGTCGGACACCACCTGGGCGAGTTCCGGCGCGAGCTTGCGGCAATACGGACAGTTGTAGTCGAAATATTCGACAATCGTGATGTCGCCGTTCTTGTTGCCCGCCACCGGAATATCGGGGTCCCGCAACACGCCCGCTTCGGTGAGCACCTGCTCCTCCTCGGCGAAGGCCGGCAGGCTCGCAAGCGCGGTCCCCGCACCGATCAGGCCGAGCGCCTGACGGCGCGTGGCAGCGAAACGGGCGGTGATATGTCGGATGGTCGTCATTCCGGTCTCCGGTCGGCAGGTCCCTCGTAGCACGACGCGCTGGAGCAACACATCACAATGCCGCAAGGCTGCGTACCAACATATAGAGCGCCACGGCAATAATGATACCCGCAAAGGTCGCATTCAGCGCGCCGCGCCGGACCGCGAGGGCGCCGGCCAGCCGGCCGCCCAGCATGCCGCCGCCGATTCCGCCGATGACGAACAGCAACGCCAGCTTCCAGACGATCAGCCCCGACCAGGCGTAGCTCGCCGCCGTCGTCGCGCCGAAAGCCGTCACCGCGACCAGCGACGACCCGACCGCGCTCAGGATCGGCATGCCGGTCGCAAGCATCAGGGCCGGCACGATCAGGAATCCGCCGCCGATCCCGAAGAAGCCCGAGAGCGTTCCGGTGCCGAGCCCGAGGCCGAGCACCGCCGGCAGGTTCGACATGCTGAGGCGCACATCGCCGTCGCCGACCCGCGCGCGCGTGCGCAACATCAGGGCCGCGATCACCAGCATCAGCAGCGCGAACAGCGCCAGCAGCTTGTGGCCGTCGAGCATCTTGCCGAGAACCGAGCCGATGAAGGCGCCGGCGATTCCCGCGGCCGCGAACGGCAGCGCGCAGGACCAGAGGACGTTGCCGCGGCGCGCGTGGCCGAACAGATTGATCGCCGCATTCACCGCCACCGCGAAGGCGCTGGTGCCGATCGCGACGTGCGCATTGGGGACGCCGACGACATATACCATCAACGGCACCGCAAGGATCGATCCGCCGCCGCCGATCAGGCCGAGGGAAAACCCCACAAGCACGCCCGAGCCCAGCGCGAGCAGTTCCTGCATCAGGGAAATGTTCAACGGCAAGAGCCTCGTCTGCGCGGGCGGAAGCGACGGGATTGATCCATTCGCGAGGGGTGGAACGAGTGGTGGTTCGCGTCGAAGGTTGTGGCAATGATACGCGAACTTCGAAATCGGGATACTAAAAAGGAGATGCGCCCTCGATGGAAAGACATCGGAGCGCGGCGTCAGTTTTTGTCCCGTCGAATCGAACGGCCCGCCGTGTCGTCACCGACGCCGGCGGGCCGCAAATGCTGATTCGCAAGGGGCGATCAGGCGCCCTTCAGCCGCTTGTTGCATTGGCTGTAATAGCCGCCGCCCTTCTGGATCCACTTCAGGCCGCCGTTGCCGTTATTGGCCTTGTTGGCCTTGTACTGATCGAGGCAGGTATGCTCACGCGCCTTGCCGGCCGACTCGTTGGCATATTTCGGCGAGACCGCGGAGGGGAATATGGCGTTACCGACCGCGACGGGAGCCGCAGGCGCGGCCGCGGTCTTCGGGGCAGGCGCCGGAGCGGCGGCCGGCGCAGCCGCGGGCGCCGCGGCGGTCGCACCTTCACCGCATTCGGCCTTGCGGAAATCTTTCCACTTCTGACCGTTGAGCGTTCCGGCGGACTTGGCCGCCTTATATTTCGCGCTGCACTCCTGCATGGTCAGGGCCTGCGCAGGCATCGCCGCCATGGCCACGACACCAGCCGCCGCAAGGGCACAAAGTATTTTCGTAGGGGTCATCATGATCTGTCCTCCCGGGACGTGAAACCTGGAAACCAAAATATCCTAATGCGGTGAGGTTTCGTTTCAACATCGGCCAACATCCGCCCGTCAAAAAAATTGTCGGGCCGCAAGTTCCGCTTCTTGCGACTTATTCACCCGCCGTTCAGCAACGCTCCGCGACCGTGCCGTCCTCTTCAACCGAGGGACCTCCCATGACCATTACCTCCCGACTTCTCGCAACCGTCGCCGTTTCCCTGATGTTTGCCGGAACCGCCATGGCACAGACGACCGCGCCAGCACCCGCTGCTCCGGCGTCGAAGATGGCGCCCGCCAAGAAGATGGAAAAGCCGCACACCGCAGCCTCGCTCGAATGTTCGAAAGAAGCCGATGCCAAGGGCCTGCACGGCAAGGCGCGCAAGAAATTCCGCTCCGAATGCAAGGCCAAGGCAGCGAAGCCGAACTAAGCCGGTGCCGGCGGCCGGCATGATCGGCCCCGATCGCAACATTCTGCTGCACGGATAGCGCCACAGCTATCGGAGCCCAAGGCCGTCATAGGCCCAGGGCTATCTCGTAGGCCCAAGGCTATCTGGTAGGCCCAAGGCTGTCCGTGCGGCGTTCGCGGCGCTGATCGCGCCTTGCTGCAGCGACTGCATCGCAGCCGTGCCCGAGCGCATTTGCCGGCGACCGGCAGATTTGTGATAACAGTCGCGTGATCCAGAAATCCGCATCGGCATCCATTTCCAGACGGTCGACCCTTCCGGCAACGCTCGAAACGATTGCCATCGGCGCCGCCGGCGGCGCGCTGTTCCTGTACGCCGCGCTGCCCGGCGGCCTGATTTCCGGCGCCATGATCGCGGTCGCGATCGCGGCCATCGCCGGCCGGCCGCTCGGCATTCCGCCGGCACTCACCCAGTCCGTTCTGCTGCTGCTCGGCATTTCGCTGGGGTCACTGGTGTCGCGCGAACTGCTGCAACACGTGGGCGCCTATCCCCTGACCATCCTGTTGCTGGCGCTGGCGACCTTCTGCGCGACGCTCGGCAGCGGTCTCTATCTGCAGCGCGTCCATGGATGGGATCGCACCTCCGCCTTCCTGGCCGGCAGCCCCGGCGCGCTCTCGCAGATCATCATGCTCGCCAATGAACGCGGCGCCGACGTCGCGGGCATCGCCGTGGTCCAGACCATGCGCGTCATCATTCTGACCGCCGGGCTGCCGATGCTGCTCGCGGTCACGGGCCTCGCGCCGCGGACGCCACCGACAGCCGCCTTTGCCATCGCCTCGCCGCTCGCTCTGCTGGCGCTGGTCGCGGTCTCGATCGTCTGCGCGCTGGCACTGCGATGGACGAAATTTCCGGCGAGCTGGATGTTCGGCGCGATGGTGGGCTCAAGCCTGCTGCACGGCGCGGGCCTGGTCGAAGGCGCGCTGCCGCCGTGGCTGCGCGGCATCGCGCTGGTCGGCATCGGCGCCATCATCGGCACGCGCTTCGCGAAAATCTCGACCAGGACCATGCTGAGCCACTTGTGGGCGGCGCTCGGCTCGTTCGGCATTGCCGTTGCGGTTTCCGCCGTATTCGTTGCGGTGATCGTCTTCGCCACCCATGTGCGGTTCAGCGACGTCGTTGTCGCCTTCGCGCCCGGCGCGATGGACGCCATGCTGGCGCTGGCGCTGACGCTCCACGTCGATCCGATCTTCGTCGGCGCGCATCATCTCGCGCGCTTCGTGTTCGTCTCGATCGCGACGCCGGGCATCGTCCATCTGTTCGGACGTCCGCAGGACGATGTGGACGATTAGCCGCGCTTCGCCGAGGCCGCGATCCCCCACGCGGCAATGGCGGCCATCAGCAGCGAGATCAGCACGTTGTAGCCGGCGAGCGACAGGCCGAGGAAGCGCCACTGCACCTTGTCGCAAGGCACGACCTTCACCTTGTCGAGATTGTCGAGCAGGCTGCCCTTGCTGAGATCGAGCATCGGCCCGGTGCAATCCGTCGGCCCCTGCCAGAATCCCCATTCGACGCCGGCATGATAGGCGCCGAGCCCCGCGTTGGCGAGCACGGCCAGCGCGAGAAGGGCAAGGCCCGCCAGGACCGCGCCACGCGGGGCGTTCTTGGCGGCGGCAAACGCCACCACCAGGCCAAGCGGCACTGCGAGATAATAGGCATAGCGCTGCTCGAGGCAGAGCGGGCACGGCACGATGTCCAGCACGAGCTGGAAGAACCATGCTCCTGCGAGCGTCGCCGCGGCGATGACGGCAACCGCCAGCGCGGCAACGGATGCGGAATCCCTGCCGCGAGCCGCGGGTGCGGATTTCAGGGTGGCGTCGAGAATCACATAGGGCTCCGGCTGCCGTTGAAGGGATTCGCTCACCGGCGTCGTAGCGGCAGGCCCCGCCGCTGTCGAGGCGGCAGCCCTTCAAACTGCGGTGTTCACGAGCAGTCTCGCCGGGTTGACCGGCGGGGAACGCCCGCTATAGTCCGCCCGCTTCGCGGGCCGCCCGTCAGGGATGCCCCGAGGGCCCCTGTGGCGGAACTGGTAGACGCGCTCGACTCAAAATCGAGTTCCGCAAGGAGTGCTGGTTCGATTCCGGCCAGGGGCACCATTCGAGCATCCGGTAGAACGGAACGGCGAACACAGCCGCGACATGGTGATCGCCACGCAGGCCGCCGGCTTTGCAACCATCCGCACCAGCATCAAGACCGCGGCCTCCCATCGTCGACCCGACATGCCTTCAGCGCATCTCGCCAAGGGCCTTAATGCACCGCCGCATACATGATTTTTTCCTGGGTCGCCTCGCGCGGATCGAACTCGGCGACGATCTGGCCACCGCGCGCCACCAGGATGCGGTCGGATATCTTCAGGATCTCCGGCAGATAGGACGAAATCACAACCACCGCTTTGCCCTCGCGGGCGAGCCCGCGGATAATCTCGTGAATCTCCTCGACCGAGCCCACGTCCACGCCGCGCGTCGGCTCGTCGAGAATGATGAGGCGGGGCTCCTGCGCCAAGCTCTTGGCCACCACGACCTTCTGCTGATTACCGCCCGACAGTTCGATCACGCGGCTCCGGCGATTGAGCGACGTGATGCGCGTCCTGGCAACCCAGTTGGCGGCGACCTTGTCGCGGTGGCGCTTGGAATAAATCCACCGCGCTCGTCCTGCCCGCGAGGCGAGCCAACCGGTGTAGATGTTATCGTCCGTCGTCATGGTTTCGAAAAACCCGGCGAGCTTGCGGTCCTCGGTCACATAAGCGATTCCGTCCCGGACGGCCTGCGCCGGCACGCGGTAGCGCACCGGCCGGTCGCCGAGGTAGATCGTGCCGCCGTGCAGCAGATTGCGCTTGCGCGCGCCCGCGATCACCTGCGCGATCTCCGAACGGCCGGAGCCGACCAGGCCCGCGATTCCCAGCACCTCGCCTGCGAAGACCGAGAACGACATGTTCTTGACCATCGTGCCGGAGATGATGTTCTGCACGCGCAGCACGCGGTCTCCGCGCGTGCCGGCGCCGCTGCCGCGTCCGGTCTCGCTCTCCGCCAGCGTGCGGCCCACCATGTGCTCGACCAGCGTCGCGCGCGTGAAATCCTTCGCCGGACCGGTAATGACCCGCCGCGAATCCCGCAGCACGGTGATCCGGTCGGCGATGCTGAGCGCCTCCTCCAACGCGTGTGAAATATAGATGATCGCGATGCCCCGCCGCCGCAGGTCATCGATCAGCAGGAACAGATGCTGTGTCTCTTCCGGCGTCAGGCTTGCGGTCGGTTCGTCGAAGATGATCACCTGCGCCTGGTAGTAAACGGCGCGCGCGATCTCGACCATCTGCCGCTTGGCGGTGCCGAGCGTCGCCACCACGTCGCTTGGCTCGACATTGAAGTTCATCGACTGCAGCAGTTGCTGCGCGCTGATGTTGATGCGGCGGAACGTGGTCAGGAACCGTTCGCGGCCGAGTTGCACGTTCTGCGCCACCGTCATCGTCGGCACCAGGCTGTCCTCCTGGTACACCATGGCGATGCCGCGCCGCAGCGCATCCGCCGGGGACAGGAACTGGCACGGCTCGCCATCAAGCAGGATGTCGCCCGACGTCAACTGCACCGCACCGGCAATCGCCTTGCACAGCGTCGATTTTCCCGCGCCGTTCTCGCCGACCAGCGCATGGACCTCGCCGCCGCGCAGGTCAAAATCGACATTCTGGATTGCCGCCACGCCTTCGTACAATTTCGTCGCCTGCCGGACGCTCAGCTTCGGCAGCGCTTCTCCGCCGGCAGGTTGCCCGGCGCTGGTCATCTCCTGCGGCCCGTCGTTCATGCGCTGCCTCCGGCGCTCTCGAGGTTATACGCGAGCAATCGGCCGTCGCCCTTGGACACCACGATCAGCCGCTCGCCCAGCTCGCGCGCCGCCGTTATCCCGTGGCAATGCCCGTCCACCCGGCTGTGCATCGAGAACACCGGTTCGGCGTCGGCATCGAGCCGGACCACGAGCCCGTAGGAGCGCGGCAGCGCCCAGGGTTTCCGGATGCCGAGTTTCTTGATGCCGCCGCCCTGCAGCGGCTCGAGATAGGAGCCGGTGGCGCGCAGCGACGGCCGCACCCACAACTCCGGATCGACGGTGCGCATCATCTCCTGCCGGAACGGCGTTTCGCGCAGCACGAGTTCGATCAGTTGCGTGCGCATCGCGAAGATCGCGAGCCAATGTCCTCCGCCCCGCGCCGGCGCGATGCGCGCGGGATAGCCCGGCAGGTTGTCGATGACCGTTTCGACGGCGCGTGGGCCCTTGGCGCCGATCCGGTGGCGCGCCAGGCTGTGCGTCCAGCTCTGCGTGAACAGGAGACTCCCGCCGCCGTCTTCCACGTGAAGCCCGTTCGGATAGGGCAGACCCTCGAGCAGAACCTCGGCGCGGCCGGCGTCCGGCCGCCAATAGCCGAGCAGCCCCGCGCTGTTGCGCTCCATCAGGTCCCAAACCCAGTCCTCGGCATCCCGGCGCACGCTGCCGACGGTGAAGAACACGCCGCCCCGCGCAGGATCTTCGGCGATCGCCGTCACGCTGCGGAGCGGCGCGCCCGCGAGGTCGGCGAGTGCGGCCTCCACCGTTCCATCGGGCCGCAGGATGCACAACCCGCGCCCATTGAGGCCGACGGCGAGCCGGCCGTCCCCGAGTTGCGCGAGCGCGGTGATCGGCGCATCGAACGCGGCGACCACCGCCTGATCCCGCAGGTCCGGACCGGACAGCCTGAGCAGGCGGTTCTGCGTGCTCACAACAAGCGTGCCGTCGGATCCGACCGCGATGTCGTCCGGACGGACCAGATCGGGGCCCACGACCGGCAGCGCGTCCAGGCGATCGTTGGGAAGATAAGCGCCATCGAGCGTTGGAATGGCGCGCCGGGGGCGTGACGCGAACAGCAGCGGCTTCAGGATGTCCAGTGCGCCCGCCATGAGATGAGTCCTGTTCCTATTGCGCCGTCGGGCGTTTGCCCCAGTAGCTGTCGCACCCCGTCCAGGTCGGATCGACGCCTGTCAGCTTGATGCGGCCGATCCGGTTGTTCTCCAGGCCGCCGAGATAGAGATAGCCCCGGTCCTCTCGCATGGAGGTCAGCGACGGATGCGACTCCCCGCCCGGATCCCAGTAGGACTCGACCGGCCGGCAATCGGCGTCGAGCTTGACGATGCAGCCGTTGTTGATGCCGGGAAACAGCCACTCGTCGATCGGCAACTGCTTGATCATGCGCATCCGGAAGCCCGGCATCCGCATCGCCACGTCATAGACCGGCGTGCGCATCGCCACCAGCGCGAGCCAATAGCCGCCGTCGGACGCGCGGTTGATGTTGTCGGGGCAACCGGGAAGATGGTCGAGCACAATTTCGGTCTTTCCCTTCTTCGGCCCCTCGATCCAGTAGCGCATCAGGCGCAGCCCGAAGGTCTCGCAAAACAGGATCGACCGGGCGTCGTGCGCCAGGCATACGCCGTTGCAGAAGCGCACGTTGTGCACCACCGTGCGTGTCTTGGCGGTGGCCGGGTCGTAGCAGACCAGGCGGCCGCTGCCGCGCCCTTCCAGCCCGTCCACCGGCCAGGTGTGCATGTCGAACCGGGTGGTGCCCTCGCTGAAGTAGATTTTGCCGTCCGGCGCGATGTCGAGATCGTCGGTCAGCTTCAGCCGCGAATCATCGATCAGCTTGAACCAACTCCGGTTGGTCTGATCCGTCAGCTTGAACACGGTGCCGTCGGGCTTCACCCCGTAGAGCCCCATCAGCGCCGCGCAGACGATCAGGTTGTCGTCCTTGTCGAACGCGAGACCTAACGGCCGCCCGCCGATGCGGGCGAACAACTCGCGCGTCTCGAAGTTCGGACCCGAGAATCGCAGGATCCACCCCTGCCGCGTGCCGGTGTAGAGCCGCCCCTCGCGATCCAGGATGATGTCCTCCGGTCCTTCGACCTGATCGAGGCCGATCGCTTCCGCCCCACGCAAGCGGGCGTTCATGGCGTAGGGCGAACTGCTGCCTTCGGATGCGTCCGGCAGGACGCCGTAGTCCAGATAGGTCGGATTGACGTAGCTCTTCTGAATCGCCTTGCCGCGGTTCTTCGACCATTTCACGTCGATGCTGACCGCGAGCAGCAGGATGGCGCCGTTCACGGCGGTCGTCACCTGGCCGGGATAACCCATCTGGATCAGTCCATTGCCGAGCACGAAGATGATGCCCGCGCCGATCAGGCAGCGCCCGATCGTGCCCTTGCCGCCGGCGAGGCTCACCCCGCCGATCATCACCGCCGCCAGACTCTCAAAGGCAAAGCCGTCTCCCGTCTGCGATCCTGCGCTTGCCAGACGCGCCGCGAAGAACACCGCACCGAGCGCGGACAGCATGCCGCTGATGACATAGATCGAGAACAGCACCCAGCGGATGCTGATCCCGGCGTGGCGCGCCGAGCGGGGGCTGGCGCCGACGGCCGTCAGATGCCAGCCCAGCCGCGACCGGCTGAGCAGAATGTGGCCGACGATGGCGACGACGACGAGACCGCAGACATCGCTCGGAATTCCCAGAATCCCGCCATTGCCGATCGCGTCCCAGAGCGGGCTCGATGCCGAAGACATCGCCATGTCCTGCGACCAGCGCAAGGTCAGCAGATCGAAGACACCGCGATAGACGATGAGCGTCACCAGGGTCGAGAGAAAAGCGCGGGTGCGCAGGATGCCGACAAAGAAGCCGTTGACGGCGCCGAGCAGCGCCCCCGCCAGCACCGTCATCACGATGACCACGGGGACCGGAAGATTCCAGATGCTGAAACCCATCAGCGCAATGAAATCGGCCAGCGCAAAGATCGAGCCGACGCTGAGGTCGATGCCCCCCGAGATGAGCGACAGGCCCATTGCGATCGCGACGAAACCGAATTCCGCGAACTCGCGGCCCATCGTGCTCGCATTGTAAGCGCTCGCATAATTCGGAACGACCGTGGAAAATATCAGCAGGAGCGCCACCAGCACGGTGAACGGAATGGCCGGCTCCATCCAGGTCTTGGCGAACAGGTCGGCGAAGGTTTGCCGGGGAGACCAGTAGTATCGGGCCTGTTTCAGCCGTGCGGCGAGCGGCTTGGATGTGGAAGGCTTGGATATGGAAGGCGTCGACGTGGAAAAAGTGGTGCTCACCTGCCGGCCTCCGTTGGCGCTCGTGCGGTAACAAGCGTGGTTTTGATTTGACATCCGCCAGGACGCTGCCCCGAGCGGATTCTCGGACATATCGCAGCGAATGCCAAATCCACCGCATTGGCAGACCGGGGCGGAGCGCGCCCCGGCCGGGGCCGAAGCCTATTTCTTCGATAGCTCCGTACAAGATGTCGGCGTCACGTTCTCGGCCGTTGTCGGAATGACCGGCGAGAAGATCGCCACATGCATGGTGCCCGGCTTCATCTTGCTCTGCAGCAGCATCACCGCCGTGGATATCATCTGATCCGCCTGCAAGGAGGCCGGGTAGATGAAGTCTTCATAGAACAGGCCTTCCTTCAGATACTCGCAGGCCGGCGGCTCGCCACCGTCGGTGGTGAAAACCTTCACCTTGCCGAGGAGTCCCGCCTGCTTCACCGCCTGCGCGATTCCAGAGTCCTGGCCTGACCACCATCCCATGTAACCGCACAGGTCGGGGTTCGCCTGCAGCACCGTCGCCGCCTTGTCGTGCGCGGTCTTCGAATCCCAGTT
This sequence comes from Nitrobacter sp., assembly GCA_035546855.1. Taxonomy (GTDB): domain Bacteria; phylum Pseudomonadota; class Alphaproteobacteria; order Rhizobiales; family Xanthobacteraceae; genus Nitrobacter. The sequence goes on along the minus strand of DASZVY010000013.1, from coordinate 62,440 downwards.
GGCCGCCTGATTGCTGACGATCTTGATGTCGGAATGCTGCTTGAACACCGACGTCGCGCCTTCCATGATGCCCAGGCTGTAGGCGGACGTCACCTCCCCGTTCATGAGCGCGATCTTGTGCGAGGTTCCGGATCCGCCGCATGCCTTCACCACGGCATTGGCCATCTGAGCGCCGAGTTCGTTCGGCTGCACGCCGATAAAGGCGTCGCTTTTGTAACGCGACGCCATGTTGATCTGGATCACATAGATTCCGGCGTTTTCCGCCTGCTGCAACGCCGGCGCCAGAACCTGCACATCCGGATTGTGAACGATCAGGACGTCGGGATGCTGGCCGATCTCCGCTTGCAGGAGTTGGGCTTCGCGCTGGGTGTTGAAATTCGGGTCACGGACCTGAAACTTGATACCGAGATGATCGGCGATCATCTGCATCCGCTCTCCCCAGATCCGCGTCAGGGGCACGGAATAGGAGACCGGGATGTAAACAATGGTCTTGCCGACCACGTCCTTCTTCCACTGCTCCTGCAACTGTTGCGCCGTATTGCCCTGCGCCGCAGCCGTCCCTGCGGTGAGGCAGACCATTGCGGCGCCCGCAGCCGCGGCGATCGTTCCGCCGAATAAGGTCTTCATTGTCGTGATCTCCTCCCTCTCGTTCATTTGTTGGTGGCGCTGTTCAGTCTCCGTGCCGTGCCGTCTCCTCGTCGCGCGGATGGAGCAGATTGTCTCCAACGATGGCGGCGAGAAGCACAAGGCCGCGAACGATGTTCTGCGTGTCATTGTCGAGATTGAGCAGCGTCATGCCGTCCAGCATCACGCCGATCAGCAAGCCGCCGGCAATGACGCTCAGCACGCTGCCGCGCCCACCGACCAGACTGACGCCACCCAGCACCGCGACGAGAATGACGTTGAAGATTTCCGTGCCCATCACGATCTCGGTATCGATGCTGGAGAGCGTGGCCATCAGCACGAGGCCGGCGAGATAACCGATCACCGCGCAGAGGCTGTATTCCAGGACGGTCAGCGGTCGGGTCGGGATGCCGCTGAGGCGTGCCGCTTCCGGATTGTCGCCGTGGGCGTAGATGAAGCGTCCGATCCGCGTGTGGCTCAGGAACAAATGCACGATCAATGCCAGCGCGAGGAAGATCAGCACCGGGATCGGCACGCCGCCGATATTGTGGCCGAGCACGAGGAAGCTTTCCGCCGATTTCGGCACGTACACAAGCAGCGTCGAGCCGACGATGAAGATCTGCGCCAGGCCGAACATCAGCAGGTTGGTCGCCAGCGTGGCGAACAGCGGGGGCACCTCGATGAACGCGATCACCAGCCCGTTCACCAGCCCGATCGCGAGCGAAACCGCAAACCCGCAGAAGATCGCCCACGGAATGCTTCCGCCCGAGCGCATCACCACCGCAGCCAGCGCCGCCCCGATGGCGAGCGAGGCCACCTGTGAGATGTCCAGCCCCCGGCCGATGATGACGATCGCCGCGCCCAGCGACAGGATGCCGAGAACGGCAATGCTATTGAGCAGCGTCAGCGCGTTCTTGACAGTCGCGAACCCCGGAATCAGCAACGAGAAGATGCCGGCCAGCACCAGGGTGGTGATGAGGACGATGTGCTCCTGCGTCAGCCGTTTGAGCAGGCTCGGCGTCCTGGCCCGCAACGAGACCTCGCCACCGCCGCTGGCGGCCTTTATCCGGACTTCGGACGACACGAGTCGCACTCCTCCCCAGATCGCAGGCTTCCTTTTGCTTGATATTCGAGTGACGTGGCGACAAATGCAAGCCGCAATTCAACTCAACGGGACCAGAACTCCTTTCGGAGTCCCTCTGCGGACACACGCGTCCGCGAGTTCGCCGGGATGTTGGCAGCCCTCAGGCTTTCGTCCTGCGAGCGCCGCAGACACCGAAGGCAATCGTGGCAAGGGGAATGCCGAGCGCCAGCCAGGCGAGCGGCCACCACAGACCGCCGCCGCCGAGCAGCGCGGCGAGCAGGCCGAAGCACGTCAATGCGGCGAGCAACAGCGGCCATCGCCAGATCCGCACAAAGGAGCGCGCGCCGCTCATTCCGCCGGCGCCGTAACGATGGCGCTGCGCGCGATCCGGCTTTCGGATCCGCTCCGCCGGAACGGCAAGGCGCGCCGCGACAGCCAGAGATACAGCCCGCTGCCGAGAACGACGATGGTGACGAGGTCGAGCAACGCCCAGATGATCTTGAGCGGCAGGCCGCCATAATCTCCGAAATGCAGCGGCCGCGACACCTCGAGCGCGCGCAAATACCACGGCATCGTGACGCGCGCGGTCAGCGTCCCGTCCCGCGCATTGACCAGGATCGGACTGAACAGGCGCGACGTCAGCGTGTCATGTCCCTTGGTCCAGATCAGGTAGTGATAAGGCGAGCCGAACGGCGATCCCGGAAAGATGATGCTGGTCGCGACCATGTCGGGAGCCGCCGCTTTCGCCGTCTCGAGGGCCGCCTGCGGCGAGCTGAGTTCGTTCGCCGACGGCACCGGCGCGCCCTGCAGGGGAGCGAGCATCGCCTTGACGTCGGTACGTTGCCACAGCGCAAACAGCGGCGTCGACAGTTCGTTGATGACGCCGGTCAGGCCGACAACCAGCAGCCACGCCAGCGTCACGACCCCAAGCAGATTGTGAAGATCAAGCCACCTGGTGCGGCGCGAGCGGTCGGTGCGAACCGTCGCGAAATCCAGCCGCCGCATGAACGGGCTGTAGACGATGGCCCCGGAGACGATCGCGATGACGAACAGCAGTCCCATCGTGCCGAGAAACAGTTCGCCCGGCAGATCGGCGAACAGATCGCGATGCAAGCGGAGCATGACGTCCAGGAAACGAATGCCATCCTGATTGAATGGCTTGCTCGCCTTCAGAACCTTTCCGGTATGCGCGTCGAACCGGATCCAGTGCGACGACTTTCTGTTCGCTGCCCAGGCCTGCCAGGACGGCGCCATGGTGACGACGATTTTCGGCTCGTCGTCGTCGACGAACACGAAAAGCACCGCCTCTTTCGGGAACATCGCGCGGCTGGCCGCAACGACGCTGTCGATGCTGACCGCCGGAGTGCCGGCGGGCACCGCGGCATACGGCAGGGCATCGTCGAAATAATCGCCGATCTCGTCCTGAAAAATCAGCGGCAGGCCGGTCAGGCAGATGACCAGCAGGAACGCCGTGCAGATCAGGCTGCTCCACTTGTGCAGCCAAATCCATTTTCGAAAACCGGATCGGGTCATCTGTTGTCCTTGCCCGAAAAACCAGCCGGCTGCCAGTCTCCGCGCGCTTACCAGCTATATCACCAGGCATATCGCAACGTTGCGATCACCTGACGGCGCAAACCGAGGCGCTTTTAGCGCAGGCTAAAATGTCAAAGAAGCCCACGCGATTTAGATGAGGTGCAGCTTAGAACGAATCGAAATTGGAGCGCCATCGCGACCCCACAACGCAATCGAATCGTCGACACGCGAATCTGCCCGATGGCGATCGGCCAAGCCCTATCGCTCCGCGCGAGACTCGCTCGCGACAAAGCCCTTGGCGAGGGCGTGGTAGACGCCTTCCTTGCAGATGAGACGCGATGTCGCGTAGGCGATCATCGACGCCGCCATCAGCGGAACGACCATCGCGTGGTTGTCGGTCATCTCGGTCACGATCACGAAGGCCGTGATCGGCGCCTGCACCACGCCCGCGAAATACGCGACCATGCCGAGCAGCACGATCGCCTCCAGCGGCGCACCATGGAAAAACGCGGCGACGTTGCTTCCCAGCCCGGCGCCAACCGCCAGCGAAGGAGAGAAGATGCCGCCTGGAATGCCGCTGATGGCGGCGAACGTGGTCGCCAGAAATTTCAGGATCCCGAAACTGGCGGGAAGCGGTGTCCCGGTCTCGAGCGACGCCTTCACCTGCGCGTAGCCGGTGCCGTAGATCGTGTCGCCCGACGCAATTCCGCACAGCGCCACGGCGAGGCCGCATGCCAGTGCAAACAGAAGCGGATGCGACTTGATTGCGCGCCCGATGCGATGGCGGATACCAAGCGACATCATGATGACGATACGGCTGAACAGACCACCCATCAAACCACCCACGATCCCGCAGACGGGAATCGCCAGCCAGTCCGCCCCGCTGTGGAGCTCCGTCGCGCTGGTGCCGAAGTAAGTGTAGTTTCCCATCACGGCGAGCGAAGTGAGGCCCGCCGCGATGACCGCCGCAATGATCAGACTGCTGGCACGCGTTTCGAACGAACGGCTCATCTCCTCGATGCCGAATACGATTCCCGCCAGCGGCGTATTGAAGGCGGCGGCGACGCCTGCCGACGCGCCCGCCAGGATCAGGCCCGGCTGCCGGCGCGGCGAGAAGCGGCCGAGGGCGAACATGAGGGATGCACCGATCTGGACTGTGGGACCTTCCCGCCCGACCGATGCGCCGCACAGCAGGCCGAACAGGGTGAGAATAATCTTGCCGACGGCGATGCGGATCGAAACCAGCCGGCCACGCGCGGCCTGATCAGCCAGAGTTCGCGCCGCGATCGCCTGCGGAATACCGCTCCCCTGCGAATTCGGAAAATAACGATTGGTGACGAACACCGCGACCATGAAGCCGAGGGGCGTAACCACGAGCGAGACGTAGCGCGATATCGACAGCAGGCGAGCGAAGGCAAGCTGCGCCTGATCCGCCAGCAGGGCAAGCACCACCGCCGCCGCGCCGACGCCGACGCCGCCCGCGAGAAACAGCGCACGCCGTTGCCACCGCGTCGATGCGATCCGAAACAACCGCACCCGGCGGCTCGACATGAACGGTCCCATAGCAGACTGTCGTAGCAACAAATGCGGAGGGATCAAGGGATTCTCCGCCCGCGCGGCACGCCTGTCCGCGCCGCCCGGTCAAATAGCCCCGCTTTCACGCAATCCGGATATCTCCGCAGCCGAATAACCTACGCTCGCCAGCACCTCATCGGTGTGCTCGCCGAGCAGCGGCGCACGGGTGCGGATCTCGCCCGGCGTCTCCGACAGGTACACGGGCGAGCGCGGCACCGGCGCCGGCACGCGCGTGCCGGGATATTCGACCGGCTGAAGATAGCCGGTCGCGACCACATGCGCGTCAACGAGCGCTCCCTGCGGCGACAGCACCGGACCGGCCGGAATGCGCGCCTCCTCCAGCGCGGCGATCGCTTCCGCCGTGGTTCGCTCGGCGCACCACTCGCGCATGCGGGCGCTGATCGCCACTGCATTGTCGCCGCGCGCCAGATCGTCCTTGAACCTCGCATCGTTGAGCCAGGCATCCTCGTTGCCCATGAGCCGGGCCCACCGTTTGAACAGCGGCTGCCCCACCACCGCGACGAGCACGAAGCCATCCTTGGTCGGAAGGATGTCGCTGGGCGCCGAGGTCTGTCCGCGATTGCCGGTCGGCTCGCGATTGACCTGGATGACGGCCTGCTCGATCAGGGCCGGCCCCATCATGTTGAGCGCGGTCCGAAGCAGCGCCCCCTCCACGACCTGTCCCTTTCCGGTCCGGCTTCGCTCCATGAGCGCAGCGAGCGTGCCGAACGCCAGGCCCAATGCGGTGCCGAAATCCACATACGGCGCCACGCACCGATAGGGGTGGCCCGGTTCCCCGGTCATGTAGATCGCGCCCGACATCGCCTGCCCGATGCTGTCGAACCCGACCCGATCCGCATAAGGACCGGTCGATCCGAACGCCGACGCCGTGGACAGGATGATGTCGTCCTTCACCGCCCGCAGGCTGTCGTAATCCAGGCCCATCGCCTTGAGGGTTTGCGCCGGCAGGTTGGCGATCACGACATCCGCCGTTGCGACCAGACGCCTGACCACCTCGGCCCCGGAGGGCTTCATGGGATCCAGCGTCACCGACTTCTTGTTGCGGTTCATCTGCATGAACAAACCGCCCTCGCCCGACTCTGACACCGGGGCGACGAAGCGGTCTTCGCCGCCGTCCCGCTTTTCGATGCGAATCACCTCGGCGCCATGATCCGCCAGCAACGCCCCGCAATACGGCCCCGCGATGTAACGACCGAAATCCAGCACACGAATGCCGGCAAGCACCTGCGTCACGCTACTTCCTCTCGTTGTCCGCGCAGGCTCGAGCGTCACTGCGCATCTTGTCCGCGCAGGCTAGCACCATTCGTCCGGCGCTGAGAAGTCGAGAGGAAAGGCCGCAGCGATCTCGGCGTCGAAAGCGGCGCGGACCAACCCCGTGACGCGATCAGGCCTGCGTGGTCACGCGGCCTGAACCCTTCGCACGATAGAGCCGCTAGGGGTAGTCCATCCGCAGCCGATCAAATCAGCGATGCGATCGCATCGAGGCCGATGATGCGCGCGAGCGACCGCGCTTCACGCTTCTGGTCCTCGCGCAACTTGGCCAGCAGCGGATTGGCGGCGGCCTTGACCTGATCGATGTCCTCGGGAGCGAAACCCGATGGTCCACCCGCCATGCGCCGCGCATGGATCTTGCGCGCCACATCGCGCAAGGCGGTCTCCACGGGCGGCCAGTACGGCGCCTGCGCCGGCGTCAGTTGCAGCCGCTCCTTGAGCGCGGCGATCTGCATGTCGCTCAGCAACGAATAGCTCTTTTGCGGCGGCGGCAGATCGGCGGCTTTTGGCCGCGGCGACGGCAGGGGCGGCATCGCGATCGGCGCCACCGTGTCCGACGCGGGAGCGTTCAACGGACTGTCCGTGGCAAACGCCTCTCGCAACGGCTCGGCCGGCGACAGTTGATCCGAGCCTGTCTGTCCGGCTGTCTCGGCGGCTATCGCGACCGGCAGCCGGTCGGCCTTGGCCGCGCGATTGGCAGCCGGATTATCGGCTTGCGGAGAGGACGACTTGGTCTCCGGCGCGCCCGCGACGTCGCGGCCAGACATGGACACCGCCACGACGCCGACGACGAGGCAGCACGCAAGCGCCAGGACCGTCATCGCGCGCGTCACGCAGGTCTCCGCTTCTCCGACCGACTGTTCTTACAAATCGCCGCTAATTAAGGCTTAACCATGCCGGGGCGGCGCTCGGCGCCAGGGGGTGTGTGAGCGGCGGCTCTGACAGGCCGTCAGGCCGCCGACGCCAGGGTGTAGGCGTCCTGGATATCGGCCACGAGTTCGGACACCTCCCAGACCGCGTCGGGGGGAAGCGTGCTCATGCTCACGGTCCAGTTCGCGCCCTTGCTGGTCTTCGGCGTGCTGACGATGTCGAATCGCACGTCCCGGCACAGCGGATGACGCCCGAACGCGGCAGCGACCCGGACTTGAAGTTCCTGAATGGTGGCTAGTGTCTTTGCAGAAAGGTCGTGGTCCATGGCCTGCCCCCGCGCCGGCCGGAGACTGACGCATCTGCGGCAGATACCTACCGGCCGTTGCGCGGAAAGTGGCTCCGGATTGGTTAACGCGTCGTTAAGGCTGGAACTTTTCTGCCTGACCGAGGACAAGACAGCCCGGCAATCCGTCAACCGCCCCCACGGATCGCCGCCTCAGCAGCGGCATATTCGTCCCGCGTCTGCGCCACCAGTTCGGCAACCGGCAGGATGCCCGTGATGCCGGAGGCGGAGTGGCCCGCGCTCCAGATGTCGCGCCAGCGCTTTGGGCGGGATTCACGCGCGCCGACATCGATATCCTTGCCGATGTCGATGGCGCCGCGGTCCGGCAGCGCATCGGGATCGAGGCCGGCGGCTTCGATCGACGGCCGCAGCATGTTGGTCTGCAACCCCGTGAAGGCGCGCGTCAGCAGGATGTCGTCGGCGCCGCTTGCGACCAGCATCGCCTTGTACCTGTCATCGGCCATGCTCTCGCGGGTCGCGATGAATTTGGTGCCCATGTAGGCGAGATCGCAGCCGAGCGCCCGCGCCGCCCGCAGCGCGTGGCCATCGCTGATGCCGCCCGCCAGTACCAGCGGACCCGCGAAGAATGTCCGCACGGCGCGCACGAAGGCGAACGGATTGAGCCATCCGGTCTGGCCGCCCGCGCCGGCGGTGAGCAGCACCAACCCGTCGGCGCCGGCTTCCGCCGCACGCTCGGCGTGACGGATGCTGGCAACATCGGCGAACACCAGCGCGCCAGCGTCGTGCAGCGGCCCCAGAACCGGCGCCGGCGATCCGACGCTGGTGATGACGATTTCAGGAGCATGACGCAGCAGCACCGCAAGGTCCTGCGCGAGCCGGACATTGGAGCGGTGCACGATCAAATTCGGACAGACCGGCGCGGCGGCATGGCCTGTCGCCTCGGCGTGGTCGCGCAGGTGCGCGCCGATGGCGGTCAGCCATTCACCCAATTGCTCGGGGCTGCGGCAGTTCACCGTCGGGAAAGAGCCGATCACGCCGTTGCGGCAGGCCGCGACCACGAGCTCGACACCGGAGACGAGAAACATCGGTGCCGCGATCAGCGGCAGGGCGAGCCGGTCGCGGAAGCGCGCCAGCGGATCGGCAGTCGGCAAGATCGCGTCTCCTGGCTTGAGCGCGGATTGCGGTGTGTTAGCGTCGGGCCCGCAACATTGGCACGATCGAAGGCCGATGACAAAGCAGACGGGAGAGGACCCCCATGCGCGACGCCCTCAACACATTCCCGACGGTGTGCGGCCAGACGTTGCGCGCGCTGGCGCGCTATCCGTCCCGCGTGGCCTTCAGTTGGCCCGGCGGCTCGCTCACCTATCAGGGCGCCACCGACCTCATCGGACGCATCCAAAGCGTCTTCCTGCGACAACGTCTCGCGCCCGGCACCCGTGTCGCCTTCCTGACCGCGAACCGCGCCGATACCTGGTGCGCCGGCGTCGCCGCCCAACTGTCGCAACTCGCGATCACCTGGCTGCATCCGCTCGGCTCGCTTGACGACCAACTGTTCCAGATCGAGGATTCCGAGGCGCGGATGCTGGTGGTCGACGCGGCAAGCTTCCGCGACCGCGGCGGCGAACTCGCGGCCCGGGCCTCCGGCCTGAGCGCGGTCTTCACCCTCGGACCTGCCGACTACGGCGCCGACCTGCTTGAGGCCATCGAGGCGGCCGGCACCGCAATGCCGCGATGTCTTGCGGGCCCCGATGACATCGCAACATTGAACTACACCGGCGGTACCACCGGCAGATCCAAGGGCGCGCTGCGCACGCATCGCGAATACGGCGGATTCGCCGCCGCGATTCTGGCCGACTTCGAAATCCCGGAGACGCCGCGCTATCTCACGGTGGCGCCGATCAGCCATGTCGCCGGCACCAAGGTGCTGCCGACGCTGATGCGCGGCGGCACCGTCCACATGCTGAAAGGTTTTGACCCGGAAGCGGTGCTCAATACGATCGAGCGCGAGCGCATCAACTTCACGCTGTTCGTGCCCACCATGATCTATGTGCTGCTCGATCATCCGATGCTGCCGAAGACCGACATGTCATCGCTCGAGCTCTTGCTCTACGGCGCATCTCCGATGTCGCCGAGCCGCCTGATCGAAGGCATCAAACGGATCGGACCGGTGTTCTCGCAGCTCTACGGCCAGACCGAGTGCTATCCGGTGTCGGTGCTACGCAAAGCCGACCACGATCCGAAGAACCCGGCCCTGTTCCTGTCCTGCGGCTTCCCGATCGCGGCCTGCGAAACGAAAATCCTCAACGACGACGATCAGGAAGTCGCGGCCGGCGAGGCCGGCGAAATCTGCGTGCGCGCGCCGCACGTCATGGCGGAATACTGGAAGCGGCCGGAGCAGACCGCGGAGACGCTGAAGAACGGCTGGCTGCATACCGGCGACATCGCCAGGGCCGACGAGCGCGGCTACATGTACATCCTCGACCGCAAGAAGGACATGATCGTCTCCGGCGGCTTCAACATTTTTCCGCGCGAAGTCGAGGACGTACTTTCGACTCACGCCGATGTCGCGATGGTCGCCGTGGTCGGCATTCCCGACGACAAGTGGGGCGAAGCCGTCACCGCCGTCGTGGTGGCCCGCCCCGATACACAACCGGACGAACAGGCGCTGATCGACCTCGTCAAGCAGCGCAAGGGATCGGCGCACGCGCCGAAGCACGTCAAGTTCGTCACCGAGTTGCCGATGACCGGCGTCGGCAAGGTCGACAAGAAAGCCCTGCGGGCGACGTTCTGGGCCGGGCGCGAACGGATGGTGGGGTAGCGCGCAAACTCAATCGAACCGGCTGCGCCACGCCGCGAGCGCGGCGCGGAATTCGTCCCCCATCGGCTGGGTCTCGAAACACAATGCGTCCTTGGCGGGCTGCACCCACGGTTGCGCGCTACGCATGAAGAGGTGCGCCGCCGGTTCGAGCCACGAGGTATCGTCCAGCGTGCCCGCGCGCAGCGTCATCGACTCCGGACGTCCCTCGCGCTCGCCATAGAGCCGCGCGCCGCAATCGCCGCAGAACCACGCGGTCGTTTTCGCGCCCGATGGCGACGTCTTGTGCCAGCCTTTCGGCGCGCCCGTCGTGATGCGAAAGTCTCTGGTCGCCACCGGCATGTTCAGCGCAAACGCGCTGCCGGATGCCCGCTGGCAGTTGGTGCAATTGCAGGTATAGAGCGTCAGCGGCAGCGCCGAGATCTCGTAGCGGATCGCGCCGCAGGAGCAGCCGCCGGCGAGAGGCAACGATGGGCGTTTCGAAGACATGACCACAACTCCGCTCGGGAGCGCCGATCTTACCTTATCGCCGTTCGATGACGAGACTTTGCGCCGCACGGCCGAAATAGCCGTTGACGTCGCCCAGCCGCGCCATGGCGAGACCGGCGCCGTCGGGGCCGATGGTGGTCTCAGCATCGAGCAGGATCCATTCGCCGACCGGCTCGCGCGCCAGGCTGACGGTGAGGTCGGCATTGAGGAACGTCCACTGCCGGAAATCCAACGCCGCCGAGGTGCCGTTGCAGAAATCGGCCGCCACCACGGCCCGCATCGCTTGCGACACGGCGGCGCCGTCCACCATGGGCCGCTCGACCCGATACCAGATCGCGCCCGGCCCGGGCACGCCGAAGTCGCCGCGCGCGGCGCGCATCGCAACCGCGCCGGTGAAGGGACTCGACGAAAATTTCGCTTCGATCAACCGGCTCGCAGCCGGCCCCGGCAGCGTGACCGACACATCGGCGATTCCCGCTGGCAGCGCCTGCCTGTCGCGGCGAATCTTCAGGACGGTCGCGCGGACCACCAGAACGCCGTCCGCGCGCAACCGGACCTCGCAGAGCTGGATCTTGCGGCCTTCGCGCAGCACGTCGGTCTCGAAGGTCAGCGGCGCCACCGGCACGGGCCGCATCAGGTCGATGGTGACGCGCGCGATCTGCATCGGCACGGCCGTTGCGATCTGCTCCGCCGCCCACGTCACCAGCGATCCCGGCGCGGAGCCGTGCTGCATTGTCGGCGACCAGGGGCCCGCAGAGTCCGGGCTGGTTTCGACATTGCGGCCGTCGATACGATAGATCGCGCTCATCGGATGCTCACAAGGCCGGATCGACCGCCTCGTCATACTCCTTCTTGAGCCGTGCGATCAGTTCAGCGGCGGGCACGACCTTGCCGACGCTGCCGACGCCCTGCCCGCTGCCCCAGATTTCCTTCCAAGCCTTCGGCTTTGCACGTTCGCCGCTCGCATCGGTGCCGAAACTCATCTTCGAGGCGTCGGATGTCGCGAGATTGTCGGGGTCCATGCCGGCCGCGACGATCGACGGCTTGAGATAGTTGCCGTGCACGCCGGTAAAGAGATTGGAATAGACGATGTCCTTGGCCGCCGACGTCGTGATCATCTCCTTATACCTCTCCACGGCATTGGCCTCTTGCGTCGCGATGAAGGCAGAACCGATATAGGCGAAATCGGCGCCGAGCACGCGCGCGGCGCGGATGGCGCGGCCGTTGCCCATCGCGCCCGAGAGCGCAATCGGCCCGTCGAACCACTGCCTGGTCTCGGCCACGAATGGGAATGGCGACAACTGCCCGGCATGTCCGCCTGCGCCTGCCGCGACGAGGATCAATCCGTCCGCGCCTTTCTCGATCGCCTTGTGCGCGAAGGTCTGGTTGATGACGTCGTGAAAGACGATGCCGCCCCAGCCATGCGCGGCCTGATTGAGCTCCTCGCGCGCGCCGAGCGATGTGATCATCATCGGCACCTTGTGCTTCTCGCAGAGCGCCAGATCGTGATCGAGCCGGTTGTTGGATTTGTGCACGATCTGGTTGACCGCGAACGGCGCCGAAGGCCGTTCGGGATGGGCCTTGTCGTAAGCGGCCAGTTCTTCCTTGATCCGGTACAGCCATTCATCGAGCAGTTCGGGCGGCCGCGCATTCAGCGCCGGGAACGAGCCGACGATGCCGGCCTTGCACTGGGCGATGACGAGATCCGGCACCGAAATGATGAACAGCGGCGCGCCGATCACCGGCAGCGACAAACGGCCCTTGAACAAGGCAGGCATGGACATTGCAAATCCCCGTGCGTGACAGGCGGCGGCAATGCCAGCCCGTGTAGAATGACAGACGTCCTACCAAAGCGCCTGCCGCAACGCTATCCTCGACAAATTCCGCGCGCCGAAATGGTGTTATTGGCAGACCGCCTGTCGCAAACCGCAAGGCGGGACAAGGAGGGAGGCCCTCACCTACACCAGCCGAAATGCGATGACGAAACCGAGCACGATCAGAGCGGCTCCGGCTGCGACCCACAATCCAAGCCGCTTCTCGATCTCGTGCCGGATCACGTCGCCATATCGATTGAGCACGACCGCGACGACGAAGAAGCGCCCGCCGCGGGCGATGATCGAGCAAAGGATAAAGAGCCAGATATTGTAACCCGCGAAGCCTGACGTGATGGTGACGAGCTTGTAGGGAATCGGCGTCAGGCCCTTGAGGATGATGATCCAGGCGCCCCAATGCGCATAGGAGGCGCGAAACGCCTCGACCTTGTCGCTGAGCCCGTACAGGTGGATCAGCCATTGCCCGACGGAATCATAGAGCAGCGCGCCGATGGCATAGCCGAGCATTCCGCCTGCGACCGAGGCGATCGTGCACAACAGGGCGAACAGCCATGCCCGCTGCGGCCGCGCCAGCGACATCGGCAGCAGCATCACGTCCGGCGGCACCGGAAAGAAGGAACTCTCGGCAAAAGCCACGGCTCCGAGAATCCAGAGCGCGTAAGGCTTGTCAGCGGCGGCGATGCACCAGTCGTAAATCCGTCTCAGCATGGCGCGATCAACCACTGCGGCGCGGGTTTGTCCATGGCGAGGATGCGGAAATCAGCGGCCTTTGCGGGCCCGGTGACTGTCGAGCGCGACGATCGGTCGCCGGGCCGGCCGGCTCGGGGCCGCGGGTTTCGCGAACTTGGCAGGGTCCTTCGGAAGCTTCTCGGCGATGCCGAGCATCCGTTCCCGCCGCGCCATTTCGGCCCAGACATCCTGAGGACGGACGCCCGCGCCCGCCCACAGCACCGTGAGGTTGTAGAGCAGATCCGCGCTCTCGCGGATCACCGCGTCAGGCTTGCCGTTGACGGCGTCGATGACGACTTCGACCGCTTCCTCGGCCAGTTTCTTCGCCATCTTGGACGGGCCGTGCTGCAACAGCCGGGCGGTTCGCGACTGGGCCGGATCGAGGTCCCGTGCGGCGATCACTGCCTGGTAAAGCCGGTCCAGCGAATCACTCATGAGCGCTACGCTAGCCGAAACGTATGGCGAGCGTGTTAACGGCGACGCCGGCCACAACCGCGGCCGGCGCCCGTTCATTGAAGTGGTTACTGGTAGGGAATGGTATTCCCGCCGGGATCGACATAGGTGCCGCCACCATAGCCGTAAGTCCCAGAGGCCGGCGCACCGCCATAGGGTGCCCCGTAGATTGCGCCGCCATAATAGGCCGGCGGCGGCCCATAATAGGCGGGGCCATAATCGTAGGCATCCGCCCGCGCGTTCGCCGCCGCGATGCCGCCGATAACCCCGACCATTCCGGCGAATGCCGCCATCGCCGCGGCCTGCCCGCCACCGCGATAATGATGATAGTGCCGACGGGCGGCGCTGAAATCGGTCACATCGCTCGTATGTGTCGCCATGACTGCGGGGGCCGCTGATTGCGCGACGGCAGGCGTTGCCGCCGTCAACCCGGCGGTTGCCACCGCCGCCAGGACCACACTTCGCGTCGTCGAAAACAATAAATCCTTGCGCATCACCATCTGAAAATATCCCTGTGATGTTTTTGGCCACCTGAGACCTGAGAGCTGGACCGGATAACCAACGATTCAGGATCAGGTTCCGAATGTGGCGATACTACGCGAACCGCTGTCTTCCCGGGTCGTTCCCTGATTAAACTGGCGCTTTGAGGCCTGTGACGAACAGGCGCATCCCGAAAGCCGCCCTGCATGTCGCTGTTCCGCCTTTACGCCCGCGTCCTCGAACTGCTCGGCAAGGAAGCGAGGCTCGGCTGGTTTCTGGCGGGCGCCAACCTGCTGCTGGCCGCCGCGCAATTCGCCGAACCGGTGCTGTTCGGGCGTATCGTCGACGTGCTGTCCGGGCATCCATCTCCGGGTCCGCTCGGCATGACGTCGACCTCGCCATGGCCGTTGCTCGGCGCATGGGTGGCCTTCGGCCTCTTCACCATCCTGTGCGGGGTCATCGTGGCGCTGCAGGCCGACCGTCTCTCACACCGACAGCGGCAGGCCGTGCTGACCAGCTATTTCGAACACATCATGCAGTTGCCGCTGACCTACCACACCGGCACCCATTCGGGCCGCCTGATGAAGGTGATGCTGCAGGGCACCGACGCGCTGTGGCGGCTGTGGCTCGGATTCTTCCGTGAGCATTTCGCCGCCATCATGTCGCTGGTCGTGCTGCTGCCGCTGTCGCTCTACATCAACTGGCGGCTGGCGATCCTGCTGTTCGTGCTGTGCATCGTCTTCACGATTCTGACCACGCTGGTGGTGCGCAAGACCTTCGACATGCAGAACGAGGTCGAGGCGCATTTCAGCGACCTCTCGGCGCGCGCCTCCGACGCGCTCGGCAACGTCGCGCTGGTGCAGAGCTTCGTGCGCATCGAGGCGGAAGTTCAGGGCCTGCGTTTCGTCGCCGACAAGCTGCTCGCGGCGCAGATGCCGGTACTGTCATGGTGGGCCGTCGTCACCGTGATGACGCGCGCCTCCACCACCATCACCATCCTCGCGATCTTCACCGTCGGCATCATCCTGAACCAGCAGGGGCAGACCTCGGTCGGCGAGATCGTGATGTTCGTCTCCTTCGCGACCATGCTGATCCAGAAGCTCGAACAGGTGGTGGCGTTCATCAACAACGTGTTCATGGAAGCGCCCCGCCTGCGGGAATTTTTCAACGTGCTCGATGCCGTTCCCGCCGTGCGCGACCGGCCCGACGCCATCGACCCCGGCCGGCTGCAGGGCCTCGTCGAATTCGACGACGTCTCGTTCTCCTATGACGGCAAGAGACCGGCGGTGGAGGACATCTCGTTCACGGCATTGCCAGGGCAGACCATCGCGCTGGTCGGCCCGACCGGCGCCGGCAAGTCCACCGCCATTGCGCTGCTGCATCGTGCGTTCGATCCGCAGTCCGGCCTAATCAAGATCGACGGCATGGACATCCGGAGTCTGACGCTGACCGCGCTGCGCCGGAACATCGGCGTCGTGTTTCAGGAAGCGCTGCTGTTCAACCGCTCCATCGCCGACAACCTGCGGGTCGGAAAGCCCGACGCGACCGAAGCCGAGATGCGGGAGGCGGCGGCGCGGGCGCAGGCGCTCGAATTCATCGAACGCAGCGACAGGAAATTCGACACCAACGCCGGCGAGCGCGGACGCATGCTCTCCGGCGGCGAGCGGCAACGGCTCTCGATCGCGCGGGCGTTCCTGAAGGACCCGCCGATCCTGATTCTGGACGAGGCGACCAGCGCGCTCGACGCCGTGACCGAGGCGAAGGTCAACGCCGCGCTCGACGACGTGATGAAGGGACGCACCACCTTCGTCATCGCGCACCGGCTCTCCACGATCCGCAACGCCACCCGCATCCTCGTCTTTGACAGCGGGCGCGTGATCGAAAGCGGAACGTTCGATGAACTGGTGGCGCGTGGAGGTCATTTCGCCCAGCTCGCCAAGGCGCAGTTCATGGTGCAGGATGCACCCTCGGCCAACCTGCCGCCGCCTGAGGCCATCACATCTGCAGGGAATTGAGGCGCGGTCGAAATTCGGCCCCTTTCATCCCGGATTGACTGCGGGGCTATCCCGGCCCGGCGGGCCGGTATAGGCTGATGCTGCCGCCGCAACGGCGCCGGATACGCTTGAACCCCACATGCAGGCCTCCTCCTACGGCGGATCATGAAAGACCGGAACCGGATCGTGCATTCTCTTTTGGCTTCCCTCCGCAAAACGCCGCTCGCCTGGCTGGTCCTTGCCGCGGCCGTGTTCACCGCATCGGTCGCGCCGCGCGCCGCCAAGGCCACCGAGGCGCATCTTCTTATCGAAGCCGATACCGGCAAGGTGCTCGAAGCCGAAAACGCGACCTATCCCTGGTATCCGGCCTCGCTCACCAAACTGATGACCGCCTATGTCACGCTGAAAGCGGTGAAGGACGGCCGGATCACGCTGGATACGCTCTTTACGGTGTCGCCGACCGCCGCGTCGCAGTCGCCGTCGAAGATGGGTTTTCCGGCAGGAACCCAGGTCACCGTCGACAACGCGCTCAAGATGATGCTGGTGAAGTCGGCCAACGACATGGCCTATGTGCTTGCCGAAGGCGTCGGCGGCGGATCGGTCGACAACTTCCTGGCCGAGATGAATGCGACCGCGCAGCGGCTCGGCATGACGCAGACGACCTACGTCAACCCGAACGGCCTGCCCGACGACCGCCAGATCACGTCGGCGCGCGATCTCGCCATTCTCGCCCGCTCGTTCATCCGCGATCTGCCGGAGTACGAATACTTCGTCCATATTCCGTCGATCCGCTACGGACGCCGGGTGACGCAGAACTTCAACAAGCTGATCGGCCGCTTTCCCGGCGCCGACGGCTTCAAAACCGGATTCATCTGTGCGTCCGGCTACAATCTGATCGGCTCCGCCACACAGAACGGCAAGCGCCTGATCGCGGTGGTGCTCGGCGCCTCGTCCGGCACGATGCGCGCCGTGCGGGCCGCGCAATTGCTCGAACGCGGGTTCGCCAACAATTCGCTGTCATGGTTGCGCCCCGCGCTCGGCACCGTCGACAAGCTGGCGCCGATCGCGGCGGCGCCGCCGAACCTGCGGGACGAGATGTGCGGACCGAAACGCAAGCATCCGCCAAGCGACGAGGATGAGGACTCCGTCGCCGATAATTCGGCCGGCGGTCAGGCCGCCCTGTCGTTCTTCGCGTCCGGCCTGCAGACGCCGGCCCTGCGCCCGGCGGACATGATCGCCGCTGCCGCCGCGCCATCCGATCCCGTTATCGTTTACACCGGCCCGACCCGAACCGGTGCCGCGATCGCCGCGGCTGCCGACGCCGACGCGGCACGTCAGGCCGCCGCTGCAAGCAAACACAAGGGACGGCACGCCCGCGCAGGCCGCAAGCGCGCCGGTACGGCGACGGCCGAAGCCGGCGCCAAATCGAAGGGCCGCGTCGCGGTGACGATCGAGACCCATCCGAAAGGGAAGCCGGCCGCCTCCAAACATGGCGCCGCCAAGCCCGCGACCGCCAAGCAGGCCGATGCCAAGTCGGCCGCTCCGGCGAAACCTGCGCGGGGCAAAGCCAAGCAACCGAAAAACAGCTCCGCCGGCGACGGCAAACCCCGCACCTGACACCGCTATCTCGGGCAGACATTCCGAATGGATGCGTCCTAGCGGCGCAGCCGCTTGCCTTGGCCGGGCGCTTCGCTCAATACTTCCCGCAACAAGATGTCCATGAACGTGGACAAACGGGGGAATACCATGGAGCGAATCTGGCTCAAGCAATATCCGGCCGGCGTCCCGGCCGACATCGACGCAACGCAGTATTCGTCGCTGGTCGAACTGCTCGAAGAGAGCTTTGCGAAATTCCGCGACCGCAAGGCGTTCATCTGCATGGACAAGTCGATCAGTTATCGCGAACTGGACGAGTTGTCCGAAGCGCTCGGCGCCTATCTGCAAAGCAAGGGCTTGCAGAAGGGCGCGCGCGTCGCGCTGATGATGCCGAATGTGCTGCAGTATCCGGTGGCGACCGTCGCCGTGCTGCGCGCAGGGTATGCGGTCGTCAACGTCAATCCGCTCTATACGCCCCGCGAGCTCGAACACCAGCTCAAGGATTCCGGCGCCGAAGCGATCGTCGTGCTGGAAAATTTCGCGCCGACGGTGCAGGCGGTGCTCGGCAGGACCAATGTCAAGCACGTCATCATCGGCAGCATGGGCGATCTGCTCGGCTTCAAGGGCGTGATCGTCAATTTCGTCGTGCGGCGCGTCAAGAAGATGGTGCCGCCATTTTCGATTCCGGACGCGATCAAGTTCAACGACGCCATCGCTGCGGGGCGCGGCCTCAAGCTGAACAAGCCGAAGCTCACGCCCGACGACGTCGCCTTCCTGCAATATACCGGCGGCACGACAGGCGTTTCCAAGGGCGCGACCCTGCTCCACCGCAACATCGTCGCCAACGTGCTGCAGAACGACGCTTGGCTGCAGCCGGCCCTGAAGAAGCCGCCGCATGTCGAGCAGCTTTTCATCGTCTGCGCGCTGCCGCTCTATCACATCTTCGCGCTGACCGCGTGCTTCATGCTCGCGATGCGCGCCGGTGGCGTGAACCTGCTGATTCCGAATCCGCGCGACCTGCCCGGCTTCGTCAAGGAACTGGCGAAGTATCAGGTCAACAGCTTCCCGGCGGTGAACACGCTCTACAATGGCTTGCTCAACACCCCGGGCTTCGACAAGCTCGACTTCTCCAAGCTCAAGACCTCGTTCGGCGGCGGCATGGCCACGCAAAGGGCCGTCGCCGAGAAGTGGCTGAAGACGACCGGCTGCGCCCTGTCAGAGGGTTACGGGCTGTCGGAAACCTCGCCGACACTGACCTGCAACCCGGCTGATACCGACAAGTTCTCCGGTTCAATCGGCATTCCGGTGCCGTCAACCTATATCTCGATTCGCGACGACGACGGCAATGAAGTGCCATTCGGCGAACCCGGCGAGATTTGCGCCAAGGGGCCGCAGGTCATGGCCGGCTACTGGAACAGGCCCGACGAAACCGCGAAAGTGATGACGGCTGACGGCTTCTTCCGCACCGGCGACATCGGCGTGATGTCCCCCGACGGCTACACCAAGATCGTCGACCGCAAGAAGGACATGATCCTCGTCTCCGGCTTCAACGTCTATCCGAACGAGATCGAGGACGTGATCGCGAGTCACCCCGGCGTGCTGGAATGCGCCGTGATCGGTGTTTCCGACGCGAAGTCCGGCGAGGCGGTGAAGGCCTTCGTGGTGAAGAAGGACCCGAATGTCACCGCCGGGGACATCATCAAGTTCGCAGGAACGCAGTTGACCAACTACAAGGTGCCGAAGCTGATCGAGTTCAGGGATGCCCTGCCGAAGACCAACGTCGGCAAGATCCTGCGCCGCGAACTGCGCGACGAGAAGAAGGCGGCGGCGTAATCTTCCTCGCCCCGCGCTTGCGGGGAGAGGGGCAACGGCATTTCAACAGCGTGACCCTCGACGGCAGACTGCAAAGCCCTCACCCGGCGCATCCGCGCCGACCTCTCCCCGTAAACACGGGGCGAGGTGATTCCAACATCGACGGCGTCGTTCATGACTCATTCAGTGTCCCCCTCTCCCGCCGACATCCTCGCTTTCTGGCGCGAGGCCGGGCAGGACAAGTGGTACACAAAGGACGATGCGTTCGACGCCGAGGTGCGCCGCCGATTTCTGCCATTGTGGGAAGCGGCGCGCGCCGGCGACTTGGCTTCGTGGGAGGCCACCGACGACGGCACGCTGGCGCTCGTCATCGTGCTCGACCAGTTTCCGCGCAACATGTTCCGTGGCCATGCCGAGGCCTTTGCGACCGATGCGATGGCCCGTGATGTCGCCAGCCGCGCCATCGCACGAGGCGTCGACACGCGCATCGATCCTGGCCTTGTCGAATTTCTCTACATGCCCTTCATGCATTCGGAGCAGCTCGCCGATCAGGAACGGTGCGTCGCTCTGTTTCGCAACGGTGGCCGGCCGGACAACGTCAGGTTCGCGGAGATTCATGCCGACATCATCCGCCGCTTCGGCCGCTTTCCGCATCGCAACGCGATCCTGGGCCGCGCCAGCACGGCAGAGGAGCAGGCATTCCTCGACAGCGGCGGCTTTGCCGGCTGATGACACAACGGTGAACGGTCGCGCCGTTGTCGTTTCCCGATCGCCGAATATTGTGCCGGATAGCCGCCCGGTCTAAAGACTCTGCGCACAGTTCAGGGAGATTTGACGATGACCATCAAAGTTGGCGACCGCTTGCCCGAGGCCAAATTTCGCATCATGACCGACGAGGGCGTTCAGGTGAAAACCACCGACGATATCTTCAAGGGCAAGAAGGTGGCGCTGTTCGCCGTGCCCGGCGCCTACACCGGCACCTGCCACAAGATGCACCTGCCGAGCATCTTCCTCAACGCCTACGCCATCAAGAACAAGGGCGTGAACGAGATCGCCATCGTCTCCGTCAACGACGCCTTTGTGATGAATGCGTGGAAACGCGACACCGACCAGCGCAACGAGGCTATCTTCCTTGCCGACGGCAACGCCGACTTCGCCAAGGCGATCGGCATGGAACTCGATGCCTCCGGCAACGGGCTCGGCATCCGCTCCAAGCGCTATTCGATGCTGGTCGAGGACGGCGTGGTGAAGAAGCTCAACGTCGAGCCCGCGCCCGGCAAGGTCGAGGTCTCCGGCGGCGACACGCTGCTGGGGCAATTGTGAGACGCGCACGAAATTAGGGAGACCGTCATTGCGAGCGAAGCGAAGCAATCCAGATTCATGAGTCTGGATTGCTTCGTCGCTACGCTCCTCGCAATGACGGCGAATACGGCCGTAGCTACTTTCCGGTCGTCTGCTGCAACCGCGCCATCGCCACGCCCTCGCGCGCCAGTTGATCGGCACGTTCGTTCTCGTCGTGGCCGGCATGACCCTTGATCCAGTGCCAGCGCACCTGATGCGGCTTCAGCGCCGCGTCGAGCCGCTGCCACAGGTCGGCGTTCTTGACCGGCTTCTTGTCTGATGTGCGCCAGCCGTTGCGCTTCCAGTTGTAGATCCAGCCGGTGATGCCCTGGCGGACATACTGGCTGTCGGTGGTGAGATCGACCAGCGCCGGACGCTTCAACGCCTCGAGCGCCGAGATCGCCGCCAGCAATTCCATGCGGTTGTTGGTGGTATGAGCCTCGCCGCCCTTCAATTCCTTCTCGACCTCGCCGAAACGGAGAATCGCGCCCCAGCCGCCCGGCCCGGGATTGCCCGAGCAGGCGCCGTCGGTGAAGATCGTGACGTGCGGCAGATTAGTCTCGCTCACGCCGTGCATCCCGAGGAGGCAATGCCGTAATCGCTGATGGTGGCGACACCCTGCTGAAACCGCAGCTTGCGGACGTATTCCAGCGGGTCTTTCGGTTTCACCAGCGCGCCCGCGGGCACGTTGAGAACGTCGACCAGCCGCGTCAGCAGGAAACGCAGCGCAGCGCCGCGCGCCAGCAGCGGCAACGCAGCCTGTTCGTCGTTCGAGAGCGGACGTTCGCGATTGTAGGCGCCGAGCAAAGCCCGCGCCTTGGTGACGTTGAAGGAATGATCGGCCTCGAAGCACCAGGCGTTGAGGCAGATCGCGATATCGTAGGCGAGGATGTCGTTGCAGGCGAACGGGAAATCGATCAGCCCGGACACCTTGTCGCCGAGAAAGAAGACGTTGTCCGGAAACAGGTCCGCATGGATGACGCCGATCGGCAGATCATTCGGCCAGCATGCCGCCAGGTGGTCGAGTTCGCGTGCGAGGAAATCACGCAGGCCCGCCTGCACGCTGTCGGCGCGCGGCGCGGCCGCCTCGAACAGCGTGCGCCAGCCCGCAACCGAGAGCGAATTGTTGCGGACCAGCGGGAAGTCTCGCCCCGCAAGATGCATCCGCGCCAGCGCATCGCCGACGCCGGCGCAATGCGCGGCGGTCGGCCGGCGTGGCCACATGCCTTCGAGGAAGTTGATGATCGCCGCCGGCCGGCCCGCGAGCTGGCTATAGACTTCGCCGCGCCGGTTCTTTTCCGGCTGCGGGCAGTGAACGCCGCGCGCGGCGAGGTGCGCCATCAACGACAGGAAATACGGAAGATCGTCCGCCGCCACGCGCTTTTCGTAGAGCGTCAGGATGTAGGCGCCGCTGCTCGTGTGCAGCAGGTAGTTGGAATTCTCGACGCCTTCGGCGATGCCCTTGTAGGAGAGCAGATCGCCGATGTCGTAGCCTTTCAGGAAATCCGCGAGGTCTTCGGCGGCGACGTCGGTATAGACCGCCATCTCATGTCCCCATTCCCGGCGTTCGCGGTTCCAGTATCTTAGAACGGGATGCGGGCGGAAAACCGCTGCACACTTTTCCTCATCCCGCTAGGCTGCATCGGGCCGCAGCGAGCGCGGCAGCGGGAAGAACTCGTTCTCTTCCGCGGCCGACACCGTCTCCACGTCGAGATCGTATCTGGCGGCGAACGCACCCATGATTTCCTCGACGATCACTTCCGGCGCCGACGCGCCCGCGGTGATGCCGAGGCTCCTGATGCCCTCGAACATGCTCCAGTCGAGATCGCTGGCACGTTGCGCCAGCACCGACACCCTGCACCCCTCGCGCTCGGCGACCTCGCGCAAGCGCTGCGAATTCGACGAGTTGGGCGCGCCGACCACGATCAGTGCATCAACCACCGGCGCAACCTTCTTCACCGCAAGCTGGCGGTTGGTGGTGGCGTAGCAGATGTCTTCCTTGTGCGGCCCGTTGATGTTCGGGAAGCGCCGCTTCAGGGCCGTGACGATCTCGGCGGTGTCGTCGATCGACAGCGTCGTCTGGGTCACGAACGCAAGGTTGTCGGCGTCCTTCGGCGTGAACGTTTCGGCATCTTCCGCCGTCTCGATCAGAGTTACCGCGCCTGCCGGCAACTGGCCCAGCGTACCGACGACTTCCGGATGATGGGAATGGCCGATCAGCAGGATCTCGCGGCCGCGCTTGAAATGGATCGCCGCCTCGCGATGGACCTTGGTCACCAGCGGACAGGTCGCGTCCAGGGAAAAGAAATTCCGGCGCTGCGCATCGGCGGGAACCGACTTCGGCACTCCATGAGCGGAAAACACGACCGGCGCCTTGGTGTCATCGGGAATTTCCGCGAGTTCCTCGACGAAAATCGCCCCCTTGGCCCTGAGACTATCGACCACATAGCGGTTATGGACGATTTCGTGCCGGACATAGACCGGCGCACCGTACAGAGTGAGCGCGCGCTCCACGGTGTCAATGGCCCGAACCACGCCGGCGCAGAAGCCGCGCGGCGAGCAAAGCACGATTTTCAGCCTAGGTTTGGCATTCGATTGAGCGTTCATGGGCGATCCAGGACCGAATCACCCCACACCGGCAGGGCGGGAACGGCCAATACGCATAACGACTTGGGACGGCTTTCGAGCGCTGTCAAGGCCGTTCCGCAGGGACGCCGGCCCGGGCCAGCAAACCATTGCGCGTCCGGCCCCCGACGGCTTATATAGACCCAATTCCCGTCATCGCTGATGACTGTAGGCTTCGCCCCCGAGGGGTGGGCGAAGCGCAAAGGAGATTTGCCATGAGCAATGCACCGCTGATGCCGAAGGCGACTGCCGTGTGGCTCGTCGATAACACGGCGCTGACCTTCGATCAGGTCGCCGACTTCACCAAGATGCACCCGCTCGAGGTGCGCGCCATCGCCGACGGCGACGCCGCTCAGGGCATCAAGGGCATGGACCCGATCTCCACCGGCCAATTGACCCGCGACGAGATCGAAAAGGGCGAGAAGGACCCCGACTACCGCCTCAAGCTCAGCGAAAGCAAGGTGGTGCTGCCGCCGGCCGCCAAGAAGAAGGGGCCGCGCTACACGCCGGTGTCGCGCCGCCACGAACGGCCCAGCGCGATCCTCTGGCTGGTCCGCAACCATCCCGAGCTGAAGGACGCGCAGATCATGCGCCTGGTCGGCACCACCAAGACCACGATCGCCAGCGTCCGCGACCGCACCCACTGGAATGCCTCGACGCTGACGCCGATGGACCCGGTGACGCTCGGGCTTTGCACGCAGCTTGAGCTCGACTTCGAGGTGCAACGCGCCGCCAAGGAGAAGCCCACCGATCAGCAGTATGGCGGCGCCACGCTGCTGCCGGCGTCCGAAACCACGCGCAAGGATGCGGAACTCGAGACCTCGGACAAGAGCAGCGACGACCTCAACGTCGATGCCGTATTCGCCAAGCTGAAGACCATCGGCGGCAAGAAGCCGGAAGACGAGGAGTAGTTACATCTCCCCTGTGGCATGGCCATGGTCTCCGCGAAGGCGGCGACCCAGTATCCGGTGACGACACCGAAGCCTTGCGACGGAGAAGCCTTGCGACGTACTGGATACCCGCTTTCGCGGATATGACAGCCGAATTTGCCGCAAGCGCATTGCCGAACGCGAAGCTACTGCCCATTCAGCATCCGTTCCGCGAGATTGCGATGCGTCTGCTCCATGCGGTCCTCGTGCGTGGCTGCGACATCGCGGTCCTTGCGGCAGGACACATAGGCGGCGGAACCCTGCGGGCCCGCATTCGCCTTGCAGTAGGCGTCATCGTCAGTCTGACTCTGCGCCGTCGGCTGATGCCGCTCGAGGTTGGCGCAGCCGGCGAGGGACAGCATAGCCACTGCCAGAATTGCGAGACGTGTGCCTGTTTTCGGTCGCATGGTCATTCCCAAATTGTCGCCGTATGGCGACTGGTCCAATCCAATTGCGGGAATTGTAAGTCCGTCGGCGTGTCTTATCGATCAGGAATGCTGCTTCAAACTCTGCTCTTCAGTGCGCCCTGAATCTCGTCGAGCACCTTCGGATCTTCGATGGTGGCCGGCATGGTCCACGCGTCGCCATCGGCGATCTTCTTGATGGTGCCGCGCAGAATTTTTCCCGAGCGGGTTTTCGGCAACCGCGCCACCGTGATCGCGAGCTTGAAAGCGGCGACCGGCCCGAGCTTGTCGCGGACCAGCGCCACAACGTCCTTCTCCACCTCCGCAGGCTTGCGGTCGACGCCGGCTTTCAGCACCAGCAAACCACAGGGCACCTCGCCCTTGATCGCGTCCTTGATGCCGAGCACGGCACATTCGGCGACATCTGGATGCGAGGCGAGGATTTCCTCCATGCCGCCGGTGGAGAGCCTGTGGCCTGCAACGTTGATGATGTCGTCGGTGCGACCCATGACGAAGACATAGCCGTCCTCGTCCTTGTAGCCGGCGTCGGAGGTCTTGTAGTAGCCGGGAAATTCATTGAAGTAGGCTTCCTTGCAACGCTCGTCCTGCTGCCACAAGGTCGGCAGACAGCCCGGCGGCAGCGGCAGCTTGATGACGATCGAGCCCATGGCGCCAGCCGGCAACGGCTTCGTCGCCTCGTCGACGATATCGACCTGATAGCCCGGCATCGGCACGGTCGGCGAGCCGTGTTTCACCGGCAGCATGCCGAGGCCGACCGGATTGCCGGCAATGCACCAGCCGGTTTCTGTCTGCCACCAGTGATCGATGACGGGCACCTTCAACTGCTTCTCCGCCCACTCGATGGTCGGCGGATCGGCGCGCTCGCCGGCGAGGAACAGCGTACGGAAATGCGACAGATCGTATTTGCGGATGAACTCGCCGTTCGGATCGTCCTTCTTGATGGCGCGGAATGCGGTCGGCGCGGTGAAGAACGCCGCCGCCTTGTGCTGCGAGATCACGCGCCAGAACGCCCCGGCGTCGGGCGTGCCGACCGGCTTGCCCTCGTACATGATCGAGGTGTTGCCGTGGAACAGCGGGCCGTAGATGATGTAGCTGTGGCCGACCACCCAGCCGATATCGGAGCCGCACCACCACACTTCGCCCGGCTTGACGCCGTAGAGATTGAACATCGACCAGTTGAGAGCGACGAGGTGGCCGCCGTTGTCACGTACCACGCCTTTCGGCACGCCGGTGGTGCCTGACGTATAGAGAATATAGAGCGGGTCGGTCGCCAGCACCGGCACGCAGGCGGCTTCCTTCTTCGCCGCCACCGCCTTGTCGCGCAGTTCCTTCCAGTCGTGATCGCGGCTGGCAACAAGATCACAGGTCTGCTGCGGCCGTTGCAGGATGATGCAGGCCGGCACCTTGTGCGCGGCCAGCTTGATGGCGTCGTCGAGCAGCGGCTTGTAGGCGACGACGCGGCCGGGCTCGATGCCGCAACTCGCCGAGAGCACGAGCTTCGGCTTGGCATCGTCGATACGGGTGGCCAGTTCCTTGGCGGCGAATCCGCCGAACACCACCGAATGCACCGCGCCGATCCGGGCGCAGGCCAGCATCGCCACCATCGCTTCCGGCACCAGCGGCATGTAAATGACGACGCGGTCGCCCTTGCCGACGCCGAAATCCTGCAATACCGCAGCGAAGGTTTTCACCTCGTGCAGCATCTGCGCATAAGTGAAGGTGGTGACGCTGCCCGTCACCGGCGAATCGTGGATCAGCGCCAGTTGTTCGGCACGGCCACGCGCCACATGGCGGTCGAGGGCATTGTAGCAGGTATTGACGACCCCGCCGGTGAACCAGCGGCCGTAAAGCCCCATCGTCGGATCGAAAACCTTTTTCGCCGGCTCGATCCAGTCGATCTCGCGCGCGGCCTCGGCCCAGAACCCTTCCGGATCGCGCATCGCGCGCGCATAGGTTTCTCGGTACCGGCTTGTCTCGTGAATGGTCATGGCGTTGTCTCCCGCGCACGCCGTGACATTGAACTCATGCCGCGCATGACATCGCACAGCGTTGCGCCTCACCTCCGCATTGTCACGGGAAAGGCCATGAGTTCAAGCCAAAAACGTCAAACGGGAACTGGATGTTAGTCGCTGATGCGCTCGATCGACGCCCCGCACGCCGACAGCTTTTCCTCGAGACGCTCGAAGCCGCGGTCGAGGTGATAGACGCGGTTGACCATGGTCTCGCCTTCCGCGGCCAGCGCCGCGATCACCAGCGACACCGAGGCGCGTAGATCGGTCGCCATCACCGGCGCGCCGCGCAGCCGCGCGGTGCCGTCGATGGTGGCCGTCTCGCCGTCGAGGGAAATGCGCGCGCCGAACCGCGCGAGCTCCTGCACGTGCATGAAACGGTTCTCGAAGATGGTCTCGGTGATGCGCGACGAGCCCGCCGCGCGCGTCATCAGCGCCATCAGTTGCGCCTGCAGGTCGGTCGGAAAGCCCGGGAACGGCGCGGTCGACACCGTGACCGGCCTGATGCCGGCGCCGTTGCGGCTGACGCGGATGCCTTCGTTGTTGGGAACGATGATCGCGCCGGCCTCGGTCAGCACGTCGAGGGCCGACTGCAGCAGTTCGGGCCGGGCGCCGCGAAGCTGCACATCGCCGCCAGTCATCGCCACCGCCATGGCATAGGTGCCGGTCTCGATGCGGTCGGGCAACACGGTGTGCCGCGCGCCGCCGAGCTTGCTCACGCCTTCGATGACGATGCGCGGCGTGCCCGCGCCGGAGATGCGCGCACCCATTTTATTGAGACAATCAGCGACATCGACGATCTCGGGTTCGCAAGCCGCGTTGGTGATGAGCGTGGTGCCTTTCGCCAGCGTCGCCG
The DNA here is from genome assembly GCA_035546855.1 of Nitrobacter sp. Classification (GTDB taxonomy): domain Bacteria; phylum Pseudomonadota; class Alphaproteobacteria; order Rhizobiales; family Xanthobacteraceae; genus Nitrobacter. The sequence continues at coordinate 34,772 of DASZVY010000013.1, read as the reverse complement.
CCATGAGCGCCACGTGGGTGCCGCTCACGGTCACCTTGGGAAAGTCGATCTCGGCGCCGGTCAGGCCGCCGGGCGCTTTCGCCACCACGTAGCCGCCATCGATCGCGATCTCCGCGCCGAGCTTTTCCAGCGCCATGATGAGCAGGTCCACCGGACGGGTGCCGATGGCGCAGCCGCCGGGCAACGACACTCGCGCCTCGTGCATGCGCGCCAGCAGCGGCGCGATCACCCAGAAGCTTGCGCGCATTCGCGACACAAGCTCATAGGGCGCTGTCGTGTCGATGATGTTGGCCGCCGAGATATGCAGGGTCTGGCCCTGGTATTCGTGATCGCCCGGGCGTTTGCCCGCCGCCATGATATCCACGCCGTGATTGCCGAGAATGCGCTGGAGTTGCGCGACATCTGCGAGCCGCGGCACGTTATCGAGAATCAGCGTCTCCGGGGTCAGCAGCCCCGCGATCATCAGCGGCAATGCCGCATTCTTTGCGCCGGAAATCGGAATGGTGCCGTTGAGCTCGTTGCCGCCGACGATGCGAATGCGATCCATGCCAGCTCCCGTTTTGAGATGTGTCAAGTATAAGGCAAATCACCCGATCAACCAAAGCGCCGAAATTTAAGGCGATTTGATGGGGTTATGCTCAACGGTCCGCAATCCGCACAGGGACGATCCGGTGGCCGCCGCCATCATGCTTCGTCTTCTGTCTCCCGCGAGAGTGGATCATCCTCGCCCATCGCGATCCCCTGATCGGCGCGGGCGCGCGATTGCGATTTGCGCCGCTTGAGATTTTCACGCAACGCCGCCCGCAACCTGTTGCGGCGCGCCGTCTGGATATCGCTCGGGTGCTGGGTTGGCTTGCCGGTCATGACACGCGTGTTCGGACCTGCCTTATGATTGAAATGCCGCAATCGGCCGGATCGATAGGGAGATCGGGATGACGACCGTTACATATACATTGGGGCCGGAGCCGCAAAGGACCCTTGCCGACTGGCATCGCTTCGTCACGAGCGGCGACGCCGCGGTGCTGCGGCCGCTGCTCGCCGGAAATATCATTTTCCGCTCGCCTTTTGTGCAATCCCCCATTCCGGGGCTGGAGGCGACGCTGCTGGTGCTGACCACCGTGGTCCGGGTGTTCGAGAATTTCCGCTATCATCGCACGTTCGTGGCCGGCGCTCATGACGTTGCACTGGAATTCAGCGCCAACATCGGCAAGTGGCAATTGAAGGGCGTCGATCTCATCGCCTTCAATGCGTCGGGCGAAATGACGGAATTCGAAGTCATGGTCCGGCCGATCAAGGCGCTGCAGACGCTGGGCGAGGAAATGGGCCGCCGCATCGGTCCTCGACTGACTCTGATGAAGCAAGCGGCAAGTCCTGCCGACAAGTCCTGAGCCGGGGCATTGATGTCGTCGCGGAGCGCTGCACGCGCTTGCGCCCCAAGGGGGCTTGTGGCAAGGATCGGCCGCCTCGGGTCGCCGTTTCCGGCTGATTCCCATGCGGGCCTTGCTGCCGTAGCTCAGTGGTAGAGCACTCCATTGGTAATGGAGAGGTCGACAGTTCAATCCTGTCCGGCAGCACCATTCTTTTCCGGCAGCACCATTCTTTCGGGCCGGCACCCTTTTTCAGACCGCGCCATTGAGGATTCCACTCCCGGGGTCCTATAGCAGCCTACGGATTTCGGCGCCCGACGTGAACCAAGCCCTTCAGAATCAACTCAAATTTGCACATCGCAACAATGTCGCGGGTGAAGGTTCCGGCAGTTCCCGAATTAAGGCCTCAACAAGGTTTGATTAAGGCATCATTAGTCATCAAATTCCGTTGTTCCCCAATGGCTTGGGGAACTCCGCAAGTGTGGCCGGCGGGTGACAGCATTTTGCGCGAAAGCGGTTTATGACAATTCCCGACGGCGCCGACGAACGGCTGCTCGAAAACGATTTCCTGGAGAATAAAATGAAAAAGATCCTTCTCGCTACTGTGGCCCTCGTCGCCTTGGGCGCGACTGCACCCACGCTGGCTGCCGACCTCGCGGCCCGTCCCTACACCAAAGCCCCGGCCTACGTTCCGCCGACCCCGATCTACAACTGGACCGGGTTCTATATCGGTGGTCACGTCGGCGGCGCCTTCCCCGGCGGCGACAATCTGGTCGGCGGCAGCGATGACGGCCAGTTCATGGGCGGTGTGCAGGCCGGCTACGACTATCAGTTCGCGCCGAACTGGGTGATGGGTCTCGAAGCCAACTACTCCTTCCTCGACACCAACAGCTCGATCGCCAACCGCGGCCTCGGTTCGGTCACCGGTCGCCTCGGCTACACCTGGGGTCCCGCGCTGCTTTACGTGAAGGGCGGCTACGGCTGGGCCGACTCGCGCTTCACCAACGGCTTCACCGGCGACGCTGGCCGCGATGGCTACACCGTCGGCGGCGGTCTGGAATACATGTTCACCCAGAACTGGTCGGGCAAGATCGAGTATCAGTACTACGACTTCGGCACCACCACCTACCTGACCCCCGCGCTGGTCGCCGGCGGCTTCCGCAACGACGAACACACCATCAAGGCGGGCCTGAACTACCGCTTCAACTGGGGTGGCCCGGTCGTCGCCAAGTACTGATCCTTCGCCCTCATGATGCGGAAAAGGCCGGCGCAACGCCGGCCTTTTTCTTTGCAGCTCTTTTTAACCATTCATCAGCCACCAGAGCCAGGAGCACGCCGGCCGGCCATATTCGCTCTTGCGCCGGGAACCCGAAATATGGCTAAATTGTGCGCCGGAACCAAATATCGGCACCAGGACAACACACCTTCCAAGCCCCGCCGCGTGCGGGGTTTTTTTCTGGCGCGTACCGACGGGCATCGAGTTTAGCGAACAACCGCCTGTCCTGCCGATCGCTGCCTCTCCCGGCGCGCGCAACGCAGCAAAGTTTCAAAATCGGCTCGATTTTCCTGATTTTGTTAACCGGGTAACGCGATACTGCGGCCTCGTCATTGTCGGGCCCGATCCGGCGGACGCGGGGGAGGGGTTCATGGCGTTGCCATTTGGGGTCGGCCAACTCAAGCGCTTGCGCTTTTCACGACCGAACTGGGGTATTCGCGGCAGCCTGTTTGCGGCCTTCGCAGCCATTGCCGGCATGGCGCTGATCATCAGCGCGGGGGCAGGACTGATTCTCGGCCAGCTCGGCAGCATGATGCAGGATCTCAGCGGCGAAGGCATTCCGCGACTGGCGGCCAGCCTCCAGCTCGAGGCGCAGAGCGCAAGTCTCGCGAGTCAGGGCCCCGCCGTGCTCGCCTCCAACAGCACCGACGTCCTCAAGGACCGGGCGAAGGAGATGAAGGACACCCAGCAGGTCGCGCTCGACAAGCTGAATGCGGTCATCAAGCTGGGCGCCGACAAGACCGTCGTTGCCGACCTCTCCGGGACCGTCAAGAGCATCGAGGACATGATCGGGAGTCTCGGCGGTGCCGCCAAGGAGCGGCTTGACGCTGCCGCCGCACATCAGACGCGGTATGAGGAGTTGCGCAAGGCGCAGGCGGCGTTCGTTGCGGCTTCCGGCCCCGCCATGATGGATGCGCAGGCCCGGATCAATGCCGTGCTCGGCTCCGCCAACCTGTCGCAGGACGACGCAACCGAAGCGGCCCGCACCGTCGAGCAGATCGGCAACGTCATCGCCAGCACCAATCTCGCGGCGTCGGACATGACCGCGGCTCTCGCGGCGGGCGATAGCGACTCGATGGACCCGATTGAAACCGCCTTCAAGGCCTCGCTCACGACCGTCAAATCCAACCTCGACATGCTGGGCAGGAACAACAGCACCATGGCGCTCAGGACCGCGGCGCTCAAGCTGCTCGCGCTCGGCGAGGGCAAAGCCAGCGTCTTCAAGATCCGCCAGAAGGAGCTCGACGCCAACGACTACGGCCAGCTCATCCTCGACGAGACGCGCAAGCTCAACATCGGCCTCGGCATGAGCGTCAAGCAGCTCGTGGATGGCGTCAAGGCCGAAACCGACTCCACGACCCTGGCCGCCCGCCGCAAGATCTCGATTGCGACCCTCGCAATGCTCGGACTCGGCGCGCTCAGCCTGATCGGCTCGGTGCTGTTCGTCTGGCTCTATGTCGGACGCAACATCCTGCGCCGGATTCGCCAGTTGCAGCGCTCGATGCAGCTTCTGTCCGATGGCGACCTGGAAACGGACATTCCGCGCAGCCGCCAGAACGACGAAATCGCCGCCATGGCGAATTCGCTCAGCGTCTTCCGCGAAAGCATGATCCGTGCCCGCGCCATGACGGCGGACCAGGACAAGGACCGCATCGCCAAGGCCGAACGCGCATCGCGGATGGAGGCGCGCATCGTCGCGTTCGAAGCCGCGGTACGGGACGCCCTGGAGAACCTCGTCGCCTCGTCCGACGCGATGCAGGCAACGGCGCAGAGCATGTCGGCGACCGCCGACCGGTCCAGCGAGCTGGTCAACACCGTCGCGTCGGCCGCCGAGGAGACATCGGTGAACGTGCAGACCGTGTCGGCGGGCACGGAAGAGCTGTCGTCCTCGATCGCGGAGATCGGTCGTCAGGTGGTGGCGTCCGCAGAGATCGCCGGCAAGGCCGTGAACGAAGCCGGCGAGACCGACGCCACCGTGCAGGGGCTGGCCGACAGCGCGAGCCGCATCAGCATCGTCGTCGATTTGATCCAGACCATCGCAGCGCAAACCAACCTGCTGGCGCTCAACGCCACCATCGAGGCTGCGCGGGCCGGCGAGGCCGGGCGCGGTTTCGCCATCGTGGCATCCGAGGTGAAGAGCCTCGCCAACCAGACCGCGAAAGCGACCGACGAAATCCGCGCACAGATCGTCAACATGCAGCAGGTGAGCACGACCGCAGTGAACGCGATCCGCAACATTGGCAGCACCATCGGGAAGATCAACGATGTCACCACGGCGATCGCCGCGGCCGTCGAGGAACAAGGAGCGGCCACTCGCGAGATCGCCCGCAATATCCAGCATGCGGCGGGCGGCACCAGCGAGGTGTCGAGCAACATTGTCGGCGTCAGCGCCGCGGCGTCGGAAGCCGGCGCCGCCGCCAATCACGTGCTGAGCGCCTCGGGCGACCTGCGGCGCGAAGCAGATTCTCTGCGTGCCGAGATCGATGCGTTCCTTTCGAACATCCGGGCAGCATGACGCCGGATGCCCTTCCACGAAGCCGAGGGCGATTGACTCGTTGTCGCCCCCATGGTCCTTGATGCCTGCCGAATGAGCCGCCGATCCAGGCGCGTGAATGTGATCGCGCAGAGCTGGCCGGTCCGGCGACATCCGGCCGCCGTCGTGCTCTTCAGCCACGCCTATCGACAACGGATCGGGGACCCGCGCCATGGACATGTCATCGGATCAACTCAACAACGGCGTTCGCGACAGTGATTCGCCGCGACACGACTGGACGCGCGCCGAGGCCGAGGCACTCTATGACCTGCCGTTCCCGGACCTGATCTTTCAGGCGCAGAGCATTCATCGGCGCAACTTCGATCCGAACCACGTTGAGACCGCAAGCCTGCTCAGCATCAAGACCGGGGGATGTCCGGAGGATTGCGGCTACTGCTCGCAGAGCGCGCATTACGATACCGGTGTGAAGGCCACCAAGCTGATGGATGCGGAGGCGGTGATCGCGACCGCGCGCCGCGCCCGCGATGCCGGCGCGAGCCGCTTCTGCATGGCAGCCGCCTGGCGCAATCCAAAAGACAGGGATCTCGACCGGGTCTGCGAGATGGTCAGCGCCGTCAAGGGCCTCGGCATGGAGACTTGCGTGACTCTCGGCATGCTGACGCCTCAGCAGGCGGAGCGGCTGCACGAGGCCGGGCTCGATTTCTACAACCACAACGTCGACACCTCGCCGGAATTCTACGGCAAGATCATCACCACGCGCACTTTACAGGACCGGATCGATACGCTGGCGCATGCGCGCGAGGCCGGCCTCAAGGTCTGCTGCGGCGGAATCATCGGCATGGGCGAACAGGTCGGCGACCGGCTCGGCATGCTGCTGCTGCTCGCCAACCTGCCGGCGCATCCGGAGAGCGTGCCGATCAACATGTGGAACGAGGTCAAAGCCGTTCCGGTCAACGCCAGCGCCGAGCGTCCCGATGCGATCGCGCTGGCCCGCATGATCGCCGTCGCGCGCATCATGATGCCGAAAAGCGTGGTGCGATTGTCGGCCGGCCGTCAATACATGACGGACGAATTGCAGGCGTTGTGTTTCGTCGCGGGGGCCAATTCCATTTTTATCGGCGATGTGCTGCTGACGACGAAAAATCCACAGACCGCGCGCGACGCCACGCTGCTCGGGCGTCTCGGCATGACCTCGAAACTGGATGCTGCCGTCCCCGCCACTTCGCAGTAAACGATCCGATCAAAAGCTGCGCTTTCGGCCCGGCATTCGACGCAGCGCGCGGCAGACGCACGCCCGACCTGATCGAAAGTTCCGGACGAGGCCGAGAAGTCATGCTCCTCGCAATGCCCCGGACGCCGTTTTTCGGCTGGCGTTGCTGCGATTGTCCCGCTAACCATTTGCTGGAAACAGCGACACGGACCGATGGACACCAGAACAGACCCGCACAAAAGTCCCGCCGACGCCCTCCGCTACCCCTGGGAAACCCCACCGGGACCGGGAGAGGTCATCGAAGTGATGCCGGGCGTGCTGTGGGTCCGGCTCAAGCTGCCGTTCCGGCTCAATCATGTGAACGTCTATCTGCTCGCTGACGGCGACGGCTGGGCCATGATCGATTCCGGATTCGGCAACGAGGAATCGATCGCGGCGTGGACCGCACTGTTCGAGGGCCCGCTCGCCCACGTCCGCGTGACGCGATTGATCGTCACGCACTCGCATCCCGATCACGTCGGTCTCGCCGGCTGGATCGTCGAGCGGTTCGGGTGCCCATTGTTCATGTCGCAGGTCGAGTACCTGCAGTCGGTCTATCACCAGAACCGCGGCACCGAGCAACGACGCAACGCCCAGCGGCTGTTCTTCCGCCGCCACGGCATGGACGAGGGCCTCACCGACAAGCTGCTCGGCCGCGGACAGGACTATCTGAAACAGGTGTCGGTGCTGCCGCCGTCCTACCGCCGGCTGTCGCATGGCGACGAAATCGCGATCGGGACGCGGCGCTTCAAGGTCATTACCGGCGGCGGCCACGCGCTGGACCAGGTGATGCTGTATTGCGCGACCGACAAGCTGTTCCTGTCCGCCGATCAGGTGCTGAGCAAAATTTCGCCGAACGTCAGCGTCTGGGCGGTCGAGCCCGAACAGAATTCGCTCGGCGAATATCTCGCGTCGCTCGCGAGCCTGACCACGACCCTTCCCTATGACGTGCTGGTGCTGCCTGGCCATGGCGTGCCGTTCTACGGATTGAAGATCCGCATCAAGCAGCTCGCCGATCATCACGAGGAGCGCTGCGGCTTGATCGCGGAAGCCTGCCGCGCCGCTCCCAAGACCTCCAAGGAGCTGGTGCCGGTGGTGTTCCACAAGCATGTGCTCGACCCGCACCAGATGGGCTTTGCCGCCGGCGAGCTGATCGCGCATGTGAACTACATGCTGGTCGAAGGCCGCCTGACGGCCGAGGAGAACGACGGCGTCCTGCTGTTTCGCTCGACCTGAGCCGCACCGGGACGCGGGCGCCGGCTCCCGGCCGGTTTGTTTGCGCTAAAGCAAACTTGAAGCAATTTCGCGCCCGGAACGAGCCGCAAGGATGAATTGCGGCTCGACAGTCAAGCTGGAAAAGCTCTAAAAGAGCCTTGGACGGGCCGGCTTCCCCGACCCTCTTCCGGATTTTGTCATGGATTACAGCAGGTTCTTCAGCAGCGCCCTCGATCGCCTCCACGACGAGCGGCGCTATCGCGTGTTCGCCGACCTCGAACGCATCGCCGGCCGGTTCCCGCATGCGACCTGGCATTCGCCGAAAGGTTCGCGCAACATCGTGATCTGGTGCTCCAACGACTATCTCGGCATGGGGCAGCACCCCAAGGTCGTCGGCGCAATGGTCGAGACCGCAACCCGCCTCGGCACCGGCGCCGGCGGCACCCGCAACATCGCCGGCACTCATCATCCGCTGGTGCAGCTCGAGCAGGAGCTCGCCGATCTGCATGGCAAGCAGGCCGCCCTGCTGTTCACCTCGGGCTATGTCTCCAACCAGACCGGCATTTCCACCATCGCAAAGCTGATCCCGAACTGCCTGATCCTGTCCGACGCGCTCAACCACAACTCGATGATCGAAGGCGTGCGCCAGTCGGGTTGCGAACGCATCGTCTTCCGCCACAACGATCTCGCGCACCTCGAGGAACTGCTGATCGCCGCCGGCCCCGAACGGCCGAAACTGATCGCCTGCGAGAGCCTGTATTCGATGGATGGCGACGTCGCGCCGCTCGCGAAAATCTGCGACCTCGCCGAACGCTACGGTGCGATGACCTACGTCGACGAGGTGCATGCGGTCGGCATGTACGGCCCGCGCGGCGGCGGCATCGCCGAGCGCGACGGCGTCATGCATCGCATCGACGTGCTGGAAGGCACGCTGGCCAAGGCTTTCGGTTGTCTCGGCGGCTACATCGCCGGCAAAACCGAAATCATCGACGCGGTGCGCTCCTATGCGCCGGGTTTTATCTTCACCACATCGCTGCCGCCCGCGATCTGTTCGGCGGCGACCGCGGCGATCCGTCACCTCAAGTCGTCGAACTGGGAGCGTGAGCGCCATCAGGAACGCGCGGCCCGTACCAAGGCGATTCTGAACGCCGCCGGCCTGCCCGTGATGTCGAGCGATACTCACATCGTGCCGCTGTTCGTCGGCGACCCCGAACGCTGCAAGCAGGCGTCCGACCTCCTGCTCGAGGAGCACGGAATCTATATCCAGCCGATCAATTATCCGACCGTTGCCAAAGGCACCGAGCGGCTGCGCATCACGCCATCGCCCTACCACGACGACGTGCTGATCGACCGCCTCGCCGAAGCGTTGCTGCAGGTGTGGGGGCGCCTCGGCCTGCCGCTGCGCGCCGCGTCGCTGGCGGCGGAATAGGCTTTCCGAAGCCTCCTGGTTTTGACGACATCGGAATCAACGTTCACGCGCAGGATCCGCTTCGCGTGCCGCGTTATCGCGGAGAAATTCGTGCATAAGCGGGCGGCTCCGACAGCACGATCCGCATCAGGTCGGCGGCATTGCGCGCGCCGAGCTTGTCCATGATGCGCGCGCGGTGAACCTCCACGGTGCGCGGGCTGATGCCGAGCCGCCGGCCTGCTTCCTTGTTCGAGGCGCCGTTGGCGACCTGCGCCAGCACCTCGCGCTCCCGGCCTGTCAGCAGATCGCGACCGGGAAATTGCGCCCGCCCCGCGACCTGAATGCCGCGCGACTGGCGCCAGACGGCGACCGCCGCGCGCACGCGATCGACGATGGCTTCCGACGAAAACGGCTTCTCGAGAAAGTCCAGCGCGCCGAACTTCATGGCTTCGACCGCGGTCGCCAGATCGGACCGTCCGGAGATCACCAGAATCGGTGAGGAAAAATGATCGGCGGTCAGCTTCCGCAACACCTCCAGACCGGAATCTCCCGGCAGATGCATGTCGAGGATAACGCAAGCCGGAACGGTGGTGTTGAGCGCTTCCAGAAATGACACGCCATCGCCGAAGGCCCGCGGCGCGAATCCTTCCATCTGAAGCAGCAGCGTCAGGGCGTTGCGGACCGCAGCATCGTCATCCACCACGAACACCGCGACGTCGGGCGAAAAAGGCCGTAACTGACTCACCGAGACCGCTCCTCTGGATCGAATTCGATGAATATAACAACTTATACGTGTATAACCGATTCGCGCTGGCGCGTAAATCGCTCCGCCGCGGTCATGGAAGCCACGAAGCGCGGCCCATCGACATCGCTGTCGCCTGGGATCAGCCGACGCGCTAGATTTCGGCGCCCCGCGCCCACCACGTTGCGGCAAACTCAAGGCAAGCGCGGACCACGGCGGGGGACAGAACGAGAGGCCGGATTCGCGGGATATCCGGTCCGGCGCCTGGAGGATCGATCGGGATGTTGCACGACTGGGGCGTGATCGCAGCCGCCTTCGGCTACATCGGCTTCCTGTTCTTCGTCGCGAGCTATGGCGACCGCGTGCCGCAAATCCAGCGCAGCCGCGCCGGCGGCTTCATCTATCCGCTGTCGCTCGCGATCTACTGCACGTCGTGGACCTATTTCGGATCGGTCGGCGTCGCCAGCCGCACGAGCGTCGACTTCCTCGCGATCTATGTCGGGCCGATCATCCTGATCGCGTGCTGCACGCCGCTGCTGCGCCGCGTGATCCATCTTGCGAAATCGCAGAACATCACCTCGATCGCCGACTTCATCGCCGCGCGCTACGGCAAGAGCCAGGCCGTTGCCGCCACCGTCGCCTTCATCGCCATCATCGGCTCGGTGCCTTACATCGCGCTCCAGCTCAAAGCCGTGGCCTCCTCGCTCAAGACCATCCTGATCGACGATCAGGCGATCGCCAGGATTCCCGTCTTCGGCGATCTCGCGCTGATCGTCACGCTCGCGCTCGCGACGTTCGCCGTGCTGTTCGGCACACGCCAGACCAATGCCACCGAGCATCAGCACGGCCTCATGCTGGCCGTCGCCACCGAATCGATCGTGAAGCTGGTCGCTTTCCTCGCGGCCGGCCTGTTCGTCACATTCTGGATGTTCGGCCCCATCGACCTGGTCGAGCGCGCCATGAAGACGCCGGAGGCGGTGCGCGCCATCCACTACGTGCCTTCGGTCGGAAATTTCCTGACGATGGCCGCGCTCTCATTTCTCGCCATCATGCTGCTGCCGCGGCAATTCCACGTCAGCGTCGTCGAGAATACCAGCGATGCGGAGGTCGATCGGGCGCGATGGCTGTTTCCGCTCTACCTCGTCGCGATCAACCTGTTCGTCATTCCGATCGCACTGGCCGGCCTCGTCACCTTCCCGTTCGGCGCGGTCGACAGCGACATGTACGTGCTGGCGCTGCCCATCGCGGGCAAGTCCACGTTGCTCAGCGTCGCGGTCTTCGTCGGCGGTCTGTCGGCCGGCACGGCGATGGTGATCGTCGAATGCGTGGCGCTGGCGATCATGGTCTCCAACGACCTCGTCGTGCCGCTGGTGCTCCAGCGCAGCCCGGCCGTGCACCTCGGTCACGGCGACGGTCACGGCGATTTCGGCCACTTTCTATTGAAGGTTCGTCGGCTGTCGATCTTCGCCATGATGATCATGGCCTATCTCTACTACCGTGCGCTCGGCAATGCGCAGCTCGCGGCGATCGGCCTGCTGTCCTTCGCAGCCATCGCGCAATTCGCGCCGGCCTTCTTCGGCGGCCTGCTGTGGCGGCGCGCGACCGCCCGCGGCGCCATCGGCGGCATGCTCATCGGCTTCGCCGTGTGGGTCTATACGCTGTTCCTGCCGAGCTTCATCGACGGAACCACCGCCGGAATCCAGTTCCTGAAAGAAGGCCCGTTCGGCATCGAAGCGCTGCGGCCGCAGGCGCTGCTCGGCGCCGACCTGTCGCCGCTGGTGCACGGCACGGTCTGGAGCCTCGGGCTCAACATCCTCGCTTACATCGTGCTGTCGCTGATGCGGCAGCCGTCGTCGATCGAGCGCCTGCAGGCGGAAGTCTTCGTTCCGAACGAACTGACGCCGATCGCGCCGCCGTTCCGCCGCTGGCGCACCACGGTCACCGTGCAGGATATCTTCGCCACCGTGGCGCAGTACCTCGGAGCCGAGCGCGCGCGGCTGTCGTTCGAGGCCTTCGCCATCAAGCACAACGTCGAACTCGAGCCGTCGGCGCCGGCCGACTTCGAACTGCTGCAGCATGCCGAACACCTGATCGCCTCGTCGATCGGCGCGGCCTCCTCCCGCCTCGTGATGTCGCTGCTGCTGCGCAAGCGCACGGTCTCGGCCAAGGCCGCGCTGAAGCTGCTCGACGACTCCCACGCCGCATTCCATTTCAACCGCGAAATTCTGCAGACGGCGTTGAATCACGTACGGCAGGGCATCGCGGTATTCGACCGCGACCTGCAACTGATCTGCTCCAACCGGCAATTCGGCGAAATTCTCGGTCTGCCGTCCCAGATCGTCCAGATCGGCATTCCCCTGACGGAAATCCTGGAATTTCTCGGGGCGGGAGACAAGCTGGCCACCAGCAAGGACGCGGCGCTGCAGACCCGCCTGATCGCCTATACCACCGAAGGCCAGCCCTACCTGGAGCGGCTGCCCGACCGCAACATCGTCATCGAGGTGCGCGCCAACCGGATGCCCGACGGCGGCCTGGTGGTGACGTTCTCGGATGTGACGCCGAGCATCGAGTCCGCCGAGGCGCTCGAGCGCGCCAACGCCACGCTCGAGATGCGGGTGCGCGACCGCACCGAGGAGCTGACCCGCCTGAACTCCGAACTCGCGCGCGCCAAGAGCGCCGCCGAGGAAGCCAACAATTCCAAGACCCGGTTCCTCGCCGCCGCGAGCCACGACATCCTGCAGCCGCTGAACGCGGCGCGCCTCTACGTCACAAGCCTGGTCGAACGGGAGAGCGGCGGCGAAACCGCGCGCCTCGTCGAAAATATCGACGACTCCCTCGAAGCGATCGAGGAAATTCTCGGCGCGCTGCTCGACATTTCCCGGCTTGACGCCGGCGCGATGACCACCTCCATCACGAGCTTCCGCATCGGCGACCTGATGCGCGCCGTGGAGATCGAGTTCGCGCCGATCGCGAAAGCCAAGGACGTCCGGTTGACCTTCGTGCCGAGCCTGCTCCCGGTCGCCTCCGACCGGCTGTTGTTGCGCCGGCTCCTGCAAAACCTGATTTCGAATGCCATCAAATACACTCCGCACGGCCGCGTGCTGGTCGGCTGCCGCCGCCGCGGAGCGTCGCTGCAGATCTGCGTCTACGATACCGGCGTCGGCATCCCCGTTCTCAAGCGCGGCGAGATCTTCAAGGAATTTCACCGGCTCGAACAGGGCGCGCGGATCGCGCGCGGCCTCGGCCTCGGCCTGTCGATCGTGAAACGCATCGCCCGCGTGCTCGACCACAGCATCGCGCTCGATTCCAACCGCAGCGGCGGCTCGATGTTCTCGGTCACGGTTCCGATCGCTGATACCATCAATCACATGACCACCGTGACCAGCACCACGCCGCTGGCCCGCGCCCCGATGAGCGGCGCGCTGGTGGTCTGCATCGAGAACGATCCCGCCATCCTCGACGGCATGAACACCCTGCTGACATCCTGGGACGCCCGGGTGATCGCCGCCGGCGATCAGGAGACGGCGATCGCAGCGATCGCCGCCGCGGGCGAGCGCATCACCGGTATTCTCGTGGACTATCATCTCGACCGCGGCAACGGCATCGCCGCCATCCGCGAGATTCGCCGGCAATTCGGCGAGAATCTTCCTGCCATCCTGATCACCGCCGACCGCAGCCCGCATGTCCGCGATGCCGCGCGAATCGAGCGCATCTCGGTGCTCAACAAGCCGCTGAAGCCGGCGTCGCTGCGCGCGCTGATCGGGCAATGGCGTACACAGCAGATGGTGGCGGCGGCGGAGTGAGGGTTTGTTGTCCGGCAAGTTTAATGCGTCTGACGGACTCTATTGTAAATTCTCGCCGTCATTCCCGAAGCCGCCAGGGTCGCGCGCGCAGCGCGGCCCGATTGGCGGCTATCGGGAATCCAGTAATTCGAAGAATACTCTTGGATACTGGATTCCGGGTTCGCGTCTTCGACGCGCTCCGGAATGACGGAGAGACTTTTCAACAGCCTTCAGCCCGGCGTCGGCTCGCCCTGCCGCCACTGGTCGCCCGCGATGCGCGCCGCGGCAATGACCGCCTGGGTGCGGCTCTCCACCCCCAGCTTTTGCAGGATCGCGGACACGTGCGCCTTGATGGTCGCTTCGGATACGCCGAGTTCATAGGCAATCTGCTTGTTGAGCAGCCCCTCGGACAACATCATCAGCACGCGCACCTGCTGCGGCGTCAGCGTGACCAGCCGATCGCGCAGCCGCGTCATTTCGGGATCGCCGGCCGCGGAGAGATCGACATCCGGCGGAATCCAGACATCGCCGTCCATCACCTTGAGGATCGCAGTGCGCAGCGCCTCAAGCCCGAACCGCTTGGGAATGAAGCCGGACGCGCCGAAATCGAGAGAGCGGCGAATCGTCGCAACGTCGTCGCTGGCCGACACCACGACGACGGGAATCGCCGAATATTGCGCACGCAGATAGATCAGGCCGGAGAATCCGCTGACGCCCGGCATGGCGAGATCGAGCAGGACCAGATCGACATCGGAATCCCGTTCCAGCAGCGTCATCAATTCCTCAAACGAGCCGGCCTCGTCGATCCGCGCCGACACCATGACGCCGGCCACGGCTTGCCGTAGCGCATCCCGGAACAGCGGGTGATCGTCGGCAATCACGAGACGGGTGTTGGTCGCTGCGGTCATGTCATCCAATGCTTGAGCCTGACGGAGCGGTACGGAAATGAGCATCGCCAGGGAGATAGACCACCGCCCGTAGCGGGGATCCAGCCCGATTGTCCACTCCCTGACTCCATCTTGCAAGCGTCCAATACCGTGACGCGCCCCGCGACCTGCCAAGGGAGTTAATTCGCGCGGCCGCGCGCCGTTAACGAACAGGCGAGATGCCCGGCGATCCGCTCAGCGGCGGCGTCCCGTGAATTGCAGCACGATTTCGCGACGATGCGGACGCGCGCGGTGCTCGATCAGATAGATCGCCTGCCAGGTTCCCAGTGCGAGCCGGCCGTTCAGCACCGGAACGTGCAGCGACGTTGCCGTCAGCATGGTCTTGACGTGCGCCGGCATGTCGTCGGGCCCCTCGGTGTCATGAGTCCAGGCCGCGTCCTCCGGTGCAAGACGATCGAGCGTTGTCATCAGATCGTGCAGCACCGACGGATCGGCGTTTTCCTGGATCGTCAGCGACGCGGAGGTGTGCCGAACGAACAGCGTCACCGCGCCCTCGCCGGCTGCGACCTCGGTCACGAATGCCACGACCTCCCGCGTCAGATCGACGAAGCCCGCACCCGACGTCTCGACGGTGAGGAGCGACGAGGCAATCGTGTCGACCGTTGCGGTCGAGGGCGGCGTACGGGACAGCGACCGGCTTCTGCTCATGCCTCACCGCAACCATTCCAGGGATGAAAACGTCGCTGACCGTTCGTCCGGCGCCTGCGTGCGGTCATCGTGAGCGTTCAGATTTTCCCGGAGGAATCGTTCTGCAGGCGACTGGCCATCTCGACCAGCCGCCGCCAGGCTCGCTCGACGAACGACATTACGCGATCCATGTCCTGATCGCTCGGCAGCGGAATCTCGATCTTGTTATGGTCCGCCTCGGCGGATTTCGGCGCGGGCGGATTCAGCCGATCCGACTTCGGCAGCGCTTCTTGCGGCAAGGCCTCGTCGGTCTTTCCCATGGCCGGCGGCTCGCGGGCCGCAAGCGCTGTCTTCAGCTTTTCATTTTCCTGCTGAAGACGGCCGATTTCCTCGTCGAACGCGGCGCGCTCATCCGGCAAGGCGTAGCACGCCCAGCCGCTCCCCTTGTCCATGCAATGCGACACCACGCCGGAGCGCGTGTCGAGCCTCACGAAGCCATCGGTGATCGGCGCGAGCGTGTAGCGCCCGTTCTCGGTGTCCGGCTTGCTCTGCGCCATCGCGGGCGCGGCAAGACCCGCCAGCATCGCGATCGCCACGACCATTCCGGCCAGCGTTGGATGCGATGTCGCAGCAGTCGTCATGCTTTCCTCCACAGGGCCGGGAATGCGCATGTCGGGCCCGGACCGGCCGCGTCAGGACACCTTCGAGCTATAGGGCGCGCGCCCCGACTTCAACGCATCGCCCAGCAATTCCAAACGATCCTGCCCCCAGAACGTTTCACCGTTCAGCACATAGGCCGGCGAGCCGAACACATCCGCGGCCAGCGCGTCCTGCCGGTTCTGTTCGTATTGCGCGCTGATCGCTTCCGCCGGCGATCGCTCGATCAACGCCCCGCCCGGCAGCCCCGCTTGATCGGCGAGACGGACGATCGTCGCGGCATCGGCGAGATTGGCCTGATCTTCCCACACCGCCGCGAAGGCGCGGCGCATGAATGGTTCGGGATTGTGCCCGGCCTCGACCGCGGCAATCACGACGCCATCGGCCAGCCGTCCGTCGAATGGCACGAAGGCGGGCTTGAAGTGAAAATTCAGGCCGCGCTTGTCCCGCCAGCGTTGCAATTCGAGCATCCGGTAACGCTGCCGCACCGGATGACGCTTGGCGAGCGGCAGGCCGCCGCTTTCGGAAAACAGTTCGGCCAGTTGCACCGGCTTGTAATTTACCTTGAGATCATAAGTGCTTACGAGATTCTGAAAGACCGCGTGGCCGATATAGGCCCAGGGCGATGTCAGTGAGAAGTAGTAGTCGATCGGACGGGACATGGAACCTCGATGGTTGGGGCAGCATCCTGGCCCATCCCAACAGAGCGCCCCGCGCCGCGCAAGGTTGCCGGGGGCAGCTTTGCTATTGCGCTGCGACAACGATCCGCAGCCCTCGCCTCCTGGATGAAAAATTTATTATGGATCAATGGCCTAGCTGGTTACGACGTCATCTTGACTTGACCTGTGACGGTCAGTATGGTCCGCGCGGCTTTAAAGGGTAACGGGGCGTTATTTTCAGAGATCGCAGCGTTGTTCGGGTGTCGAGGGCATGGCTGACGGCACGGACAAAAACAGCAGCGGGACTGGAGATCGCGGCAATTCGCTTCCCGATGAGGCTGCGCTTTCCGCAAGGCTCGGAAATCTCGATCAACGGCTCTCCGAAATCCGGGGGCACCGCAGGATCGAGACTGACCAACCCGGAACTGAAAGCGGAAACGCATCGGCCAGGGCTTCGGCCTTGGCGCGCGGTTTCCGCCTGTCGTCCGAGTTGATCGCGGGCGTTGCCGTCGGAGCGGTGATTGGCTGGGTATTCGACCGTGTGCTGTCGACGTCACCCTGGGGGCTGATCGTGTTTTTCCTGCTTGGCTTCGCGGCTGGCGTGATCAACGTGATGCGGTCGGCAGGCGTGATGCCCGAGCAGACCCACCGATGACGGATGGCTGCCGAGACGACTTGATTGTTTGAACGCCGGTGCGCCGGCAGACCAAGAGATTCACGCGGATGATCGATCCGATCCACCAGTTCGCTATCGACAAGGTTTTCACGATCGGCCACATCGGCAATCAGGAAATCGCGTTCACCAATTCGTCGGCCTACATGTTCCTGACGGTCGTGGTGATTTCGCTGCTGATGCTCGGCGGGATCGCGGGAGGCAGGCTGGTGCCGACCCGCATCCAGTCGGTGGCGGAGCTGAGTTACGAATTCGTCGCCACGATGGTCCGAAGCACGGCGGGCAAGGAAGGGATGAAGTTCTTCCCCTTCGTCTTCACGCTGTTCATGTTCCTCGTGATCTCCAACCTGATCGGCAACGTGCCCTACACCTTCACGGTGTCGAGCCACATCGTCGTCACCGCGGCGCTGGCGCTTTTGGTGTTCGCGATCGTGCTGATCTACGGCTTCTACAAGAACGGCCTGAAATTCCTCAAACTGTTCGTGCCGAAGGGCGTTCCGATCGCCATCCTTCCGCTGGTGATGGCGATCGAGATCATCTCGTTCCTGTCGCGGCCGGTGTCGCACAGCGTGCGTCTGTTCGCCAACATGCTGGGCGGCCACATCACGCTGAAAGTGTTCGCGAGCTTCATCACCATGCTCGGCGCCTGGGGCGCGATCGGCTGGCTCGGCGCGATGCTGCCGCTCTCCATGGTCATCGCGCTGTCGGCCCTGGAAATCCTCGTCGGCTTCCTGCAGGCTTACGTGTTCGCCATTCTCACCTGCATCTACATCAACGATGCAATCCATCCGGGCCACTGACGGCTCGGCCTCTTCCAGCAAACCAGCAAACTCAAGGAGTTCTTTCCATGGATCCGATCGCCGCGAAGTATATTGGTGCCGGCATTGCCTGCATCGGCATGGGCGGCGCCGGCGTCGGCGTCGGCGTCATCTTCGGCAACTACCTTGCCGCCGCGATACGCAACCCGTCGGCCGCGCAGGGCCAGTTCGGCAACCTGATCTTCGGCTTCGCCATCACCGAGGCGCTCGGCATCTTCTCGCTGCTGATCGCGCTTCTGCTGCTGTTCGCTCTCTAAGATCACGCACTGGGCTGAGTGAGGTCCGCCAGCCGGACCTCGTCCGCTACAGAGGAGAAGACCGTGGCTGAAAGTCATGGCAACGCCCACACCGAGGCAGACGGCGGCCACAAGGCCCCGTTTCCTCCGTTCCAGACGAGCACGTTCCCGTCGCAGCTCGTGTCGCTGTTCGTCGCGTTCCTTGTGCTCTATGTGATCGTCTCGCGGTTTGCCTTGCCGCGCGTCAGCAAGACCCTCGACAATCGCCAGAACGCGATCGACGGCGATCTCGCCGCGGCCCAGAAGCTGCGGGACGAGTCGGACGCGGCGCTGAAGGCCTACGAGGCCGAACTCGCCGCCGCCCGCGCCCGCGCCCAGGCAATCGGCGCGGAAACCCGCGAGAAGCTGAACGCCCAGTCGGAAGCCGAGCGCAAGTCGCTCGAGGACCGGCTGGCCGGAAAGCTTGCGGATGCCGAGAAAACCATTGCGTCGACGCGGGCTGCGGCAATGAGCAATGTTCACGGCATCGCCGCGGACGCGGCCTCCGCCATCGTGCAGCAGCTCATCGGTACGGCACCCGACACCAAAGCGGTCGACAGCGCCGTCGCAGCCTCCTTGAAGGGATAACGAGATGGAGCTGTTGTACGATCCCGAAGTCTGGGTTGCGATCGCCTTCGTCGCGCTGCTGATCGTGTTCGGCTACGCCGGCGCCTACAAGAAGGTCGTGATCGCGCTCGACAATCGTGCCGAGCGGATCAAGGCCGAACTCGACGAGGCGCGCCGCCTGAAGGAGGAGGCTGCGAAGCTCCTCGCCGACTACAAGGCGCGTCACGCCAGCGCCGAGCGCGAGGCGCAGGACATCATCACGTCGGCGAAGGCGGAGGCCGAGCGAATCGCCGCCGAAGCCAAGGTGAAGATGGAAGATTTCGTGGCTCGCCGCACCAAGACGGCCGAGGGCAAGATTGCGCTCGCCGAGGCGCAGGCGCTCGCCGACGTCCGCGCCGCAGCCGCGGACGCCGCGGTGACCGCAGCCTCCACGATCCTGTCGCAGTCGGTCAAAGGCTCCGTTGCCGACGATCTGGCGGCCAAGGGCATCAACGAAGTCCGCGCCAAGCTCAACTGAGCGGCACGCCAGTCAAAACAAAAGTCGGCGCGACCATGTCGCGCCGGCTTTTTTGTTGCCAAGTTCTGTAGGCCAGGGGGATGATTGAGTCCCGGCGTCATCGTCTGCAAAAAGGGATGATCCAGTCTTCAAGCGGCGCGCGCAGCGGAGAGCATGATAGCTGCAGCATGCCGGATACCGCCGGAGAGCCTGTCATCGGGCTGGCGGAGCCGGACCCGTTGGCGGGCATGGCAGCATACAAATGTCCGCGGCGGGCTCGCGCAGGTAGCGCTGATTACCTCCTGTGCCGCTTCGCCCGCCGGCGCGGCTCCGGCTTCAACGCCTGCGGATCGAACCCGACATAGAAGACGTATTTATCGCCGTCGGTCCCCGTCGGCGCCGGATAGGAAATATCGTCCGCGACGAAGCTGAACGGAGCGCCGTCATCGGACGGCACGGCCACCGAAATCGTGTAGGCCTTGGTCGCGATGGTTTTCGGCGTCACCCCGTCCTGGACCACGGCGACACGGAGCGGCACTTCGACCGTCGGCGGCGCGCCGGCCGGCCCCACGATGACACGCCCCTGAACTCCGATCCGCGTCGCGATCACATGCGTGTCGGTGTTGTAGTCGCATTCCCGCGCCGTTTGCCTGATGACGGCCTGATAGCGCAGGTCGGTGCCGCTCGCCTCCTTGCCCGGCAGGCCGACAGCGAAGGTCGATGCTCCCGCCCGAATCGTGACAGGGGGACAGGTCAGGTCGTCGGGGACGGACGCGGGGGCGCCCGGCGCGGGCGCCGGAGCCGGCTTCGGCTTGAGGCCGAACATTTCCTTGAAGCTGTCGGTGATCGATTGCGCCCGGGTTGGCGAGACGGCGGCACAGAGGACCGCAACCGAGACAATGGCCAGCGCGGCGCGGCGGCGAGACGATGCGGCTGTGGAAGACACGTGTTTACGACCCTGCTCTGTCATTTTCCGGGATGCTGTTGCTCAGACAAGACTCAGCTCAGGCAAGATTTGGCTCAGCCAGGATTGGCTCGGACCTCGGTTTGCGGATGCGGAGGTTTATAGCAAGCCAATGGCGGCGAACCCAAGGCGCAAAACCGCGTCCGGGCGGGCGCGGCGCTCAGCCGCGGAAATCCTCGTGCAGCATGCCAAACAGCAGATGGTCCTGCCAGACGCCGTTGATGCAGAGATAGCGCCGCGCCACCCCCTCGCGGGTGAAGCCGCTTTTCTCCAGCACCCGGATCGAAGGCGCATTGGTGGGAATGCAGGCGGCCTCGATGCGGTGCAGATTGAGTTCGCCGAACAAGGTCGGCAACAGGACGCGCAGCGCCGTGGTCATATAGCCCTGGCCGGCATAGGGCTCGCCGATCCAGTAGCCGATCGTGCCGGCCTGCACGATGCCGCGCCGGACATTGGCGAGCGTCACGCCGCCGACCATGACGCCGTCGGCCTCACGGAAGACGAGAAACGGATAGGACCTGTCGCCAGCCATGTCCTCGGCATAGCGCCGCAACCGGCGCCGGAAGCCGGCACGCGTCAGGTCGTCCGATGGCCAGATCGGCTCCCACGGCGTGAGATAGGCCCGGCTGTAATCGCGCAGATGCGCCCACTGCAGAAAGTCGGCCATCTGCGGCGCCCGCAGCAACAGGCCGTGACCCCGCGGCACCAACGCCGCCGACGCACTTGATGGCAAACGAAACAGCGCCATGACCGTCCCTCGATGCCGGCAGTTCGCCTCGATCACGATGATTTCGGATCGAAGAACGGGATACGGGCGAAAAACCGCTCCACCCTTTCCTCGTCCCGCTCTAGTGCAGACGAACTCTGGCCTGCGTCAATCCTTCCGCAAAAGCCACCGCCGTGTCCAGCCCCCTGCCGCTGCCGAGCGCGGCCACGGCGGGCCGGCTGCGCGACAACAAGGCTCGTGCCGCGTCGCGCGCCGATTCGATGCTGACCGCATCGATGCGGGCCATCAATTCCGGCACGGTCTGCGGGCGGCCGTAAGCGAGCATGTGGCGGGCGAGCTGCTCGGCGCGGGCGCTGCAGCTTTCCAGCGCCATCAGCAGTCCGGCTTTCATCTGCGCCTTGGCACGCGCGATCTCCGCCTCGGTCAGCGTCTCGACCGCATCGTTGATGACGTCGACGATCACTTCCATCATCTCCGGCGCGTCGCTCGGATCGGTGCCGGTGTAGAGGCCGAAAAAGCCGGTATCGGCATAAGGCGCGTGAAACGCATAGATCGAATAGCACAGGCCGCGCTTTTCCCGCACCTCCTGGAACAGCCGCGAGGACATGCCGCCGCCGAGGATGTTGGTGAACACCTGCAGGCTGAACAGCGACAGGTCGGTCTGCGGCACGCCCTCCAGCGCCAGCGTCAGGTGCGCCTGTTCAAGGTCGCGATGCACGACCTTGGAGCCACCCTTGCCGAACATCGCCGGCTGCGGCTTCGGCGCCGCCGTGGCTTCGAAACGCGCGAAGCGCTGCTCGACCTCGGCCACGACCTGCCGGTGATCGACCGCGCCGGCGGCAGCCACGACCATGTCCGGGCCGCGATAATGCGTGGCGAGGTAGCCGTGCAGCATGCTGCTGTCGAACCGCTTGAGCGTCTTCGGCGTCCCGAGCAGCGAGCGGCCCATCGGCTGATCCGGATAGCACAGCTCGTTCAGGTGCTCGAACACGACGTCGTCGGGCGTGTCCTGCGCGGCACCGATCTCCTGTTCGATCACGCTCTTCTCGCGCTCGAGTTCGTCGGTCGCGAAGCTCGGATTGGAGAGGATGTCGCTCAGCACGTCGAGCGCCAGCGGCACGTCAGCCTTCATCACCCGCGCGTAATAGGCCGTGGTCTCGACGCTGGTGGCGGCGTTGAGATCGCCGCCGACCGCTTCGATTTCCTCGGCGATCTCCCGCGCGGTGCGCGTGCTGGTGCCCTTGAAGGCCATGTGTTCAAGAAGATGGGAAATGCCGTGCTCGTCGGGCTTTTCGTCGCGTCCGCCGACGCCGGTCCACACGCCGAGCGCGGCGGTCTCCAGATGCGGCATGGTGTCGGTGACGACGGTGAGGCCCGACGGCAGTTTGCTGATTTCGACGCTCATCGGGCGACTCCCTGCTTGGCTGCGCGGCTCACCGAGAGCACCACCCGCTCGACTTCGGCCTGATCGTTCGCGACCGTCGTGACGCGCTCGGGCTTTGTCATCAGCCCGTCGAGCCATCCCGGCAATTGCGGCCGCACGCCGCAGGCGGCTTCGACCGCATCGGGGAATTTGGCGGCGTGAGCCGTCGACAGCACAATGTTCGGGATCCCGGACTCCGGCGCGTCCCGGTCGGCGACCGCGAGCGCCACCGCGGTGTGCGGATCGACGAGATCGCCGGCCTCACGCCAGGCCGCGCGGATCGCGGCCGCGGTCTCGGTCTCGTCGGCGCGGCCGGCGTCGAACTCGCCGCGGATCGCGGCGAGCACCTGATCCGGCAGCACGAAACGGCCGGACTGCCGCAACGACGCCATCAGCGCACGCACCAGCGTGGCGTCGCGGCCGGTGGCCTCGAACAGCAGCCGCTCGAAATTCGACGAGACCTGGATGTCCATCGACGGCGACGCGGTGGCATGGACCTCGCGCACCTCGTAGATGCCGGTCTTGAGCGTGCGCGCCAGGATATCGTTGACGTTGGCGGCGATCCGCAGGCAGCGCACCGGCAAGCCCATCCTCTTCGCGACATAGCCGGCGAAGATGTCGCCGAAATTGCCGGTCGGCACGGTGAAATCGACGGTGCGCGACGGCGCGCCGAGCGCGACGGCGGAGGTGACGTAATAGACCACCTGCGCGACGATGCGCGCCCAGTTGATCGAGTTGACGCCGGACAGCGCCACGGAGTCGCGAAAGCGATGGTTGTTGAACAACCCTTTCACGATCGCCTGGCAATCGTCGAAGGTGCCGTCGACCGCGAGCGCATGCACGTTGGGCGCGCCCGATGTCGTCATCATGCGCCGCTGCACCTCGGAGATGCGGCCGTTCGGAAACAGCACGATGAGATCGGCCCGGTCGCGGTTGGCGAACGCCTCGACCGCCGCGCCGCCGGTATCGCCGGAGGTCGCGACCACGATGGTGGTGCGCTGTCCGCGCTGCGCCAGCACGTGATCCATCAGCCGCGAGATCAACTGCATCGCCACGTCCTTGAACGCGAGCGTCGGCCCGTGAAACAATTCCAGCACGAACTGGCTCGGGCCGGTCTGGTCGAGCGGCGCCACGGCGGGATGGCGAAAGGTGGCGTACGCCTCATTGGCCATGCGGCCGAGGTCGGCATCGGAAATCTCGCCGCCGACAAAGGGCCGGATGACTTCGACGGCGGCTTCCCAGTAGGGCCGGCCGAAAAAGCCGGCGAACGTCTCGGGCGAGAGCCGCGGCCAGACCTCGGGCACATAGAGCCCGCCGTCGCGGGCGAGCCCGGTCAACATCACATCGCAGAAACCCAGTTTCGGGGCCTCGCCCCGTGTCGAAATATATCTCGCCAACGCGTCCTCCAAAGGCGCCGCTGACGGTCAAGCCTTTGATATTGATAGATAAACGGAGTGCGCTTCGCGTCACCTCCGCACGGCACCATAGTGGGTTTTGGGAGAAGTGGAAGTCTGCTCCGCCGTTCATGCCCCGCGAAGGGCCGCGATGGCCTCCGATGCCGGCACGATCCGGGCGAATTCACCGTTCAAATTGGCCAGCGTCATGGCGTGGATGTCCTCGGCGCGATGGACATCGCCATCCGGGCCGACCCGGTCGAACGTCCAGGTGGCGTCACGCACCAGCCAGGCGTCGAAGCCGAGGTTGCCGGCCATGCGCGTCGTGGTCTCGACACAGTGATTCGTCGTCGCGCCGCAGATCATCAGCCGCGTGATTCCCGCCGCGCGCAGCCGCGCTTCCAGATCGGTGCCAATGAAGGCGCTGTTGACGCGCTTCACGATGACCGGCTCGCCGGGGCGCTCCCGCGCCTCGTCCTTCACGGCGTAACCTGCGCCGCCCGGCAGGAACGACGAGCCTGGCCGCGTGCCTTCGTGGCGGATGTGGATGACGGGCGCGGCCTGCGCGCGGAACGCCGCCAGCAGATCGGCGATGCGCGCCACCGCATCCGGATTGTTGCGGCGCTTGCCTGCCGCCTCCCATTGATCGAACGCGCGCTGCACGTCGACGACGATCAGGGCGGTTCGGGCGGGCGAGGAAGTAGCGGACACGGGAGCGGAGGGCACGGACGTCATGGCCTCAGTCTGTCAGTCGGCACCGACGTGCCACAATGGCCTGACAGCCGGAAGGCCGTTTTGCCCTCGTTTGCGGACTCGCGATCACGCCCGCCGCCGCTGCCCGCGCCACCATACTCCGAAGGCGATCAGCACGGCCGCCGCGAGACCGAACCAGGTGATGGCGTATTGCATGTGATCGTCGCGCAGGTGGACCTGCAACGGCCCCGGCTTCGGAATGCCGTTCTGGGGCACTGGCGATTCGAGATCGATGTAGAACGGCGCGATGTGCCCATCGGGCGCCCAGCCGAGCGCCTGGGTCATTGCGCCGATATCACGCCCGAACCACAGCCGCTTGCCGGTGTCCGCCTTCGGCGTCAGCATGCCGGCCGTTTCGGGAAACCGCAGATAGCCGGTCATCGTCACCGGAGCGCCCGTGACCAGCTTGGCCACCGCCTGATCCTGCTGGGCGCGATCCTGCATGGTGTTCTGAACGAACCCGGCGTTGACGACGACGACGTTGCCATCCGGCAGGCGCGCGGGCAGGAACGCCCAGGTGCCGGAACCGCTGACGTCGCTCCGGATTGCCGAGCCGGACGAGAACACCATGACATCGGGGCGCCGCTCATAGGTCGCCGTGAACGTCACGCGGCGGAACTCGTCGACCGCGGGCGACAACGTCTTCCACTGCGCCGGCGGCGGAAGCGGCGCCGGCGCGGCCGCGAGCCGCGTATCCAGCGCGGCGATGAGTGCATGCTTCTGGACCCGGCGCTGCAGTTGCCAGATGCCGAGGCCCACGAAAACCGCCAGCAGCAAAAGGGTGAAGAGTCCGAAGCCGAACCCCGGCCCGGATCGTGTCTCGGCACTGCTCATTTGGACTCGCGATCGATCAGCCGGCCTTCGGCGGCCTTGTGGTGGAATTGCAATGCGATCAGCAGGGACTTCACGGCGCGCAGCGGCCACAGCGTCACGGCCAACACCAGCGGGATCCAAAGCACGGCGTGCACCCAGAACGGCGGCTGGTACTTGACCTCGACGATCAGCGCCGCGGCCACGACGATGAAGCCGGCGATCAGGATGACGAACACCGCAGGGCCATCGCCGGAGTCCATGAAGGCATAGTCCAGCCCGCAATGCTCGCAGGCCGGCCGCAGCGTCAGAAATCCCTGATAGAGCTTGCCGCGGCCGCAGCGCGGACACCTGCAAGCAATGCCTCGCATCGCGCTCTGATAGACCGAAACGGGCGTGTCGTCGTCGTTCATCACCATCGCCGAAAAGCAGAAAAGGGCGGCCCGGCGGCCGCCCCTTCCCTTTAACAGATTATCCCGCTCAATGCGCTGCGGCGTGCGCCATGGCTCCGGCGCCGTTGCCCCAGACATAGATGCAGACGAACAGGAACAGCCAGACCACGTCCACGAAGTGCCAGTACCAGGCGGCGAACTCGAAGCCGAGGTGCTGGGTCGGCGTGAAGTGCCCCTTCATCGCGCGGATCAGGCAGACGATCAGGAAGATGGTGCCGACCAGCACGTGGAAGCCATGGAAGCCGGTCGCCATGAAGAAGGTCGCGCCATAGATATTGCCCGCGAAGCTGAACTCGGCGTGGTGATATTCGTAGGCCTGCACGCAGGTGAAGCAGATGCCGAGCGCGATCGTAAGGGCCAGGCCCCACTTCAGGCCCTGCCGATCGTTCTCCAGCAGCGCATGGTGGGCCCAGGTCACCGTGGTGCCCGAGGTCAGCAGGATCAGGGTGTTGAGCAGCGGCAGGTGCCAGGGATCGAAGGTTTCGATGCCCTTGGGCGGCCACACGCCGCCGAACAGCGCGGCGCGGGTCACATGAACCGGGTCGGCCGGGAACAGCGAAGAGTTGAAGAAGGCCCAGAACCAGGCCACGAAGAACATCACCTCGGAGGCGATGAACAGGATCATGCCGTAGCGATGGCTGATCTGGACCACGCGGGTATGGTCGCCCTTGAACTGAGCCTCCTTGATGACATCGCCCCACCAGCTCGCCATCGTGTAGAGCACGCCGATGGTGCCGATGCCGAACACGATCGGCGCCGCGCTGTAGAGGTGATGCATCCAGCTAATGGCGCCGACGGCCATGACGAAGGCCGAAATCGAGCCGACGAACGGCCACGGACTCGGATCGACGAGGTGATAATCGTGATGCTTCGCTTGCGCCGTCGCCATTAAAGTCTCTCCGTATGCAATGCCAGTCGCCGCCGGCACATCTTCGTCTCAAAAATCGTCACGTCGTTCCGCCCGGTCATCCCTTGCCCTTGTCCGGCTCGCGCTCAGCCACCGGCTCCGGCGCAGGATCCTTCACAGGATAGAACGTATACGACAACGTGAGGGTGTTGGTGCCGTCGTTCTCGCGATCCGCTGCGAAGGCGGGATCGACATAGAACACGACGGGCATCTCGCGCTTCTCGCCCGGCTTCAGGGTCTGCTCGGTAAAGCAGAAGCAGTTGATCTTGGTGAAATACGATCCGACCGTCAGCGGCGCGACGTTGTAGGCAGCCTGCCCGGTCGTGGTCCGCGCCGACTGGTTGGTCACGGTGTAATAGACTGTCTTCACCTGACCGATATGGACTTGAATCTCGGTCTGTTCGGGCTCGAACTTCCAGGGCAACCCGCCGGACACGTTGGAATCGAACCGCACCGCCACGGTCCGCGCCAGCGGTTCGCCTTGCGGCGCAGCCTTGGCGACCTGCGTGGTGCCGTTGAACCCGGTGGCGCGGCAGAACCAGTTGTAGAACGGCACCGCCGCATAGGATGCGCCGACCATCGCCGCGACCAGCAGCCCGCAGGCCGCGCCGATCTTCACGTCGCGACCGATCCGTTGCGCCTTGCGGGCGGCGGACGGCATGTCAGCGGCTGGCGGCGTGTCGGTCATGTGACTCACATCGGCCGGACCAGGACGGCCGGTCCCTTAACCATGGTAACCGCGAAGAACAGAACCACCAGGATTCCGAGCGCCCAGGCGATGGCGAGCGAACGCTCGCGACGTCGCTTCTTCTGCGCCTCGGTGAGGACGATCCCGTCCGGCTTGTGCTCCTTGTCCATCGGCTCATGTACCCTCTTCTACCAGATCAACGGCGCGATGGCTTTCGCAACCACCTCGAGCAGGAGAATGGCAAACAGCGCGAAGAGATACAGAATTGAAAAGGCGAACAGCTTTCGCGTCGCGCGCAGCGCCGCGCTGCCGGTGCGATAGCGATAGACGTTGATCGCCAGGCCAAGCATGCCGGCTCCGAGGATCAGCGACGCCACACCGTAAATCGCGTCGAAATAGCCCATCGGCCACGGCGCCGCGGCCGTCGCCACCAGCACGACGGTATAGAGTAAAATCTGAAGGCGCGTTGCGTCGGGACCGGCCACGACCGGCAGCATCGGCACGCCGGCGCGGGTGTAGTCCTCGTTGCGAAACAGGGCCAGCGCCCAGAAGTGCGGCGGGGTCCAGAAGAAAATGACGAGGAACAGCAGGATCGGCTCGACCGAGAGCGAGCCGGTCGCGGCCGCCCATGCGACCACCGGCGGCAACGCACCCGCTGCGCCGCCAATCACGATGTTCTGCGCCGTCCAGCGCTTCAACCACATCGTATAGATCACGACATAGAAGAAGATCGTGAACGCCAGCAGCGCGCCCGCGATCCAGTTCACGAGAATGCCGAGCGTCATGACGGAGAAGAACGCCAGGGTCAGGCCAAAGGCCAGCGCCTCCGACGCCGTCACGCGCCCGCGGGGAATCGGCCGGTTGGCGGTGCGCGTCATCAAGGCGTCGATATCGCCCTCGAGCGCCATGTTGAGCGCACCGGACGCGCCGCCGCCGACTGCGATGCAGAGAATCGAGGTGATCGCCAGCACCGGATGAACGTGACCGGGCGCCAGAAACAGCCCGACCATGGCCGTGAACACGACCAGGGACATCACCCGCGGCTTCAGCAGCGCGACATAGTCGCCGACGCTCGCCTCCGAGATGCGAGGCAGCGGCAGATCAAGGGCATTCTGGTCGAGGACAGACAATGTTTCCCGGTCTCACTCTGGTATTAGGGTCATCGCCCGGCTTGACCGGGCGAGCCAGTATTCAAAACGTTCGGCACTTTACGCAAGGTGCCGGTATGTACTGGATCCCCGCTTTCGCGGGGATGACAGTTCAGCGATTACTGAATGCGCGGCAACGTTTCGAACTGATGGAACGGCGGCGGCGAGGACAGCGTCCATTCCAGCGTCGTTGCACCCGCACCCCACGGATTGTCGACGGCGGGCACCTTCTTCGCGAACGCTTCAATCACGCCATAGACGAAGATCAGCACGCCGAACGCCGAGATATAAGCGCCGATCGACGAGATGAAATTCCAGCCCGCGAAAGCATCGGGATAGTCGACGGAACGCCGCATCATGCCCGACAGCCCGAGGAAATGCTGCGGGAAGAACAGGATGTTGACGCCGATGAACATCACCCAGAAATGAAGCTTGCCGATCGTCTCGTTATACATGTAGCCCGACATTTTCGGGAACCAGTAGTACCAGCCGGCGAAGATCGCAAACACCGCGGCGACGCCCATCACATAGTGGAAGTGCGCGATCACGTAGTAGGTTTCCTGCAGCACGCGATCGACGCCCGCGTTCGCCAGCACGACGCCGGTGACGCCGCCGACCGTGAACAGGAAGATGAAGCCGATCGCCCACAGCATGGGTGTCCGGAATTCAATCGAGCCGCCCCACATCGTCGCGATCCACGAGAAGATCTTCACGCCCGTCGGCACCGCGATCACCATCGTCGCCGCGACGAAATAGGCCTGCGTCGCGGACGACATGCCGACCGTGTACATGTGGTGCGCCCAGACCACGAAACCGATGCCGCCGATGGCGACCATGGCGTAGGCCATGCCGAGATAGCCGAACACGGGTTTCTTCGAGAAGGTCGAGACGATCTGGCTGATCATGCCGAAGCCCGGCAGAATCAGGATGTACACTTCGGGATGGCCGAAGAACCAGAACAGATGCTGGAACAACACCGGATCACCGCCACCCTCCGGCGAGAAGAACGTGGTGCCGAAGTTGCGGTCCGTCAGCAGCATGGTGATCGCGCCCGCAAGCACCGGCAGCGACAGCAACAGCAGGAACACGGTCACCAGAATCGACCACACGAACAGCGGCATCTTGTGCAGGGTCATGCCCGGCGCGCGCATGTTGAAGATCGTGGTGATGAAGTTGATCGCGCCCAGGATCGAGGACGCGCCGGCGATGTGGAGCGAGAAGATCGCGAAGTCCATCGCAGGTCCGGGCGAGCCGTAAGTGGAGAGCGGCGCGTAAAGGGTCCAGCCGCCGCCCACGCCCATGCCGCCCGAGTCGCCTTCGACGAACATCGAGGCAATCAGGAACGTGAAGGAAAACGGCAAGAGCCAGAACGAAATGTTGTTCATGCGCGGGAACGCCATGTCCGGCGCGCCGATCATGAGCGGCACGAGCCAGTTGCCGAAGCCGCCGATCATCGCGGGCATGATCATGAAGAACACCATGATCAGGCCGTGGCCGGTGACGAACACGTTGAAGGTGTGCGGCTCCTTGAACACCTGCAGGCCCGGATACATCAGCTCGGCGCGCATGAACATGGAGAGCGTGCCGCCGATGATGCCGGCTATGATCGCAAACACCAGGTACATCGTTCCGATGTCCTTGTGGTTCGTCGAATAGACGTAGCGCCGCCAGCCATGCGGATGGTCTTCGTGGGCGTGAGCGATGTCAGCCATATCCGTTGTCCTTGCTTACTTCGCGGCGACCTGGGTCGCGCTTGTGTCGTTGATCGCGGCGAACTTCTTCTTGGCGCCGGCGAGCCACTTTTGGTAGTCGGCCTCGGAGACCACATGCACCTCGATGGGCATGAACGCGTGGCGCGCGCCGCAAAGCTCGGAACATTCGCCGTAGAACGTGCCGATCTGCGTCGCCTTGAACCAGGTGTGGTTGATGCGGCCGGGCACCGCATCCATCTTCACGCCGAACTGCGGCACTGCCCAGCTATGGATCACGTCCGCGCCGGTGGTCTCGACCTCGATCACCTTGTTGACCGGCACATAGACGGCGTTGTCCACACCAAGAAGGTGCGGCTCATGCGCCTTGTCCGCGTCGGCATTGGAAAGGCCGAGCGAGTCGAAGGTGAAGTTGCTGGCCGGATATTCGTAGCTCCAGAACCACTGCTTGCCGATCGCCTTGATGGTGACGTCCGGCGTCGGGATATCCATTTCGTAGTAGAGCAGACGGAAGGAGGGGATCGCGATGATGACGAGAATGATGACCGGAATGATCGTCCAAGCCACCTCGAGCAGCGTGTTGTGCGCTGTCTTGCTGGGGACCGGATTGCGGCGCTGGTTGTAGCGCAGCACGATCCACACGAGCAGCGCCAGCACGAACAGCGACACCAGCGTGATGATGACGAGGAGCTCCTTGTGGAAATCCTCGATCCGCTCCATCACCGGCGACGCGGCGGGCTGGAAACCGGTCTCCCAGTCCTGCGGGAGAGCTGAAGCCGCCGTGGACCAGAGGAACGCGCCGCCCAGCGCAAATGCCCCCGACAACCCGGCGCCGATCTTTTTCACAAACATCAGGCGACCTCGCATAAGTTCCCCGGGCCCGCGCAAGCCCCGCGCGAACCGGAATAAGGTGAAGGATTTAGAGGGGCTAAGCCCTTAAAGTCATTGCGACCTTATGGCACGGGGCGGTGCCGCAGGTGACGTTCGCCGCTGCAATGGCCATATTCCACGCAGAACCCATTCCCGAGCCCGGAGTCGCACCCCGTGACCTCACCCGACGAACTCTTTTTCACCCGCACCGGCATGGACCGTGGCCGCGTCCAGAACA
This sequence comes from Nitrobacter sp., assembly GCA_035546855.1. Lineage (GTDB taxonomy): Bacteria > Pseudomonadota > Alphaproteobacteria > Rhizobiales > Xanthobacteraceae > Nitrobacter. The sequence goes on along the minus strand of DASZVY010000013.1, from coordinate 3,437 downwards.
TCGTGGACGAATCGCTGAAAGGCTCCGACGATGGCGAGCTCTTTCTGGAATATAAGCAGAGCGAGACCTTCGCCTTCGACGATGGCCGGCTCAAGGCCGCGACCTTCGACACGACGCAGGGATTCGGCCTGCGCTCGGTCGCTGGCGAGATGACGGGCTATGCCCACGCCTCCGATCTGTCCGAGGACGCGATCAGGCGCGCGGGCCAGACCGTGAAGGCGGTGGCGAGCGGCCACGGCGGCGCCATCGCCCTGCCCCCGGCGCGCACCAACGCCAGGCTCTATACCGACATCGATCCGCTCAACACGGCCGGCTTCGAGACGAAGGTGAAGCTGCTCGCGGACATGAACGAATACGCGCGCAAGAAGGACGACCGCGTGAAGCAGGTGTCTGCCAGCCTCGCCGCGTCGTGGCAGATCGTGGAGATCGTTCGGTCGGGCGGGGAGATCTATCGCGATATCCGTCCGCTGGTGCGCCTCAATGTTTCGGTCGTGGTGGAGAAGGACGGGCGTCAGGAATCCGGAAGCTTCGGCGGCGGCGGCCGCGAAGGCTACGAACACTATCTCAAGCCGGAATACTGGCAGGCGGCGGTGGACGAAGCGCTGCGCCAAGCGGTGGTGAACCTCTCTTCCATCCCGGCTCCTGCCGGCGAGATGAAAGTGGTGCTCGGGCCCGGCTGGCCCGGTATCCTGCTGCATGAAGCCATCGGCCACGGGCTCGAAGGCGACTTCAACCGCAAGAAGACGAGCGCGTTCGCAGGACTTCTCGGCCAGCGTGTCGCCGCGCCGGGCGTGACGGTAGTGGACGATGGCACCATCGCCAATCGCCGCGGTTCGCTCACCATCGACGATGAAGGTACGCCGACCTCGCGCACGGTGCTGATCGAGGACGGAATCCTGAAAGGCTATATGCAGGACCGCCAGAACGCGCGGCTGATGGGCGTGGCGCCGACGGGCAATGGGCGGCGTGAGAGCCATGCGAGCAACATCATGCCGCGCATGACCAACACTTACATGCTGGCGGGCGACAAGGACCCCGGCGAAATCCTCGCGAGCGTGGACAAAGGCATCTACGCGACGAACTTCGGCGGCGGACAGGTGGACATCACCAACGGCAAGTTCGTGTTCTCCTGCACCGAGGCCTATCTGATCGAGAACGGCAAGATCGGCCCCGCCATCAAGGGTGCGACCCTGATCGGCGATGGTGCGACCGCGCTCACCAGGATCACCATGGTCGGCAACGACCTGAAGCTCGACACGGGCGTGGGCACCTGCGGGAAGAACGGGCAGTCGGTGCCGGTCGGCGTCGGCCAGCCAACGCTGCGCATCGACGGCCTGACGGTGGGTGGAACCCAGCAGGCAGCGTGAATTTCCTCCGAACCGGGGCGGCATGGACAATCGCGAGTACTGGTTCCGGCCGAAATATATCGGCTACGGCACGGGCCTTCCGCTGAACTGGAAGGGCTGGGTGCATCTCGCCGTGCTTCTCGGCGGCGTGCTCGCCAGCAAATATTTCATCCAACATTATTTACCCCATCGCGATTGGGGGCTGGCGGCGATGGCTAGTCTTGTGCTTTTCGTTGTGCCGATGATCGTGCTTGCGGCGTACAAGACCGAAGGCGGCTGGCACTGGCACTGGGGAGATTGAATGCTCGTCTTTAAGATCCTGCATACCGACGAATGGCAGGCGGCGCAGGCCGCGCGTGTCTATCGCGGTTCGGCCGACGACAAGCGCGATGGCTTCATCCACCTTTCCACCGCGGCGCAGCTTGCGGGCACGCTCAACCGGCATTTTGCGCAGGCGACGGGACTGATGCTGGTTGCGCTGGACGCGGACAATCTCGGCGACAAGCTGAAATGGGAAGCGAACAGCCAGGGCGAGAACTTCCCGCATCTTTATTCCGATCTCGAACTGTCCAGGGTCCTGTGGACCAGCACCATTCCCAACAAGGCGCCGGGCGTGTTCGCCCTTCCAGCGCGGGCCTTCGCCGAACAACCGCAGGCCGCCAGTCGCCTGAGCTGAACGCCGCTTGCGACAATCGCAATCCCGGTCATCGCGGCCGAACGATTGCGCGCGGTGTCAAAGGCGCGTTTCCTGTTTCCGGATCAAAGGAAAGGAAACGGGAGATGATCAGGGACTGGAAACAGTACGGCGATCAGGTTCGCGCGGGCGTGAAGGAACTGGGTACATCGGTGCCCGACACCGTGAAGGCCTATGCGGAGTTCCACCACGCGACGTCCAAATTCACCCATCTCGACGCCAAGACGCGGGAACTGATCGCGCTGGCGGTGGCAATCACGCTGCGCTGCGACGGCTGCATCAACGCGCACACGCAAGGCGCAATCAGGGCCGGCGCGTCCAAGGAAGAGATCTCGGAAGCACTCGGTGTCGGCATCATGGTCAATGCGGGCGCGGCGATGGTTTATTCCACGCATGTGATGGACGCCTACAACACGTTCAAGTCACCCGTGACGTAGCTTCAGCGTCAGGATCGTGGCGGCAAAAATAAGCGTGACGAAGTTCGACGCGATGAGCGGCACGTCGTGCAGCAGCAGGTCATAGACCAGCCACAGGAAGATGCCGACGGTGTAAAGCGAATACATGCGCAGCGAGATGTCGTGCGTCGAGCGCGTGCGCAGCGTGTGGATCACCTGCGGCAGAAACGCGACAGTGGTCAGGAACGCGGCGGCGAGCCCGACAAACTCGGTTTGCATGAATTGTCCCCAGCAATGGTGTTTGTTCGACCGTGCCGGCCTTCGCGCGCGATGGCAATGTGGCGGCGATGACTCGTTTCGAATTCCTTGAAATCGTTCGCTGCAATCCGTTCAACCGCATCGTGCTGGAGCGGCTGCCGGCGCTCGCCCTGCCCGATTGCTGGCTTGTCTCCGGCGCGCTGTTCCAGACGGTATGGAACGCGCGCACGAACAGGCGACCCGATCATGGGATCCGCGACTACGACATCTTCTATTTCGATCCCGACGTGTCGTGGGAAGCGGAGGATGCGGCGATCAAGCGTGCCGCAGCGCTCTTCGCCGACCTTGGCATCGCGGTGGAACTGCGCAACCAGGCGCGCGTGCATCTCTGGTATGAACAAAAATTCGGCAAACCCTATCCTCGGCTCGCGCGCGCGACTGATGGCATCGACCGTTTCCTTATGCACAACGCGCAAGTGGGTATTCGCGCAAATCGCGATGAGACGGAGGTTTATGCACCGCGCGGCTTCGATGACATTTTCAATATGATTGTTCGCCCCAACCGGACGCCGAATTTTCTCCCTGACAGGTACATGGAAAAGGCGTTGCGCTGGAAAGAGCACTGGCCGGAGCTTACGATCCTTCCGCCCTGAACCCCGCGGAGGATTTCCATGAAATACAATCAGCTCGGCAACACCGGATTGTTCGTGTCGGAGATCTGCCTCGGCACGATGACCTTCGGCG